>CAVPKV010000021.1:0-143578 GCA_963705785.1 uncultured Solirubrobacterales bacterium | reverse complement strand
GAAGCCGTGAAGACACGGCACTGAGCGCCGGTGCATCGCCGTCGTCGCTCGCTCGCATTGGTCGGCTCGGGATCGTTCACGAACAATACCGCGGATTGAGCGCCAGCGGCAGTTCAGCCGCCGAGGTCTCGGTCGCAATAGCATTCAATTCCGCGGCCGCTGGCTAGCCTCATCGCCAGACCAGCCAACCGAAGACCTTTCGAGGCAGCTTCTCGTGATGACCGAAGCCGTTCCGCCCCAGCCCTTCGACGAAATGGACGCTCTCGCCTGGCTGCGCTCTCAGCCTGATGGACGCGTGACCGCCAACGCGGCCGAGCTCGGGCGCCGATGGGGCTGGAACAGGATGCGGACTGGTCGGCGGCTGAAGGCGTGGGAAAAAGCCGACTGATCCGCCGTAACGACGAAGCGATAACGCTCGTCAAAGCTGTAACAGCCACCATTACCGATGTTATGCCGACTGTCGCCGGGACCGTCAGCGTCACAGCCATGTCACAGACGGCAATCACACGGCGATCCATCACGCCGGTCAAGCTCGCCGCATTCATCGTGGCGCTCGCGCTTGCTTGCGTATCGGCGGCCTTTTCGATTGACGGCCTCACCGCAATCTTTGCCGGCGCCTTCTGGCCCATCATTACTATGGGCGCCGTGCTGGAAGCCGGGAAGCTCGTAGCAGCGGCCTGGCTGACCGAGTATTGGAACTCGGCGCCGTCCCTCCTCCGCGACAGGGCCTCGTTTGGAGAACTCCAACCCCCATAAGCTACACAAGCCTGTGTTTCAATTTTATGACGTCGCGGCCGCCGCTGGAAATTCGGCCGGTCAACGCGCCGATGATCGGCATGGAACACAGCCCGGCAATTCCATTCATTGACAATTCCATTCATTGAACTGTCATAGTCGTACACTAGCCTTGAATGCAGTGCTGCCCTCTCTTGCGTGTTGATCAGCCTATCGTTCGGAATCCAGCGCATCGCTTCAGGTTGAGGTGGTGGGGGCGATAGCTTGATGGAGCGAAAGGGCGAGCTTCTGGAGGCGATGGAGGAGGAGCGCCGCCGTGAGGACCTGCACGTGTACGCGCTGATGGTGACCGACGTGCTGGACAAGGACACCCAGCTGCTGGTGGCCGGCGACGTGACTTCCGTGGCTCGGGCCTTCGGCAAGGACGCGGACGACAGCGTCATCCACCTGCCGGACGTGATGAGCCGAAAGAAGCAGGTGGCCCCCAGGCTGCTGCAGTCACTTTGACCTGCGCGCCGCTGAGGGCGTAGCCACTCAGCGCAGGTACACGGCGAAGAACCCGGTGTCCAGGCCGGCGGAGAACGCTCGACCGGAACCCCGGACGACCACAACGCGGACGTCCGGGTCCAGCCGCTCCCCGATCTGCTGCAGGGCCTCCCACATGCTCGGCTTCTGCGCGTTGAGCACGTCGGGCCGATCAAGCGTGATGGTCGCGCGCTGCCCGTCGACGGAAAGTCGCAGGCCACCCCGCTCCAGCAGGCCAGCATCGATGTCCGGCATCGTCCACGAACTCCTCAAGAGTGCCAACGCATCGAGAAGCCATGGTCGCCCGGCAGACCCGATCGCGCGGTGGTGCAGTTCTGCTCGTGGTCGGCGTGGAGGATGAACAGGACGTCGAGCGCACGCTCGAGCCGCGGATCGGGCTCGTACTTGAGCTCGGTCATCTTGTAGACATCCCAGAAAGTTGCCCGGGTAGCTGAGGTCGTTGTCTGGGTACACGTACGGCTTGCCCTGGTTGTGGCGGAACGAGAACGCCGCCAGCGTGGGCATCTTGGCGATCAGCCGGATGACCTGGAGGTAGCGGACCGCCTCGTCCTTGATCGCGTTGGCCTCCGGATAGAAGGTCGACAGCGCGCCGACTGAGGCCAGCAGCATCCCCATCGGATGGGCGTCGTACCGGAACCCCTGCATGAACTCCTTGACGTTCTCGTGCACGAACGTGTGGATCGTGACCTCGTGGGTCCACTGGTCGAGCTCGGGCTGGGTGGGTAGGTGGCCGTGGACGAGCAGGAAGGCCACCTCCAGGAAGGTCGACTTCTCGGCCAGCTGCTCGATCGGGTAACCCCGGTACTCCAGGATCCCCTTGTCGCCATCGATGAACGTGATCGCCGACCGGCACGACGCGGTGGCCATATAGGCCGGGTCGTAGCTGAGTAGACCGAAGTCGTCCTCGTGGGTCTTGATCTTGCGCAGCTCGGTGGCCCTGATCGCTCCGTCCTCGATCGGCACCTCGTACTGCTTGCCGGTCCGGTTGTCGACAATGGTCAGGCTGTCCGTCGAAGTCGCTACGCCGGAGCCATCGTGTTGCTGGGTCTCAGTGGTCATCGCACTCCTCTGGCGCTTGCCGGATCGTCTCGCTGACGGGATCAACTGAAACGATACCCCTGCCGTTTGAGAGGGAACCGCAGTACTCGGCGGGGGCTCCGCGCTACTTGCTGGTGGCGATCGCGGTGCCGATCGCCGCTGCCGCCAGCACCAGGCTGACCAGCATGACCGTGCGCTGCCCGAGCTTGCCATATGGGAACTCGGGGACGGTGAGCCCGACGGCGGCCAGGACCGCGGCCCACCCGACGAATAGCCCGCCGCAGACATAGAACGCGAGCTTGGACGGTTCGGCCACGGCCAGCAGGAGGGCGCTCACGGCCGCGAGCCTAGCGAATGGCCGGCGGCAGGCGCGTCGGCCGGCCTGTCACTCGGTGCCCCCTGGTAGCGACTCTCCGTGGCGGCCCGCTGGCCCTGGTAGTGGCTGCCCAGTTCGGGGCTGCCGTAGGGCCGCAGCGCGGGCCGGTCCAGCGCCATGAACGACAACTGGGCGATCAGCAGCCCTGGATAGAGCTTGATCGGCACCCGGATCAGGTTGTTTAGCTCCAGCGTCAGAGTCCCCTTCCAGCCGGGGTCGCAAAACCCCGCCGTGGCGTGGACGATCAGGCCGAGGCGGCCCAAACTGCTGTTGTGGGTCGGGATGAATGAGCGGCTGACCAGGAAGACGCCATCCGGGGCTCCCACCTCTATGCAGCGCACGGGCATGCTCTCGCACTCCCGCACCGAGGTGATCGCCCGCCCCATGTGGAAACGCTCGAGCAGCCGCTGGCGGGCCAGCTTGCGCGGTAGGCGAAAGACGGGCTCGTGCGGGGTGAACTGGACCTCGTAACGAAGGCCGCACACCTTGTCGTACAGCTTGGCGAGTTTCTCGGCCATCACCGGCTTGTACCCGAGGCTGGCGATGAGCTCGTGGTAGCCCCGGGCCAGACGCGGGCTGATGGTTGTCACGTCGCAGCGGCTGAACTTGTCCACATATCCGTCGGTATCCATGATCCCCTCCAGCAGAGCCCGTCGCTGTTCGACGCTGGCCTGGAGGTATTCGCGCGGTATGTGCTTGTTCTGGAACAGGCCGAGGGCGCGCAGACGGCTGTTGAGTGAATCGTTGGCGACGTACTGTCCGGTTTGCCGGTCGCGCGTATGGCCCGTTCCGCCGACGCGATAATGAAGGGGGCCAGATGCTCGGCTGACGGTCTCACCGGCCAGCACGAGCTCATTGAGTATCCGCTCGTCGGTTGAGGTGATCTCGGCCTTGGTGCTCGTCCCGTCACCGAGCCAGGCGCCGAGGACATACGGGTCGATCGGAAGCGGCCGCCACGGATATTCGACCGGCAGCGGCTGAGCGACGTGGTGGTTGTACTCCCTCGCGGAGTACTTGAGCGTGCGCTGAATCTCGCCGGTGGTCACGATCCGCGGCGGACCACGGCGGTTGCGGTCGTGACGGGTCCAGACCTGCCATTGGTGGTCGACGTCGGCGACGATCGCGGTCCCATCTGAGAACTCGACCAGCCGGCACGGGCGCCCGACCAGCGTGTCACTCGCAGCCAGCACCGGGGTTGGGTGACCCTGGAGGTCGAACACCCAATCCCCGGGCTCCAGGTCACCCATCGTCCGCCACCCGTCCGGTGTCGGTACGGGGGTGTCGGTTGCCAACGCCTTGCCTTCAATTCGCGCCACGATGTCGTCCGGTAGCTCGACCCACTCGAGCGTGCGGCCCAGGCAGAACTCCCCGGGATGGATCACGAACGACTCCTCGGGGGCGACCACGACCTCCTCGGTCAGGTTGTCCGGCGGCTGGCGCAGGTCAATGGCTGAGGCCCGGTGGTTATGGAACACCCGGAAGGAGTCCCCCAGCCGGAGGTCCACGCTGGCCGGTTGAACCAGGCCCGGGTCCCAGGGGTCGATCCCGATCCGCCCCTGCTCGACCAGCTTTAGGATCGTGCCGTCGGACAGAACCGACGCGGGTTGCGCGCTCACCGGGTCAAGTCTGCCAGTGCGTGCGGAGGTCCGGTCAGCGTCAATGACCTAATGTCCGCGCGCGAGCCCTGACCGAGCGGACTCTGGCCGGCGGCAACGGCGACGGGTCGCCATGGGGCCCGCGACGCGGACGGCGCGGGAACGGCCGGGGCGAATGGGGATGGTGACGTTTGACGCCGCCGTCGTCCTCCGAGGAGGCGTCGTCTTCGGGCTTCTGCTTAACCGCCCACCAGACGATGGCGATCAGCCCTATCAGGGGGATCTTGAGCGCCAGCATCAACCACACGAAACCCCAGGTCACGACAGGCCCGATCCTACCCGGATCGCTCGCCGGTGTCACTCCCAAACACGTCGTTACGTCCGCAGCACGACAGGTTGGTCGGTGAATTGAGTGATCCGCCGGAGCTCCGCCACCCGCTGGGCGATCTCATCCCCGGTCAGCCGGGTCAGCCGCTGGACCCCGAACTCCTCCACGTTGAACGAGGCCATGGCTGTTCCGTAGGCCATCGCCCGAGCGAACAGTTCATGGTCGAGCTCCGCGCCGGGGTGGGCGGCGATATAGCCGATGAACCCGCCAGCGAAGCAGTCGCCGGCGCCGGTCGGATCAACCACGGTCGCCAATGGAAACGCCGGGAGGGCGAAGAAGCCGTCCTCGCTGATCATCGAGGCTCCATACTGGCCCTGCTTGGACACGACGAGGCGCGGTCCCCATTCCCTGACCCGCCGGGCCGCTCGGACCAGGTTGGGCTCGCCGGTCAGCTCGCGCAGCTCGGAGTCGTTGAGCATCAGACAGTCCACCACGCCGATCGCCTCGATCAGCGACTCGCGCGCGGTCTCGATCCAGAAGTTCATGGAGTCCAGGGCGACGAATCTGGCTCGCCGACACTGCTCGCGCACGGCCCGCTGGAGGTCGGGCTGGATGTTGGCCAGAAATAGAAGATCCGCCGAGGCCGACGGCGCAGAGAGTTTGGGCACGAACTCCGCGAACACCCCGAGCTGGGTGTCCAGGGTCTGGCGCTCGTTCAGGTCCCAGCCGTACTCGCCCCGCCAGAAGAACGTCTGACCGCCGGGCACGCGCTCGATGTCCTCTGTCCGCACCCCGCGGGCCTGCAGGACGTCGTATTCCTCTTGGCCGAAGTCGTCCCCCACCGGGCCCACGACGTGGACGGTGTCGAAAAACGACGCGGCCAGCGAGAAATGGACCGCCGAGCCACCGAGCATCCGATCTCGGCTGCCCAGCGGCGTGGTGACGGCATCAAAGGCGATCGATCCGACGACCGTGACAGACATGAGGCGCGGAGGCTAGCGAGCGGCGCTTTACTTGATCTCAGAGCGATGCCCCTTTACGACTTCCTGTGCCGAGCCTGCGGGCATACCTTTGAGGCCCACACGGCCGTCGACGAGGCCCCGGCGTGCCCCCGCTGTGGCGCGGCCGAGACCGAGCGCCAGCTCTCGACCTTCGCCGGTCCGTTCAGGGTCGGATTGCGCGGCGCCGCCGCCCGGCGCTCGAACGCTGAGCGCAGAGCTCGTGAGGAGCGGCGACGCGAGCAGCGGGCCACCCGTAAGAAGGGCGCCGATGAAGGCTGAGCAAGCAGGGTTGGTCAGCCCGAGGTCGAAGATTTCTCCCGCAGATACCGGCCACACCGCCCGGGTAGGAGCCCGGCGGATTCAGGGTGTAACGCATTCTGCCGATGGGGTTCCTATGGTGAGGTGCAGCTGATGCCCTTCTCTTCCTTCTCGCGAAACGCAGTTTCGGCCGTCCAGCGCCGCCGGCGCGCGGTCAACGTCACGGGTGGTCAGGCATCCGAGCCTCGTCGCCAGGCCGCCATGGGCATCTCCGTCCAGCCGGTCCACGGCCACCATTGCATCTGCGAGCGCTGCCAGCGGCAGCCTCGCAGGCCCTAGGTAGCAGCTCCCGCGGGCGCCGGCACTGCCGAGGGCGATCGTCGCGCCAGCGACTCCCGGCCGGGCGCCCGGGCCAGCGCCGCCCCGATTCCGAGCAGGGCCCATGCAGCCGGATCGCTCAGGAAGTCGTCGTAGACCAACGTGTGGACGACGAGCCCGAGGAAGGCTGCGGCGACAGCGGCCCGGACCGGATCCCCCCGGGCGCCGTAGAGCAGCATCACTGCCGCTGCCGCGAGCAGCCCCAGGTAGACCACCTCGCCGATCACCCCCTGTTCGGCGGCGATCGTGACCGGCAGGGTGTGGGAATCGCACACCTGCCCCGGACTGTTGCGGTACTCACGCAGGTACTGGGGGCAAAAGCCACCCGACCCGTAGCCCCACACCGGGCGCTGGCCGAATATGTGGATCCCGCCGCTGACGAGGCTTCCCCGGCCGCTGAGGACGCCGTTTGACCCCTGCTCTAGACCGAACGTGTTGGGCGTGATGGCCACGACGACCGCCCCAACCGCCACCACCCCGACCACGACCACCGCGGCCCGGGAAACCCTCCATCGCACCGCCGCCAGGACTACGAGTCCGGCCAGCAGCGCGCCCAAGCTCGAGCGGGATAGGCTGACCACGAGCCCGATCCAGAGCAAGGCGAGGACGAGCGTCGCGGCGATCTGCTCGCGCCGATCGCGGTCGTAGAGCAGCGTGACCGCGAGCAGCACCATCACCAGGGCCAGAAATCGGCCGAAGATGTTCGAGTCGTAGAAGACCGAGTTGGCCGAAAAGTAGGTGTGGTCGGCGTTGGTGGCGATCAACTTCGGGTTGAGGAACACGCTCCTGGTGGCGTACTCGACGAACGCCACCAGCGTGAAGGCGATCGCCAGCCCGGTGACCACGATCAGGCAGGTGCGCAGCAGTTGCGGACTCCACTGCACCCGGCTCAGCAGGCAGAACGCGAGCGCGAACGGGCCGTAGAAGAAGACCACCTGCTGGAGGGCGAGCTGGAAGTCCGGCGAGTAGGTCGCCTGCACCGCGTACAGGACGACGTACGCCGCCAGCAGGCGCTCGAGCCAGAGGGCAGCCGTGGCCGCGGGGGACGCGGACCTGGCGATCCGCCCACTGCTGGCACCCAGCCCTGGCCTCCCCATCAGCACAGGGACGACGTCGGCCAGCGTGGCCGCACCGAGGACGACGTAGAGCGGCACGAGCAGGTTCGAAGTGGTCCCGCCGAGGGTGATCGGAATCCGGAAGGGCAGGGCCAGGACGACCAGTGGGGCAAGCAGCCACCGCCGTCGGGCGATCACCGCGGCCAGGACGACCACCAGCCCGAGTCCCGCCACCCCGGCGAGCGCCGCCTCCAGGGGGTGGTGGTGAAGCGCGTGAAGTCTGGGCGAGTTCCACACATCCGCCAGCAGCAAGACCGGCGCCAGGGCGAGCAGGCCGATCATGGCCAGCGCACGGGCTCGTTCAGTGCGAGCCAGCAGGACCGCGGCCGCGAGCACGGCGAGCACGATCACGCCCACCTTGGGCAACGGACCGTTAACCAGGGCAAAAGCGGTCACGCACGCATGATCCACTAACTTCTCAATCGATGCCCCAAGCGAAGCGGCTGGTCGCCGTCCTGGGCGCCGTGACCTTGTTCGGTGGTTGCGCCACGACGGTCAAGCCGGCGCGGGGCCGAGGCCAGGTGGACAGCCCCTTGACCAACGACCCCAATCGCGTCGCCTGCCTCCGGGCTGCCCACCTGCCCGTCCAGGAGGTTGGTCCGACAACCCTCCAAATCGGCCCGCTGCCGGCCGGGGCCACGGTCAAGTTCCAGCCCACGGCGGGCCTGGCCGAAGGACTGCAGCTCCAGGGCGTCCGCTCGGCTCAGGGGGCGGAGGTCATCGGAGCGGCGCTCGTGTATCCGCACCAGGCGCCCGACTGGCAGTTGACGGCGATTGAGAACTGCCTGTCGGTGGGGGTCAAGGAGCCAAAGAGCTAGTGGCCGTCGCGGTGCCGACGGCGGGACGCTCGAGCCGCGTCGCCGTCTCCGCGGCGCTGCGCGCCGAGCGGCTCTACCTCGCGCTGGCCGCGGCGGCGCTGGCCCTGGCGGCGCTCTCCCTGCTGCTCCCTTCGACTCCCAGCTACGACGCGTGGGCCTGGCTGATCTGGGGCAAGGAGATCGTCCATCTGGACCTTCACACGAGCTCGGGGCCGAGCTGGAAGCCGCTGCCGGTGTTGTTCACCACCGCGTTCGCGCCCTTCGGCGCCTCCCAGCCCAATCTGTGGCTGGTCGTGGCCCGGGCCGGGGCGCTGATGGCCGTGGCGATGGTGTTCCGGCTGGCCCACCGACTCACCCGCGGACTCGTGTCGACGGGGCGAGCCGGCACCGGAGCGGATGGATGGGCCGGGCTCGGACCGGCGGTGCTCGCCGGCCTGGTCGCCGCGGCCAGCCTGGTCAACTCGGGTGGCTTCATCGTTCAGAACGCGCTCGGGTACTCGGAGGGTCTGGCGATCGCGCTGATGCTGATCGCCCTCGAGCGCTTTTGGGACGGCGCTCCTCGCCAGGCCTTCGTGGCCGGGTTCCTGGCCTGCCTGGACCGACCCGAGCTGTGGTTCGTGTGGGTGCCGTTCGGCGCCTGGCTGTGGTGGCGAGATCCGGGCTCGCGGCGTCTGGTCCTGGCCCTGCTCGTGGTCACCCCGGTGCTCTGGTTCGGACCCGAGCTGTGGGGGTCCGGTCAGCTCTTCCGGGGCGTCGCCCGCGCGCACCACCCGAACCCGGGCACCCCCGCCTTCGCCAGCTGCCCACTGTGCACGGTCTTCGACCATGAGGCCTGGCCGACGCTGATGCGCCGCGTCAAGCTGCCCGCAATACTGGCCCTGGCCCTCGCGGCAGGAGGCCTGTGGCGCACCCGCGGCTCGTGGTGGCGGGCATCGCGGACCCCGGCGGCCACCCGATCGCGGCTCTGGCTCCTGGCGCTCGGGGCGGCCGGATTCCTGTGGTGGCTGGGCATCGCAGCCGAGACCCAGGTCGGGTTCGCCGGCAACCGCCGTTACCTGGAGCTGGGCACCGCGCTGGTGGCCATCACCGGCGGCGTGGCCTGGGGATGGATGGCCGGCGCCACCGGACGTGTGCTTGGGCGGCTGGCCGGCCTGCGACCGGCGCTCTCGAGCCTGACTCGACCCGTGGTCGCGCTGGGCGCCGGCGTGCTCGTGGCCGTCGGAGTGCTGGTCGGCGCGCCGCCCTGGATCGGGCGCAACGTGATCAACCTGCCGGCCGTCCGCCGCGCCCTCACCTACCAGGCCGGCCTCCGGTCTGACCTGGCCGCAGCCGTGATGAGATCGGGAGGAGCCCGGCCCCTGATCAGCTGCGGAACCGTGATGACCGAGGGCTACCAGGTCCCGATGGTGGCCTGGATGCTGGGGCTCCCCCAGGCCAGCGTCAACCCCCCGCCGAGCCGCGGGGCGGGGCGGCGGCCGTGGCCGAACGTGATCCTCCAGGATCGGGCGCGCCCGGGGTCTGCACTGCTCCCGGCGCCCGGCCAGATCGCGGGCTGGGAACATGCGGGGGCGCGCTACGGCCTCCTGGCTCGCACGCGCTCCTTCACCGTGCTTTCAACCTGTGCTCATAAGGTCAGGAGCTGATGGCCGCCGTCACCGCTCCTCCCGCTCCCACCCGGCGGTTCCCGCGCCTGGTCGACGTGCCCCAGCCGAGGTGGCTCCAGCGCATTCCCAACTGGGCGATCGCCGCCGGCGTACTGGTGATCCTGCTGGCCGCCTCGGCCTACATGCGCACCCGCTACATCTCCGTCCAGTTCTGGATGGACGAGGCGATCACCACCGGGATCGCCTCCCACCCGCTGGGCGCGATCCCCGGCCTGTTGCGTCACGACGGATCCCCGCCGCTGTTCTACTTCCTGCTCCATTTCTGGATTCAGGCCTTCGGCGCCGGCGAGTCGGCCACACACTCGCTCTCGCTCGTTTTCGGCCTGCTCACGATCCCCGTCGGGATGTGGTCCGGATGGAGCCTGTTCGGACGCCGTGGCGGCCTGATGGCCGCGACTCTGTTCGCCTTCAACGCCTTCCTCAGCCGGTACGCCCAGGAAACCCGGATGTACGAGCTCATGGGGCTGCTTGGGCTGGTGGCGAGCACCGCCTTCATCCACGCCTTCGTGTACCGGCGGCGCCGATACCTGGTCGTGTTCGCCATCGCGCAGGCGTTGATGCTGTACACGCACGCCTGGGGAGTGTTCTTCGCCGCGGGCGCGGTGCTGACGCTGATCCCGATTTGGCTGGCCAGCGAGGACCGGCGGGGCATCTTGCGCGACGCGGTCATGGCCTTCGTCGGAGCGGGGATTCTGTTCCTGCCCTGGCTGCCCAATTTCATCTACCAGTCGACCCACACCGGCGCTCCGTGGGCGTCGTCGCCCCGATTCGGTGCCCCGGTGCTGATTTCCAACGACCTCCTGGGCGGCGAGGGAGTCACGGCGGTACTCGGCCTGGGCGTGATCGCGGGGCTGGCCCCGCTCCTGGCCCGCCGTTACCGCCGCACCCCCGATGCCACCCTCCTGTGGACGCTGATCGTCCTCCCCGTGGCCACGCTTGCGGTCGCCTGGCTGGCGTCGCAGCTCAACCCGGCGTTCGTCTCCCGGTACTTCGCCCCGGTACTGGCCCCGATGCTGCTGCTGGCAGCTTGGGGATGCGCCCGGTCGGGGATCGTCGGCTTCGTCGTAATCCTGCTCAGCATCGTGTTCGTGCTCCAGGAGGTGCCGTATGTGCATCCGTTCAAGAGCGACATGCGCGACGTATCGGGCGAGCTGACACCGCTCCTGCAACGTGGCGACCTGGTCGTCGTGGCCCAGCCCGAGCAGGTGCCACTGTCGTACTACTACCTACCGGCCGGCCTGCACTACGCCAGCACCCTTGGCCCCGTCTCCCAGCCCACTTACATGAACTGGGTCGACGCGCTGAACCGCCTGCGCCGGGCCAGTCCGGCGACCACGCTGCGCCCGCTCCTGGCCAGCCTCAAGCCGGGGCAGCAACTGCTCTACGTCCGGCCCCTGACCGAGGGCGCAGGCAACTGGACGGCTCCCTGGACTCGGCTCGTGCGCCGACGGGCGGCGCAATGGGGGGCCCTGCTGGCGGCCGATCGGCAGCTCAAGGAGGTCGCCTGGGCTCCTCATAACTATCGTGGTGACTGCTGCGTTCCCGACAGCGCCATCCTGTACCGCAAGTCGTGAGCACCGATCTGGCCCCCAAGAACGCCGGCGCGCCCGCGCCGGAGATCACGCCGTCCCGCCCCGTGTTGGCGCTGGGCGGCGGACCGGCGGGTCTGACCGCGGGCTATCTGCTGGCCAAGCAGGGGCATCCCGTGATCGTGCTCGAGTCCACCGACCAGGTGGGCGGGATTGCCCGCACGGAGGTCCGCGACGGCTACCGGTTTGACCTGGGGGGACACCGGTTCTTCACCAAGTCTCGAGAGGTCGACGACCTGTGGCACGAGGTGTTGGGGGATGAGTTCCTGCGCAGGCCCCGCCAGTCACGGATCTACTGGAACCACAAGTTCCTGGAGTACCCGCTCCAGGGCATGGACGTGGTCCGCAAGCTCGGACCCGTGGACCTGACGAAGGCCGTGCTGTCCTACTTCTGGGCGGCCATCAAGCCGCGAGGCCGGGAGGACACGTTCGAGGAATGGGTGGTCAACCGCTTCGGCCGGTGGTTGTTCAACCAGTACTTCAAGTCCTACACGGAGAAGGTTTGGGGCGTCTCCACGTCGGAGATCCGTTCGGAGTGGGCCGCCCAGCGGATCAAGGGCCTGTCCTTCATCGCCGCGGCCAGGTCGGCCTTCTTCGGCAACCGGGGCAACAAGATCACCTCGCTGATCTCTGCCTTCAACTACCCGCGGTACGGCCCCGGCCAGATGTGGGAGCGGATGCGCGACGAGATTCGGACCCACGGCGGCGAGGTCCGGCTCAACGCCCCGGTCACCCGCCTGCGCCTGGACGGGGGACGGGTCGTCGAAGTCGTGGCCGGCGGTGAGACGTACACCCCGTCGTATGTGATCTCCTCACTTCCGCTGCGCACCGCGGTGGGAATCACCGAGCCCGAGGCGCCGGTGGAGGTGCGGGACGCCGCCCGCGGCCTGCGCTACCGGGACTTCCTGACCGTCGCTCTGGTGATCGAGAACGAGCAGATGTTCCCCGACAACTGGATCTACATCCACGACCCGACGGTGCGGGTCGGCCGGATCCAGAACTTCCGCTCCTGGAGCCCCTGGATGGTCCCGAACGACACCGACGCCTCAATCGGGATGGAGTACTTCTGCTTTGAGGACGACGAGGTGTGGAGCATGGCCGACGAGGATCTGGTGACGATGGCCACCCGGGAGATCCAGGAGCTCGGTCTGGCCCGGGCCGACAGGGTCAAGATGGGCTTCGTCGTCCGGGTACACAAGGCCTACCCCATGTACGACGCTCACTACGGCGAACGGGTACAGGCGATCAGAGGATGGCTCGGTGAGATCCCGAACCTGATCCAGGTGGGACGCAACGGCCTGCACCGCTACAACAACTCAGACCACTCGATGCTGACCGCGATGCGAGCTGTGGAGAACATCCTCCACGGGACGGACCACGATATCTGGGCGGTCAACGCCGACAGCGTCTACCACGAGGAGCACGTGGAGGACGAGCATCCCTACGTCGATGCGCCTCAGACTCCGGCCATGGAGAAACCGCTGGCGTGAGGGGACGCGGACGAGCATCGCTGACCGTGGCCACGCTGTTCGCGGCGCTTGTGCTCCCGGCCGGGGGAGCTCTCGCTCAGGGCGGGGCGCCGGTCGCACCCAGCCAGGGTCCGGGCAACGCGCTCACCCCGTTCGCACCTCAGGGACCCGTACCGACCCAGACCGCGACCACCTCGACGGTCACGACCACGTCGACCTCCGGCGGTGGACTGAACGGCACTGACGCCGTTGTGATCGGAATCGGCGCCGTGCTGGTCCTGGGCGGCATCTCTTTTTTCATCTGGCGGGACGCCCGCAAGCGCGCGCCGGTGCGCCAACGCCCGGCCACCGCAGCGGCGGGTGGCGGCTCGGGTCCGCGTCAGCGTCCTCAGAAGAACCGCAAGCTCAGCACAGCGGAGAAGCGCCGGCGCAAGCGGGGTAAAGCCCGGTAGGTCACCTAGGCCGCCGCTCGATCGACCTCGCCGGCGTCGTCGAGCCCCCGCAATCGTCGCTGGGCCCGCTCCAGTTGCCGGCGAATCGTCCTGTTCGTGCAGTTCTCATATGCGGCCATCTCCTCGTAGCTGAAGCCGAGCGCGCGCAGCCACACCAGCCGCTGCTGACGCACGGACAGGAGCCTCACGCCGTGCACCTGCTCCCGCCGGAAGGCCACCTCCTCCAGCCCCGCGTCGGTCGACGGCTGGAGGTGGAGCTGCTCCTCGAGCGCCCGTTCCAATGACGCCTCTCGGTCCTCCAGGCGCATCAGCCGGAGGGCCTCACGGATGGCCGTCCGGATCAGCCACGCCCTGGCGCTCCGTTGCTCGACCCGCTGGCCGGGGCAGATCAAGCCGGTCCAGGCCACCTGGCACGCATCCTCGATCACAGGCCGCGGGCCGCGGGTGGTCGCTCGCACGATCTGCGTGAGCTGCCTGTTGAAGGCGCCGTAGAGCCTGATGACGTCGCTGGGGCTGATTGGGGCGTCGGGCGCCAACATCGCATCATTCCTCTCTGTACTGACTTAATAACTCTAATTGAGACTAAATTGATGCATAAGACACTACCAGAGTCAAGGCTTGATCAGTACGGTCGTCTCGTCCTGACCACCACGCAAATAGGGGAAGCCATGACTCTGTTGGCCGCCGTAACCGCCCATCCCGACGCCGGGGGCCTGCCGGGGAGCAACGTGCTCCAGCAGCTCGTCAACGGCGCGCAGGCGTGGGCGCTGGCCATCGCCCTCCTCGGAGCCTTCGTCGGCGCCGGGATGTGGGCGGTGGCTTCACACACCCAGAATCACCACTACGCGGCCCGGGGCCGGATGGCCGCGCTGATCTCAGGCGCCTCGGCGCTGGTGGTCGGCGCCGGGCCGGGCTTGGTGAACTTCTTCGAGCGGCTGGGCACCACGGCTCATTGAGGCGCCTGGCCGTATTGGCGGTGTGCGTGGCCCTGGTGTCTGGTGTCGGCGCCGCGCCCGCGGCCGCGTTCAACCCGATCAAGGCCTTCTGCGGCGTGGCCGGTCTGGCCAGCGGCCTCCTCGGCAGTGCCTGCAACGTGGCTCAGGATCCCGGCCGGATCCTCGGCGCCGGGAAGCAGATTCTGGGTGGACACATCGGTGGCGCCGTCAAGACGATCCTGGGCGATGGGGGCGGAGCGGCCGCCTCGGGGGTGAAGGCCGCCCTGAGCCTGGCGGCGATCGGAGCCTGGGTTCTGGGCGGGGCCAAGTTCGCACTCCACGAGACGGCCAAGGTCCTGTCCAAGACGACAAATCCGGACCTGGGCACGAGCTGGTTCTCGGCTACCTACTGGCGCGTGGCCGCGATCGCCAGCCTGCTCACCCTGCCATTCCTGTTCGCCGCCACGATCCAGGCGCTGGCCCGCTCGGACATGGCGCTGCTGCTCCGGACCGTGCTGGGATACCTCCCACTGGCGATGGTGGCCGTGAGCGTGGCCGCGCCGGTGACGATGCTGCTGCTGTCCGGCTCAGACGAGCTCTCAGGCTTGGTGTCGTCCGCCGCCGGCACCCCGGGGAGCAGGGCGCTCGGCCTCGGAGGAGTCCTGGCCGGTGGCCTGTCAGCCCTGACCGGGTCTCCGTTCCTGATCTTCTTCCTCGGTCTCCTGACCGTCGCCGGGGCGATCGGACTGTGGATGGAACTGCTGATGCGGGAGGCCGCCGTGTACGTCGTCGTCCTGATGCTGCCCCTGGCCTTCGCCGCGTTCGTCTGGCCGGCCCGCCGGGCCTGGGCGATCCGCGCCGTTGAGCTGCTGGTGGCCCTGATCCTGTCCAAGTTCGCGATCGTGGCCGTGTTGTCGCTGGGCGGCGCGGCCATGGACCAGGTCGGCCACAGCATCACGGCCCCGGTCCTGGGACTGGTGTTGGTGGTGATGGGAGCCTTCGCCCCCTGGGCTCTTCTGCGCCTGGTTCCGTTGGCGGAGCTGGCCGGGGCGGCCGTCGAGTCGCTGAAGGGCTCCGGCCAGGTGCTGGCCGGCCGGGCCCAGCGTCCTTACGCCGTCGGAATGGCCGCCGATGAGTGGGCCGCCTCCACCACGGCCGAGATGCGCCGAACGGCCGACCAGGTCGATGGGCCGCCCGACCAGGCGCCGGCACCCCGCCCGGCCGAGCCGGCGCCCAGCCCAACCGAGCCAGCGCCCGTGGGGCGACCACCGGAGGACCAGCCGGACAGTGGCTCGGGCGAAGGCGTCGGCGCCGCGGGTCCCACCCCGGAGGGGGCCGCGTCCGACCCTTCCGAGCAGAACGGAGCTGGGGCCGAGCCCGGTGTCCGTCTTCCCGGACTGCCCGCCATGTGGCAGGCCGACGATCTGACCTGGCAGCCGCTCGTGCTGGGCAATGAGGAAGGCTGGCCACCCAGGGTCTGGCCGGGAGACGACGCTGAGTCCGAGCCATCGCAGCCGTCCGACGGTCTCCCGCCGCTCGACGATCACACGCCGGCTGCTCCGCCACCGTCAGACGGGTTGGACGGGCTGCCGTCTCGTCCGCCCTCCCCGCCACCGGACCCTGACCCACCGCCACACGCCGCCTGATGGCCGAGCGCCTCACCTATCGGTTCGGGCCTGTCGAGCGGCGCGGGATCTTCGGGGCCGCCAGGGCCGGGCAGGTCCTGGTCCTCGGCGTGGGGCTCGCCGCGTGCGTCGCCATCCTGGACGCCGCGCCGTCGATCGGGGGAGCGTTCACGGCCGGGCTCGTGGCCATCGGGGCCGCGATCGTCGGCTTTGCCCCGCTCGGTCGCCGGACCGCAGACGAGTGGGGTCCGATCGCGATCGCGTTCGCGTTTCGGCGGGTCTCGGGCTCGGCCCGGTTTCGCTCGCGGACGCCCGCCTGGGGAGGCCGGCTGCAGCTCGGACGCAGGCCACAGCTCCAGGACGCCCACCCAGACCCGCCGGGCTCGCTGAGCGCCATCAGGATCCTTGACCGGGCCTACGGCTCGGGGCGGATCGGGGTGATCTCCGACAGGAAGGGACGATGGTTGACGGCCGTTCTGGCCTGCCGGGTGGTCTCCTTCGCCCTGCTTGACCCCGAGGCCCAGGAGCGGCGGCTGGCCCGCTGGGGCCTCGTCCTCAGCGCGAACGCGTCCACGGCCGTGCGGCGGATTCAGTGGCTCGAGCGCACGGCCCCGGCCCAGGTCGACGGGCTGGCGCGCTGGCTCTCGGCCGAGCGCGATCCGGCGATTCCGCTCCGCGGGACCCCGATCGTCGAGTCCTACCTGGAGCTCATCAGCACCACCGCCAGAGTCAGTCACGAGCACGAGATCCTGATGGCCCTCCAGATCGATTCCACCCGCGTGCGCGAGCGGGGATCCGACGCCGCCATGCGGGCGCTGGTCGACCACACCGAGCGTCTGGCCCAGGGGCTCGAGGCCGCCGAGGTGAGCGTGCTCGGGGCGCTCCAGCCCGGGGCAGGTGGGCCGGGTCCTGCGGACCGGCTTTGACCCCTTCGCGCGAGCTGAACTGGCCGCGCTGGACGCAGCCGACTGCCAGCGCGACGGCGTGGCCGAGAGCGGGTCCTGGCCGCTCGGCGCCCGAGAGAGCTGGGATCACTACGCGAGCGACGGTGCCCTGCACGCGACGTTCTGGGTCGGTGCGTGGCCGCGAGTCGACGTCTCGCCCATGTTCATGGACGCGCTGCTCAGCCGGTCGAGCGCCGTACGGACCGTGGCGGTCACGTTCGAGCCGATCCCGCCCGAGCGATCCACCCGCGAGGTCGAGGCCGCCGTGACTCGCGACCGGGCCGACCGCGAGCTCCGACACCGGATCGGACAATCGGAGACCGCCCGCCGTCGCCAGGCCCAGGAGGCCACGCTCCGTCGCGAGTCCGAGCTGGCGGCCGGGCACAGCGAGGTCCGCATGGCCGGGTTCGTGACCGTGAGCGGCCGCGACCCGGACGACCTCAACCGGGCGTGCACGGAGGTCCTGGAGCACGCCGCCCGGGCCCGGCTCGAGCTGCACCGGATGTACGGCCAGCAGCCAGAGGCCTTCACGTTCACGCTGCCGCTCTGCCGGGGGCTGCGATGAGCCTGCGTCTGGTCGAGCGGCCGGCCCACCGCTGCACGACCCGCCACGCCCAGGCGGTCTACCCGTTCATCGCTGCCGGCGGCCTGGGTGGTCGGGGGGTGTTCATCGGGCGGGACGCCAGCGGGGAGGCGTTCTGCTTTGACCCCTGGGTCCTGTACGGGGACGGCCTGCTGGATGACCCCAACGTGATCGTGCTGGGGAAGCTCGGCCAGGGCAAGAGCGCGCTGGTCAAGACGCTGCTCTGGCGGATGCTGCTGTTCGGGCGTCGCGCCTTCGTCCTGGACGTCAAGCGCGAGTACGGCCCGCTGTGCCGAGCCGTTGGGGTGGAGCCGATCTCGCTTGCTCCGGGTGGCGGGCTGCGACTCAACCCGCTGGCCTCGCGCCCCGAGGAGCACGCCCAGGTCGAGCTGTTGCGGGCCGTGACGATCACGGCGATCGGCGGGCCCCTGACCCAGATTGAGGGGGCGGCCCTGCGGGAGGCGCTGCGGGCGGTTCGCCTCAGCCGGGTGGCCGAGCCCGCTCTACCCGACATCGCCGCCGTGCTGTTTTCGCCGCTGGACGAGATGGCCGAGCGGCTCCGCACCACGGTCGAGCGCCTGGCCGCCGATTCCCGGCGGGCCGCGCTGGCCCTCCAGGACCTGTGCGAGGGCCCGCTCCGGGGAATGTTTGACGGCCCCACCACTCCCGGGCTCAACCTGGATTCCAAGCTGGTGGTGCTTGACCTCCACGCCGTCCGGGATTCCCCCGCGGTGGGCATTCTGATGGCGTGCGCGACGGCCTGGATGAGCGCGCTGCTGGCCCGGATGGCCGAGCGGCCGGGGCGGGAGCGGCTGATCAACGTGGCCGACGAGTCGTGGAAGATCATCCAGCACACCGGGCTCGGGGACTGGTTTCAGTCGAACTTCAAGCTGGCCCGTCAGTTCGGCGTGATGAACATGGTCGTCCTGCACAAGCTGGCCGACCTGCAGACCGTGGGCGACGCCGGCTCCAGGGCGTCCCGGATCGCCGAGGGCCTGATCGCCGACGCCTCCACCCGGGTCGTCTACCACCAGGATGAGAGCCAGGTCGAGGCGACCCGACAGCTGCTCGGCCTCTCCCAGAGCGAGTCGCAGCTGATCTCCCTGCTGTCGGCGGGCCAGGCCCTGTGGCGGGTGGGCAGCCGCTCGTTCGTGGTCCAACACCACCGCTCCCGGATCGAGGCCCAGCTCACCAATACGGACACGGGGATGCGCATCAGCGAGTCCGCCGTAAACCGCGGATGAACCGGTCACGACCATCGTCGGGGTCGGTGTCCGATGAGGCCGTGCTGATGGTGATAGGGATCGCGGTCGCCGTCTGCGGCCTCGTCTGGTTGTGGGGCGGCGTGGCCGGGGCCGTGTTCGGTCGGGGCTGGCCCAGCACGGGCGCCACCGGCCTGCTCGGTGTGCTGGAGCGACTGCCCACCCACCTGGGCGACCCGGCCGCCGCGTGGCCGGTCGCCACCCGGGGCAAGCTCCCCGGCACGGCGGGGTTCTACGCCGGTCTGGGCCTCCTCGGCGCGCTCGGGACGGGGGTTGTACTGGCCATCCGGCGGGTCGCGGGTGGGCTCCCGGGCCTCCACCGCGCCGGCGGTGCCCGCTGGGCCGGGGGGTCGGAGCTGAGGGCGCTCCGCGCCGGGGCGGCCACTGGACAGTCGGCCCGGTTGACCCTTGGTCTCCTTCGGGGGCGGCGTCTGTACGCCGAGCAGCGCCATGCCGTCGTCGTGTTCGGGCCCCCGCAGTCAGGCAAGTCGGCCGGTGTTGCCGTCCCGGCGCTGCTGGAATGGCCCGGCCCGGCGGTGGCCTCCTCAATCAAGTCAGACCTGGCCTCGGTCACGCTGGAGCGGCGGCGGGAGCTGGGCCGGGTGTTCGTCTTCGACCCGTTCGGGCTCTCGGGACAGAGCTCGCACACCTGGTCGCCGCTGGCCGGCGCGATGACTTGGGATGGGGCGCTGGAGGTGGCCTGGCGGCTGGCCTGCGCGGGTGAGGTCGACCACCGCGGCATCGAGTCGGGCGACTTCTGGGCGATGGCGGCCGAGCAACGCCTGGCTCCCCTTCTGTACACAGCGGCCCGGACCGCCTCGGGCGTGAGCGCGCTCGTACGCTGGACCTACGGCCAGGGCGCGCGCGAGCTGGACTGTGCGCTGGCCCAGGTGGCGGGCGAGGCTCAGAACGAGGGCGAGCTGGCCGACGCCCACGCCGCCTATGACGCAGTCCGAGCCTTTGAAACGCAGGCCGACCGGACCCGGAGCTCGATCGAGGCCACCGCCCAGACCCTGCTTCGGGCCTACCGCTTCGCCCGGGTGGCCCGGTCTGCCGACAGCTGCCAGATCAGGCCCGACGCGCTCCTGGATGCGCCGGCCACGCTGTACCTGATCGGTGATGCGAAGGCGTCCAAGCTGCTGCGGCCAATCTTCCTGGCCCTGCTGGGCGAGATCGTCGATCGGGCCTACGAGCGCGCCAGCCTGGCCGGGGGGAGGCTCGAGCTGCCCCTCCTGCTGTGCCTGGACGAGGCCGGCAACGTGGCTCCGCTGCCCAACCTGGCCGAGATCGCCTCCACTGCCCCGAGCCACAACATTCAGCTCGTCTCGATCTTCCATGACGTCTCCCAGGCCCGCAGCCGGTACGGACGCCAGGCCGAGACCGTGATCAACAGCCACCGGGCCCGGCTGCTGCTCCCGGGCGTGGCCGACCTGGAGACGCTGCGCTACTTCGCCGGACTGCTGGGCGAGGAGGAGATCCGTGAGGTCACCCGGACAACCGGGGCCGGAGGGACGACCCGGTCCAGCTCGAGCCGCAGGCGGCCGCTGGTAGCTCCCGAGGCCCTGCGCCAGCTCCAGCCGGATCACGCCCTGCTCGTCTACGGCCGGCTGGCCCCGACCCGGCTCCGGCTGCGCCTATGGTTCCGGGACCGCCGGCTCCGAAAGCTGGCGGGCGCGGGGGCCCGATGAGCCCGCCGGAACCGGAGGGCGAGGCATGGGAGGTCCAGGACGCCGGTCAGCGCTGGCCATTGGTCTGGCGGGGCCTATATCCGCTCGAGCGCTGGATGTGGTTCGAGCAGCTGTGGACCGACGTGTGCATGCTCAGGGGGCGGTACCGACTCGCGGTCAGGTCGGGCTGGTGGACCGACCAGATCCAGGTCGAAGCGCTGGCCGCCCTGGCCTCGTGGGTGGCCCGATACGACTCGGGAGAGTGGGATGATCCTCCGGGCAAGCTGGCCCTGCTGTACGACCTGGAACGTGTGGGCGCCCTGCTCCGGGACGGACGTGATCCCTTCCATCCCGAGCGCGACCGGGCGGCCTACGTCGCCCGCCTGCTCGAGCTGGGTTGCCAGCCTCCCCCGGTGCGCGAAGATGGCAGTTCCCGCCCCAAAGGAGATCGTCCATGCCCCTGAGCAGGAAACGCCCAGCATCGGAGCCCGCAGCCGACTCCGCTCCTGAGTCGGAAACCGACGCCCTTGACCTATATCTGCCCGCTCACCGGCTGTCCAAGCGGGGAATCGGCGAGGTCGCGGCCTACGAACAGATCTCCAGCGAGCTGCTGCTGGACGGGCAGGCTCGGCTCAACCTGGCCACGTTCGTGACCACCTGGATGCCCTCGCTGGCCGCGCGCCTGATGGCCGAGACGGCCAACAAGAACATGATCGACAAGGACGAATACCCCCAGACGGCCGAGATCGAGGCCCGGTGCGTTGACATGTTGTCGGACCTGTGGAACTCCCCTGCGCACGAAACGGCGACCGGCTGCTCGACCACCGGCTCGAGCGAGGCGGCGATGCTGGCCGGTCTGGCTCTGAAGTGGCTCTGGCGGGAGCGCCGCCGGGCCGCCGGCCAGCCGTGCGAGACGCCCAACCTGGTCATGGGGGTGAACGTCCAGGTGTGCTGGGAGAAGTTCTGCCGTTACTGGGACGTCGAGCCCCGGTTCGTGCCCATGGAGGGAGACCGCTTTCATCTCGGTCCGGAGGAGGCGGTCGCGCAGTGTGATCAGAACACGATCGGTGTCGTGGCGATCCTGGGCTCTACGTTTGACGGCAGCTACGAACCGATCAAGGAGATCGCCCAGGCGCTGGATCAGCTCCAGCAGGACAAGGGGACCGACGTTCCGCTCCACGTCGACGCGGCCTCGGGCGGGTTCGTGGCGCCCTTTCTATCCCCGGAGCTGGAGTGGGACTTCCGGATCCCTCGGGTGCAGTCGATCAACGCCTCAGGCCACAAGTACGGCCTGGTGTACCCCGGCGTCGGCTGGGCAATCTGGCGCAGGGAGGAGGCGCTCCCCCGGGACTTGGTCTTCGACGTCAACTACCTGGGCGGCCATATGCCCACGTTCGCTCTGAACTTCTCCCGGCCCGGGAGCGAGGTCATCGCCCAGTACTTCATGCTCGCCAGCCTGGGCCACGCGGGCTACACGAAGGTGATGCGCAGGGCCCGGAAGGTGGCGCTCCACCTGTCATCCAGCATCGCGGAGATGGGGCCCTATCAGCTGATCTCGGACGGCAGCGAGCTGCCCGTGTTCGCCTTCACGGTCAAGAAGGACATCAAGAACTACACGGTCTTTGACGTCTCCGACCGCCTCCGCCAGCGGGGGTGGCTCGTGCCCGCGTACACGTTCCCCGCCAACCGGGAGGACCTCAGCGTGCTCCGAATAGTCGTCCGCTCGGGGATGACGATGGAGATGGCCGACCGGCTGCTCGAGCACATGCGCGAGCAGACGAAATTCCTGGAGTCGCTGGACGCGCCGCTGCCGAGCGAGGGCCGCAGGCCATTCGCCCACAACTGAGCGCCGGTCCGCGCGATCGCACCGGACGGCTGTTCTAGGCGGTCTGTCCGCCCCGCGCCGGTCGCGCTCAAACACAGCCCGGGCCAGGGCCGATACCGCTCGACGTATGGGGGTCCGTCGAACCATCCTGGTCACCGCGGTGGCCGTGGCGCTCGGTGCCGCTGGCGCGGCGGCCCGCGTCCCGCAGTACGGCCCGCCGGTTCCGACGAGCCCGTTCAGCCAATCCCGCCCGTACGTCGACCCGTTCACCGACTCGGCCTGGGGGCCCGCCCGGACCGATATGGGGGTCGACTGGATCCCGGCGCACAAGCTGGCCGTCCGGGCGATCGGCGACGCCGTGATCCTGGGCTCGGACAGCCATGCCGACTGGCCCGGGCACCACATAATCTGGTACCAGCTCCTGGACGGCACGCATGCCGGCGACATCGTCTACGTGGCCGAGCACCTGAAGAAGCTCGTCCGGGCCGGGAGCTTCGTCCGGGCCGGCCAGAAGATCGCAGTGGCTCTGCCCGGGTATCCATGGACCGAGTGGGGCTGGGCCACCGAATACGGCTCTCCGGTGGCCTACCCGTGCTACAAGGTGGACGGCCAGCCAACGGTCGCGGGGCGCGAGATGGCCCGGTTCATGCAGGACCTGGGAGCTCACGTCTACGACACGCCGGGGCGCGGCCGGAGCTTCCCGCGGGCCAAGCGCTGCGGGTAGGGGCGGGAGGGCTGCCGGGTGCGGTGGCGCGGGCGGCGCTTCGCCGTGCGGTGGGGCGGGCGGCGCCAGACCACGCCACCCCGAGATTCGCCGACCCCCGAGCCATCGAAGGGACCGACCCGCGAACGACGACAACGTCACACAGCGCCCCATTTCGCCTGAGCTCAGTGACGTTGTGGTCCCTATACGACCGTGGCGTAACGGAGCTCGGCGCGGTCCGCCCGCTTTGTGACGTTGTTGTCGTTGCTGCCCGTCGGGCGCCACCGCTCCACGGCCCTGACCGGGTGATTTGGGAAGAAACCGTTCACTATGGACGAATCCCCCAAGTTGCAGATCGCACAAGCATGCGGATGGCACACCCCCCCGCCCCCTAGATCACACCACCCAGCCGCCTCGCCGCCGCCCGGATCTCTCCCGGCGTGCCGGCCTCCAGGACGGCCTGGAGGTCCAGGATCCGGATTCCGAACGAGTCCAGCTCACGGCGGCCCACGATCGCGTGACAGGGCACGCCCGACTGGCGGGCCCGGGTGGCCACCTCCGAGAGGGCCTTGCCGGCCAGGCTCTGCTGGTCGAGCCGGCCCTCACCCGTGACCACCGCCCGAGCGGCCCGCATTCGGGGGTCGAAGTTCAGCCGGTCCAGGACGAAGGCCGCGCCCGGGACGAGCTCCGCCCCCAACCGCGCCCAGAGGCCGCCTGACAGGCCCCCGGCGGCGCCGGTCATGGGGACCCCCCGGGGATCCCGCGGCCACGTCCGGGCCAGCCGGCCCAGCCGGGCGCTCAGACGCCTGACCTCCGCAGGCCCGGCTCCCTTCTGGGGGCCGAATACCCGCGCGGCGTCCTCGAACGAGGTCCGCACGTCGCACAGAACGGTCAGCCGGGCTCCCCGGAGACCGTCCCGCTCGTCGATCGCCCTGAGCGCACCCGAGCCACCATCGGTCGTCGCGCTGCCGCCCACGCCCAGGTAGACCTCATCGGCACCTGCGTCCAGGGCCGCCATGATCAACTCGCCGGTCCCGTACGTGCTTGCCCTCACCGGGTCGCGGTCGCCGGAGTCGACCAGCCCGAGCCCGCTGGCGGCGGCCGTCTCAACGACGCCGGCGACGCTCCGGCCCACCGGGCAGAGCCCAAATGAGACCTCGATCGGCCGGCCCAGCGGGTCGGACGTCGTCGCTCCAATCAGCTCGCCCCCCAGCGCGCCCACGAGCACCTCCAGCGTCCCCTCACCACCATCGGCGACCGGGCACAGCTCGACTGGGTGGCCCGCCGCCTCCAGCGCGTCGCCCACGGCCCGGGCGACCTCGAGCGCGGAGAAAGTCCCCTTGAACGAGTCGGGGGCGATCAGGACCGTCCTGGGGATCCTCACGGCGCGGAGTATGGACGGAGGCCTACCGCGACTGGCGCCCCGGCGCCGTCAGGCCTGCATCTGCTCGATCCTGCACTCGAGCGGAGGCTTGTCGTCGCGCCAGCGCAGGATCCGGGTACCGTGGCGAATCCGGCCACCGCTCGAGTGGTCAAAGCGGACCTCGACGACCAGCTCGGGGCGGAGCTCGATCCACTCGAGCTCCTTCTCGTTCTTCCACCGGCTCGGATCTCCGTGTCCCCGCTTGCCCGTCTCGTACGCGGCCAGCTTTTCCACCAGCGTTCGCTTCTCGGCCGCCCGCAGCCCGGACGAGTGCCCGACCACGTGCAGTTGCCCACCGCTGTCGTACAGACCGAGGATCAGCGACCCCACCGTCCCCTCCTCCTTGCCTGGGCGGTAGCCCACGACCACGGCGTCGATCGTGCGCACGCGTTTGACCTTGACCATCCCCGTCCGCTGCCCGGGGCGATACGGCGCCTGAACGTCCTTGGCCACCACCCCCTCCGCGGTTCCGAGCCACGGCCGCGCCTGCTCGGGGTCATCCGTCAGGGGGGTGGCGTCGATCCGGCCGTCCACGAGCTCCTCCAGCCGGGACCGGCGCTCGTTGAACGGGCGCTCGAGCCAGGAGTCGTCGTTCACGGCCAGCAGGTCGAAGGCCACGTATCGGGCCGGGGTCTGCTCGGCGAGCATCTTTACCCGGCTCTCCGCCGGATGGATGCGCTGCTGGAGCGCGCCGAAGTCCTGCCCCCCCTCGGCGTCGTCGACGACGATCTCCCCGTCCAGCACGTAACGACCCGGGAAGAAGGCCAGCTCGGGGAAGTAGCGGCCGAGCGTCTTGCCGCCGCGGGACTGGATCGTCACGTCCTCGCCGTCCACGAAAACGATCGCGCGAAAGCCGTCGTACTTGGGCTCGTAGGACCACTGCTCGCCCTCAGGCAGATCGGGCTTCGGCCGGGCCAGCTGGGGTTCGATCGGGGGCTTGAGGGGAAGGGCCACGGTCGAGCGCGATCCTAGGCCATCGGAAGGCGCTGGGTACGATCACTGGATGGCCCACGAATCCGCCACGCAGGCCGAGGAGGAGTACCTGGAGCGGCTGTTCTGGCTGGTGGAGGCCGGGCTTCCCCTGACCGCGGCCAACCTGGCTCGGGCGATGAGGCTCTCGGCCCCCACCGTCCACGAGATGCTCGGCCGGCTGGAGCGCGACGGCTACATCGCCCGGGACGCCGACCGGTTGATCGAGTTCAGCGCTGAGGGTCGCGAGCACGCCGAGCGGCTGGTCAGCCGCCACCGGATGATCGAGCGCTTCCTCACGGATGTCGTGGGAGTCCCGTGGGACGACGTCCACGAAGAGGCCGAGCACTTGGAGCACGCGATGACGCCCCGGTTTGAGGCCTACGTCCGCTCGGCCGTGGGCGACGCCCGGACGTGCCCCCATGGGCATCCGATCAAGATCGGCGACCGGGTGGACGGAGTGCCGCTGGCCGACTGTCGACCCGGGGCCACAGTGACGATCCTCAGGCTGGAGAACGAGGCCGAGGACCTGCTCCACTACCTCAAGGACGCCGGCATCGAGCCCGGACTGGAGGGCCAGATCCAGACCAGCGACGGCGAGTTGGTCTCGGTCTCCACCCCGAGCGGTACCTCCACGATCACGGCCAGTGTCGCGGAGACGGTGTCCGTGCTGGCCGACCCCTCCCCGCCACCGCGGACAGCGCTGCCCGAGCAACTGGTCCTGGGGCGGGAGCGCTACGGGCGCTAAACGGCGCTGGCTACGCCCGCCGAGACCTCGGAATACGCCTCAGCCAGTCGGCGGACGCCCTCCTCGATCTGGTCGACAGTGACGCCGGAGTAGGCCAGTCGGAGGCTGGACTCAGCACCCTCGAGGACGAAGTCAGAGCCTTTGACGAACTGGACCCCGCGCTCGGCGGCTGCCTTGAAGAGCGCGTTCACGTCGGTGCCCCGAGGCAGCTCGAGCCACAGGAAGTAACCACCCTGGGGCGCTACGAAGTGGGCGTCCGGGAGCTCCTGCTCCAGCGCGGCGCACAGCGTGTGGGCGCGCTCGCGCAGCGCCGCCTTGACCGTCTCAATCGACCTCTGAATCGCCCCGGAGACGCAGAACTGGTGCACGATCGCCTGCGAGACCATGCTCGGTGAGATGTACGTGCTCGTGGCGATCTTGACGATCCGGGCGATCAGGTCAACCGGCCCGACCAGATACCCCACCCGGATGCCCGGGCACACCGTCTTGGAGAACGACGACGCATAGACGACCGACGACGGATCCGTCGAGACCATCGTGGGGAGCTGCTCGCCCTCAAAGCGCAGAGCGACGTAGGGGTCGTCCTCAAAGATCGTGAACTCGTGGGTCCGCGCGAGCTCCACCAGCGTCTGGCGCTTCTCCAGCGACAATGTGCAACCGGCCGGGTTCTGAAAGTTGGGAATGATGTGAGCCAGCTTGGGCTTGGCGCCCGCGGTCAGGACCCGCTCGAGCGCGGCGACGTCGATCCCGTCGGGCTCGAGTTCCACCATCCGAACGTCGGCGCCCCGCTGGCGCAGCGAGAGCAGCGTCCGGTCGTACGTCGGGCGCTCCACGATCACCACGTCACCCGGTTTCACCAGGGCCTCGAACAGGAACGCATCGGCCTGCATCGAGCCGTTGGTCACCATCACCTGTTCGGGCTCCACCTGGTGCTGCTCGGCGATCCACTGGCGCAGCGGCGGGTATCCGATCGCCGTGCCATACGCCGTCACCCCACCGGGGTCGGCCGAGAACGCCTGCTCGGCGGCGGCCCGCAGACCGTCCACATCGATGATGTCCAGCGAGGGGGCGCCCCGGGCGAAGGAGATCGAGTCGGTCACCACGGACAGGGTACGAGTTCGGTGGGCGGAACGCCGCCGGGGACCACTAGTCCCGCATCCAGCCCGCGACCGTGGCCTCAATCTTGCGCATCGCCGCCTCCTCGCGCCGGCGCTCGACGGGCCCCTGGCTCAGCCGCTCGAGCTCCTGGTTGACCTCGGCCACGAGCTGGGCGGTCTCGGCCTGGGACACGAGCTCGGCCACCAGTTCAGCGGGATCGACCCCCCGCGTAGCGGCCAGCGCGGCGAGCCGGTCTCTGACTCTCGAGTCGATACGCAAGGTGGCGCTGGACACGGCGAACCTCCCGTGGCGATCCTACCCGATCACGACAACCAGCTTGGCATGCGCCCCCGCGGCCGCTTCGGTCGCCGGATCAATCGGAGCGATGCTCGGCTGACGCCGGGACAGCAGCGCGGCCAGGCGGAGGGCCTGTGTCCGCTGATTCGGGGTGTACAGGACCTCCAGTCCGGTGGGACGCGGGCCGGCCACATTGCCGACGCCGGCGATGTGCACGCCGCGGGCGCTCAGACCAGTGGCCAGGCTGTGGGCGGCGTCGGGCACCTGGGTCGCATTCAGGATCACCACCGGGACAGCCGGCGCGACGAGCGCGCCGGGGGCGAGCTTCTTGTGCGTCTTCGTGTGCCGCGTGCCGTGGACCACTCGCGAGCCGGCGAAGGTCAGCGCGAGCCCGAGGCCCGCGCCGGCGACCAGGATCGCCATCGCGGCCAGAACCATGCGCGGGCGGATCCAGCGCCGGCGGGCCGGCTGGCCGTCCCCGCTCACGGCGCCCGTCAGGAGGCCAGCACGACCGGCCCCTGCAGACCCAGCCGCCCAGCCGCCGGCCGGAGCCAGGCGGGCGGACGAGGTCAGGCCGACGGAGATTCGTTCCCGCACGCTGCGGATGTCGCGCCGGCGCCTGAACAGCAGGAAGGCCAGCATCAGGAGTAGCGGGATCGCGACCAGCGCCGCGATCGCGCCGAGCTTCTGACGCAATGAGATCGTCGTGGCGTCGCTCAGCCGGAGCGGTACGTGGGCCGCCCGCAGCGAAGTGACCGCTCGGGCAGCCAGGGCTCGGGATCCGGTGATCGGCGAGGTCTGCTCGGCGATCGCCACGAGCTCGCCATTGGTCAGCGAATCGCTGAGCGTGTTGTGGACCCAGTAGACGTCGTTGTGGCTGTACCAGGCCACGATCCGCAGGTGCTGGCCCGAGTAGTAGAGGTAGTACCTCCTGCCGGCGACCGTGATCGACTGGTCGGGGTTATCCAGCTCGGGCTGGGTCGTCCAGGGCGTTCCCTGGACGTCGTAGTACTGGCCGAGCTGGCCGGTGGCGAAGACGGCCACATAGGCCGGATAGTTTCTGCCCCCGGGGGCGTGGATCACGTAGCTGAGCAGGTATGGCGGCACCCCGCTGCCGCCCTTGTCCTGGACGCCCGGATACTGGAACGAGAACGGCACCCGGCGGGCCACGCGATGCGCTCGCCCAAGCTGCTGGGAGGGCACGCTGACCAGCGGGAGCCGGGAGATCGCCTTCTTACCGTGAACGGAGTTGGCCACCGCCGCGATGTGGCCCTTGGGCTGTTTGTTCGCCCCGTACAGGAACGAGTGCACACTCGACTTGATCTGTTGCGGAGTGGCCGTGTCACACGAGCAGGGGTTGGCGCCTGTGGGCTGGAGCGTGACCGCGAACTGGACCTGGCGGACCGGCTTTGATACCGACGAGACCAGCGTTCCCAGGAGGTTGAGGAGCCCGCTGGTGCTGTGCAATCCGGCGTCGGTCTGGACCGTGCGCCCGAACACGAACTCGAACTTGTGGGCGTCCGCCACCAGCGACGGGCCGTACTGCTTCTTGACGTCCAACAGGAAGGCCTGATCCCGAGCATCTCTCACGAGCGAGGTGTCGCCATGGCGGTAGGACACGAATTGCAGGGCCTGCGTGCCGCACAGCTGCTGGTAGCCGGGCTGGAGGTTGATCTCCTGGTACTGCTGGCCGCCGGGGACGTTGACGTGGTAGTAGCGCCGGTCCACCGTCGAGTACACGCACCCGATGTCGTCGACCGCCTTGACGAAGTTGTTGAAGTCGATCTCCACGACGTGGTTGACCGACAGCCCGGTGACCTGCTTGATCGTGTTGACCAGCAGCGGAATCCCTCCGTAGGTCAGGGCAGCGTTGAGCCGGGTGCTGACGATCCCGCCCGGGGTGTGAATCGGGACCATCAGCTCACGCGGAATCGACATCATTGAGATCCAGGGCTTGCCGGGGTCGAGCCTGACCAACAGCATCTCGTTGGAGTGGGGCAGCACTGGGGTGGTCGTGGTGTGCTTGCGCTGGTCGTTGCCCACCAGCAACAGCGTCTGGGGGTCACCCCAGCCGGCGTTGGCCAGCGTCTGGGGGGAGATGTTCAGGGCCGCCCGCTGATTGATCGCGTCGCGCAGCGTGTGGACCTGCTCCAGCGTGAACACCGCGGCGGCGCCGGCCGCGGCCAGAACCGCGGCCAGGCAACCCAGCACCATCCGCCACCCCCACCGGGGCCGGCGAGACCGCTCTGGGTCCGGCGGCGGGCCGCCCGGCGGCGGGGCCACCGGAGGAGGCAGAAACGATCCTCCCGACGGCGGCCCGGGGGCGCCCGCTCGCGGGCTCTTTCGGGACGGGCTTATGACACTCACAACGGCTGGGTCGATAATAGGGGCGCCCGGCGACGCGGTGGCCCGCGCCGGACACGGTTTTACGCGCGCTTAAGCGGTCTGGGCGCTGCCCAGCAACTCGACGGCCAGTTCGGCCACCTGTGTCGGCGTCCGGCCCACTCGCACGCCCCGTTCCTCCAGGGCCTGCGCCTTGGCCTTGGCCGTGCCGCGGGAGCCGGAGACGATCGCCCCGGCGTGGCCCATCGTCTTGCCGGGAGGGGCGGTGAAGCCGGCGATGTAGGCCACCACGGGCTTCGTCACCTCGGCCGCGATGAAGTCAGCCGCCCGCTCCTCGGCGTCTCCACCGATCTCGCCGCACATCACGATCAGCTCGGTCTCCGGGTCGTGCTGGAACATGGCCAGAACGTCGACGAAATCGGTTCCGGGCACGGGGTCGCCTCCGATCCCGACGATCGTCGAGTTGCCGAAGCCGCGCTGGGCGATGACGTTGCCGATCTGGTAGGTCAGCGTGCCGGAGCGGGAGACCACCCCGACGTTGCCCTCCCGGAAAAAGGCCGCCGGGATGATGCCCACGTTGGCCTTGCCCGGCGACAGGATCCCAGGGCAGTTGGGGCCGACCAGCCGGGCCCGGCCGTTCTTGTGCAGCGCGTTGTACACCCGCAGCTCGTCGTGGGCCGGGATGCCCTCCGTGATGGCCACGATCAGCTCTATGCCGGCATCCTCGGCCTCGAGGATCGAATCGGCGGCGAACCTGGGCGGCACGAAGATCATGGCCGTGTTGGCGTCCGTCTCGCGCACCGCCTCGTGGAAGGTGTTGAACACCGGGATGCCCTCCACGTCCTGGCCTCCCTTGCCCGGGGTGACGCCGCCCACGACCTGGGTGCCGTAGTCGCGGTTGCGCAGCGAGTGGAACGTGCCCTCGCGCCCGGTGATCCCGGACACGCACAGCCGCGTCCCGGCGTCGACCAGGATGCTCATGCCGCCGCCGGCGCGGATGCCGCCAGCTCCACCACCCTCTGCGCCGCCCCGTCCATCGTGGCCTCGGTGTGGACGTTGGGGAGGTCTGCTTCGGCCAGCAGCGCCCGACCCTCCTTGTCGTTGGTCCCGTCCAGCCTGACGACGAACGGCACGTCCGGCTTGACCTTGTCAAACGCCTCGATCAGTCCCCGGGCCACCTCGTCGCCGCGGGTGATGCCCCCGAAGATGTTGAACAGCACGGCCTTGACCTTGGGGTTGGACAGGATCACATCGACCGCGCTGGTGATGGCTTCCGCCTTCGATCCTCCGCCCGCGTCCAGGAAGTTGGCCGGCGATCCCCCTGCCTCGGCCACGACATCGAGGGTCGACATCACGAGCCCGGCGCCATTGCCCAGAATTCCGATGTCCCCGTCCAGCTTGACGTAGATCAGTCCCCGCTCCTTGGCCATCCGCTCCTGGGGATCCTCGCGGGACAGGTCACGCAGCTCGGCGTTGTCCGGGTGGCGGTAGAGGGCGTTGTCGTCCAACGTGACCTTGGCGTCCAGCGCCCGGACCTCCCGTTCCGGCGTGACGCTCAGCGGGTTGACCTCAACCAGCGTGGCCTCCTCGGCCACGAACAGCGCATAGAGCTTGGCCAACATGGCCGCCACCGGCCGGACCACGTCGCCGTCGACCCCGGCCTCAAAGGCCAGGCGCCGCCCGTGGAAGTCCTGGTAGCCCAGCAGCGGGTCGACGTGGAGCCGGGCGATAGCCTCCGGATCCTCGGCGGCGACCTCCTCGATGTCCATGCCCCCCTTCGTCGAGAGCATGACCAACGGCGCCTTGGCCGAGCGGTCGAAGACGACCGAGGCGTAGTACTCCGAAGCGATCTCCGAGGCCTCCTCAATCCACACCTCATGCACGGTGAGGCCGCGGATGTCCATGCCCAGGATGGCCTGGGCATGCTCTCGGGCCTCCTCAGCGTTCTGGGCCAGCTTGATCCCGCCGGCCTTCCCGCGCCCGCCGATCTGGACCTGGGCCTTGATCACGCAGGGGAAGCCGATCTCCTCAGCCGCCCCGACCGCCTCGTCCACGCCGGTGGCGTGGCGGCCAGCGGGCACGGGCACGCCGTGCCTGGCGAACAGCTGCTTCCCCTGGTACTCGAGTAGGTCCATCGTCCGCGAGCACTCTATTTGATCGTCTGCCGTGCCATCATGCCCGCGCCATGGCCATCCCCAAAGGCGTCACCTTCGTGACCTTCGACGTGTACGGCACCCTGATCGATTGGGAAACGGGTATCTACGACGCGTTTGCCGCCGAGGCCGAGCGCGACGGGTTCACGATTGCCCGCGACGAGCTGATCCCGCTGTTCTACGAGGTCCAGAAGCAGATCCAGGCCGGCTCGTATGAGCTGTACGCCGAGGTCCTGCGTCGAACGGCGGTCCAGATCGCCAAGAAGCTGGGCTGGCCGCTGGAGCCCTCGCGGTCCGGCTTCCTTCCCGATTCGGTCCAGCGCTGGCCTCCGTTCAAGGAGACCCGGACGACGCTGACCAAGCTGGCCAAGAAGCAGAAGGTCGGGCTGATCGCCAACATCGACGACAAGCTCCTGGGCCAGACCCGGCGCCACATCCCGATGGATTTCGACCTCGTGGTCACGGCCCAGCAGGTCCGCTCCTACAAGCCGGACCCGGCCCACTTCACCGAGTGCGAGCGCCGGATTGGAGGCAAGAAGGGCTGGGTTCACATCGCCTCCAACTACTACTACGACGTCGAGCCCTGCCTCAAGAAGAAGATCCCAGTGATCTGGGTCAACCGGTCCAAGCAGCAGCTGGAGGCCAACCAGAAGAAGCCGGACGCCGAGGTGCACAACCTCCGCGAGGCGGCCAAGCTGGTGGGAATAACTTAGGCGGCGCCGTCGCCGCCGCTGATCACGGCCAGGGTGTCGCCCGAGGCCACGGAGGCACCCACGTCGATCGGCAGCTCGGTGACCGTCCCGGACTTGTGGGCGGTGATCTCGTTCTCCATCTTCATCGCCTCGATCACAGCCACCAGGGCCCCCTCCTGGACGTCGGCGCCCTTCTCCACCGCGACCTTCAGGATCGTGCCCTGAAGCGGAGAGGTCAGGGCGTCGCCCATGCCGTTGCTCGAGCCGCCGGCTCGGTCGGGGCGCCGGGGGGGCTTCCGGGCCGCGGCGGTGCCGGTTGGGACCGCGCCGTTCGCCGCGGCCATCGCCGGGGGCGGACCGATCACCTTAACGTCAAAGCGCTTGCCTGACACCTCAACGGTGTACGCCTGCTCGAGTTGCTCGGGCTCCTCCTCGCCCTCGGCCGGCTTCTCGGGCTTCGGAAAGGCCAGCGCCCCCAGCCACTCCCGATCGGAGATCAGGTCTCGGCACGTCTCGGCGTCCGCCCACTGGTGGGTTCGCAGGATCGCGTCGTGGAACGGGATCAGCGTCTTGAGCCCAACGATCTCGTACTCGGCCAGTGCGCGGAGCATCCGAGCCGTGGCCTGTTCCCGGTCGGCGTCCCAGACGATCAGCTTGGCCACCATCGGGTCGTACATCGGTGAGATCTCTGAGCCGGCCTCGACGCCGGAGTCAACGCGCACGCCGGGCCCGGCCGGCTCGTGGTAGGAGACGATCGTGCCCGGAGCGGGGGCGAAGTTCTTGCTCGCGTCCTCGGCGTTGATCCGGCACTCGATCGCGTGCCCGCGGAGCTCGATGTCGTCCTGGGAGACGGACAGGGGCTCACCCGCGGCCACGCGGATCCCCTCCTTGACGATGTCGATCCCGGTCACGAGCTCGGTCACGGGGTGCTCGACCTGGACTCGGGTGTTCATCTCCAGGAAGAAGTACTCGCCCTCCTGGAGCAGGCCCTCAATCGTTCCCGCGCCGGTGTAGTTGACCGCCGCCGCGGCTTCGGTGGCGATCTTGCCGATCCGGGCCCGGAGCTCCTCGTCGACCGCTGGCGCCGGCGCCTCCTCAATCAGCTTCTGATGGCGGCGCTGGATTGAGCAGTCGCGCTCACCGAGGTGGATCACGTTCCCGTGCTTGTCGGCGAGCACCTGAACCTCAACGTGGCGCGGATCCGGGAGGTAGCGCTCCAGGTAGACGGTCGGATCCGAGAAGAACTTCTCGCCTTCACGCGCGGAGCCCTCGAACGCCGCCTCCAGCTGGTCCTCGGACTCGGCCACGCGGAAGCCCTTGCCTCCGCCACCTCCGGCCGCCTTGACGGCCACCGGGTAGCCGATCGTCTTGTCGATGAGCTTCCGGGCCTCCGCCACGCTCGCCACGGGTTCGGTCGTACCGGGGACGATCGGGACACCGGCCTCCTGCATCAGCTCCCGGGCGCGCGTCTTGGAGCCCATCGCCTCAATCGCAGAGGCAGGCGGTCCGATGAACGTGATCCCGTGCTTGTCCAGGGCGGCCGCGAAGGCGGCGTTCTCGGCCAGGAACCCATAGCCGGGGTGGACGGCCTCGGCGCCGGCGCGCTGAGCCACCTCAACCAGCTTGTCAATCACCAGGTAGCTCTCGCTGGCCGGGCCGGGGCCAAGCAGGAAGGCCTCGTCGGCCCGCCGGACATGCGGGGCGTCGCGATCGAGCTCCGAGTACACAGCCACGGTGGCGATGCCAAGCTCCTGGCAGGCTCGGATGATGCGCACCGCGATCTCGCCGCGGTTGGCGATCAGGACCTTTCGGAACATCGGGGCTGACTTTACCTGTGCCCAGCGGGCTCAGCCGCCAGGCAGCTGTCAGTCGTGGGCCCCCACAACCATCCCCGCCGCCACCGTGTCGTTGCTGGCCTCGTCGATCAGGATGAAGCTGCCGGTGGTGCGGTTACGCCGGTAGCGGTCGACCATCAGCGGCACGCTCGTGCGGAGCTTGACGCGGCCGATCCCGTTCAGGTCCAGCCGATCGGCCTGCTCATGCTCCAGCGTGTTGACGTCCACCCGGTACTCGAGCTGGTCCACGACGGCCCGGGCGGTCCGGGTCGTGTGCTTGATCGCGTAGCGCCCGCCCACGGCGAGCGGATCCTGACTCATCCAGCACACCATGGCGTCGAGCTCGCGGGCGACCACCGGCTGGTCGTCGGGCTCGACGATCATGTCCCCGCGGGAGATATCGATCTCGTCCTGGAGTCGGACCGACACCGACATGGTCGGGAAGGCCGACTCGATCTCTTGGCCGAACGAGTCGATGCCGGCGATCTGCGTTCGCTGGCCGCCCGGAAGCACCACGACGTCGGTCCCGCGGCGCAGGACACCGCCGGCGATCTGCCCGGCGTACCCCCGGTAGTCCGGGCGCTCGGCCGACTGCGACCCGCCCACCCGGACGACCCACTGCACGGGCAGCCGGACGTCGGACAGGTTCCGATCGGTGGCGATCACGACGTGCTCCAGGTGGTAGAGCAGCGGGGGCCCGCCGTACCAGGGCATCCGCTCCGAGCGGTCGACCACGTTGTCGCCGTGCAGGGCCGAGATCGGGATGAACGTGATGTCCCCGATGTCCAGGCGGGCGGCCCAGTCGGTCAGCTCGTCGACGATCCGATCAAACACGGCTTCGTCATGGTCGACCAGATCCATCTTGTTGACACACACGACCACGTGCGGGATCCGGAGCAGCGACGAGATGTAGGCGTGGCGGCGGGTCTGCTCGGACACGCCCTTGCGGGCATCGACCAGGATCACCGACAGGTCGGCCGTGGAGGCACCGGTGACCATGTTGCGGGTGTACTGCTCGTGGCCGGGGGTGTCGGCGATGATGAACTTCCGGCCACCCCGGCCATCGGACTTGGATCCCGCCCACCCCGACCCGGCCAGGCCGGTGGAGAAGTACCTGTAGGCCACGTCGATGGTGATTCCCTGCTCGCGCTCGGCCCGCAGCCCGTCGGTCAGGAGGGCCAGATTCAGGTAGCCGTCACCGCGCCTGGCTGAGCTCTCGACCACGTGGGCCATCTGGTCGTCCAGGATCGCCTTGGAGTCGTGCAGCAGCCGGCCGATCAGCGTCGATTTGCCATCGTCCACCGACCCGGCGGTGACCAGGCGCAGCAGCTCGGCGGACCGCGTGGCGACGGCGTGGCCGTTGCTGGCCGGACCGGGCATCAGAAATAGCCCTCGCGCTTGCGGTCCTCCATCGCTGCCTCGGTCACGCGGTCATCGGCTCGGGTTTCCCCGCGCTCGGTCACCCGGGTGGCGGCGATCTCGGCCACGACGTCCTCGAGCGTCGTGGCCTGCGAGCGCACGGCGCCCGTGCAGGTCATGTCGCCAACCGTGCGGTAGCGCACCGATGTCTCGAACACCTCTCACCATCCATCAACTCGATGTACGGGCTGGCGGCGTACAGCATCCCGTCGCGCTCGAACACGTTGCGGTCGTGGGCGTAGTAGATCGACGGCACCTCGAGCTTCTCCTCGGCGATGTATTGCCACACGTCCAGCTCGGTCCAGTTCGATAGGGGGAACACCCGGACGTGCTCGCCCTGGACGGATCCGCGAGTTGTAGAGGGTCCATGGCTCCGGTCGCTGGCGCTTGGGATCCCACTGGCCGAAGTCATCCCGGAACGAGAACACCCGCTCCTTGGCCCGTGCTCGCTCCTCGTCACGACGGGCCCCGCCGAAGGCGGCGTCGAAGCGATGCTCGGCGATCGCGTCCAGCAGCGTCGTCGTCTGGAGGCGGTTGCGGGAGGCCCGGGGGCCGGTCTCCTCCCGACCCGCCCGGAGTCGATCGAGTCCTGCACGGAGGCCACGATCAGCCGCTCCCCCAGCTCGCCGATCAGCCGGTCGCGGAACTCGATCACCTCCGTGAAGTTGTGGCCCGTGTCCACGTGCATGATCGGGAAGGGGAACCGACCCGGCCGGAAGGCCTTCTCGGCCAGCCGCAGGAGCACGAGCGAGTCCTTGCCACCGCTGAACAGCAGGACGGGCCGCTCGCGCTCGGCCGCCACCTCACGGAAGATATGGATGGACTCGGCTTCCAGAGTCTGGAGGTATGAGAGTTCGTAGTGCAGGGGGTTCATGCGTTCCGCGAACGGTCGGGTACATCGGGGCAGATGTCAGCCCGGAGGCCTTGCTACTGGTGGATGCCGCACTCGGTCTTGTCGAGCCCGGCCCACCGGCCCTCCCGGCCATTGCCGGGAAGGGTGCACGGCTCGCAGCCGATCGAGGCATAGCCCTGATCGTGCAGCGGGTTGTAGGGCAGGTCGTGGCGGAAGATGTAGCGCCACAGATCCCGCTCAGTCCAGTCGGCCAACGGGTTGATCTTCCACACTCCGTGGGCCTCGTCGCGTTCGAGCTTGGCCGCGCCGGACCGGGTCGACGCCTGCTCGCGCCGGATGCCCGTGATCCAGGCGTCGACGTCCTTGAGCGCGCTGTCCACGGCCGCCACCTTGAACTCGCTGCAGCACCGGTTGAGCGTCCACGGCTCCTCAGGTGAGCGAGCGTCGAGACCTCGATCTGGACGCCGAACCGTTCCTCGAACTGCTTCCAGGTCTGCAGAGTCTGGGGGAACAGCACGCCCGTGTCGATCGTGAACACCCGCGGCTCCGCGCACACCGATAGGAGCATGTGCAGCGAGGACGGACTCCTCCTTCTGGAAGGAGCACGCCATCGTCAGGCGCGGATGGAAGCGCTCGACCGCGTAGGCCACGACGTCCTGCGCCGAGGCCTGGTCGATGTCCTGGATGGCGATCGTCGTCATCGTTAGACCGCGCATTCTCCTTCACCGCGGACCACCTCGAACGGAGCGCTCTTGGTCCAGTCGATGAAGTAGTTCATGTTCTCCAGATTGAATTCGACCGGCATCACGAGATCCTTCACCCGAGCTTCGAACTCCTGCGTGCCGACCCGGTCGACGAAGGCGTTGAAGTCCTCGCCCTCGGCTCTGTCGGACTCGTAGAAGCGTACCCAGCGTTCGACGGCTTCGGGCACCCTCTTGGCCGCCAGGCGGGCCTTCAGGCGTTGGCCATAGCGGACATCGCCACCCTCGTAGGCACCGCCCACGTGAGGGATGTAGGCCGGGATCGTGTGCTCCCCAACCTTGATCGATGCCCCGTAGAACCCGATGTTGGCGATGTGGTGCTGACCGCAGCCGTTGGGGCACCCGCTCATCTTCACGTGGATCTGCCGGGTGAGCTCATCGTCGATCTGCATCGCCTCCAGACGCTCGGTTATGGCCTGGTTAAGGCCCATCGAACTCGTGATCCCGAGCTTGCAGGAGTCGGTTCCGGGGCAACTGACGACGTCGGTGATCTCATCCGCGCCGTCGTCTCCGAGCCCGAGCTCCAGCAGCCGCTGCCAGACCTCGTAAACGGATTCCTCGCGCACCCACCGCAGCACCAGGTTCTGGTGCACGGTGGTCCTGGCGTAGCCGCCGCTGTACCGTCGCACGACATCCGCCAGGCCGCGCAGCTGCTCCACGGTCAGGTCGCCCCGCGTCACCTTGACCTCGACCGTGCAGAAGCCCTCCTTGCGCTGGGCCTGGGCGTTGGTCTCCCAGAAACGCTGGAACGGGGCGAGGTCGCCGTTGGGGCTTTCGTAGCTCTCGAAAGCCTTGGGGGCATTGGCCTCCTCATCGTGCTCGAACACGATCGGGTCCGGCGAGAAGTCTCGCTCCGCCACCCACTCGCCCTGGAGCTCTTCTTCCACCAATTCCCGGAACGCGTCGATCCCGATCTTGTCCACGAGCACCTTGATGCGAGCCCGGGCCCTGTTGGCCCGGAGCCATTCCTGGCGGTCGAAGATCCGCATGCAGGCCTCGGTGATCTTCAGGTAGTCGCCGTTGTCCAGCTCGACGAACTCGTACAGGGTCGGGGCCAGCCGCGGCATGATCGAGGTCCCGCCGCCGACCCGCATCTCGACCCCCCGGACGCCGTCGCGCAGTCGCGGTATGAAGGCAATGTCGTGAATCCGCGTGATTGCGTTGTCCTCGTCCGTGGCCGCGAAGGCCGTCTTGACCTTCCGGGGCATGGCCTGTGTGGTCGGGTGGCGGACGAAATAGCGCACATACGCGCCGGCGTAGGGGGTGATGTCGAACAACTCACCCGGGAGCACTCCCGCCCGTGGATCGCCGGTCACGTTCCGCATCGTGTTGCCGCAGCCCTCGCGTGAGGACAGGCCGGCGTCACCCAGGTCCCGGATCAGCTTGGCCGCCTCCGGCAGCGGGATGTGGTGCATCTGGATGTTCTGCCGGGTGGTGATATGGCCCTTGCCCAGCGGCACGTACTTCTCGATCCCGTCCGCGAAGGCCTCGAGCTGCTCAGGCGTGACCCCGCCGAACGGCAGCTTGACCCGGATCATCTGAACATCTGGCTGGCGCTGACCGTACACCCCCTGCTTGAGGCGGAACTTGATGAAGTCGTCCTCCTGCAGATCCCCCCGCGAAAGCGCGCGGCCTCGGTGTCGAAGTCGTCGAACTCCCGGGCCAGGATCGGGATCACGTGCCCGGGCACGTTCTCGACCACCTCGGGATTCTCCAGGCTGCCGGTCCTCGCGTGCCCGTGGGCGCTGGTCGAGCTATCGCTGGCTGTCGGCTGGCTGAGGGGGGTCGAGGGCTCCATTACTTTCCTTCCGATAGCAGTCCCCGAGCAATCTAGCAAAACCCCATCGGAATAACGGTGATTTTGGGAATCCTCTTACGCGGGCGACCGCGCCGAATGAGCGCAGACGCCGGAGCAGCGTTGGCAGCGATCCCCGCTCCGAACCCGGGACTTGCGGCGCCCGCAGGCGTCTGGAAACGCAGTCGCGCCGGGCCGAAAAGGTCCGGCGCCGCGGCGGTGGGGGCTCCGCCGCGGACGCCGGCGCGCTCTTAGCCGGCGCCTTCGCGGCAGGCCGGCACCGGGTGAGGGGGCGTCACGATGCCGGCGACTTCCGGCCAATGGGCGAGCGCGTTTTCGAGCCCGTCCCTGATCAGGTACGGGCAAGGGAAGCTGATTGGTTCGCCGCTCACCTCAGTCGTGCCCCACAGCTTCACGTGACGCCCCTTCTGCCACCCGCGTGGTGCGGGTTTTCATGGGGGCTTCCGGTCGATCCCCCCTTAGGCCATGCAACCTCGCACAACAGGCAACGGATGTCAAGCAGGCTGGCGGACGTGCGGAGCCCGCGCTGCCCCGCCGTGCTCGCCCGCCACAGCCCCTCTCAGGACCAGGGGGGCGCGAGCTCGGGCGCCCGGTTGACCCCCTCCTGAATGGCCGCCTGGCGCCACGGATTGGGACGGTCGGCGGCGGGGGACGGTGGGGGGCCGTGTCCGCATGAAGCGTTCGACGGCGGCCACCACCGCAGCCGCCTCCTCCGCCGAGGCGTTCGGGGCGACGATCCTGAGCTGGGGGCGGCGGTTGACCACCAGGATCCCTATAGCGGGATGTTGCCGTGCTTGCGCTTCGGACCGGGCTGACGCTTGGTCTGAAGCGTCTCCAGGGCGGTGATGATCTTCGGGCGCGTCTCGTGGGGGATGATCACATCGTCGATATACCCCCGCTCGGCGGCCACGTACGGATTGGCGAAATGGGCCTTGTAGTCGTAGATCAGCTTCTCCCGACGGGTATCGGGGGTGGGCGATGAGCTGATGTCGCGGCGGTAGATGATGTTGACCGCTCCCTCGGGACCCATCACAGCCACCTCGGCTGTGGGCCAGGCGAAGTTGAAGTCGGCCAGCATGTGCTTGGAGGCCATCACGTCGTAGGCCCCGCCGTACGCCTTGCGGGTGATGATCGTGATCTTGGGGACGGTGGCCTCGGTGTAGGCGTACAGCAGCTTGGCCCCGTGGCGGATGATCCCGCCCCACTCCTGAGCGGTGCCCGGGAGGAAGCCTGGGACATCGCAGAACGTGATCAGGGGGATGTTGAAGGCATCGCAGGTCCGGACGAACCGAGCCGCCTTGATCGAGGAGTTGATGTCCAGGACACCGGCGAGCTGGTTGGGTTGATTTCCAACCACGCCGACGGCGTAGCCATCCAGGCGAGCGAAACCGCACACGATGTTCGTGGCGTAGCGCTCGTGGACCTCGAAGAACTCGCCGTCGTCGACCACATGGCGGGTCACGTCGCGCATGTCGTACGGCTTGTTGGGGCTGTCGGGGACCACGTGGTCGAGCGCCTCGTCCATCCGCAGCGGGTCATCGCTGGGGATCACCCGTGGAGGGATCTCGAGGTTGTTCTGGGGCAGGAACGAGAGCAGGTACCGCGTGTCCTGGAGGCACTGGTCCTCGTCGTCGCAGGCGAAATGAGCCACGCCTGACTTGGTGTTGTGAGCCACGGCGCCGCCCAGCGACTCGAAGTCGACCTCCTCTCCGGTGACCGTCTTGATCACGTCGGGGCCCGTGATGAACATGTGGGAGGTCTCCTTGACCATGAAGACGAAGTCGGTGATGGCCGGGGAGTAGACCGCGCCCCCAGCACAGGGGCCCATGATCAGGCTGATCTGAGGGATCACGCCGCTGCACATGACGTTGCGCACGAACACGTCGCCGTACGCGCCCAGCGAGACCACGCCCTCCTGGATCCGGGCCCCACCCGAGTCGTTGATTCCGATCACCGGGCAGCCGATCCGGGCCGCCAGGTCCATGATCTTGCACATCTTCTCTCCCATGACCTCGCCCAGCGAGCCACCGAACACGGTGAAGTCCTGGCTGAAGACGCACACCCGCCGTCCGTCAATCGTCCCGTGACCGGTGACCACCGCATCGCCCCAGGGCCGGTTCTTCTGCATCTCGAAGTCGGTCGTGCGGTGACGAACGTAAGTGTCGAGCTCCTGGAAGGAACCCGGATCGAGGAGCTTCTGAACCCGCTCCCGGGCGGTGTACTTGCCTCGCTCGTGCTGCTTCGCTACAGCCTGCTCTGAGCCGGCGTGGACGGCCTCCACGCGGAGCTCCTCAAGCTGGGCCAGCTTCTCCTCGTAGGTCTCGGGGGCCTTGTCACGCATCGAGGCGCGAGTTTATGAGGTCCGCGCCGGTGCGGCGGGCGAGTTCTGCCGCGTCAGAGGTTGTCTCAGAGCTCGACGTGGGCGGCTGGCGAGCGCCCGATCAACGGTCGGGGCCGGCCCTCGCCCGGTTCTATGGCGAATCAGTACGCCATGCGCTACTCGATTCGCCATAGAAGCGCCCCGGATAGTCACGAGCAGCGCTATTGCGAGGCCCGAGGCCGCCGCCACACGCAATCCGCCGCGGCCAGACGTGCGCGCGGGGTTCTGAGTCTGCTGGGTTAGGTGCGGGAGAACGGCCGGTGGTGGGCCTGCCCGAGGCTCTCCAACGCGGCTGTGAGCGCGGCGGCCGTGTCGGAGCTTGCCGCGGCCTCGCCGGCCGGCTCCTCGGGGGGGGATTCTGGCTCGGCCCGCTCCTGCGCGACGGGGTCGGGCTCCGTGGACGCGTCGGGCTCGGTGGAGACCCTGGTCTCTGAGGGAGACTCCGGGTCGCCGGGTGGCTCCGACTCGCTGGGCGGCTCCACCACCGGGTGGGGGCGGAACCGGGCTCGGAACCGGGCCCACAGCCCAGGCATCGGTGCCCTCTCAGAGCTCGGGCCCTCCACGGCCGGCGCGGTCGGGGGCTCGGGCTCCTGCAGGCTGAGCGGCTCCTGCGCCGGCTCGGCAACCGGCTCCGGGGGCGGAGTCGAGGGCCGCTGCTCCGGGGGCGGAGGCGAGGCCTCCTGCTCCAGGGCGGCGATCTCGTCTGCCATCTCCACGGTCAATGTCACGCGTGTGCCCCACGCGGACGGCTCGATCCTGACGGTGCCGCTGACCTCCGCGCCCTCCCAGGCGACCGAGTGCTCAGGTTCGAGCCTGGTGATCCGGATTTCGCCGAACGAACCGCTCAGATGCCGGCCCAACGAGTCGGCGTCGCTGCACTGCGTCCAGACCTCGGGCTGGGACTTGACGAGCGTGCGGGTCATCTCGTGCTGGGCCATGCCAGGAGTTTCGCTCACCCCTGGAGGACTCCTTCCGTGGCAAGCGTCACGCCCAAATAGCGGGGCCCGGTTGAAAGAAAGCGGGCTGCAAGATCGTTTTCAACGCACACATCCGCAATTTCCTGTTCAATACCGCCAGCCGAATCCCCGGACCGCCGATCCGGGGAGCGGGGAACCCAGGTACATGGGGCGAACCCGCGGTGAATCCGTCGGAAGCGCGACAGCGCGAGCCCGTCAGCTAACCCCGCAGGCAAATGGCATCAAACCCAGTCCCGAACTCAGCGACGCTTCGTGCTCGACAGTCCCGTACGTCCCGGTATCAGCGCCCTGCGACTCCGCGCAGCGCGACGGGTGCTGCTGCTCGTCCTTCTCCTTCCGGGCGCCGGGCTGGCCGCATCGTCGGCGCTGGCCAGTAGCTCCTCGCCGTTTCGTCGGACCCTCCGCATGGGCGACCGCGGCTCGGATGTGCGGACGCTTCAGACGTGGCTCACCGACGTCGGAATTTCGACGACCGCCGATGGCGACTTCGGCCGCGGGACGTACCGCTCCGTCAAGCGCTTCCAGACGGACGCCAGCATCCGACCGGTGAGCGGCAAGGCGGGCCCTGAGACCGCCCGCATGCTTCAGTCCTGGGTCAACTCCAACCGCACGGTCGGCTCAACCCGAGCCAACAATGACGTCTCCAAATCTGGCGGGGCCAGCCCCGCCACGGGTGGCGGGTCAAGCCATGGATACGGGGGCGGCCAGCAGGGGCCGACCGGTGGCTCGGGGGTAAAAGGAGGCGCCAGCGGCAACGGCGACCCGAGCGGCTGGGCCTTCCCGATCCGCCCCATCAGCCGGGTGCTGCCCCCCAACGACTGGACCCAGGATCAGGGAGTGGATATCGGGACCTACAACAACGCCTGCGGCTCCAAGGCCGTTGAGGTGGCGGTGACCGATGGAACGATCGTCAAGGAGGGCATCGACGGGTTCGGGCAGTGGGCCCCGGTTCTGAAGGTGGCCGACGGACCGCTGGCCGGCCGCTACGTCTACTACGGCCACGCCAAGCCAGACCTGGTGCCCGTCGGGGCCCACGTCACCCAGGGCGAGCCGATCGCCGACGTCGGCTGCGGCGACGTGGGGATGTCAAGCGCGCCGCATCTGGAGATCGGCATCAGCGCCCCCGGCGGCCCCCCCTGTTGCCCGTCCATGGGCGAGACGTCGCAGCAGATGTACGACATCGTCTCCCAGCTGTACCAGCAGCAGCACTAGCGGCGGCCCGGGGCGGCGGGGCAGGGACGGCGCGCGGCGCGCCCCGGGACGGGCGGAGCGGGGCCAAACCACTCGTGCAGCCTCACAAAGCGAGCCGCGCTCCGGGCGCTCGGTGACCCCAGGTGGCTATAGCTGCACCAACGACGCCAAGCAGCGGCTGGCGCGGGCGGTTTGTTAGGCCACATTGCAACCGACCCTGCCAGAGGAGGCGAAACGACAGCCCCCGAGAGAAGCCGAACCGGCCCGCCCCGGGCCTCAGAAGCTCGGGTGGTAGTCCCCAAACACTTCGCGCATGGCCGCGCACACCTCGCCGAGGGTGCAGCGGTCCTTCAGGGCCTGGCGGAGCACGGGAAGCAGGTTGTCCGTGCCGGACGCGGCCGCCCGGACCTCGCCCAACCGCGCCTGCACCAGCTCGGCATCGCGGTCGGCCTTAAAGGCCTCCAGGCGCTCGACCTGGTGGCGCTCTGACTCGGGGTCGACGCGCAGGATGTCGGGCACCTCCGGGTCGTCCTCGACGAACTTGTTCACCCCCACGACGATGTCCTGGCCGATCCGGTAGCGCTCGTGGTAGCCGAAGGCCGACTCCTCGATCTCATTCTTCATGAAGTCGATCGCTTGAATAGACCCACCGAGCTCGTCGACCTTGGCCATCAGCTCACGCGAGCTGGTCTCGATCTCATCGGTCAGCGCCTCGACGAAATAGGAGCCCGCGAAGGGGTCCACAGTATCGGTCGCGCCCGACTCGTACCCGATGATCTGCTGGGTGCGGAGGGCGATCTTGGCGGCGCGCTCTGTGGGGAGGGCCAATGCCTCGTCGAAGCCGTTGGTGTGGAGCGACTGCGTACCCCCGCACACGGCCGCGAACCCCTGGAGCGCCACCCGGACGATGTTGTTCTCAGGCTGCTGCGCGGTCAGCGTCACGCCGCCGGTCTGGGTGTGGAAGCGCAGCCGCCAGGAGCGGTCATCCTTGGCGCCGAAGCGGTCCCGCATGATCTCCGACCACAGCCTCCGGGCGGCCCGGAACTTGGCCACCTCCTGAAAGACGTTGTTGTGGCCATTGAAGAAGAAGGCCAGCCGCGGGGCGAACTCGTCCACCTCCAGGCCGGCGTCGACCGCGGCCTGGACGTAGGCGATCCCGTTGGCCAGCGTGAAGGCGACCTCCTGAACGGCCGAGCACCCCTTCTCGCGGAAGTGGTAGCCCGAGATGGAGATCGTGTTCCACCTCGGGATCCGCTCGCGGCAGTACGCGAACAGATCCGTGGTCAGCCGGATGGCCCCCTCCGGCGGGTAAATGAAGTTACCCCGAGCGATGTACTCCTTGAGGATGTCGTTCTGGGTCGTGCCCGTGAGCTGATCCGCGGCCACGCCCTGCTCCTCGCCCACGAGCTCGTACAGCAGCAGGAGCACGCTGGCCGGGGCGTTGATGGTCATCGACGTGGAGACCTGATCCAGGGGGATCCCGTCAAAGGCCACCCGCATGTCATCAATCGTGTCGATCGCCACCCCGGTCCGCCCGACCTCGCCCAGGCATCTGGGTCATCCGAGTCCAGACCCAGCTGCGTCGGCAGGTCGAAGGCCATCGACAGCCCGGTTGAGCCATGCTGGAGCAGGTACCGGTAGCGCTCGTTTGACTCCTTGGCGCTGGCGTAGCCGGCGTACTGGCGCATCGTCCACAGGCGCCCGCGGTACATGTCGCGGTGGATCCCGCGGGTGAACGGGTACTGGCCCGGCTGGCCGAGGCGCTCGGGCAGGCCTTCGGGCAGATCCCCCTCGGTGTAGACCGGCTTGACCTCAATCCCGGAGTCGGTGAAGCGGCGGGAATCGTCAGGGCCGACGATCGGGGCGATCGTGCGGTGCTCTGGAGTGGTGGCCATGGCCCGGAGATTACCTCTGCGCGGAACCTCTCTGAGCGTCTCGCCGCAGCGGGACCGATCTGAGACTTCCCTGGTACTGACAACCAGCCCGGACGGACCTAGGGTCCTGCCTCGTTCCTACATCGACTCAAGGAGGAGGATTCAATGCTGGTTGTGTCAAGCGGGCGTTGGTGGTTGGCCTCAGCGGCCGTCTCACTGATCATCTTTCTGATCGTGTACTTCACGGTCATCAGGCCCGACAACAACACGGCGAACCAGCTGCTGAAGTCCGGCGAGCAGCAGGTTCAGCAGGCCGTGAACAGTGCCAAGGCCAGCGGGGCCAAGGTCCCGGCCGGCGTGAGCAACCTGGCCAACTGCATCGCCGCCGCGGGCACCGACACCGGCAAGATCGCGGCCTGTCAGTCCAAGTTCCACTAGGGAACAGCTGGAAGGCTCATCCAAACGGGGCGCAGCCCGACGGCTCCACAAGAGGGGGAAGCCGGAAGGCTCACGCGAAAAGGGGCGCAACTGGTGCTGTGGCGCGGCGGGACTCCGCGCCACAGCACCTCTCTTTTGGTTAGAGCACCTTGGACAGGAACGTCCGGGTGCGTTCCTCGCGGGGATTGACCAGGACCTGGCCGGGCAGTCCTGACTCCACCACCATGCCGTCGTCCATGAACACGGCGGTGTCCGCCACCTCTCGGGCGAAGCCCATCTCGTGGGTGACCACGATCATCGTCATCCCGTCCTGGGCCAGCTGGCGCATGACGTCCAGAACCTCGCCCACCAGCTCCGGGTCCAGCGCCGACGTCGGCTCGTCGAACAGCATCAGCTTTGGCTGCATGGCCAGCGCGCGGGCGATGGCCACCCGCTGCTGCTGACCGCCGGACAGAGCCACCGGGTAGGTGCCGATCTTGTCGGCCAGGCCCACGCGCTCCAGCAGCGTTCTGCCCCGCTTGCCGGCCTCCTCGCGTCCCACGTTGAGTACGCGAATGGGCGCGAGCGTGACGTTCTCCAGCGCCGTCATGTGCGGGAACAGGTTGAAGCTCTGGAAGACCATTCCGATCTGGGCCCGCTTGGTCGTGACCTCTTTGTCGCGCAGCTCGTGGAGCTTCCCGCCGGACTCCCGGTAGCCGACGAGCTCGCCGTCCACCGAGAGCCGGCCCGAGTTGATCTTCTCCAGGTGGTTGATGCAGCGCAGGAAGGTCGACTTGCCCGACCCCGACGGACCCAGCATGCACATGACCTCGCCACGGCCCACCTCCAGGTCGATGCCCTTGAGGACCTCAAGGGCGCCGAAGCGCTTATGCACGGCCTCGGCCTTAACCATCGGCCCGGTCATACGGCCCCCCCGCCTCCTCCGCGCCCCAATGCCAGCCACCGAGCGCGCATCGTCGCTTGCTGCGCCCGCGAGAATCCCCGCCCGTAGCGGCGCTCAATGAAGTATTGCCCGACGTACAGCACGCTCGTCATGACCAGGTACCAGATGCTGGCCACGATCAGCAGGGGGATCGTCTTGTAGTTGACGCTGTAGATGAGCTGAACCGCATAGAACAGTTCCGTGTAGGCGACCACGCTGGCCAGCGACGTGTTCTTGAGCATCGAGATGACCTCGTTGCCGGTCGGAGGGAGGATCACCCGGATGGCCTGGGGCAGGACGATCAGCCTCATGATCTGAAGCCGCGACATGCCCAGCGACTGAGCCGCCTCGGTCTGGCCCTCGTCGACCGAGATGATCCCGGCGCGGACGATCTCTGCCATGTACGCGCCCTCGTTCAGGCCCAGGGCCAGCACCACCGCCACCGACGTGGGGATCAGCGTGTTGGCGTTGGCATGGATCAGCCCGGGGCCGCCAAACGGGACACCGAGGACGATCGTCTTATACAGAGCGCCGATGTTGTTCCAGAACACGATCTGGACCAGCAGAGGAGTCCCGCGGAAGAACCAGATGTAGAGCCAACTCGCCCCAGACACGAGTTTGTTTGGCGAGAGGCGCATGACGGCCAGGAGCACGCCCAGGACGACCCCGATGACCATCGACAGCACGGTCACGCGGATCGTCACGACGACGCCATGAAGGACGCGGGAGTTGAACAGGTAATGACCTACCCACGTCCATTGGAAACCTTTGTTGGGCCCGGTGTCGACGATCGCCGAGCGCACCAAGGAGACGGCGACGATCAGGATGAACGCCCCTGCCACCCAGCGCCAGGGGTGGCGGACCGGAACGGCCTCTATGTCATCGGGCCGTCCCGGTCGCCGCGCACTAGATTCGGTTACCTCCGTGCTGGCCACCCGGGCCAATTATGACCGGGTGGTACTAGCTCGTGGCGCCGTTGATCTTCACCTGAGAGACGGGGATCTCGCTCCCCTTCAGACCCCACTTCTGGAAGATCTTCGCGTAGGTGCCGTTGTTGACCAGGACCTTCATAGCGGCCAGGACGGCCTTGTCCAGGGTCGTGCCCTGGGGAATGGCCAGCCCGTAAGGCGCCGTTGCGTACTGCGCGCCGACGAGCTTGAACTGGCCACCGGACTTCTTGGTTATGTAAATGGCCGGCGGCGTGTCGGCGAACCCAAGCTGAGCCTTCCCGCTGGACACGGCCAGGTTGGCGCTGTTCTGGTCGGGGAACACGAGCACAGTGACCGCTGGCTTTCCGGCCTTCTTGCACTTGGCGCTCTGCGCCGTGGCGTCATTCTGCTCGGTCGTGCCCTTCTCCACTGACACGGTCTTTCCGCAGATGTCGGCGATGCTTGAGATGGCCGCTCCGCCCTGTGTCTTGGTGTAGAACGACTCGCCCACGCTGGCGTAGTCGACGAAGTTCACCGTCTTCTCGCGCAGCTTGTTATCGGTAAACGACGAGGCGCCCATGTCGTATTTCCCTGCGGCCAGGCCGGGGATGATGCTGTCGAAGGTCACGTTGATGACGTTTGCCTTCAGACCCATGACCGTCGCCAGAGCCTTGACCAGGTCCGGGTCCATGCCGATCACGGTGTGCCCGTCGGAAGCGATCGACTCATCCGGGGGATAGGTCGCGTCGGCGGCCACCGTCAGTGTCCCCTTGGACTTAATCGACGCCGGGACGAGCTTGGCCACGGCGGCGTTTGCGCCGGTGGGCGCGCTGGACGAGGGCGTGCTCGACCCCGCCGGCGTGGTCGACGTCTTGCTGCTGCTGCCACACCCGGCGATGACTCCTGCGCTCAAGAGCAACGCAAGCACCGCCGAGCGCTTCATCACAAATTCCATTGAGCGCTCCTTTTCGACTGAGAGGCGCGAGCATATGGCAGCCAGGTCGGCACGGCCCACGCCCTAACCGTCCGTCAACAGAGGCGCCCACCCACCTGGCCGCCGATGGCCCCCCGCACTAGCCTTCGAGCCATGCAGGTCCGCGTGCGTTTGTTCGCGTCGCTCCGGGAGCGCGCAGGAACCGACGAGGTCGAGCTCGACCTTCCCGACGGCGCGACAGTGGCCGACGTCATGGCCCGCCTGGGCGATGTGATCGACGGCGTGCCCGTCGTGCTGGCCCTCAACCAGGAGTACGCGGACGACCAGGCAGAGCTCAGCCCCGGCGATGAGCTGGCCCTGATACCGCCGGTCTCCGGGGGGTCCTCGACGGCTGCCGCGCACGTGCGCGTCACGGGCGATCCGCTGAGCCTCGACTCGCTCCTGGAGCGCGTGCGCGACCCCGCGGCCGGCGCTGTCGTGAGCTTTCTGGGGGTGACCCGTGAGGTCAGCCACCTGGATTACGAGGCGTACGTGGAGATGGCCGAGCGGGAGATGGCCGGGATCGTCCAGCAGGCCATTGAACGCCACGGCCTGAGCGCCGCCGCGGCCGAGCACCGCGTGGGCACGGTCCCGCTGTCCGAGCCGTCGGTCGTGGTCGTGGCCTCGGCGCCCCACCGGGACGCTGCCTTTGCCGGCGCGCGAGCGATCATCGATGAGATCAAGGCCAGGGCGCCGATCTGGAAGAAGGAGGAGGGCGAGTGGGTTCAGGGCGTGACTCCACGGCCGCGACCCTGAAAGAGCTGCCGGCCGTCCACGAACTGGCGGCGGCGCTCGAGGCCCCGCACGCCGTCGGGGTGGCCGCGGCCCGGCGGGCGATCGATGAGGAGCGCCTGGCCGTGCTGGGCGGTCGGACCTTTGATCAGCCCCGTCTGCTCGCCCGGGCGGCCGAGCTGGCCAGCGAGCTGAGCAACCCCTCACTGCGCCGGGTGATCAATGCCACCGGCGTGGTCGTCCACACCAACCTCGGCCGAGCGCCGCTCGCGGCGGCGGCTCGGCAAGCGCTGCTGGCCGCGGCCGAGGGCTACAGCAATCTCGAGCTCGATCTGCAGGAGGGGACCCGCGGCAGCCGTCACGATCACGTCCAGGACGCTCTGCGCGAGCTGACCGGCGCCGAGGCCGCGCTCGTGGTCAACAACGGCGCGGCGGCTGTCCTGCTGGCCGTGGCCGCGCTGGCCGGCCCCGGTCGGAGCGTGATCGTCTCGCGAGGCCAGCTGGTCGAGATCGGGGGAGGATTCCGGATCCCGGAGGTGATCCGGCAGTCCGGTTCCGAGCTGGTGGAGGTCGGCACCACCAACCGGACTCGTCTGGCCGACTACCGGCGGGCCGTCGTCTCACTGGATCCCGCCCCGGCGGCGATTCTGCGCGTCCACCAATCCAATTTCCGCACGCTCGGGTTCGTTGAGGACGTTCCCGTGTCCGAGCTGGTCGGCCTGGGCCTCCCGGTGATCGACGACGTGGGGTCGGGCGTGCTGGCCGACGCCGCGCTCGTGCCAGCGCTAGCAGGGGAGCCATCGATCCCGGCCTCCGTGGGCGCGGGGGCGGCACTCGTGTGCTGCTCGGGCGACAAGCTTCTCGGCGGCCCTCAAGCGGGCCTCCTGGTGGGGACGGACGCGGCCGTGGACGCGGCCCGCCAGCACCCCCTGGCTCGAGCGATGCGGATCGACAAGCTGTCCCTGGCCGCGCTGGAAGCCACACTCCGCCTGTACCGCGACCCGGCGCGGGCCAGGAGCGAGATTCCCGTCCTGGCGATGTTGGATGCCGGCGCGCCGGAGCTGTCGGATCGCGCGCGGCGACTGGCCGGGCAGATCGGGCCGACGGCTGAGGTGGTCCCCTGCTCGGGGAGGGTCGGCGGCGGCGCGCTGCCGCTGCTTGAGCTTGCCGGGTACGCCGTCGCGTTGGCCGGAGACCCGGTGGGGATCGCCAACCGCCTGCGGGGAGGCGAGCCGGCCGTCATCTGCCGAGTCCACGAGGGACGCGCGCTGCTCGATGTCCGGACGGTGGATGAGAGTGAGCTCGAGCCGCTGGCCGGCGCCGTGCGGGCGGCTCTGGGGTGAGTTCGGCCCCGCTGACGCTCGGCACCGCGGGGCACATCGACCACGGCAAGACGGCGCTCGTACGTGCCCTCACCGGGACGGATACCGACCGCCTGCCGCAGGAGCGCGCCCGCGGGATCTCGATCGAGTTGGGGTACGCCCAGCTGGCGCTCCCCTCGGGTCGGCGGCTGTCCGTGATCGACGTGCCGGGCCACGAGCGGTTCGTGCGCACGATGGTGGCCGGAGCCACCGGGATCGACCTGTTCCTGATGACCGTGGCCGCAGACGACGGGGTCATGCCACAAACCCGCGAGCACGCGGTGGTGCTGGCGGCCCTCGGACTGACGGCCGGCGTCGTGGCGATCACGAAGTCCGACCTGGCCGACCCCGAGCCAGCGCTGCTGGAGGTGTCCGAGCTTTTCCCCCAGGCCGAGGCGATCCCGGTCTCAGCCCGGACGAAGGCCGGGCTGGATGAGCTCGTGGCGGCCATTGACCGGACGGCGGCAACGCTGCCCAGCCGCGCCGACACCGACGCTCCGACGCGGCTGCACGTGGACCGAGTGTTCACGATCCGCGGCGCGGGAACGGTGGTGACGGGAACCCTGTGGTCGGGGCGGCTGTCCCCAGGCGAGGAGGTCCGGCTGTTGCCCTCAGGCCGGCGGGTCCGAGTGCGGGGCGTTCAGGTCCACGACGAGCCGGTGGCGGTGGCGCTGGCCGGCCAGCGGGTGGCGGCGAACCTGACCGGCGTGGCCGTGGGCGACGTGGACCGCGGCGATGTGCTGGCGGCGCCGGACGCGGACATCGCGGGCACGTACCTGATCGACGCCCGGCTGGGGCTCCAAGATCGCCAGCTCGAAACCGGCCAGCGGGTGCACGTACACCACGGGACCAGGGAGAGCCCGGCGCGGCTGGCCTGGCTGGGCGGAGGCTTCTGGCAGCTGCGGCTGGAGCGCCCGCTCGTGGCCGTGCCCGGCGACCGGCTCGTCATCCGCCTCCTCGCCCCACCCGACACGGTGGGTGGCGGAGTGGTGCTTGATGCCCATCCCAGAAAACACGGGCCGAGCCGCGCGCTGCTGGCCAAGCTCGAGCGGCTGAAGCGGGGAGAACCACCCGAGGACGAGGGCCCGGCACAGGCTCCCGCACCGGCTCCACCGCCCCCGCGGCCGCTCTCTGAACGCGCCCTGGCCGCCGAGCAGCGACTGCGACTGGCCGGCCCGGAGCCCCCGCCCGACAGCGAGTTCGATCCGGCTGACCTGGCGGCGCTCAGAGAGGCCGGCCGGGCGGTCAGGGTGTCAAAGTCGCTCCACTACCACCCCGACCCGCTGGACGAGCTACGGAAACGGGTGATCGCCCTGGCTCAGGGCGGCGGTGGCGCGGTCACGCTGGCCCAGCTACGCGACGAGCTGGGGACGTCACGGAAGTTCGCGCAGGCTCTGCTTGAGCACTTCGACTCCGAGAAACTCACCCTGCGCCGAGGAGACGAGCACATCCTGCGCCGCGATCGCGGTCCGGAACGGTAGATTGGCCGCATGCCCACGAGCCTGGTCACCGGTGGCGCCGGCTTCCTCGGCTCGCACCTGTGCGATGAGCTGCTCCGGCGCGGCCATCGCGTGATCTGCGTGGACAACCTGGAGACGGGGACGCTGGCCAACATCGAACACATCCGGACTCCCGAGTTCATCCACCTGAACCTGGACATCATCGAGCCCTACTTCGTCGACGAGCCGGTCGACTTCGTCTACCACCTGGCGTCGCCGGCGTCGCCGATCGACTACCTGCGCCTCCCCCTGCACACCCTCAAGGTGGGCTCGTACGGCACCCACCACACGCTCGGGCTGGCCAAGCAGCACCGGGCCCGGTTCCTGATCGCCTCCACCAGCGAGGTCTACGGCGACCCCAAGGAGCACCCGCAACCGGAGACCTACTGGGGGCACGTCAACCCGATCGGCCCGCGGGGCGTGTATGACGAGGCCAAGCGCTACGCCGAGGCGCTGACGATGGCCTACCACCGCCAGCAGGGCGTCGACACCGCGATCGTCCGGATCTTCAACACGCTACGGTCCAAGAATGAGACCCCACGACGGCCGGGCGATCCCCACGTTCCTGCGCCAGGCGCTCCAGGACCGGCCGATCACGGTGTTCGGAGACGGCTCCCAGACCCGGTCCTTCTGCTACGTGTCGGACGAGATCAGAGGCATCATCGCCGCTGGCCGAGTCGGGCTACCACCAGCCCGGTGAACATCGGCAACCCCAAGGAGTTCACGCTGCTCGAGCTGGCCAGGGCCGTGATTGAGGTCACCGACTCGCGGTCCGAGATCGTGTTCGAAGCCCTCCCCACCGACGATCCCCAGGTTCGGCGCCCCGACATCACCCTGGCCAGGGAGATCCTGGGCTGGGAGCCGGAGGTCGACCTGCGGGAGGGCCTGCGCCGGACGATCGATGAGGCCGGCGTCGAGATGCTCGTCGGCGCCCAGAAGTAATCGGGCGAGAGCCGTAACTTCCCGTTCCGGGTAGCGTTTCTGGTTGGTGGGGGCTGTCCGATGAACTGCTGCGCCCAACCGTGACGATCCAACAACACAGACCGACCGAGGACCAGGCCGAGGATCTGGCGCCGTTGACGCCGTCGCTGGTCATGCCCGACCGCGACGTGCGCCGCAAGCGGCCGCCGCTGCTTTCGTTCCTGCTCCGGCTGGAGACAGGGCGGCGAGTCGGCCCGGGTCGCGTCCCTGCTGGCCCTCGATTTCGTGGGCGTCGCCGGCGCGATCTTCACCGCGCTGATGATCAAGCTGGCCATCCAGGGCCATCTGTCGGCGGCCGCCGCGTTCGAGCCAGACCCGGCATTGGCTGCCCTTCGCCTACCTGATCACGCTGCTGATGTTCGCCCGGGCCGACCTGTACGCCGACCGGCCCAGCAGGCCGGGGCTGAGTCGGATCGCCGCGGCGCTGTTCCAGGTGACGGTGATCGCGCTCGTGTTCGCGCTGGCCAGCGGTGAGCACTTCTGCAGCTACTTCATCTTCTACGGGTCGCTGTTCTTCGCCACGCTGTACGTGTCCGGGCTCCGAGAGCTCCATCTCCGGATCACAGGCTGGCTGCTGGAGCAGGCCGGCTATGAGCGCCGGGCCCTGCTGGTGGGCTCGGGCAAGCACATCGAGGCGGTGGCCCGGGCCCTGGCCGACCGCTCCCGGACCAGGGTCCAGGTCCAGGGGTACATCGCGCTGGCCCCGGCGCCGCAGAACGGACTGCGCTCGCTGGGCCGGCTGGCCGAGCTGCCCGAGATCCTGGCCGACGAGCGGATCCAGGAGGTGATCATCGCCGACCCCGACTACCCGCAGGAGCGACCGTCGAGCTGGTCGACCTGTGCCACCAGCGCGGCATCACCGTGCACGTGGCGCCCTCGACGATGGAGATCCTGATCGATCGGGCCGAGTTCGTCCCCGGCCAGACGGTCCCGCTGTTCAAGCTTCGGCCCCCGGTCTTTGAGGGGATCGACTACGCGCTCAAGCGGACGTTCGACCTGGTCATCTCTCTGGTCCTGCTGATCCTGCTCTCACCGTTGCTGCTGGCCGTGGCCCTGGCCATCCGGCTCAGCTCGGCCGGGCCGGCGATCTACCGCTCAGAACGCCCCGGAATGGCCGGCCGGCCGTTCCGGTGCCTCAAGTTCCGCACGATGCGCCAGGACGCCGAGCAGTCCCAGGACGACCTCGAGGACCTCAACGAGCAGACCGGCGCGCTGTTCAAGATCCGCCAGGACCCCCGCCTGACGGGGATTGGGAGGCTGCTCCGCCGCTTCTCGCTCGACGAGCTGCCCCAGCTCGTCAACGTCGTCCGGGGCGAGATGTCGCTGGTGGGTCCCCGACCGCTCCCGATGCGCGACTTCGACCGCCTGGACGAGTGGCACAAGAAGCGCTACCTCGTCCTACCGGGGATCACGGGCCTGTGGCAGGTCTCGGGCCGCTCGGAACTCGACTTCGACGACCTCGTGCGCCTGGACTTCCTGTACCTGGAGCGGTGGTCGATCATGCTCGACCTGTCGATTCTCCTCAAGACGATCCCGGCCGTGCTGTCCCGGCGCGGGGCGTATTGACAGATTGTCAACTTGACAACTCGTAAATAGCGCGCCACGATGCTGGGGGTGGACCGTGATGCGGGGATGCGTGATGCAGGGATGGGCGTTCTCGCGCCGCCCCGCCACCGCTCGCCGCCTGAGCCGGCAGGCCCGGCGAGACCAGCTCGTATCGGCGGCGATCCCGCTGGTGGCCCGGCACGGTCCGATGGACCTGTCACTGGACGACGTGGCCGAGCGCGTCGGAGTGACTCGAAACCTCATCTACCACTACTTCCCCGGGGGTCGGACCGACCTGATCACCGCGGTGGCCGAGGAGGCCGAGCGGCAGCTCCTGGGGGCATCGGAATTCGACCCGCGGGGGCACTGGGGGCATCGGATTCGACCCGCGGAGGACGGCCGGATCTGGACGAGGCCGTGTCCCGAGTGCTCGACCACGCGCTGGCCCCGACCCACGCCTGGCGGATCCACCGCCTGGCACGGGCGGCGGCGACACCCGCGGTGACCAGCGTCGTCGACCGCTCGACCCACGAGGTCGTGAGGATGCTGCTCGGCGCCCGCGCCCCGGGCGAGGACTCGTCCCCGCTGACCGAGCTCGCCCTGTACGGCTACGTGGCGTATGCCGAGGCGGTCCTGGACGGCGCCCGGGTTGCGGGGATCCCACGCTCCGACGTCCGGAGGCTGCTGGCCCAGACGCTCCGGGCCATCGTGGCCGCTGAATAGAGACCCAGACCTCTATCCTCCGCCAGCCATGCCACCCACGGACCGGTTTGTCATCAGTTTCGCCGCCGAGCCGCCCCAGGAGGGTCTCCCGTACGGCCGGTGGGGGGAGACTCTCAAGGGCCAGTTTCTGGCTGCCGTGAGGGAGCTCGACACCGAGGGCGAGGAGCTCGGTGAGCCGGGCGAGATTTCGTGGTTCCCCGACCGGACGTACTCGGGACGGACGTTTATCCCGGCCGTGGCGCGAACCACCGAGGGCTACGAGCTCTTCGGCTACGTGTCGTTCGCCGAGGGGTCCGAGGGCCCGAGTGATTTCTTCTCCAGCGTCGACTTCACCGGCGAGCTGGCCGAGGCCAACCCGGACTGGAGGCTCGATCTCAACGACGAGGTGATCGGATCCTGGCGCGGAGAGCTGGGCAACACGGCCGAGATGACGCTCGTCTGGGGCGTCCCGCTGATCCCCGGTGGCGTACAGGTGACCGCTGAGCTGGCCAACCTGGCCGTGGACCAGTGTGAGCTGACCGAGCAGCGGTTCACGCTGCTCGCGCCGGACAACTACCGCTCCGACTACCTGGAGATCAAGCTCTGGGGCAAGAGCGGAGACGAGCTGGCCCGCGAGTCTCTGTACGTCGACGAATAGCGGGGCTACTGGGGCGCCGTGCCGACGCCGTCGGGCGCCTCGCTGGCCGGCGTCGAGTGGATGAGCCTGTCGGCCTCGTCGCGCGTGAGGGGAAAATGACAGGCGGCCAGCGACCCGGTCCCCTTGTCCTCCAGCGGCGGCTCCTCGCTCGAGCACCGCGCCTGGGCCTTCGGACAGCGGGTGTGGAAGCGGCATCCCGATGGCGGGTTGGCCGGACTGGGTACGTCCCCGCCGAGCGCGGCCCGCGTGCGCTTGCCGCCGCTCGGGTCGGGAACCGGGACGGCCTCCAGGAGCGCGCCGGTGTACGGGTGACGCGGGTATCCGTAGACGGCCTCGTTGGGGCCCAGCTCCACCACCTTTCCCAGGTACATGACCGCGATCCGGTCACACATGTGCCGGACCACCGACAGGTCGTGAGAGATGAAGATCAGAGTCAGTCCCATCTCCCGCTGAAGCCCCCTGAGCAGGTTCAGCACCTGAGCCTGGATTGACACGTCCAGCGCGGACACGGGCTCGTCGGCGATCAGGAGCTTGGGCTCCAGAGCCACGGCCCTGGCCACGCCGATCCGCTGGCGCTGCCCACCTGAGAATTCATGCGGATAACGGTTGTAGTGCTCCGGGTTCAGTCCGACTCTGTCCATCAACTCCTGGACTCGCTTCTTGCGCTCCCCCTGCCCCGTGAGCAGACCATGAATCGCGAACGGCTCGGCGATGATCGAACCGACGGTCCGCCGTGGGTTCAGGGACGAATAGGGGTCCTGGAAGATCATCTGAACGTCGCGGTGAAGCGCCTTGAGCCCCTGGCCCTTCTGCCGGGCGATGTCCTGTCCGTCGAATACGACGCTGCCGGAGGTGGGGTCCAGCAAGCGAACGAGCAGCCGGGCCGTGGTGCTCTTGCCGCAGCCCGTTTCGCCCACGATCCCCAGCGTCTCACCGCGCTTCACGGAGAAGGACACGCCGTCCACCGCTCGAACCGCACCGATCCGGCGTTGGATCACGATGCCCCGGGTGATCGGGAAGTGCTTGATCAGATCCCGGACGTCCAGCAGCACGTCGCCCCCGGACTGAGCGGCGGGCGCGGAGTCCGTATCGGCGATCGTGGTCATCCGCCCGTCTCCTCTGTGAACGGGCCGGCCGCCTCGCCGGCCATCACCGGCTTGGCCAGCCGGCGCAGCTCCGCCGGGGTCTGGCCACTCTGGAGGCCCTCCCAGATCCGCTGGCGGACGGACGGCTGCAGCAGGCAGGCCACCTGATGGTCGGGCTCGCCCGGCACGGGCTCGAGCGTGGGATCAATTCGGCGGTGGGCCTCCTGGACATACGGGCAGCGCGGATGAAAGAAGCAGCCTGAGGGACGCTGGATCAGGCTCGGCGGCCGCCCCGAGATCGGGACCAGCTCCTCGCCGCGGGTCGTATCCAGGCGGGGAATCGACTTGAGCAAGCCCCAGGTATACGGGTGCTGCGGGGCCGAGAAGATGCGGCTCGTGGGACCCCGTTCGACAATCCGGCCGGCGTACATGACCGCGATCTCATCGGCCGTCTCGGCCACGACCCCCAGATCGTGGGTGATGATGATCACGGCCATCCCGAGACGCCGCTGGAGGTCGTCCAGGAGAGCCAGGATCTGGGCCTGGACGGTCACGTCCAGCGCGGTCGTGGGCTCATCGGCGATCAGCAGCTTGGGCTCGTTGGCCAGCGCCATCGCGATCATGGCCCGCTGGCGCATGCCCCCGGAGAACTCATGCGGGAACTGGTTGACCCGCTTCTGCGGGTCGGGGATCCCGACCAGTTCGAGCAGCTCGACGGCCCGGTGCTTGGCGGCAGACTTGGAGATGTCGCGATGAGCGCGCATCGCCTCGACCAGCTGCCAGCCCACCTTGTAGAAGGGATGCAGCGAGGACAGCGGGTCCTGGAAGATCATCGCGATGTCGTTGCCCCGGACCTTCCGCAGGTCGGAGGAGGGGATCGTCAGCAGGTCGTGGCCGTCGAACATGATCTGGCCCTGAATCGTCGTGTTGTCCGCCCGGGTGAGGCCGAGCGTGGTCAGCGAGGACACGCTCTTGCCCGAGCCGGACTCACCCACGATCCCCAGGGTCTGGCCCGTGTCCACCGAGTACGAGACGCCGTCCACCGCGTGCACGATGCCGTCCTCGGTCTCAAAGCTGACCCGCAGCTCCTGGACCTCAAGCAGGGGGCTCACGAGTATCTGACCCGCGGGTCGATGAACGCGTAGGCGATGTCTACGACGAGGTTGGCCACCACGATGAAAAAGGCCCCGAACAGCACCGTGCCCTGGATCACGGGTAGGTCGGCGTTCTGGATGCCGTCATAGGCCAGGCGGCCGATGCCCGGGATGTTGAACACGGTCTCGGTGAGGATGGCCCCGCCGAGCAGGGTCCCGATGTCCAGGCCGAGGATGGTGACGATCGGAGTGATGGCCGAGCGCACGGCGTGGCGCAGGATCACCCGGCTCTCGCGCAGGCCCTTGGCCCGGGCCGTGCGGATGTAGTCCTCGGACATGGTCTCAATCAGGTTCCCGCGCAGCAGGCGGGAGTAGAAGGCTGCGAAGCTGGCGGCCAAGACCAGCCAGGGCAACAGCAGCGAGCCGAACCAATGGCTCGCTGAGACGGTGATGCCGGTGTAGGTACCGGAGCCGTCGAAGATGTGGACCAGGCCGATGTCATTGGCGAACAGGTACAGGCCGACCAGGCCGAGCCAGTACACGGGGGCCGAGATGAAGAGCAGCGCGCCGCCCATTGAGATCCGGTCGAGGATGCTCCGGCGCTTCAGCGCCGAGATCATGCCGATCGGCAACCCGATCAGTAGCCACACGATCACGGCTCCGACGGTCAGGGAGATCGTGGCCGGAAGCCGGTTGAAGAGCAGTTGCTTGACGGGCGCCGAGTACTGGTAGCTGTAGCCGAAATTGAAGTGCAGAACGACGTTCTTCATATAGCGCCAGTACTGCACGTAGAAGGGCTTGTCCAGGCCCAGGTTGTGGCGAATGATCGCCAGCAGCTGGGGGTTGGGCGACCGGCCGGCCCGCAGCGTCGCCGGGTCGGCGGAGGGGAACAGGTAGAAGATCAGGAAGGTGACGAAGCTGACCACGAGGAGCAGCACGATCACCCAGAGGACACGACGGATTATGTAGCGGAGCATGGCGGTGGGAGTGACCGTGGGGGCCCCGCCGTGGCGGGGCCCCCTTGGTCAGTGATTCTGGATCGTGATCGCTCCTAGTGAGTAGAACTGAACGACAGATCCCAGTCGTCGTTCCACCGGTCGAGCACGCCATGGACCGACGAGCCCTCCACCAGAGCGTTGGAGGACCAGATCTCGGGGATCGCCGCCGCATCGTCCACGATCTGCTTGTCCGCCTTGGCGAATGCCGCGTAGCGCTGAGACAGATTCGTGATCGCAGCCGCTGAGTCGATGTCGTGGTTCACCTTCGGGTCGTTCAGGTCGGCCCAGTTGCTGTTGTTGACCGGAATGATCGCCTCGCCGCTGAACGGCACGAACAGCGCCGCATACGGATCGGGGAAATCCTCAATCCAGCCGGCCGTCGGGCACACGTTGACATGCGCCTTGACGTAGCCGCAGAACTTGGAGTACATCGTCTGCTGCGGCACGGCCTTGATTGAGGTCTTGAACCCGAGTGCGCTCAGGCCGCTCTGGACGACCTGCATCTCCTGCGGGCCCGGGTCGGCGTTCGATCCGACGATCGTCACCGTCGCGCTGCCCGTGTACTTGCAGCTCGGGTAGCCGGCCAGCTTCATGTACTTGCAGGCCACCGCGTGGTCGCCGGTCGGGTGCGAGATGAAGTCCTCCCCGAACCCCTTGGCCCCGCCGGCCTGCGAGTAGCCCGGCACCTCGGGATAGATGTAGTGCGTGGCCACCTGTCCGACCAGCTGACCGCCGCGGACCCTGAGGTACGCCTCCCGGTCCTCATTGGCGACCACGGCCTTGCGCAGGTTGACGTTGTTGAACGGTGGTACCTGAGTGTTGAGCGCGGCGTAGTAAATGCCGAGCGGGGCGATCGAGAGCTGGGTCTTCTTGGTCTGATAGGCCACCTTCAACTTCGCCGCGGGCGGCCCGTCGGCCATCAGCAGGTTCGGGCTGTCCAGCGTCTGCTGGGCGGCCACGGTGGGATCCGCCCCCGCGTTCCACACGATCTTGTCGGCGTACGCGGGACGCACGCCGTCGAGCTGGCGGTTCCAATTGGGGTTCCGCACCAGGATGATCTGCCGTCCCGGGCTGTAGCTCTTGATCTCGTACGGGCCGCTGAAGGCCTGCGAGGTCGGCTTGGAGTCATAGCCCGACGGGGCGCTCTTGTCCAGCGGCCCCGCGACGGCCTCGGGCACGGGCGCCGACCCCGGAAGGGTCAGCGAGTCAGCGAACGTCCGCCCGAACGGCTTGGTCAGGTGGAAGACGATCGTGGTCGCGTTCGGCGTGGAGATTCCTGGGATCGGCTTGCCCTTGGCGGCGGCCGCTCCCACGATCGGGTAGTACCCACTCGCGTAGCCGTTCTCCACGTTGGAGTTGAAGTCCCGCTGGAAGGCATAGGCCACATCGGCCGAGGTCACCGTCTTGCCGTACGGCGGTGCGTACTTCCATCCGGACTTGATGTGGATCGTGACCGTCTTGCCGTCGGAGCTGATCTGCGGCTGCCCCTTAGCCAACAACGGCAGCGGCTTTTCGGTCGTGGGGTCGTCCATATACAAGGGGCTCTGGGTGGCGTACTCGATCAGGTAGTCGATCTGGAAGTACGACGCTCCAGGGTCCAGGTGCTCCCATCCCTCGTTCGAGATCAGGTTGAGCGTGCCGCCCATGTGCTGGGCGCTCGGGTTCGGGGTCGTGTTGGCCAGGCCGCTGAGGGACAGGCCACTCGAACTCGAGCTGCTACCGCTCGGGGTCGTGCCGCTGGGGGTGCTACTCGACCCGCACGCGGCGAGCGCGACCGCCGAGGCGACCGCGAGGGCTCCGGAGAGCGTCAGTCGAAACGGACGCATATGTTGGTTCTCCTCCTTTGGTGGTTGGGCGACATCTGATTCGAGCGCCTCGTTCAGCGCCCAAGCTTGGGATTGAGGGCATCCTGTAGGCCGTCTCCGACCAGGTTGAAGGCCAGTACGGTCAGGACAAGGGCCACGCCTGGGAAGACCATGTACCACCAGGCCGTGTTGAAAATCGGGGTGGCGGCGGCGATCATCTGGCCCCAGCTGGCGGTTGGGGGCTGGACGCCCACGCCGAGGAAGGACAATGCGGCCTCATACAGGATGTTGGTGGGCAGGATCAGCGACGTGTAGACGATGATCGGCGCCACCAGGTTGGGCAGCACCTCCTTGCGCATGATCCGGGTGTTGGAGGCACCCAGCGAGCGGGCGGCCTCGATGTACTCCTTTTCCCGGATCGACAGCACCTGTCCGCGGATGATCCGACCCAAATACGGCCACGATGACAGCGCGATGACCACGACGAGCGTGACCTGGCCCGGGGTGATCAGCCCGCCCAGACACCCCTTGCCCAGCTGGCAAGCCGAGGCCAGGCCGATGGCCAGGAGCAGGATCGGGAAGGCCAGGACGATATCCATCGTGCGGGCCAGGATCGAATCGATCCAGCCTCGGAAGTAGCCGGCCACCGTTCCGACCGCAACGCCGATGATGACGGCAATTCCGGTCGATATGAAGGCCACCTCGAGTGAGACCTGGGCGCCGTAGATGACCCGGGACATGATGTCGCGCCCCAATTCGTCCACGCCCCAGGGATCCGCCGACGTGGGCCCGAGCGGCTGACCGAAGGCGTCGGTCAGATTCAGGTTCTGCTGGTTGGGTCCGCGGAGCCCCAGCAGGCTCACGATCGGGTGGGCCAGCACCGCCACCAGGACCAGGAGCACGATGAACACCAGCGACGCCATCGCCACGCGGTCCGAGCGGAACCGGCGCCAGAAGAGCTGCATCGGCGAGCGGGCCGTGATCTCGCCGGGCAGAACCTCGACGTCCTGGATCAGGCCACCCTCGCCCTCGACTAAGACTTCAGCCCCGACGCTCATGACGGGTTCGATATTGCGCCTGGCAGCTTCAAATCCTCCTTCGCGCTACGGGAATACCACAACGGAGAAGGCCTGTCATCCACGCCTAACTTGGCCACAACGAACGTGCGACGACCCGAGGCGAGGTCGCGGGCCGTCGATACCCTCACCTGGCCACCCGGTGCTCGTCGCCAGGAAAACTGGGCAAATGGACCGCTTCGCCCTCGTAGCTCAATGGATAGAGCACGCGCCTCCTAAGCGCGGGATGCAGGTTCGATTCCTGCCGGGGGCATATTGTCGTACGCGGACCGCTCGCCCGCGCCGCATGCGGCCCTGGCCCGTGGACTGACCTCAGCGGTCCGGCCGGTCGGGATACACGTCGTCGATCGTGCTCAGGGCCACGAACGGGGCCCCGGCCAAGCGCTCGATCTCCTCGGCGCCGCCCGCCAGCCGGTCAAGAATCGCCAGCACCCCGCAGATCTCGTGCCCCTCCTGGCGCACTGCCTCAACCGCCCGGATCGTGGAGCCTCCGGTGGTCACCACGTCCTCGACGATCATGCACCGGTCCCCCGGAGCCAGCGGAGGACCCTCGATCCGCCGCGACAACCCGTGCTGCTTGGCCTCCTTGCGCACGAAGAACGCCTTGACGTCGGCCCCTCCGGCCAGCGCGGCACAGGCGATCGGATCCGCCCCCATGGTCATCCCGCCGACCGCGGTCGCGCCCCAGTCGGCGGCCTGCGCGGCGACGAGCTTCGCCAGGACGGAGAAACCCGATGGACGGAGGATCGCCCGCTTGGCGTCGACCAAATACTCCGACGTGCGCCCGCTGGTCAGCACCACCCGCCCTACGACCAGAGCGTGGGTCCGGAGCTCCGCCACCAGGCGCTCCCGGGCGCTCAGTCGATCGTCGAAGGCCATCGGCGGGGCTCATGCTAGACGTGGCCACGGCCGATCTGAGCGGGGTGGTGTCCCGGGGATTGATCGCGTGCTCCTTTGTCTGCTGTGCCCTCGTGCTGGCCTCGTTCGCGCTGTTCGCGCTCAGCCAGGCGTCGGGCGCCTCCAACGCCCAGGTGGCCGAGGTGAACGGGCGTCCCGTGGTGACCAAGGTGGTCCACCGAGCGGGTCAGCCCCGGCGCTTCATCGATGGCGCGACGGCCACGCTGACGTCGCCCTTCAGATCCTTCATTCACACCAGCAGCCACTGGGCACTGGAAATCGCCACCACGCTGTTCGCGCTGCTCCTGTACGGATTCGGGCTCGGCTACCTGGCCCGCTGGGCCCGAACGTAGGCCTGGCCCGGCCACCCCCCGGCCCGGGGCGGCAACTCACTGTGCCGGACGGTGCACTAGACCCTATGGGGGTTGACGTCCGACCGGCCTGGTAATCCATGGTCGGTCCCCTCCCGGTGCGTTGGTGACGTTTTAGCCGCGCGACTGATCCTCGCGCGGCGGCCCACAACTACATGCGAGAGGAGCCGACCATGACGGCGAAGGCTACGAGCCTTGTCGGTCTGGATGTGCATGCGCGGCAGACGCACGCGGCGGTGCTTGATCTGAGCTCGGGGGAGCTGTCGGTGCGGAGGCTGGTGGGCGCGCCGGAGGAGGCGGTCGCTTTCTTGGAGGGCTTGCCGCGGCCGGTCTGCTCGGTGTATTAGGCCGGTCCGACCGGGTTTGGGCTTGTGCGCGTGGCCCGTGGGCGCGGGCTTGATGTGCGGGTCGTGGCGCCCGGGTTGATCCCGAAGGGTCCGGGCGATCGGGTCAAGACTGACCGCCGCGATGCGATCCGGCTGGTGCGGCTGCTGGCCGCGGGCGAGCTGCGTTTCGCGTTTGTGCCGAGCGTCGAGGACGAGGCGTTCCGTGATCTGATCCGCTGCATCGAGGATGCTCGCGGGGATCTGATGCGCGCCAGGCACCGCCTCTCGAAGTTCCTGCTCAGGCGCGGACACCGCTATGTCGAGTCGCAAGCCTGGAGCCGTGGGCACATGCGCTGGCTGCGCGCGCTGGGCTTCGATGACGGCTGCTCGCAGGCCGCGTTTGCTCACTACCTGGCGTCGGTGGAGCTGCCTGCAGGCCGCCGGGCCAGCCTGCTCGCCACGCTCGAGCGACAGACCCCCGAGTGCTCGCATGCGCCGGTGATCGCCCGGCTGCGGTGCTTCCGCGGGATCGACACGCTCACGGCTGCCGGAATGGCCGCCGAGGTCGGCAACTTTCAGCGGTTCCCCAAGCCGACGCTGCTGTCCGGCTTCTTAGGGATCGTCCCGTCCGAGCGCACCTCTGATCTCAAACGCCGCCAAGGAGCGATCACCAAAGCCGGACCCGGGCACGCCCGCCGCCTGTTCGTCGAAGCCGCCCACCACTACCGCCGCCAACCCGCGATCGGCGAGACGCTCGCCCGCCGTCAAGCCGGTCAGGACCCCCGCATCATCGAAATCGCCTGGCGCTGCCAGAAACGCCTTTACCAGCGCTGGTCCCACCTACGCAACGACCGGCGCAAGCCAGCCGGCGTGGTCGCGATCGCGGTCGCTCGCGAACTCGCCGGATTCCTATGGGAGGCCGCCACTCTTGACTGAACCCACGATCGCGCCCGGGACGCTGCCGGGGCGAGCCAGCACCCAGGAAGGCCCACGACCGTCGCTCCAGGCCCGCGACGCTACTACGGGCAACCGGCCCCCGCCGGCCGCGCCCGCTCCTAGACAGCGAGCCGCGACGAATACCGGGTCTTGAGGTTGACAAGCCCTCGAATATCAGTCTGACCCCGCAGTCGACCAGACTGGACCTTCCGCCCGTGCCGCCCCGACAGCGCCCCCGCGACCACACCAACACAATCCCACCCCCAACACTCACCGAAACCAACCAACCCCCATATCAGTAGTAGGTGTCGACCCAGTCGCCCAGGGCGAGCCAGTTGTAGACCGGGATGGCGTCGACGATCGGCAGGCGCATGCACCCGTGGCTGGCTGGATAGTCGGGGGCGGGGTCGTAGCCGTGGATGGCGTACCCCCGGATGAAGAAGTCCGAGTAATACATCCCCTCGGAGTTGTACCCGGGCTCGCGACTGTAGATCTGATAGTCCCCCAGGATTGTCGGCGTGGACGGCTTGCCCGAGCTCATCGGGAGGATCCAGTAGACGTGGTTTCCGTCGATCAGGGCCAGCAGCTGGTTTGTCAGATCACCTTCGGCATGCCGTCCGTGGCCGGGGAAGCGAACGTGGAAGACGCCCCGTCCATCCAGGAGAGCGTCGACGGTCCGGGTGTCCAGCGTCTGGTAGGTGCCCCAGCCGAGCAGCCGGTGATAGGCGTCCAGGGCCAAGCCCGTGTTTGAGTCATACACGCCCGTGACCGGCATGAAGAAGTGCAGGAGCGAGAGTTGGTGCTGGATCAGCTCGACAAACGGCCCACTGGAGCCGAAGCCGGCCACAGGAGTCAGCACGTCAAGACTGTGGCGGACATACAGGCGGGACATCCGATGCGTGCCCCGATGGACCACGTCGACGCGTATGCGCCCGGCCACTGGGCTGGCCAGCTGGGCCCTGAAGTAGCCCGCGCGGCCCCCCCGACTGATTCGCATATGGACCGGCCTGTTCTTCAAGATCTTTCCGTCCTTGGCGAGCCACACGCGCACAATCTGCCCGCGGACGTAAGGCCGGACGGTTCCTGACACGTAGATCTTCCGGCCAGGGACGGTCACCAGTCCGTTGTCCTGGGTGAAAGCCCCGTGGAGCTCGACGTGGGCCCGGGGATGGACGGCGGGCCGATGGGCGGCTGAGGCCAACGACGGCCAAGCCAGGGCGCACCCCAGAGCGCAGGCCATCAACACCGTCGCCCACCGCGCGCCCTTCCTAGACATGCCGCAAGTAAATCACCCCCTACCGGCGGAGCCCGGGAAAAACGTCCCGCTCAGCTCGGGACCGACGGCCCGGCCAGAGGAAGCGTGAAAGCGCCGATCACGGCCAGAGACCCGATCATCAGGCCGGCTATCTCACCGCCGTTCCAATGAAACTGGGTGACTCCCAGGGCCACCGAGTTGTTCAGCGAGTGCAGAGCAATGCACGGGTACAGGGATCGGGTCTTCCACCTGACCAGACACAGGACAAAGCCCAGGAAGCCGAGGGGGACCAGGTCCTGAGACAGTGCCGAGCCGGCGTGGGCCAACCCAAACAGGATCCCCGTGATGATCGCCGCCACCCAGGTGCCGAGGTCGCGGCCGCCCACGGTCATCCGCATCCGCCGCAGGACCCCGAACAGAAAGCCGCGGAAGAAGAACTCCTCGGCCACCGGCGCGAACACGCACACGAATACGGCCACCCCGGCCAGGCCGATCGTGCTCTGGGTGGTTCCCAGTGGCGCGGGCAGCTTGTCGTTGCCGTGCAGGGAGAACAGGGCGGCATAGCCGAGGGTGACCGCGTAATAGCCGGCCCCGGCGAGCACGACGGCCAGGACCGCCAGCCACGGCGCCAGGCGCCTGAACCCGAAATCCGGGCGGACCTGGACGCCCACGCAGATTCACGAAGTAGATCGCCGCGGCCACGAATCCCAGGTCGAACACCAGGTTGGCCACCAGGGCCTCGGCCACGGTCTGCTGGGACCCGGCCCCCGGGTGGCCGATCACGTCGACCACGATCGAGGCGATGATCCCCAGCCCGAAGCCCATGACGATCGCTCCGGGGGCGAACCAGAGCGGCCACTGCGGGCCACGGCCTGCCGGCCGGTCCTCAGATCTGGGCGCCAGCGTGGGGGGCGGCGCTGAAGGAGGGGCTGCAGGCGGAGGGAGCTGGGGCATGGTGGTCGAAGCCTGAGCGTACCTCCGGACCGCTGCGGTCCGGCCCGTGCAGACGGAACTCCTGACCGGCCCGACCAATCCCACGCCATGAACGCTGATCCGGATCGCCTGATGCTGTGGCCCCTGGACGTCGGGCGCTACGGCCTGGACGTGACGTTCTCCGGAGACTGGGGCTGTGAGGACGCGGAACGACAGTCGGCCAGGCTGAGCGTCGAGGCATCCCGAGCGTGATCCGCCCCGAGCCCGACGGAGGCTGGACGGTCCGGCTCGGTCCGCTGCACAGCCTTGACGTGGCCCGCGCCCTCTCATCGCTGGTGAGATGATCCGCCGTGGCCGGCCCTCCGCTGACGTGGCGCGATCGGATGCAGTCCGGGCTGGTCCGCGGGCTGGCCGGCCTCCCGGACGGCAGTGATCCGAGCGCCTCGTCGGTCGTCCAGCCGTGGTGGACGGCCAGCGGCTCCATCCCGAGACTCAGCTCGGCCTGAAGCTGCTGGCCATGGCGGGAGGCCCGGCGCTCCAGGAGCTCACTCCGGACCAGGCCCGAGCGCGGGTGGCCCACGGATGCGCGCACCGTTCGAGGGTCCCAAGGTCGGCCTGGACGAGGTTCGCGAGCTCGAGCTCCCGGGGCCGACCAGAGAGCATCGCCGCCCGCCTGTACATCCCGGACGCAACCAGAACGATGCCGCCCTGGTGGTCTACTTCCACGGCGGCGGTTTCGTCGTCGGCGATCTGGACACCCACGACAACACGTGCCGGTTCCTGGCCCGACCGCTCCGGGCCCGGGTCGTGTCCGTCGACTACCGGTTGGCCCCTGGCTCGCCGTTCCCCGCGCCCTGGACGACGCGCTGGCGGCCTTTCGCGTCCGCCGCCGACGCAGGCGGGCGAGCTGGGCGCCCACCCGGCCCGGATCGGGGTGGCCGGCGACAGCGCCGGGGGCAACCTGGCCGCCGGGCGTGGCCCGGCTGTGCCTCAGGACGGCGGGGCCCGGCACCCGCCTTCCAGCTCCTCTTCTACCCCTGGCTGGACCTGGCCGATAAGCGCGCCGTCCTACCGGCTGTTCGGCGAGGGCTTCTACCTGACCGAGGCAGACCTGGACTGGTACGCGGCGCAGTACGTGACCCAGCCGGACGAGCTCCAGGACCCCCGCTGCTCGCCGCTGCCAGGCCGACGATCTGCAGCGGACTGCCCCCGGCCTATGTCGCCACCGCCGGGTTCGATCCGCTGCGCGACGAGGGCGAGGAATATGCCCACCGTCTGCGGCGCGGCCGGCGTGCCAGGTGGCCCTACGCCGCCACGCCGGTCTGATCCACGGGTTCGTCAACACGGTCTCGGTCGGCCATGTGGGCCGGGAGGCGGTGCTGGAGGCGGCCGGAGCGCTGCGACTGGGGCTGGCGCCGCGCTGAGGCGACGGCTCCGAGAGGTGAGCGGTAGCGATAGGAAGGGTCTCCGGGAGGGCCCAGATCCTTCTAGGCCCTCCCGGAGGGGTCAAGGAAGTGGGGGCGCAGTTCCTTGACCGTTTCGCAGGCGTGTTACCCCTGCGGACCTAGCCCTAAACATCGAGCTATTCGTCTGTCCACTCCCGACGGTGCTTGGGCAGTCCGGTGAGCATGTCCAGCAGCTCGCCCCACCGGCTGGGCTTGACCCCGGCTCGCGCAGTCGATCCACCGGCGCCGCCCCGTGAGGCTCAGGCAGCTCGCCACGGCCGTAGGCGTCGATCCGCAGGTCGACCCCCCGCTCGTGCAGCGAGGCCACGTCGTCAGCAGCCACGAACTTCCGGCCCGACGTCGGTCCGGATCACCAGCCCGTGGAAGATGTCCTCCCGCGCCGCGGCCACGACGTGGTCCACGGTGCCCACGGCCTGTCCGTCCTCGGAGTACACGGGGACCCCCCGGTCCAGCACCTCATAGGAGATCGGCAGACCTTCATCCATTGGCTCTCAGAGACTAGACCGGGAAGCTCCAGAAGGCTCCGGACATCCGGGGACTCCGGATCCTCAGGCCCGGGGGATCGGCGTCCGCGGCTGACCAGCACCGCCTCGATTCCCGCCGCCGGGGCCCCGGCACGTCCTCGGCGGAGCTGTCGCCCACGTGCACGGCGCTCGGGGCCAGCCCCAGCGACCGCCAGCCCGCGCTCAAACATCGCCGGTCAGGCTTGCGGGACCCCACCTCCGCCGAGGTGACGACGCCTCCAGCCAGCTGGGCAGACTCAGTCCCGCGAGCACCCCGGGCAGCGGACACGTCCCAGTTGCTCACCACCACCAGCCGCACGCCCAGCCCGCGCAGCTCCTCCAGCGCCCGGGGGACGTCGGGGAAAACGCTGAAACGCAACGAGGCCAGCAGCGCCTCGACCATCTCCTGGCCCGGCCGGCACGCCACGCCGAGCATCCGCTCGAGCTCCCGCGTGACGATCTCCGCGCATCGCGTGCGCAGCGCGGCCAGGCCCGGCTCGTCGCGCCCCTGCTCGAGGTGGCGCGCGGTAGTAGACGATTTCGGCCGCGATCGCCCGCTCGGCCTGCGCCGGGCTGACCGTCAGGCCGAAGCGCCGCCGGAGCTCGGCCCGGAGCCGCGGCGCCGGGCGGCTGCGAGCTCAACAGCGTGCCCAGGGCGTCGAGCAGGACCGCCGGGCCGCCTCAGGCCACGAACCGCCATGTGGCGAACTCCGCCGTGAACAGACCCAGGAGGCAGGCCAGCGCCGCCACCGCCGGCGCCGTGATCCGCCTGCGTGACACCCACCACCCGGCCCACATGAACAACGGAAAGATCAGGACCTCGTAGCGCGAGATCGACTGCAGCGGCTGAGGCGTCACCGGATAGGAGAGCGGGAGCGCCAGCCCGCCGAGCGCGTAGGCCCCATAGGCCGCGGGCAGCCGCCGGAGCACTCCCACCAGCGCCATCAGGCCGCAGGACCAGGAACGCGAACAGGACCAGGTTCTGCTCGGCCGCGACCAGCGGATCGCCGGCGGCCTGGGTGAAGTACACCGGCGGCCCCGGGCCGTGTAGCGAGCTGGCGCAGGCCATCCCAGGCCGCGACGGTGCCGTCCCAGATCCCGCCGAACGGGCCCGGCGAAGTGCCTGAACCACACCGGCCGTGGGCATGGAGCGGCCCCAGCGCCCTGGCCGCTGCTCAGGGCCAACCCGACCAGGAACGCCCCGAAGCCCGCCGGGAACGAGCAGCACCCAGGCGAGCTCACGGGTTACCGGGAAGCGGGGAATCGCGCGGTCGGCCAGCCGCCGAGCCCGGGCGGACCAGGATTGCCCTGGCTCACGACCGCCCCTGACGACAGACAGGCGGTCCATGCGCGGGCCGTATAGGAACATGAAGATCAGCGGCACGACCAGCGTCAGACCCTCGGCGCGCGAGGCCGCGGCCAGCGCACCGAGGATTCCCGCCCACCCCCAGCTGCCGGCCCGCGCCCGGAGGATGCACCCGAGCGACAGGGCCAGGAACAGCGACTCCGTGTACACGGCCGAGAACGCCCAGGCCATCGGCGAGAAGGCGAGCAGGAGCACACGGCCCGCAGCGGCCTCCGCCCCAAGCTCCAGCGCGGCCAGCCGGTACAGCAGGACCAGGGCCACGGCGAAGGACAGGCACGAGATCAGGATCCCGGCCGCCAGGTCAGAGCCGACGACCGCGCCGACCCCCCTCATCAGCAGCGGGTAGAGCGGAAAGAACTCGGTTCGAGCCAGCTGGTGGTCGTAGCCGCCGTGGGCGATCGCCAGGTACCAGACCGAGTCCCAGCGCGCGAAGGGCGAGACGAGCAGGTTCCCCAGGTACCCGAACGGCGCGGTCAGGCGGGCCGGGTCAAACGAGGCCGAGCCGGGAGCCTGCCCGAACGACAGCACGCCGACCACTCCGGCCACCAGGACGATCAGCCGCGAGGGCCAGAGGGCCTGCCAGGCGACCCGCGTCGCGGGCTCGTCCCTCAGCCTGTGGGCGCCTCGCCAGGCCGCGCGGCGCAGCGCCTGGGGATCGGCCGCACGACGAAGCGCGCCGGCCCGGACGGACACCGGTGCCTGAGCTGCACGTCACGAGTCTGGCACCCCGGTCTCGGCCGATGGCCGATGGACCGTGGTCCCGGCCCCGTGCCGGGAGGAGCTTGACCCTCCGGGCAGAAAACCGCCACGGGATACACTGGTTCGTCCATCTGGGCGCCGGGATTGCCCGCGGAGAGCAGCAGCGCGCCCGATCCACAGCGCGTCCGACCAATTCCCGCAGATGCCCCGGCCAAACTCCTGATGAGTCGTCGCGAACGACAACGCTACCGCCGCCGTAACCGGGGCCATCCCGTCCGCAAGGTGGTCGGGATGACCTTGCTGGTCGCCTTCTGCGGGGTCGCCTTGGCGGCGCTGTTTGGCGCTGCCTGGGTCGTGTCGGTGGCCGACTCGGCCCCGAACCTGAACGACTTCAAGGTCACGCAGCCCCACCCGCTGACCCGGATCTACACCGCCAACGGCACGCTGCTGGGCTACGTGCACTCGGACACGCTCTACAACCACGTGGCCGGAGACCGGATCCCGACCATGCTGCAAGGACGCCACGGTGGCCATCGAGGACCGCCGGTTCTGGCACCACGGGGCGCTCGACTACCAGGGCATCATCCGGGCCGCGATCAAGGACATCTTCAACCAGCACGGCTCGCTCCAGGGCGCCTCCACGCTGACCATGCAGCTGGTGGACAACATGTACCTGGACGGCACCAAGTACGTCCACGACCGCGACCTGAAGTACAAGATCATCCAGGCCAAGCTGGCCGACCAGCTGTACAAGCGAGCACAGCAAGACCTGGATCCTCAACAGCTATCTCAACATCGCGCCCTACGGGACCGTGAACGGCGAGAGCGCCGTGGGGGTCGGCGGAGCCTCGCTGGTCTTCTTCGACAAGCCCGTGTGGAAGCTCGATCTGGCCCAGATCGCGCTCCTGGCCGGACTGCCCCAGTCGCCCACCGACTACAACCCGTTCCTGTATCCCCAGCAGGCTCTGACCCGGCGCAACCAGGTCCTCCAGGCGATGGTCAACTCCCACTACGTCACGCCGGAGGCGGCCTACCAGGCTGAGCAGGAGCCGCTCCAGATTCATCCGGACCACCGCTTCACCCAGCACATCCAGCCGTTCCTGTTCAACTACGTCCAGCAGCAGCTGATCAACCGCTTCGGCCTCAACACCGTCCAGAACGGCGGGCTCAGGGTCTACACGACGATCGATCTGCACGCCCAACAGCAGGCCCAGGCGGCCATCATGGCCCATCAACCGGGCGGTCCCAACCTGGACGCCCAGCCGGCCGCCGCGCTGGCCAGCGTCGACCCGTCCGACGGCCACATCGTGGCCCTGGCCCAGTCGGCCCCGTATTCGCAGACCCAAGTACTTCTACCCGGTGTCGGCCCACCGCCAGCCGGGCTCGTCATTCAAGGTGTTCGCGCTGATGACGCTGATCCACGATTACGACGGCGATCCCAGTCAGACGTTCTACACATCCAAGTTCCTGCCTCCCGGCTGGCTGCCAATAGATCCGACCTGGTCCGTCCACACGGCCGAGCTGACCTACCAGGGCACGATCAGCGTGTTCAAGGCGACCACGATCTCGGACAACACGGTGTTCGCCCAGCTGGCGGCCGACCTGGGCTACGACAAGCTGGACGCGACCGCCCATGCGATGGGCATCACCTCGCCTCTGGACGGGAATCCATCCGAGGTGATCGGGGGTCTCCGGGTCGGGGTCACACCGCTCGAGATGGCCGACGCCTACGCCACGCTGGCCAATGGCGGCTCGCGCGTCTACCCGACGATCATCACCAAGGTCGTGTTCCCGGACGGCAGCACGGTGAACCTCGGCGATCCGAAGCACCACAAGGTGTTCTCCGACGGCGAGACGTACGCCGCCACTCAGGTGCTGAAGACCGTGATCACGAGCGGCACCGGCACCGCGGCCAACTACGGCTGTCCCGCCGCCGGCAAGACCGGAACCGCCGAGAACGAGGACAACGCCTGGTTCGTCGGCTACACGCCCAAGTACTCGACCGCGGTGTGGGTGGGCTACCCCCAGGGCAACGTGCCGATGCCGGGCGGCTTCGGAGGCACGCTGGCCGCCCCGATCTGGCACGACTTCATGCTGTCGCAGTCAAACGGCTACTGCGGCGACTTTGCCACCCCGACCACCCCGTGGACCGGGACGGCGTTCGTCGGGCCGCACTCGGCCGCCGGGCCGCCGCTCAGGCCCAGCACTGGCGGCTCTAGCAGCAGCGGTGGCGGCGGTGGCGGTCATCACCACGGTCGGGGTCTGTTCGCCCACCCGCCTCAGCCTGGTCCGACCCCGGCCGGTGGCGGTGGGCAGGGCAACTCCGGGCCCCAGGGCGGAGGTAACCCGAGCGGCGGCGCCGGGCCGTCGACCGGAGGTGGTGGGGCCGGGCCGGGGGCCGGGCACCACGGCAAGCACTGAACCTGCGGTAGCGTTAGCTGTAGCCCATGCCCAAGGAAGAGAAAGTCGAGCTCGAAGGCGAGGTCGTTGAGGCCCTGCCCAACGCCATGTTCCGCGTCAAGCTCGACAACATGGACCGGACCGTGCTCGGCCACGTGGCCGGCAAGATGCGTCGCTTCAGGATCCGGATCCTTCCCGGCGATCGCGTGCGGGTCGAGCTCTCGCCGTACGACCTCGACCGCGCCAGGATCGTCTACCGCCACCGGTAGCGACGTGGCCGGGCGGCAGCAGGCGCCGTGCGCGAACCTGAGCTGATCGAGCACATCCAGGCCCTGACTGCCCGATCGGAGCACCCTCGGGTCATCCGAGGCCCGGGCGACGACGCCGCGGTCGTCCGCGGCCGGGGCTACTCGGTCACGTCCGTGGATTCGATGGTGGAGGACGTGCACTTCCGCCGCGACCAGCTCGACCCCGAGGAGATCGGTCACCGCGCGCTGGCCGGCGCGCTGTCCGATCTGGCGGCCATGGGGGCTCGGCCGGGCGAGGCCTACCTGGCGCTCGGGATCCCCCCCGGGAGCGGCGCGGAGTACCCTCTGGCTCTGTTCGCCGGCGCGCAGCGGCTCGCCGAGGAGCTCGACGTGACCCTGGCGGGAGGAGATGTGACCCGGGCCCCGGTGCTGACGCTCAGCTTCACGGTCGTCGGATGGGTCGACGATCCCGGCGAGCTGGTCGGTCGTGACGGAGCCAGGCCGGGCGACCTCGTGGGAATCACGGGCACCCTGGGGGTGCAGGGGCGGCGCTGGCTCTCCTGGACGGTCGGGCCGACGCGGCACGTCTTGAGCGGGAGGTCGCGGATGCCCTGCGCCGCCGGTACGCCCAGCCCCGGCCACGGTTGGAGGCCGGCCGGGCCCTCGCCGAGGCCGGCGCCCGAGCCATGATCGACCTGTCCGACGGACTGGCCACCGACGCGGGACACATCGCGCGAAGTAGCGGCGTCCGCCTGGAGCTGAGCCTGGCCCGGCTGCCCCTGGACCCCGGCGTGTCCGAGGTGGCGGGGCAGCTGGGCGAGGACCCCGCACTGCTGGCCGCGACGGCGGGCGAGGACTACGAACTGTGCGTTTGCGTCCCGAGCGCGGCTGCCGAGCTGGCGGAGGCCAGCGCGGCGCGGCCGCGGCCGGGATCGAGCGCGGCCGGACCAGGGCTGACCTGGGTTGGCCGGGTGACCGAGGGTCAGCCCGAGGCGGTCTTCGTGGATGCCGAGGGCAAGCTCACGGGCTTTGAACACGCCCTCTGAGGATTCACCGCCGCCGGCAACGCGCCCGGCGCCATGATCCTGGCCAGGAGCGCGTCGGCCACCAGCCGCACGTCGACCTGGTACTCGCCCTGCTCCACCCGTGTGTTAAAGGGCACGACGATTCCTCTCTCCCGCTCACCGCCACCGTCTCCGGGGGCGATTGCCAGCCGGGACCTGGATCGGCACTGGGCCGTTGCCACTACACAGATTTCCGGTGCGATAAGCCAAATTATCGGCACTCACAACCCGGACGCCACGGCCGCGCCCAGCGGGACGGTCTGGGTCAGGCGGGCGAACACGACGATCCGCTGGGCGGCGCTGAACAGGGGATTGCAGGCGGAGAGCACCAGCCGGTCGTAGCCCACGTTGCGCGTGATCCACCAGGCGGTCGGGGACACGATCCGGGTGAACTGGACGGGTAGACGAACCGGCCGTAGGGCATCTTCAGCACGATCCGGTTGCCGGGCGAGAGCGCGTTCAGATGCCGGAACGGAGCCAGGTAGGTCGTCCGATGGCCCGCGATCGCCACCGTCTGCCCGAGGCCAGGGAGCGCGGTCGAGGGGTAGTGGCCGGGACCCTTCTCCAGGCTGGCCGCGTCGGTCCCCTGGACGACCATGAAGCTCGGCCCCGATCCTGGGAATCACGATCCGGCCCAGGGCCGCCCCGAGCCGGACCTGGTGCTCCTCCCGGCGCGCCAGGTAGGCGATCCGGTGTGGGATCGCCCCCAGCAGGGCCAGGGCCCGCCTGATCCAGGGCCGACAGGGGGTGGCGTGGTAGCTCAGGAAGCGCTGATCGATCTCGCTGCGCTTGATCAGTCCGATCACCGCGGTCAACGGCTCCTGCCAGAGCAGCGTGACCGCCCGCATCCACGAGCAGCAGCACGCCTGAGATGATCAGCACGGCCGACAGGTCCCGGAGTAGTCGCCAGCGGGCCGAGCGCCGGCGGCGGCCCCCATCAGGCCGCGCCAAGCAACGGTCCGGGCCGGTCAAGGACGAGCCGGGGCTCACGGCAGACCCGCGCCCTCACCGCCGCAGCGCCGACTCCGTCCCCCCAGGGAGCCCGGCCCGGCGTAGGAAACCGGCCCCCGGACGGTCACCGGAACCTCGCCGACTTCGCCTGGGTCCGCCAGGCAATGACGACCACGCTGATGGCGCAGCCGGCCAGCAGGCTCCACTCGATCGCCCCCAGGACCGACAGGCCGCCCCCGGCCAGCATGCAGCACTCCGGTCCAGGCCAGCCCCACCGGGCCCACGCCGAACGTGAGGGCGAAGTAGGCGGCCAGCAGCGCCACCGGGGCCAGACCCACCAGGACCAGCAGCGACCGTCACCGGCAGCGGCAAGCGAACGTCCGGCGTGACCACCCACAGCCACAGGTGCAGCGCCGGCACGAGCAGCAGGGCGGCAAATGGATTGGACACCCAGATCGACCAGCGCGATCACGCACATCAGGATCAGCACGCCCGCCGCGGCGCCGGCGCCATGACCCGCGCCGGCACCCGGTCGCGGCGGGCGCCGGGCGGCGGAGCGGCCGTTCGCCTCAGGCCCGCGCCCGGCCAGCCGGCCCCGGAGGCCGACGAGTCCGATCAGCACCGGACGCAGCCACAGCAGCCCAGCCGACGATCAGCAGGCCGATCACCACCAGGAGCGCGATCCCTCCGGCTCCCAGCGGCCATGATCCCGAGTTGACCGGGACCGACGACGCTGGTCCGATCCATCCGGTTGCCCGGGCGATCACGATCAGGATCGCCGGCCAGCACGAAGGGCCGGCCGAGGCGACCACCCAGCCGATCCAGCGGGAGATCACGATGGCCGCGACGCCGAGCCCGGGCCATCCCGTCCACGGTCACCGCGAGCACCGGGAGGATCAGGATCAGCACCAGCAGCCTGACCGCCCAGGCCGGGATCACCTTCCCGCCCAGAGCATGTACGTGGACGGGCTCCCACACCGGACCGGCCTCAAGCGCGCTCACCGCCCCCAGCGCAGCTCGACCCATCCCCCCGATCCGGCTGGGCGAGGTGGGCTCGCTGGGGCGCGGGGTCCCGGCCCGAGGACAGTGAGAGCTCCACGGCCGGGAGCCCATCGGCCACCAGCGGGGCCTGCTCGGAGGCACTCATCGGGAAGGCCAGGTGAGCCAGCTGCCCGAACAGCCCAGCACCCTGGAGGCCAGCCCCGTCTGGGCGCTGAGCGCAGCCGAGACGGTGTCGCGCAGGGCGGTCGGGGCCACGTTCTGGCCGTCGGACCAGGGGATGATCAGCGGCTGGCGCGTGCCGGCGCCGGCCAGATCCCCGAGGACGAGCATGGCGTCGATCGGGCCGGGGATCTCCGAGGCCAGTTGCTGGGTGCCGGCGGCGCCATCCGACCCGGTCGTGGACACCAGCACAAGCGTCCGGTTGAGCGTCTGCCCAGCCAGCACCCGGGCCAGCTCCAGCATCACCGCGGTGCCCGACAGGCCGGCCTCGCTCGGCGATCCGGCGGCGTCACGGTGGGACGACGATCACGATGCTGCCGTTGCCGCCCCCCGCCCGGTACGCCGATCATGTTCTCAAGCATTCTGCGTCCCGGCGGCGTGGCGCCGGTGAAGAAGTCGGTTGAGACCTTGAAGCCGTAGCCCTTTAGTCCGGCCGATTGGCCACGTAGCCGGCCAGCCGGCCGTCGGCCGCGAGAGCCCGGTCGCCGATCGGGGTAGGAGCCGGCCAGCATCTGCATCGTGGCGTAGGCGTGAGTGACCGTTGAACGCGTCGGGGACGATGTTGCTGTGAAGCGCCCCCGGTTGGTCCTCCATCGAGAACGCCAGGACGATCACCGCCAGCATGATCGGAACGATTCCCATGCGGTAGATCCGCGGCTCGAGCATCGCTTGGAGACTAGCCCCTCCCCAGGGCGGCGCTGGCCCTACGGACGGGCCTGGTTGCGCTCGCCCAAAGCCGGCGGTACGCGTCATCTACCCTTCGGCAGCCAGAGGAAGGGAGACCGTGGCCGAACCCACAGCGCGCATCCTGCTCGTGGACGATGAGCAGTCGATCCAGACGCTGCTCTCCTATCCCCTGCGTCGCGACGGCTATGAGGTCGTCCAGGCCACCGACGGCCACCAGGCCCTTGAGCGTTTTGCCGAGCAGCCCTTCGACCTGGTCGTCCTGGACCTGATGCTCCCAAAGCTGGATGGGCTCGAGGTATGCCGGCGTCTGAGGGGGCAAAGCTCGGTCCCGATCATCATGCTCACGGCCCGATCCGAAGAGATCGACAAGGTCGTCGGACTGGAGCTCGGGGCGGACGACTACATCACCAAGCCCTTCTCCCTGCGGGAGTTCTCCAGCCGGATCAAGGCCGCACTGCGCCGGGCCGAGATGACCCGCCCGGCCGAGACCTCGCCCGACGAGGCGCCCGCTGGAAGTCCACGGGCTGAGGATCGACTTTTCCAAGCGCTCGGTCGCGCATCCGGGGCAATGACGCCGAGCTCACGTTCGTGGAGTTCGAGATCCTGTCCGTCCTGGCCCGCTCCCCGGGCCGGGTCTACACCCGAGACATGCTCCTGTCCCGCATCTGGGGCGACTCGGCCTACCGCGACCCGCGCACGATCGACGTCCACATTCGCCACCTCCGGGAGAAGATCGAGCGCGAGCCCAAGGACCCGGAGTACCTGTTCACGGTCCGCGGCGTGGGCTACCGGTTTCGGGACTCCGAGCCCTGATGGCGCTGGCCCAGCGCCTCCTGGAGTCAGCGCCCGGCTCCCCGCCCCGGCCGGCCGAGCAGCGCGCCGGCGGGCCGCCTGGGGGTTCCGGGGGTCGCTGCGCAACCGCCTCACGCTGATGTTCTTCGCCATCACGCTGGTGGCCATCGCCGTGCTGTACCTGTTCGTGGCCCCGGGCCTGCGCTCGCGGCTGCTCTCGGCTCGGCTGGGCGAGCTGGCCGACGGCCGCCCGAGGCCACTCCGACCGGATCGAGTCCGCGATCGGCCCGGGCAGCCGCGTCCCGCAGCCGGCGGTCAACGCCCAGCTGGACGCTGCCGCACTCCAGTCCGGCGACCGGGTCACGCTGCTGCTGGTCGTCCACACGCGCGGCGGGCTTCAGCTCACGCCCGAGGGCGACTCGACCAAGCTGGGCACCGCAGCCGCTCTGCCGCTGAGCCTGGCCAAGGCCGCCGCCGCTCGGGCCATATCGCAGACCGGGACGGTCATGTCTCGCACCGGGACGGTGGCCGAGGCGGCCTATCCGGTTCTCAGCCAGGGCCGGGTAGGCGACGTGATCGTGTACTCCTCGCCGGTCTCCGACATTCTCCACAGCGTCAACGTGGTGCGCCGGCAGATCCTGATCGCCGGTGGGGTCGCGCTCCTGATCGCCCTGATCGTGGGCTATCTGGTGGCGCGGGCCCTGACCCTGCGCGTCAGGCGCCTGGAGCGGGCGGCCGAGAAGGTCGCCGCGGGCGAGTTCGAGCACCCGATTGAGGTCGACTCCCCCGATGAGCTCGGCCAGCTTGCGCTGACCTTCAACGACATGCAGCGCCAGCTGGCCCAGCTCCAGTCCGCTCGGGAAAAGTTCATCGCCACGGCCTCCCACGAGCTGCGCACGCCGATCTTCTCGCTGGGAGGGTTCGTCGAGCTGCTTGAGGACGAGGAGCTCGACGACGAGACGCGACGGCGATTCCTGGACCAGGTGTCAGAGCAGGTCGAGCGGCTGAGCAAGCTGTCGGTCGACCTGCTCGATCTGTCCCGGCTGGACGCGGGCTCGCTGGAGCTGCGGATGGAGGAGGTGGACCTGGCCGAGCTGACCAGGTCGGTCTCGTCGGAGTTCGAGCCCGCGCTGGCCCAGCACGACGGCCACCTGGAGCTCCGGCTGGCCACCCGTACGATCGATGCCCGTGCGACCCCGTCCGGGTGGCCCAGATCATGCGCATCCTGATCGACAACGCCCTCACCCACACCCCGCCGGGGACGCGGATCGTGGTCACCGCCGGCCGCGTCAACGGCCACATCCGCCTGGCCGTGCGCGACGACGGCCACGGGCATCCCGGAGGCGGTCTCTGCCCCGAATCTTCGAGCCCTTCTACACCGGCGAACGACATGCAGGGCTCCGGGCTGGGGCTGGCCATCGCGTCCGAGCTGGCCGAGCGGATGTCGGGGCGGCTGATGGTCGAATCGGAGGTCGGCCGGACCACGTTCACCCTCGAGATCCCAGACCGGGACTAGTGGTCTCCGACCGATCCCGGAGCGCCGCCCGGCCCCGAGCTGGTGCTGGAACTGGCCCAGCACGTGCGCGAGCGCGTCCTTCCCGAGCTGGGCTCCCATGGCGGCCGGACGCAGCACGGAGCCGGCGCCGGGGGTGATGTCACATTCGCCATCGATGAGCTGGCAGAACAGCGCTGCAGGAGTTCCTGGCCGAGCGGGCGCCCCGCGTGGCGCTCTATTCCGAGGACCGGGGGCTGATGGCGCCGCCGGACGCCGACCACGTCCTGATCGTGGATCCGATCGACGGCACCCGCCCGGCGATGGCGGGGCTGGAGTCGGCCTGTGTCGCCGTGGCCCTGGCTCCGCTCGGCGACGGCCAGCCCACGAATGCGCGACCTCGACGTCGGCTGCGTCGTGGAGATCAAGTCCGGCGACTGGTTCCTGGCCCGCGCGGGGTCACGGCGTTCGCTCCTCACGCCGGGTCGCTCCTCAGCCAGGAGACCGACGTCGCGCGGATGTTCTGGGGCTACGGGTTCCGGGGGCGTCCGGCGCGGCCTCGGTCGAGGTCCTGGGCGAGTTGATCGACGCTTCGTCGGTCGGCGGGGGTACGTTCGAGCTGGGCTCCCAGGCCTTCGCCATGACCCGCATCGTGACCGGCCAGTTCGACGCCGTGATCGAGGTCGGCTCGCGGCTGGTCGACGACGTCCCGGGGATGAGGGAGGAGTTCATCCGTGTGGGGCAGGGGGAGATCCTCAACAACTCCCCGTATGACCTGGCCGGCCCGTGGCTGTGCCTGACCGAGGCGGGCGGAGTGTGCAGTGACGGCTGGGGGGCACCGCTGGCGGACCGTTTGCTGCTCGGCTCGGGCCACGATTACCAGATGTCCACGATCTCAGCCGCCAACGCCGTCCTGCACCGCGAGCTCGTCCGGGCCGTGGACGCTGGGATTGAGCGTCTGCAGAGGCTCCACAGATAGAGCAGCCTGATTCCGGGGGCCAGTACCCCGCGCTCCGCCCCGATAAGCTGGCGGGCGCCACCAGATGCTCCAGCCCGTCTCCGTAGCCCACAAGACCCTGTCGGACTACGCAAGCATCGTGGGCCGGCCGCTGATCGACGAGATCACCCAGCTGGCCGAACGCCTGAAGGGCAAGCGCGTCCTCCACCTGTCGGCCACCGCCTTCGGAGGCGGGGTGGCCGAGATCCTGAACACGCTCGTGCCGTTGATGATCGATGCCGGCCTGGACTGCGAATGGCAGGTCATCTATGGACGCGAGGAGTTCTTCAATACGACCAAGCTGATGCACAACGCCCTCCAGGGAAGCCCCCAGGGGCTCAGCGACGAGCAGTGGGAGATCTGGGCGCGCTACAACCAGATCAACGCCGAGCAGCTCTCCGAGGGCTGGGACGTATGCATCGTCCACGACCCCCAGCCAGCGGCGATCGCTTCGCTGGTGGGGAGCAAGGCCCGCCAGTGGATATGGCGGTGCCATATCGATCTCTCCACCCCCAACCAGGACACCCTGTCCCGGCTGTTGCCGCATCTGGATCCATACGCCGCGACGATCTTCCACATGTCCGAGTACGTCCCGACCGGCATGGACGGCCGCGCTCACATCATCCCTCCGGCCATCGATCCGCTGGCCCCCAAGAACATGGCCTTCTCCCCGGAGGACGCGGTCTACATCTGCGGCCAGTTCGGGATCGACGTCGACCGTCCCCTGCTCTGCCAGGTCTCGCGGTTTGACCCCTGGAAGGACCCGCTGGGGGTGATCGACGCCTACCGCCTGGTCAAGGACCATATGGAGGACGTGCAGCTGGCGTTGGTCGGGTCGATGGCGACCGACGATCCCGAGGGCTGGGATTACTTCAACGCCACGGTGGCCCACGCCGACGGCGATCCGGACATCCATATCCTCAACAACCTCAACAACGTCGGCGCGATTGAGGTGAACGCCTTCCAGTCCCACTGCGACGTCGTGATTCAGAAATCCACCCGTGAGGGTTTTGGCCTCACGGTGACGGAGGCCATCTGGAAGGCCCGGCCGTTCATCGGTGGAGACGTGGGCGGGATCCCGCTCCAGGTCACCGATGGCGAGTCCGGCTTCCTGGTCTCAAGCGTGGAGGAATGCGCGCAGCGGGCACTGGAGGTGCTGCGTGATCCCGCCCTGGGCAAGCAACTGGGGCGAGCGGGCAAGGAAGCCGTGCGCCAGCGGTTCCTGATGCCCCGGCTACTGCGTGACTGGCTGAGGCTGTTCACCCAGCTGGAGATCTGATGGCCGAGTCGCCGCTGGTGCTGGTGTCAAACCGGGGCCCGGTCACCTTCGGCCCGGGGGCCGAGATCAGACGGGGCACCGGCGGACTGGTCACCGCGCTGATCGGACTCGCCTCCCACCGCGACGTGACGTGGGTGGCCTCCGCCATGACCGACGAGGACGTCGCCGCAGCGCAGCGCAATGGCGGACGGCCGTTCGCGGTCCGCCGGCCCGACGGAGGCGAGTACCGGGTCAAGCTCGTGGCCTCCGACCCCGACGCCTACGACCGCTTCTACAACATCATCGCCAACCCCATGCTCTGGTTCATCCAGCACTACCTGTGGGACCTGAGCAACGCGCCCGATATCCGCCGCAACGAGACCGAGGCTTTCGAGTTCGGTTACAACGTGGTCAACGAGGACCTGGCTCGGTCCGTGCTGGAGGAGATAGACGGCGTCGCCGAGCCGGTGGTCATGGTCCATGACTACCACCTGTACACGCTCCCCGGACTGATCCGGCGCGCTCGCCCGGACGTGTTCCTCCACCACTTCGTCCACATCCCCTGGAGCCAGTCGGACTCCTGGCGGGTGCTCCCCACCGTGCTCCGGGACGAGATCTACCGGGGAATTCTCTCCAACGACATCGTCGGCTTCCACACCCGCTCGTACCGGCGCAGCTTCCTCCAGTGCTGCGAGGACCTGATGGGGTGCGAGGTCGACTACGAGCGCAGCGTCGTCCACACCGAGGGGCGCGAGGTGTGGGTTCGGGCATATCCGCTGCCGATCGATGCCGGGGCGGTGCAGGCGGTTGCCGAGCGCCCGCGGACGCGCGAGCTGGAGGCCACCCTGCTGCACCGGCGGCGCAACCACCTGATCCTGCGGGTCGACCGCGCCGACCTGTCCAAGAACGTGCTCCGGGGCTTCAGCGCCTTTGACGTGTTCCTGGAGCAGCATCCGGAGTTCCACGAGAACATCACCTTTATCGCCCAGCTGATGCCGTCGCGGACCGACGTCCCCGAGTATTCCGAGTACCTGGAACGGATCGAGGCGGTGGTGGCCGTGGTCAACCACCGTCACGGTTCCCCGGATTGGATGCCGATCCAGCTCAAGCTCCGCGACGACCTGGAGGAGGCGGTGGCGGCCTATAAGCACTACGACGTGCTGATCGTCAACGCCATGTTCGACGGAATGAACCTGGTGGCCAAGGAGGGTCCGATGGTCAACGAGCGCGCGGGCGTGTCAATCCTGTCCGAGAACACGGGGGCCCATGAGGAGCTGGGCGAGTACGCGCTGTCCGTGAATCCGTTCGACATCCAGGAGCTGGCCGACTCGATCCACGCCGCGTTGACCATGAACGAAGCAGAGCGTCGGCGCCGCCACGAGGGCCTGCGCTCAATCGTCACCGCCCGGACCCCGGGCGATTGGGTGGACGAACAGCTGGCGGACATCCGGCGGAAGGCGGGCGGGCAATAGGGGATCCAAGGCGACTGCCAACCGCAGCGCGCTCCCCGCCAGGCTTGTGCGATGCTAACCCTCAGGCTTGTGCGGTCTGCAACTTGGGTGATTTCGCACCATGGTGAACGGTTTCGTCCCAGATCGCCCCATCGCCCCGCACGTTGGCCGCCGCGATGCTCTCCATCCCCCGACCGCTATCCTCGGGCGCCCCATGGCCCACGAGGCAATCACCTACGACCTGATCCTGCTGCTATCGGTCGACGCGCCGGATGAGCAGCGGACGCGGATCCTGTCCGCGGTCGAGTCCGCGATCGCGGCTGGCGGCGGATCAGTGGAGCGCAACGACGACTGGGGCCTGCGGCCGATGGCCTACGAGATCCGGCATCGCCCCGAGGCCGAGTATCACCTGCTCCAATTTCAGGCACCGCCACCGCTGATCGAGGAGCTCTCCCACACCCTGCGGATAACCGACGGGGTCATGCGGTTCCGGATCATCAAGGTCAAGCGCGGCACTCCGCCCCTGAAGGCCGGCGCGCCGCCGGTGGTGGCCGCCGTGGCGTCCCCAGGAGTGTCGGCTTCCGAGGGCGGCCGGGCCGGGCGAGGGCCCGCGCCGACTCCGGAAGAGCCCGAGCCGGACGACGCTGCGGAAGTCGTCGAGGAAGCCCCGGCGCGGGTACCGAGCCCTGGGGCGGACTCCGACGACGACGGCTCATCGCCCGAGTAGCGGCCCAGGATCGCCGTAAGCCGGCCACCGGCGCGAGTATGCTCCGGCGGCCAGCATGACATCGGGCAGCTCCGCCTACAGCTCCGCGGGAGTCGATTACCAGGCTCTCGATGCCGGCAAGCGCGGCGCGTTGACCGAGGCTCTGAGCACGTCGGCGCTGCTGGAGCTGGGCGGCGGCCGGGCACTGGATGAATCGCGGGGCGAGCCCGCGTTCGTGTTCCAGTGCGGCGAGCTCACGCTGGGCTTTGTCCTTGAGACGCTGGGGACGAAGTCGGTGATCGCCCGCCAGCTGCGCCAACAGGTCGGCGCGAGGGGATTTGCCCACGTGGCCTACGACACGGTCGCGGCGATCGTCAACGATCTGTGCTGCGTGGGCGCCCTGCCGCTGGTGGTCAATGCCTACTTCGCCACCGGCTCATCCAGCTGGTACTCCGACTCGGAGGCCCACGGCGCGCTGCTGGCCGGCTGGCGCGAGGGCTGCATTGACGCTGGCGCCACCTGGGGCGGCGGGGAATCGCCGTCGCTGGCGGGGCTGGTGGTCGACCAGGAGCTCGAGCTGGCGGGCAGCGCGGTCGGCGTGATCCCGGCCGGCCGCACCCCCATCTTCGGCCAGGATCTGGCCCCTGGGGACGAGATCGTGCTCGTCAAGAGCAGCGGCCTGCACGCCAACGGCGCGTCGCTGGCCCGGATGGTGGCCGACGGAGTGCCCGATGGATACGCGACCGGACTGCCCAGCGGCCGGTCCTTCGGGGAGGCGCTGCTGGACCGGAGCGTGATCTACGCAGGCCTGGTCCGAGCCCTGCTGGAGAACGGGACGCCCGTCCACTACCTCAGCCATATCACCGGTCACGGGTTCCTCAAGCTGATGCGCCCCCGGCGAGAGCTGGGCTACCGGATCTGGCAGCTCCCCGAGGTTCCGGAGGTGCTGGCCTTCCTATCTGAGCAGGCCGGACTGTCCGCTCACGAGGCCTACTCGACCCTCAACATGGGGACCGGGTTCGCCGTCTACTGCGCCCCCGGAGTCGGACAGGCCGTGACGCGGCTGGCCTCCGAGCTCGGCCTGGACGCCCACCTGGCCGGCCGAGTGGAGGAGGGTCCGCGAAGGGTCGTGCTCGAGCCGGTGGACGTGGTGTTCGAGTCCGGCGAGCTGAACCTCACCCCTCAGCGGCAGGCCCCAGGAGCCTGAGAGCTCAGGCGGCGGCTGGGGGCGCCGGTACAAGGACGCCCAGCGCGTCGCGCAACGCAGCCGCGTCCGCGGTCTCCGGGTTGTCGCCGATCCCCGGAAGCAGGCGAAGCGTCCAGAACGCGGCCTCCGCCGCCTTGCCCTCGAGCGGGAGCGGCTCGGTCAGGTTGCCGACCAGCATCTCCTCAATGAAGTCGGCCGCGGCCAGGGCCCCCTCAGCCCACCCGCCATTGCCGCTGAGCTCCGAGGCCCACTTGACGTCCTCGGGAAACGCTCCCTTGGCGTAGTTTCGAAGTCGCTCGGCGAGCACAACCGCCTGGGCATCTCCAAGGGTGTAGACGGCGCCGGACAACTCGAACGCGACCACAATTTCAGGCTACGCCCGGCGGCGGACGGCAACAGCAACGCAAGTTCAACAGCCTGCGACGGCTCTTTCCAATTTGCGCTGAATCTCCGGCACGGCCACCGGGGTACCGCCTGAAGCGGTCATAGACTCGGCTGAGAGCCCGCAGCTGGTTGACGGGCAGGAGAACAAGCGCATCCGGAAAGGAGCGACATGAACATCAATCGAGTCGTCCTCACGGGCAATCTCACCCGAGACCCCGAACTTCGTGCGACCAACGGCGGCACCTCGGTGTGCAAGCTCGGGATCGCCGTCAACACCCGGCGCAAGAACAGCAGCACCGGGGAGTGGGAGGAGAAGCCCAACTTCTTCCGGGTCACCGTCTTCGGGCGCCAGGCCGAGAGCTGCCACAGCTACCTGAAAAAGGGTCGTCCGGTGGCGATCGACGGCCGTCTGGAGTGGAGCTCCTGGGAGAACGAAGGGCAGAAGCGCGAGTCCATCGATATCATCGCTGATTCCGTGCAGTTTCTGGGCGGCCGCGAAGAGGCCGGCGGCGGCAACGGCAACGGCTTCTCCAGTAGCGTCCAGCAGGTGGAGAGCGACGTTCCGATCGACACCGGCGACTTCGAGACTGCCCCTGTGGCTACCGCGGCGGCCGACGACGATATCCCGTTCTGAGGCCCGCGATCGACAACAGACACTCGAGTTAGGTGATTGAAGATGGCAAAGCAACGTAGACGGCCGGTCCGACGGCGTGACAGGAAGGGGATGGCGACCTCCTCGCGGCGTAAGCCGTGCCCCTACTGCCGCGAGAAGATCGAGCAGGTCGACTACAAGGATCTGTCCTCGCTGCGGAGGTTCATCTCCGACCGGGGCAAGATCCGGTCGCGCCGGATCACCGGCGCCTGCCGACGCCATCAGAGCCAGATCGCGCGGGCCGTCAAGCGCGCCCGTGAGCTCGCCCTGCTGCCGTACGTGGCCGAGGGCAGCGGCGGGAGCGAACGCGGGGATCGCGGTCGCGATCGCGATCGCGACCGCGACCGCTAGAGAGGCGGCGCGACCATGCCTCAGGCGATCCTTCTCCAGGACGTGGAGTCACTCGGCGAGCGGGGCCAGGTGGTCGACGTCTCGTCGGGCTACCTGCGCAACTACCTGGTTCCCCGGAAGCTGGCCGAGTCCGCCACGACCAAATCGATCGAGGCCGCGCAGCGCCGCCGGGAGGAGGCCGAGCGCGCCAAGCGCGACGCCGAGGACCGGGCTCAGGAGAACGCGTCCCTGCTCGGCCGGACCGTCCTGACGATCCCGCAGCAGGCGGGCGATGACGGCCGGCTGTTCGGCTCGGTGACGCCCCAGGACATCGTCGACGCCGTCCGGGAGGCGCGGGGGATCCGGATCGATCGGCGCAAGGTCCACCTGGAGGAGCCGATCCGCCGCACGGGGACCTACATGGTCGATGTCGAGGTCACCGATGGTGTGGTGGCCAGCATCAAGACGATGGTGGTCGCCGCCAACTAGGCGGCCCTCGATTTCGGCCGCCAGCCACCGCTCGCGACGGATCCCGGGTTCTTCTCGGAGCTAGCGAAGTCACCGCCTCACCGCCGTCCGCCCTAATTGCGGGTTCGCGGATCGTCTGTCGTCCTCGGCAAACCTAGACTCGGTGAGACGATGAGCGCCGTCCCCAGCATCTCCGGCCCGCCCCACAATCTGGAGGCCGAGAAGTCCGTGCTGGGCGCCGTCCTCCTGGACGAGCGGCATCTGTATCCGCTGCTGATCGAGGAGCGGCTGCGGCCCGAGGACTTCTACCGCGAACAGCACGGCCACGTGTTCGCGGCCATGATCGAGCTCTACCAGGGCGACCGCAAGATCGACCACCTGACCGTGTCCGAGAACCTGCGGGAGCAGGGCAAGCTGGAGGAAGCGGGAGGGGCGGAGGCGATCGACGAGTTGGCCGCCTGGGTGCCGGCGGCCGGACACGCCCGGGACTACGGGAGGATCGTCCGCGACAACGCGCGCATGCGGGCGCTGCTCAGCACCTCGTACCAGATCCAGGCGAGCGTGCTGGGCCGCGAGGCTCCACCGCGTGATCTGCTGGACCGCGCCGAGCGGTCGGTCCTGGAGATCGCCCAGGACGATCGCCAGAAGACGTTCCGCTCGGTCTCGGACATCCTGGCCGAGGAGACCGACAAGCTCCACCACCTGTCGCTGTCCAAGACGCCGCTCACGGGCACGCCGTCCGGGTTCAAGGACATCGACGACATCACCGGAGGCTTCCAGCCCGGGAACCTGATCGTGATCGCCGCCCGGCCTTCGATGGGCAAGTCCGCGCTGGTGGCCAACATCGCTGAGAACGCCGCATTGAAGGGGCACGCCGTGGCTCTGTTCTCACTGGAGATGTCCGAGTCCGAGCTGGCTCAACGCTTCGTGGCCTCCCAGTCCAAGACCCCGGGAGAGCAGCTGCGCCGCGGGCGGGTCTCCGAGGACCGCTGGCAGAAGATCCTCGATGCCTGCAACAAGCTGGCCGAGGCTCCGCTGTGGGTGGACGACTCCAGCGACACCGGAGTGCTGGAGGTCCGCGCCAAATCCCGGCGCCTGCACCACCAGGTGCCTGACGGGCTGGGACTGATCATCGTCGACTATCTCCAGCTGATGCGCCACGAAGGCCGCGTGGAAAACCGGGTGGAGCAGGTGAGCCAGATCTCCCGCGGCCTCAAGGGGTTGGCTCGAGAGCTGCACGTCCCGGTGATCGCCCTGTCCCAGCTCAGCCGGGCGGTGGAGCAGAGGGGCGGGGAGAAGAAGCCGATCCTGTCCGATTTACGTGATTCCGGTGCGATCGAACAGGACGCAGACCTGGTCATGTTCATCTACCGCGAGGAGTACTACGACAAAGAGTCAGAGCGGCAGGGGGAGGCGGACATCAACATCGCCAAGCACCGCAACGGGCCGGTGGGTGAGGTCGTGCTGACGTTCCAGCACCAGTATCCGAAGTTCATGAGCTACTCCCGCGAGCGGTTCGCGGCATGAACCCCGAGCAATCGCTCGATCTGACCGTGGGGCGCTCGGAATCCGCCGCCGGCAACGTGCGGCCGCTCCGGCGTGGAGGCGAGACACGCTGTCCCTTCGGCCTGTGTGACGGCTCGGGCTTCCTGGTCGACGAACAGACCGACACGGCCTACGACTGCCGTTGCCGTCCGGAGATCATCAACCGCCAGCGGGCCCGAAAGCTCTCGGTGGTGATCCCGCCCAGGTACGCCCACGTGGCGTTTGACAGGCCGCCCGTGGCGACTGACATCGACCCTCAGATCGTGGCCGCCGTCCGGCGCTTCTGCGATCAGATCCACGAACGGCTTGACCGCGGCCGCGGCCTGTGGCTGATGGGGCCGGTGGGCACCGGCAAGACGACGCTGGCGATGCTGGTGTCAAAGTCCGCGCTCAAGGCGCGGCGCTCCGTGGCGATCTATTCGCTCCCGGATCTGCTCAGAAAGATCCGAAAAACCTTTGACGACGGTTCGCACGATGACCTGTTCGCCCGCCTGACCAGCGTCGACCTACTCCAGATCGACGACGTCGGCGCCGAGCGGACCACGGATTGGGTGCTGGAGGAGCTGTATTCGATCGTCAACGCCCGTTACGAGGAACAGCGCTCGATGGTGATCACCACCAACATCCTGGATCGGGAGGCGCTGTGCGAGCAGATCACCGAGCGCACGGTCTCACGCCTGACCGAGATGTGCGACGAGCTCCCGCTGCTGGGCCACGACCGCCGGATGGACCTGCGCGCGCCCTAGCCGACTGCGCCGGGGCGGCGCGGGACAGGACCCGGTAGGGATCCCGCTGATCGCGTACGATCCCGGCCATGGACCGAGGGACCGGTCGGTTCGTGGGGTCAGCTGGAGCAGTCTGCCGGCGGGTCGCGCTGGCGGCGGCGGTGTGGGCGATCTTCGCCCCGGGAGCGAGCGCGACCACATTCGGTATCCCGCTCGGCACGGCGCCGTTCAACGTCGCGCCCAACAACCCCTACGACTGTTCTGTCTACCTCACCCTGGTCGGGCCGGCTCCGGTGTACGGGCCGACGGGCGGCCTGGCCACGTCGTGCATCTGGATAGACGTCCCGACCCCGGATGAGCTCGCTGCCTTCTCTGGGCAAAACATCACGCTCGAACCCCCGCGGAGTGGGACCGTGACCGACGTACGCGTGGCGGTCGGGACCACCACCGGGCCGATGCGGGTCGTGGTGATGCGATCCCTGTACCGGAACACGGCCACCCCGGGCAAGCCCGAGGACGCGTGCTGCTTCCCCGTCGCCCAGAGCCAGGTGTTCACTCCCCGCCCCAACACGATCACCGCCGTCCGGGTAAACCTCCCCGTCCGAGAGGACGCAACGCCTCCGCCTGAGGATCTGACGACGATCGCAGATTTCGACACGCTCGGTCTGGCTGTGCTGGAGCCGCAGGTCCCGGTCCCCATGTACTACACGGGCACGCTCAGTGAACCGGCCGATCTTGTCTGGAACACGGCGGCCCCCAGCACGGTGACCCCAGGGTTCTACACCGATACCGGCGGGTTCGCCGTGGCCCTCAACGGGGACTGGAGCCCGGGCTCCGGGAGCCCGATCGACTTCGGGACCACGGTGGCCCCGGTGCGCAACGGGAACGCCACCCTCACGCTGGGCTGCCTCCAGCTGCTCACGTGCGCGGGGCAGGTCCTGCTCCAGCACGGAGGGATCGGTGCGGCTGATGTCGCGGGCCGCCGGGCGGCCGGACACACCACGTACGGATCGGCGTCCTTCCGGATCGCCTCGGGTCACCGACAAGCCCTGAGCGTGCACCTGAACCGGCCAGGGCGCGGACTACTGGCCTACCGGCGACGGGTCATCGTATGGGCGATCGTCCGGGCTGCCGGCGCGAAGCCTTTCGCCACGAGGATCAAGCTGAAGCGTTAGCAGGCGGGCCCGGGCGTCCTAGTCCTGGCCCTCGCGCTCGGTCTCGGCTCGCTGCTCGAGCTTCTCGCGGAGATACGCAGCCTTCTCGGCTCGCCGCCTGTGCTGGGCAGCCTCGTCATCGGTGACGGCCGACGCAGCCTGCTCTGCTTCCGCTTCCTCGCGCTCCTGCTGGGCCTCCTTGAGCTGCTCGGCCTCTGAGTCTTCGGACATCGCCCGTAATGATGCCTGGTCCGGGAGGTCAACCTCCTCGGGGCGCCGCGAGACGGGGAGAACACGGCCAGGGTTCCCCCCGGGGCCCAGGACCGCCGCCCGCCTCGCCCCTACACTGCCTGTCGATGCCTGGAATTGTGATCGTCGGCGCCCAGTGGGGCGACGAGGGCAAGGGCAAGGTCACCGACCTGATGGCCGAGCACGCCGACGTGATCGTCCGCTTCCAGGGGGGCAACAACGCCGGCCATACGATCGTGCGCAACGGGGAAACGTGGAAGCTGCACCTGATCCCATCCGGGATCCTGCACCCCAAGAAGCCGTGCGTAATCGGCAACGGCGTCGTTATTGACCCCAAGGTGCTGACGGATGAATTGGGAGAGCTCGGGCGCCGCCGGGTGGACATCAGCGCGCTGCGTGTGTCGGCCAACGCGCACCTGATCATGCCCTACCACCTGCTGCTCGATCACGCCGGTGAGGCCAAGCTGGGCAAGCTGGAAATCGGGACGACCCGCCGGGGCATCGGCCCGTGTTATGCCGACAAGGCGGCTCGCCTGGGCATCCGGATGCAAGACCTCCTGGACGAGAAGATCCTCAAGAAGAAGATCGTCGCCGCGCTCGAGCCAAAGCGGCTCTCGCTGCGCGAGTTCGCCCGGGATCCTCGTCTGGACCTCCAGACGATGACGGAGGAATACCTGACCTACGGCTACCGGCTGGAGCGGTACATCGCCGACACCACCCGGCTCGTCCACGAACGACTCGACCAGGGACAGACGGTGCTGTTCGAGGGCGCCCAGGGAACTCTGCTCGACATCGACCACGGGACGTATCCATTCGTCACGTCGTCCAACCCGGTGGCCGGTTCTGCCTGTATCGGCGCGGGCGTGGGGCCCAAGGACATCGATGAAATCTGGGGCGTGGCCAAGGCGTACGTGACCCGCGTCGGAGCGGGGCCGTTCCCGACCGAGCTCGGCGACCAGCTGGCCGACGAGCTCCGGGAGCGCGGCGGCGAATACGGGACGACCACCGGTCGCTCCCGCCGCGTGGGCTGGCTTGACCTGGTCGCGCTCCGCTACGCGTCGCGCCTGAACACGCTGACCGCGCTCGCCGTGACCAAGCTCGACGTCCTGAGCGGCTTCGACCGCCTGAAGGTGTGCACGCGTTACCGAGGTCCGGAGGAGGCCGAGTTCGAGCACTTCCCCTACCACCAGACCGTGCTCCACCACACCACCGGCGAGTACGAGGAGTTGAGGGGATGGTCCGAGGATCTGCGTGAGTGCCGGAGCGAGTCCGACCTGCCCGACGCCGCCAAGGAGTACCTCGAGTTCATGCAGTCCTTCATCGGCGTTCCGGTGGCGATGATCGGCGTCGGCCCCGGACGGGAGGACGTCGTGTGGACCGAGTCGGCCGGCCAGCTGGCGGGCGAGGTCCCGGCGCCCACACCCGCCGCGGGCTGAGCCTCAGCGCCCTTCCGCCGGCTACCGTCAGCCGCCCCCCGCGGGCTATCGCCAGCGCTCGAGGAGGTCCCCGTCACCCACCCGGCGGACCACCCGGGCGGGGACGCCCATGACGACCTCCCGAGGACCAACGTCCCTGGTGACCACAGCACCGGCGGCCACGAACGCCTCCGGCCCGATCTCCACCCCGGGGACCAGCACGGCGCCGGCGCCGATCCGGCAGGCCCGGCGCAGGACCGGGCCGGTCAGGGCGGCTCCCGGCGGATGGCGTCCCATCGTGTGATCGTTGGCCATCTGGACTCCAGGGCCCAGAAAGACATCGTCCTCGACCACGGTGCCGGCGGTCACATAGACGCCCGTCTGGATCAGCACGCCGACACCGACCCGGGCGTCGAAGTCCACGCACGACCCCCGGCCCACCACCGAGCCGGCGCCGACCACCGCGCGCTCCCTGACCTGGCACTGGTCGCCCAGAATCGCCCCAGCGCCCACCCGCGCCCCGGCGTACACGACCGCCCCGCAGCACGCGGTCACCCCTTCCTCCAAAACCAGCGGCTCGAGCTCCCGGTCGGAGGCGGCGCTCGACCCGCGCCGCAGCCGTGGGACCTTCCCGAGCACCGCCCCGGCCTCCACCAAGCAGCCGAGCCCAAGCACGACTCCGTCGTGGATCACCGCCCCGGGCTCCACGCGGACGCCCTCGGCCAGGCGGGCACCGGGCGCCACGTAGGCCCCGGGGGCGATCTCAGGAGCCACCAGCGCCTCCCGATACAGCCGACGCCTCCAGCGAGCGTTGCAGCTGCTCGAGCACCCGTACCACCCGCAGGCCGCTCTCCCCATCTGACTGCGGCTGCTGTCCGGAGAGCACACACTTCACGAAGTGCTCGCACTCCAGCCGGAGTGGCTCGACGTCCGGCAGCGGGGGCGACTCCATCCCGCCGACGCGTGTGACGTATTCGCCGTGGGCGTGGGCGTCGTGGTCAAAGCCTTTGTCGTAGATGGTCAGCTTGCCCTCCGTCGCCATGTCGTCGAAGGTGGCCATCCGGCGCGACCCCACGACGGTGAAGCGCCGTTCCTTGTGGGGGTCCAACCAGCTCAGGTGAAGATGCGCGAGCATGCCGGACGGGAAGCGCAGGAAGCAGAAGACCACGTCCTCCACCCCGGCTCGGACGTACGACTCGCCGTGAGCCACGGCCTCCAAGGGCTCCTCACCGGCCAGGTACAGAACGACCGAGACGTCATGGGCGCCGAGGCTCCAGAGAGCGTTCTCGTCGGCGCGCAGCTTGCCCAGGTTCAGGCGGTTGCCGTAGATGTAGTAGATCCGCTCCCCGAGCTGGCCGGAGTCGGAGAGCTCCTTGAGCTGGCGGACGGCCGGATGGTATTCGAGCAGATGGCCGACCATCAGGAGCCTGTCGTTTTGCCGGGCGGCGCGGACCGCTTGCTGAGCCTCGGCCACCGACTGCCCCAGGGGCTTCTCCACAAAGCAGTGCTTGCCGGCGCTCAGGACCCGGGTGGCCAGCGCCGCGTGTGTCGGCACCGGCGTGGCCAGCGCGACCGCGTCCAGGTCCTCGTCGGCCAGCAGCTCGTCCAGGTCGTCGGTCACCCGGACGCCCGGGAAGCGGGTCCGGGCACTCTCACGGGCCGGCTCGTCGGGATCGCAGCACCAGCGCAGCTCACAGTCTGGGATCGAGGCGAAGTTCCGGGCCAGGTTCGGGCCCCAGTAGCCCAACCCAGCCACGCCGATTCGCATCGACGGGTCGCTCATGCCAGGTGGAGTGTAAGCGCGTCGACGACGCGCTCCGATGCGCGGCCATCCCCGTACAGCGCCGGTCGCTCGGGCGGGGGCGGACGTTCTAGCGCCGCCCGAGCCGCCTCCGGGTCAAGGTCCACCAGCGTGTTCCAGCCCACGTCCACCGTCTCCACCCACTCCGTGTTGGGGCGCAGCGTGATGCAGCGGATCCCAGCCTGGTAGGCCTCCTTCTGCACGCCGCCGGAGTCCGTCATCACCGCGGCGGCGTTGCACAGCAGGGCGGCGAACTCGACGTAGCCCAGTGGAGCCGTGACCACCAGCTGCTCGCTCCGCTGCAGTCGCTCGAGCAGCCCCGCGCTCCGCAGGCGCGCGTGCGTCCGCGGATGCAGCGGCAGCAGGACCGGGTACGGGAGTGACACCAGCAGCTCCACGAGCCGCGCCAGCCGCTCAGGGTCGTCGACGGTGCCCGCGCGGTGGGCCGTGGCCAGCACATAGGCTCCAGGCTCCAACCCCCGCCCCCGGATCAGCTCCAGGCGCTCCCGGGCGGACGGCTGGACGGTGGCCGCGATGTCGACCATCACGTCCCCCACGAGCTCCACCCGGCCGTCCACCCCCTCGCGTTGCAGGTTGGCCACCGCGACCTCCGAAGAGCACAGCAACAGCTCACTGGCGTGGTCGGCCAGTACGCGATTGAGCTCCTCCGGCATCGAGCGGTCAAACGAACGCATGCCCGCCTCGACATGGGCCACCGGGATGCGGGCCTGAGCCCCGGCCAGCGCCCCGGCCAGGGTCGAGTTCGTATCGCCGTAGATCAGGACAACGTCGGGCCCCACCTCCCCCACGACCGGCTCGAGCGCCCGGAGCATGCGTGAGGTCTGGGAAGTATTGGACCCCCGGGCGATGCCCAGCTCGCGGTCGGGGGAGGGAAGCCCAAGCTCATCGAAGAACACGCGTGAAAGATCGTCATCGAAGTGCTGGCCCGTGTGGATCAGGACCTCTGAGTGCTCCTGGCGCAGGGGCCGTGACACCGCCGCCGCCTTGATGAACTGCGGGCGGTTGCCGACCACCGTCAGGACCTTCATCCGGACGAGCCGGAAGCTTGCCGACCCGCGCCGGAGGCGCTGGGGACCGAGCCCTCAAGGATGCTGTGGATACGGGTCATAACGGCCTCCCCGAGCCGCGTGGTCACCGGGCCGGGGGCTGTCAGCGAGCGGTCGTCGATGGCGACGACCGGCTGGACCTCCCGCGCGGTCGAGCAGATGAACGCCTCGTCGGCCTGCTTGATCTCCTCCAGCGTGGCCGACCGCTCGACCGCTCCGGACACCTCAATTACCACCCGGCGGGTGATCGAGGCCAGAATGTGGTCGGTGAGCGGCGGGGTCAGGACCTCGTCCCCCGTGATCCAGAAGAAGGAGCTGGTCGGCGCCTCCAGGACCTGGCCGGTCGGAGTGATCAGAAGAGCCTCATCAAACCCGCGCTCGCGAGCGAGCCGCGAGCACAGCATGTTGGCACCGTAGGAGAGCGATTTCACGCCATCCAGCACGAGCGTGGGTGAGTACGTGACCGGACCGAGGCGAACGTGCTCCGGGACGGCGGGAAGCGGCTCGGTCAGAAGGAGCCGGCGGCCCCCGCGGGTGATCACGATCCGCATCAGCTGATGTTCAGGACCCGATCCCACGTGAGCGAGCAGCCGGCCCGCGTCGGCCCGAACGGCCTCCAGATCGACCGGCAGGCGCAGGTTTGAGGCCGAGCGCTCCATGCGCTGGATGTGATCGTCCATGGCAAACGGCCGCCCCTCGTACAGCCGAACGACCTCAAATACCCCGTCGCCGCGCAGGAGGCCCTCGTCCGTGGCCGGGATCCGGGCCGCGGAGGCGAGCATGATCTCACCGTCGACCGAGGCTAGGGAGCCGCTGAAAGTGGGCTGCACGCTCGTGAATCTAAGGCTTTGCCCGGCGGGCTGCGCACAGACGTTTTCCCGGTCAGCCCCCCGGGTAGGCCTTAAGCGGGGCGCAAGACGGGGGCGCTTTGTTTTGCAGCGACCACGAGGAGGACTGACCATGGCGACGCAGACGTCAACTCAGCGTCGGGCCGCCGCCCAGCGTGCGGCCGCGACACGTAAGCGAAATCAAGCCCAGCGAAGCGCATCGGCCACCAAGTCGGCCGCTCGCCGGACCCGTTCCTCGGCCGTGCAGACGAGTCGGCAGGCCCGGGGGACAACCCGGCAGGCCGGCCGCTCGGCCACGCGCCGGCTCGACGCCGCGGCCACCAGGCTCGGGACCGTCGGACGGCAGGCTCAGCGTGCTCTGCTGATCCAGGTCGGCGCCGCCGCGACGGTGGGCGACAAGGTCCGCCAGACCGCGCGGACATACAGCAGCCTGGACCTGGTCACGCGAGAGCTGAACCGGTTTGAGCGCCGAGGCGCGCGGGCGGTCTCGCGCCAGCAGCGGACGCTGAGCCGACAGCGCCGTGAGCTTCGGCGTGACGCCAAGCAGGCTCGGCGCGCCGTTGAGCGCCAGGTCAATGGCCTGCGCTCAGACGTTCAGGATGTGGCCGACCAGATGAAGCAGCTGGTCTGACCGGGTACTCAGGTGACGTGGCGCGGCTGTGAGGAGCGCCACGTCACCGGGACCCACCACCCACGGACGGCATCGGGGAGAGACACGGATGGCATCGGGGACGAGTAGAGGACGGCTGAGGAGATCGGACTGCGCCGGCCCCGGACTGCGGCGACGCCGAAGTGGACGTGGCTTCTCCTTTCTGACCGAGGCCGGCAAGCGGGTGAGCGACCGCGAGACCCTCGAGCGGCTCCGCGGCCTGGCCATCCCACCCGCCTGGCAGGACGTGTGGATCTGCCAGGACCCCCTGGGCCACCTTCAGGCCACGGGGATCGACGCCGCGGGGCGCAAGCAGTACCTATACCACCCCCGGTGGCGCGAGCATCGCGACCGACAGAAGTTCCAGCGAATGACGGAACTGGGAGCGGTTCTCCCCGCCGCTCGACGGCGAATCCGCACACACCTGGAGGCCGATGACCTGACGCGTGAACGCGTGCTCGCCGGAGCCGCCCGCCTGCTCGACGTCGGGATGTTCCGGATCGGCAGCGAGGAGTACGCGGACGAAGAGGGAGGCATCGGCCTGGCCACACTTGAGAAGGAGAACGTGTCGATCCAGGACGGCCGGGCGCTGTTCGACTACCTGGCCAAGAGGGGGCTCCACCGCGTCCAGGCGATCGAGGACCCGCTGGCCGTGCAGATCGTCTCCGAACTGAAACGCCGCCGTTCCGGCGGTACCCAGTTGCTGGCCTACCGCGAGGGTCGTCGCTGGCACGAGGTTCGCTCAGATGAGATCAACGAGTACCTCAAGGACCAGCTCGGCGACGGGTTCAGTGCCAAGGACTTTCGGACCTGGAACGCCACCGTGATGGCCGCCGTGGGGCTGGCCGCCGACGCCCGGGCCCAGCCCACTCCGTCGAGCCGCAAGCGCGCGATCAACCAGGCGGTGCGGGCCGTGGCCGAACTGCTGGGCAACACCCCGGCCGTGGCCCGCCGGGCGTACATCGACCCCAGGGTGTTCGACCGCTACCAGTCCGGCTGGACGATCGCTGGCGCGCTCGAGCGGCTGCCCTCGCTTGACCCCTCCGATGACCGGGTCCGGGCGCGGATCGAGGCGGCGGTGATCGACCTCCTGGCCGACAGGCGCGCCTCCCCAGCACTCGAGCACGACTGATACGCCATCGCGGTCGGCCTCAGGGAGACCGGTGGCCAGCCACACAATCATGTGCTAGAACCACTACCAGTCTGCAAACCTGGAGGTGTCCGATGGCGACAACCGCACGAGAGCCTGCCTCCGCCCTGGGGTCCGCCGAGCTCTTTGAGCAGTGGCAAGCGCACCGGGACCGAGAGGCCCGGGATGAGTTGATCTCGCGCTTCCTGCCCCTGGCCCGAAAGCTGGCCCGACGCTACGCGCAATCGAGCGAGCCGTACGAAGACCTGGTGCAGGTGGCCAGCCTGGGGCTGGTCAAGGCCGTGGAGCGGTTTGATCCCGGCCGCGGCTTCGCCTTCAGCTCATTCGCCGTGCCCACGATCGTGGGCGAGCTCAAGCGCCACTTCCGGGACACGGCCTGGTCCGTCCACGTGGAGCGGGGAGCCCAGGAGCGGGCCCGACGGATCTCCGACGCCCAACAGGCCCTGTCGGGCCGGAGCGGCCGGATTCCCACGGTGGTCGAGCTGGCCCAGTATCTGGAGTTGAGCCAGGAGGAGGTTCTGGACGGCCTGCAGACGGCCGAGGCCTACAGAACCGTGTCGCTCGACGCTCCGATGATCAGCGAGGACGACGACGAGTCCAACCGGTTGGAGATGATCGGCGCCGACGATGCCCGGCTGTCCCTGGTTGAAGACCAGGCCACGGTCTTCGCCGCGGCCCGGAGCCTCCCGGCCGATCAGCGAGAGATCCTTTACCTCCGATTCGGAGAGGACCTGACGCAGTCCGAGATCGCCGACCGCGTGGGCGTCTCACAGATGCAGGTGTCACGCCTGCTCCGCCGCTCGCTGGCTCGTCTGCGGGAGCTCACCGAGACCGACGGCTGACGGGCTCGCCGGGACCGGCCCAGCCGGCCGGCCCAGCGAGCTCACCAGAGGCGGGCGCTCACCAGCGCCCGTACCACCGCCGCCGGCCGCCGCCGGCCACTGCGGCACCCGCTCCGCCTACGAAGAAGCCGAGCACCCACAGGACCACGGCAGCGATCAGGACGAACCACAGGAAGTGGGCCGCGAAACCGAGCCCGCCGAAGACCGCGAGCAGCAACAACAGGACGAGTAGAGCAACCATCCTCATCGCCTCCTTGGCTGAACGGCGACCACCCTTGGTCGCCTGGTCTCAGAGGATTACCCGCTCGACTCTCAGAACATGCACCTGGTTCGTGGTGCGCAAACGATGTCGCAGATCAGTTAGCCTGCTGCCCGGTGCAGAGCAACTTTGAAGTCGAGCTCAGGGATGGCGATCGGGCCGTGGTAATCGGGGTCAGCGGAGAGCTGGATCTCGCCTCGAGCCCAGGGCTGGAGCAGGAGCTCGACCGTCACATGAACTCGGGGGCCGAGTTGCTGATCGTCGATCTGAGGCAGCTCGAATTCATGGATTCAACGGGACTGAGCGTGCTGGTCAGGGCTCATCAGCGGGCCGTCGAGGCCGGTCGGCGCTTTGCGGTGGTCCGCGGACCCCAGCAGGTCCAGCGCCTGCTCACCCTGACCGGCGTCGCCGACCGGCTCACGCTGGTCGATTCACCTGACGAGATCTGACGGTCCTGGTTACGTCGCGGGCTCGCGGCCCCGCTGGTCGCGCATGACCAGATGTACGACTTCGTGACCATTCTCCGTCCGGACCTCGAGCTCGTCGGCCAACAGCCTTAGCGCCGAGGTCACCTCGCTGGGAGACTCGCTGGTCAGCTGAGCACTGGCGCCGGCTCGGAGCGGCCCGAGCGTGACCTCCAGACGCCGGGGCTCGGTCTGAATCCCGAAGGCGATCCGGGGAGCGCTGGCCGCGTTCACGGCGTGCGCAGCCAGCGCGTCTGTGACCAGATAGACGTCGGAGAAGCGGTCGAGCGAGAACCGGGCCCGGGCCGCCAGGGCGCGGGCGAGCCTTCCCAGCACGCCGCCGACGAAGCCGACGGGCGAGAGCGAGACCACGGCGTCGCCCGACAGGCGGTGTGACCACCCATCGTCCGCCGCCGCCTCGCCCGGCCGCCGGTAGAGCACCTCGCCGGCTCTGAGGCCGGCGAATTGCATCCAGACCTCCGTGCCCCCGTTGGGGAGTGGCCTGAAGGCCGTCTTCTCGGCCAGCGCGCGCATGATCGGGATCCCGACGCCCTGCAGGCGATCGTCGGAGGGAGTCAGGACGTGGATCCCCTGCCCCCGGTCCCGGACGACGACCTCAATCTCCTCGATGCCCACGAACAGAGCGACCTGAAGCGGACCGCTCTCGCCGCCGTAGGCGTGCATGACGACGTTGTTACAGGCCTCGCTGACAGCCGTCTTGATGTCGTCCAGAAGCTCGGGGTCCAGCGACAAACCTTCGGCCAGGCCCCCCAGAACACCGCGGACCAGGGTCAGGGTCTCAGGACTCGAATCCAGGTCCAAGCTGACACTGGGACGGTCCTCGTTCACCTAGACCTCATTGCTCAGCCGCGGACATTCGATCGCTCCTGGATACGCCATCGATGCACGGGGACGCCAGCAAACGGACGCCCGTCGCGGGCATACCCGAGGGTTCGACGGCCAAAACCGCTTCCGCCAGCGTCGCGTGAGGCAGACGGCCGGTCATCTCCTGTAAGTCGGTCAGAAGAGTAGAGATACCGGAACACCGCTGGGCCGCTACTCCCCCCGGAACTCGGGGTCGCGCTTCTGGACGAACGCACTCACCCCCTCGACGAAGTCGCTCGTCCGGGCCAGCGCGTGCTGGAGCTCCGCCTCCAGGTCGAGCTGGCCGTCGAGATCCCCGTAGACAGAACGGTTCAGCGCCCGCTTGGAGCTCGCGTAGGAACGGGTGGGGCCGTGGGCCAGGCGGCCGGCGAGAGCCTCGGCCGCCGGGATCAGCTCGTCGTCGGGATAAACCCAGTTGACCAGACCCCACTCCAGGGCCTGCTGGGCTCCGATCCGCTCGCCGAGGAGCGCCATCTGAAATGCCCGTGCCTTGCCCACCGCGGGAGGGACGAAGGCCGTCGACCCCCCGTCGGGCATCAGCCCGATGTTGACGAAGGCCAGTCCGAAGAAGGCTGACTCCGCCGCCAGCACCAGGTCGCAGGCCAGCGCCAGCGAGCAGCCAATGCCCACGGCCGGACCGTTGACCGCGGCGACGACCGGCTTGGCCAGCCGGCGAATGCCGGCAATCGCCGGGTGGTAGAAGTCATGGAGCTCCTTGCGCACATCCGGCCCTCCGTCCGCCGCGGGTTCAAAGCCCGCCTTCAGATCGGCGCCCGACGAGAACCCGCGGCCCGCCCCGGTGACCAGGACGGACCTGACCGACTCGTCCGACGCCGGGCCCTCAACCACCTGGCGGAGCTCCGATCCGAACTCGGGCGTCCAGGCATTGAGGGTCTCCGGGCGGTTCAGGGTGAGCCGCCCGAGCGGGCCGGACTGCTCCCAGATGACTGTCTCATAGCTCATGTATCGCTCCTTGAGTTGGGTCGAGGTTGCCCGCTCAGGCGACGGTGGGAGTGAGGGGCTCAGAGGGGGGTGGGGCACCCTGGCGACGCTCGATCTGCTCCGCCCATAGCGAGAAGCACATCAGACCCCAGAGCTGGCGGCTGTGATCCTGGCGGCGGTCCAGGTGCTCCTGGAGCAGGCGACCGACCACCGCCGGCTCAAAATACCCCTGGTCGCTGGTGCGTTGGAAGGCCAGCAGCTCGTGGGCCAGCGGGGCGAGCTCACCACGCAGCCAGGCCGCTGCCGGGATCGAGAAGCCCCGCTTGCGGGCGCTCAGGATCCGCCGCGGGACCAGGGGAGCCAGGGCCGCGCGGAGGAGGCGTTTCTTGGATAGCCCCCTCACCTTGAGGGAGGTCGGCAGCGCGAGGGCCAGATCTGAGACGACCGGATCCAGATACGGCACCCGAGCCTCGAGACTATGGGCCATGCTCATCCGATCTGTCTTGACCAGCAGGTCGTCGGCCAGATAGACGCCCAGGTCGACGTCCTGGAGACGGGCCAGCAGCGGCGCGCTGTCGGTCTCTGCGAAGCGCTCACGCCACGGGGTCAGTGGGTCGAAGTCCGAGTCTCGCCAGGAGGCCTGGAGGAGCTCGTCGCGCTGACGGTCGGAAAAGATCTCCTTCCAGCCGTGGTGGCGCTCGAGCGGCGGCAGCGCCGCGGCCCGGGCGAAGCGCTTGGCCCGGTACTCGAGGCTCACCCGAGCATCGGAGCTGGGCAGCCGCTCCAGCAGTGGGGCCAAGCGGGCGGCCACCGGCCCCACCCTGAGGGCCAACTGATCCGCGGCGTAGGTCTCGTAGCCCCCGAACAGCTCGTCGCCCCCCTCACCGGACAGCACGACCTTGACGTGCTCCGAGGCGAGCTGAGAGACCAGATACGTTGGGAGCGCCGAGGAGTCGGCAAACGGCTCGTCGAACGCCGCCACGAGCTCGGGCAGCAGCTCTCGCACCCTCGGAGAGATCGTCAGCTCGTGGTGGTCGGTGTCGTATCGCCGTGCCACCTCGCGGGCCAGTTCGAGCTCGTTGAAGCTCCTCTCCTGGAAACCGATGGAGAAGGTCGCCACCCGCTCTGAGGACTGCTGAGCCGCCAGGGCGGCCAGGCCGGATGAGTCAACCCCCCCGGACAGGAGCACGCCCACCGGGACGTCGGCCAGCAGGTGCGCGCGGACGGACTCGGCCAGGCGGTCGCGCAGCTCAGCCGCCAGCTCGGCGGCACTCTCGCGGCGCAGCTCCGCCTCGGGCGCCGGGGCGGGACGGGCGAAGCGCTCGATGCCGGTCCCCTCGGGCGTACAGGTGAGCAGGTGACCGGGAGGGAGCTTCCGGCACGACCGGAAGATCGACAGCGGCGCGGGGATCGAGTTGAAGGCCAGATAGGAGTGCAGCGCCGCCGGGTCCACATCCCGGGGGAAGTCGGGCTGGAGCGCGAGCGCCTTCAGCTCGGAGGCGAAGGCCAGCCGCCCATCGCGCAGCTCGTAGTACAGCGGCTTGATCCCGAACCGGTCCCTGGCCAGCATCAGCAGACGGCGCCGGCGGTCCCACAGAGCGACAGCGAACATGCCCCGGAGCTGGGAGACAAAGCCCGGGCCATCCCGCAGGTAGAGGTGCAGCAGCACCTCGGTGTCACAGTGGGTCCGCAGGCGCGCTCCATGAGCCTCCAGCTCGGCCCGCAGCTCGAGATGGTTGAGGATCTCGCCGTTCTGAACCACGCACACGTCACCGTCGGCGGCCAGCATCGGCTGATCCCCACCGGCCAGATCGATGATGGCCAGCCGGCGAGCGCCCAGCCCGGCCGGGCCATCAAGGTGGACGCCGGCACCGTCGGGACCGCGGTGGAGCAGGGACGCGCTCATTCGCTCGATCAGCGCTCGATCAGCCGGGCGACCGGAGGAGAAGTCGTACGTGCCGCAGATCCCGCACATGCGCTGAGGTCCTACGGGAGGCGGTTGAGCTGCGAGCGTCGATTGGCCGGGCGGAAGACCACCAGCCACGCCGTGGTGATGATTACCGACAGGTACAGGGAGACCGATCGGTCGGCGATGTACTCCAGGTCGTGGGCCAGCTTCTCCGCCCAGGTCATCTCCCGCGTCATCCGGAGCTGGGCCAGGCCAGTCAGTCCCGGCCGCACGACCAGCCGCTGCCAGTACTGGGGGATCTCCTGACACAGCTCGGCGAAGAACGCCGGCCGGATCGGCCGCGGCCCGACCAGGCTCATATGGCCGGCCACCACGTTGTAGAGCTGGGGAAGCTCATCGAGCTTGGACGCCCGCAGCGCCCGGCCCAGGCGGGTCACCTCGTGTGAGGTGAGCTGCGTCAGCTCTGCTCCCAGGTAGGGGCCGAGGCGCTGCTCAGCATCCGGAGCGAGCGTGCGGAACTTGACCATCTGGAACACATGCCCGGCGCGGCCGACACGCTGGCCGCGGTACAGCGTGGGGCTGCCGGGAGCACTCACGCGCAGAGCCACGGCGATGATCAGACATAGCGGGGCGGTCACGACCAGCCCCACCGAGCCGACTACGAGGTCCAGGCCTCGGAGGATCACATCGATCGGGCGGCGCTCGTAGGCGTGCGCGATGACCGCGTACTGGTGGACCAGGGTGTCCGGGCCGGGCTTGGACTCATCGGGCTCGGTCGCGGCCCGGTGGCCGGGCGGCACATAGGAGCGATGGGGAACGGCCACGACGCCTACTCGACCGCGCTCAGGATCATGTCCACCAGTACGCCCGGATCTCGCCGTGGCCAGTCGAGGGTGTCAGTCCGTTTGCGCAGCTCCAGGGCCCGCGGATCGGTCAGCGGCCGCAGCCGGCCTGAACGGATCAGGGACTCGTCGACACCACCCAGACGGCCGCCGTAGGTGGTGTACACGGGCACTCCCAGCGCGACCCCCTCCCTGTTCATGCTGCCGCCCGCTGAGACCACGACGTCGGAGGCTGCGATGAGGCTCTGCGCATCCACGGCTTGCTCGGGCACGATAACGGACGGTAGCCCCATCTCCTCGACGTGCTCGCGCTGGGCCGCGGTCCGGGGGAGGACGACCGCGTGGACATCATCGCGGTTGCCCACGTAGCTGAGCACGCTCGGAAACAGAGGGTTGGACTTGCGGTGGTACAGCGAGACGTCGGGAGGCGGCCTGACAACCACGATCACTCGCCGCGGGTCGACCCCCAGACGGTCCGGCACGGTCGGATCGGGGACGAAGTCAGCCAGGTAGTACTCCTCCTTGAGCCCCGGGTACTGGAGCAGCTTCTCCCGGTGGCGCCGAACCGGGCCAGGCGCGAGGGCGGGATCGCGTCAGGGGTTATGACTCGCCGGGCCAGCCGGCAGCCGATGTTGTGCTGCTGGACGGCGAACTCGTAGTCGAACATGTTCACCGCCGGGATCCTGGCCCACGCCGCGGCCAGCGCCAGGTCGTTGGAGCCGTGCGCCACTGCCAGGTCGAACCGGCCCCTGGCCCAGTGGTGGAGCGCTCGCGTCCGGCTCATCAGCGCGCCCACCTTGCGGGCGCGCGACGCGCCGGCATGGCGTCCAAAGACCTCGGCCTCCAACCCCTGAAGCCTCAGCAGGCCGAGGGTCTGGGCGTAGTCCCGGGCCGTGATCTCCACGGTGTGTCCGCGTTCGCGCAGCCGGGAGATAACCGGACGGAACACGACCGGGTGGGCCGAGGCAGTCATGTCAAACCAGATCCTCATCAGGTGTCGGCCGACCGGCCGCTGGGGGCGGCGGCCAGGCCTCGGGTCAGCGTAGCTACGCTCGCCCGGCATGCGCGCTCTGATCGTGACCAGCATGTACCCCGGCCCGACCGTCCGGGGCTGGGCAGTTTCGTCCGCGACCAGGTCGCCGCCCTGTCGCGCGATGCCCGACCTCGACGTCGAGCTGTTCACGTTTCGCTCAGCCGGCGTTCGGTCGTATCTGGCCGCCGGCCGCGACCTGCGTCGGCGCTACCGCGGCGAACGCTTCGACGTCGTCCACGCCCACTTTGGCCTGAGCGCGTGGCCGGCGGGAGCGTTTCGGCCGCCGTTCACGGTGTCACGTTGCACGGAACCGATCTGCACCATCCGCGATCGCGGGCCATCACGCTCGGCGCGCTCCCGTTCCTGGACCTGGTCGGGCCAGTGTCCGAGGAACTGATGGCCCGGATTCCCCGATGGCTGGTCCGCGGGCGCCTGGAGGTATTGCCCACGGGCGTGGCCACGGACAGGTTCCACCCGATTCCCCGCGCGGAGGCCCGGCGATCGCTGGGCCTGGAGCCGGAGCGGCGATACGTGCTCTTCCCGTCCGACCCGGCCCGCCCGGAAAAGCGCTTTGATCGGGCTCGGGCCGCCGCCGGCCAGGTCCAGCTGCTGGTCCTCCAGGACGTGGATCCAGAGCGGATGCCGCTGTGGATCAACGCCGCTGACGCCGTCCTGGTCCCCTCGGAGCGAGAGGGCTTCGGCCTGGCCGTGCTGGAGGCGCTGGCCTGCGACGTGCCGGTGCTGGCCACTCCGGTGGGCGTCGCACCCGCCGCGCTGGACGGGGTGGCGGGTACGCTGTGCGCCCCGTTCGACGCCGAGGTCTGGCGCGAGGCCCTGTCGCAGACCTTGGCTGACCCCGACCCCCGCGTGGAGGGCCGCGGCCGAGCGGAGGAGTACTCGGCTCAGGCGATGGCGGCCCGTTTGCTCAGCGCGTGGCGCGGCGTGCTCTGAGGGCTGGCCGGACGCGCTCCGGTCAAGAAATTCTGTCTAAGAAAGGCCCGTGGAATATGGAAAACCGGCCATTCTGATTCAGGTGCGGGGCCCCGGGGCCGATGTTGTGTACGTGGAGCTATTTCAAGCGTGGCTGGCCGGCTTGAGGTCCTGGCGCCGAGGGGCGCGCTCGTCCCCTGGTTCGCCGGACCTGACCGTGAGCGCCCGCCTGCCGTTGTACGGAGTCCTGCTCCTGATGGTGGTGGCCGCCACGGGCTGCTTCCTGTTTGTCCGCAGTCAGCAGAGGGACAGCGAGATCCGGGCCGTCCGGGCCCAAACCGAATTCATCGCCGCCTCCATTCTGCGCAGTAATCTGGCCGCCGGAGACCTGGCCGAGCCGGCCGCTGGCGCGCGCGAGAAAACCTTGGACCGGCTGTTCCATCGGCAGATCCTGCTCGGTGTCGACCGGGAGGCATCGATCCTCAGCGCCCAGGGCCAGATCACGTATTCCACCGACCACGCCGTGATCGGGTTGACCGCCGCCCAGGCGGCCCGCCGCCACCCGGGAACGATCACGGTCAGCGTGCCCCTCGTCCTGGGCTCCAAGGGTCCGGCCGGAAGCTTCGCCCTGGACGTCGCCAGCGGTCCGATCGCCGCTGGTGCCCAGTCCGAGGCGCTGCGCTCAACTGCGTTCCTGGCTCTGATCATGATCGTCCTGTACGCGTCCTTCCTGCCGGTGCTCCACATAGCCACCAACCGGATCCGCCGCCGACTGCGGGACATGAAGCTCCGCGTGGGCGAGATGGAGCACCAGGCCTTCCACGACCCGCTGACGGGCCTGCCCAACCGGGCCCTGTTCCGCGACCGGGTCGAGCAGGCCATCCGCCAGGCCAAACGGGTGGGCGGGAGCGTGGCCGTGATGGTGATGGACCTGGATCGCTTCAAGGAAGTCAACGACACCTTCGGCCATCAGAGCGGCGACCTGCTCCTCAAGGAGGTCTCCGCCCATCTGATCGCACCCCTGCGGGAGAGCGATACGGTGGCGCGTCTGGGCGGGGACGAGTTCGCCATCCTGGCCCCGGCCGTGGCCGGGCCCATGGGAGCCCTGGCAATCGCCGACCGTGCCATCCAGGACCTCCAGCACCCGCACAACGTTTCCGGGGTCGAGGTCGATGTCGGCGCCAGCATCGGCGTGGCCCTTTTTCCCCACCACGGCGACACGGTCGAAGCCCTGCTGCGCTGTGCCGACATCGCTCTATACGTGAGCAAGGACCGAGGGGCACCAAGCCTGTACGCCGTCGAGCACGACCATCACTCGGCCGACCGGCTGGCCCTGGGGGCACAGCTCCGGCGAGCGATCCAGGATCGGGAGATCACGGTCCACTACCAACCCCAGGCCGACTTCCAGACGGGCAACATCGACAGCGTCGAAGCGCTCGTCCGCTGGGAGCATCCCGAGCGGGGACTGCTCTCGCCGGCCGAGTTCCTGCCCGTGGCCGAGCAGACCGGCCTGATCCGCCCGCTCACCACATACGTGCTGGATGTGGCCCTGGAGCAGTGGCGCCGCTGGTACGACCAGGGCCTGGACATGACCGTGGCCGTCAACATCACCGGGCGGGACCTGTTCGACCAGCGCTTCGCCTACGAGGTCAAGGACCTGCTGACCCGGTGGAAGGTCCGACCCTCCTGCCTGGAGCTTGAGATCACGGAGAACACGGTGCTGGTCGACCCGGTGCGAGCCCACTCGATCCTGCGCAGCCTGAGCGACTTCGGCGTCCGTCTGGCCATCGACGACTTCGGCACCGGCAACTCCTCCCTGGCCCAGCTCAAGCGCCTCCCAGTCCAGGTGCTGAAGATCGACAAGTCATTCGTGCTGCAGATGCTGGTGGACGAGGACGACGCCGCCATCGTCCGCTCGACGATCGACCTCGCCCACAACCTCGGCCTCAAGGTCGTGGCCGAGGGGATCGAGTCCGCCGCGATGTGGCATCGCCTCCGTCAGCTCGGTTGTGACCTCGGTCAGGGTTACTACCTCAGCGGGCCCCTCCCGCCCGACCGTCTGACCACGCTGCTGGCCAGATTGCCCCGCGACCGCGGTGAGGCCCGTGTCCGCCCCCTGGCCCTGGCCGCCGCACCGCGGCCGCAGCCGCTGGACGAAGTCGTCACCTGAGCGTCCGCTCGTACAGCAGGACCTGAGGATCGCTGCCGGCCAGGGCGAAGCCCGCCGCCCGAGCCATCAGACGTTGCGCCCGACTACCCCGCCTCACCAGCACCACTCGAACGCCGCCGTCCAGTTCGCTCAGCGCCCGAGGGCTTCCGTCCAGCCAGTCCAGGTACGCGGTCTGCGTTTTACCCGGGAAGGCATCTATCGGGTCGCCCGCCACGACCTGCCCGCCGGCCAGCGCCACCTGCTCCTCGACCACGGCCGCAGCGAGCACGGGCGAGCCGTGGGCGATGACCAGCGCCCGAGTGAGCAGTGGCCGGCCGGCCCCCTCCAGCCGCGGTCCGCGTACCAGACCGAACACCAGCACGCCGGCGCAGGCCACCGCGACCGGAGCCGTGAGCGCCTGCCACTGGCGCCGCACGACAAAGCCCCGGGCCGCCGTGGGGACCAGAAACAGGGTCAGCCAGATTCCCGACCGCCCCGCCTGGATCGCCAGCAGGGCCAGCCCAGCCGCGGCGGCAAGCTCCCAGCGCTGGGGGTGGGCCCGGATGAACATGATGGCCAATAGAGCGGCACACACGATGAAGGCCACATCAAGCGGCGAGCTCAGGGACAGCGACCCCCACAGCCCCTGCCCGGTCGCGGCGGCCTGGTTGGCCAGCACGCCCTGGTAGTAGTCCACGGTCCGCAGGAGTGCCGGAGTGGCACAAATCGCCACGGCGCCCCCCACGACCAAGACCACCGAGACGAGGGGCTGGCGCCGGAGCCGGGACAGGACGGCATAGGCCACCAGCACTCCCCACCCCACCAGCACCGCACCGTGCAGGTTGGACCACAGGGCGAGCAGCGGTAGCGCGAGCCAGATCCGCCATGAGGGCGTGCCGATCCTCGGCCCGCAGGAGGCAGCAGAGCGCCGGGAACAGCGCCAGCGAGAAGAGCTGGGAGCGGGCGATGGCCAAAGCCGAGACGGCCCCAAGGCCGGCGAGCAGCAGAGCCCGGCTGGTGCCGGCGTCGTCTGCCTGACCCGAGCGGGAATCGACGATCAGGAAGCCCAGCGCCACGGCCACGGCGATCAGTTGGGCCAACATCAGCCCGCGGTCGCCAAAGGCCTGCTCCAGCCAATGAAAGATCAGCTCGGCCAGGACGGGCACGTTCGGCCAGTGGCTGCTGGCCAAGGTCGCGAAGGGGACGCCAGAGGGGATCGCGTGTCGGGAGGCGATCACGCGTCCCAGCGCAGCCAGCCAGCGAGCGTCGGCTCCAACGGTCCCGATCAGCGCCACCACAGCCAGGATCAAGGCCACCGAGCAGGCCAGGGCAAGCGTGCCTGCGGACACGGTGAACCTGCGCTTCAAGGACACCTACACGTATCGCCGCGGCGGGCATGAAGTCGGCCTATACGTTGGTCTAGGTCCACCTACCTCATCGTCCGATCACTTTCCCCGCACTTATTGACGATTCATGGGTATGGCGTCGTGGACGTTAGCCCCTGAGGCTGCCCCGGAAATCCGCAGACTTCCTCGCGTCCGGCGAGAGTCGCTCGTCGGCCTGTGCGGCCAACGGATCGTGATGCTGCGCGCCACGGGAGCGGGGAGATGAGGAGCTTGGCGTCCTGGCTCGTCCGGCGCACGCGTCGCGAACACGGCACCGTGCTCCCCTGGTGGCCATGCTGCTCGTCGTGATCCTCGGTATCACAGCTTTCGCCATCGACCTCTCCTTCTGGTACTTCGATCAGCGCCACCTCCAAATGCAGGCCGACTCCGCCGTCGAGGCGGGGGCCCAGCAGTTCCTGCAAAGCAGCGTCAGCGGCTGTAACGCGAACATCCCGGCCGTCGAGCAGGTCGAGGCCAACTACGCCGGCGTCTCCCAGTCATACAGCAACCCGAACGTGGCCAGCGCACCCATCACCTCCAACAACGAGAAGGGCACCGTCTCGCTCACCCCGAACGTCTCATGCGCAGGCTCGGGCGGCAGCTACGTCGACGCCACGGTGACGAACTCCAGCCCGCCGTCATTCTTCTCCGGAATCTTCGGAGTCCATCCCACCATTTCGGCCCGGACTGGTGGTGCCGAGATCCCCCGCAATGGTGTTGCCGATGACGGACGAGACGTCGCTGGCTACGCTGTCGGCATTGGTAAGGTCCACCTGGGCGTAGTGTGTCGTGGTGCCGGCCAGGGTGAAATCAACGCCAACGAGTTCAAGCAGCGGCTGCAGGGCGGAACCGGTCCACGTAAACCCCGCTTCGGCCGATTGCACTGTGATCGTAGCGGTGCTGACGAGTGCGGCCCCGCAGATGCCGCCAGGGGCAATCGCGGTGACCGAGGCGGAGGGCAACACGACGGCCGAACCCGCTCCGGTGATCGGGATCGAGGCCAGGGTCGCGTTGCCTTCAATGCGCACCGGCGGATTGGCGCCATCGGGAATGACGCGCACCTCGAGCCCAATCAGCAGCGACGTGGTGGAGGCGACGGTCGTGGTCGCGAACGTGAGGTTGAGGCCCGAGCCTGTGGCTGTCCCGAAGGGCAGGACAGGGGCCACCCACGGGTCGGCAGCGGTTCCTGTGCCGGTGATGGGGAAGCTGGCGCCCAGCAGCCCGGTCAGGTGGCCAAGCCAGTGGACCACCGGCGCGGTGGCGCCCCCCTGCAGCAGTGACGCGAACCAGGTATTGATGGCGGCCGGGTTGGCAAGCTGGGTGAAGGGAAACTGCGGGATGGCCGGGTCGCCAAAGCCGAGTAACTGGAGCAGATTGGCAGTGACCGCCCAGCCGCTCCCGAGTGGCAGCCAGGCGCGTGAGCTGCTCGTGAATGAAGCCGATGACAAGGTGGACGGCCTCCGAGCCAAGGTTCGAAGGGTCGAGAGCAATGTTCTGAGGCCCGGAAGCATCCAGTTGCAGGCCTTCGAGGTCGACGGTAAGCGTGGCCGGAGTGGGTCCACCGAGCGGCGCGAGGCTGGCGGTGACGATCACCGAATCCAGGCCTATGGGGTCGGTTCCGTAGACGAGCCCGAGGTGAATGCGCAGGGTTACGTCGAGCGGGCCGCCGGCGGTGCCGGCCACGGCCGTAATATTGCCGCCATTGAAGCTGACTAGCGGCAGGTGGGCGCTCAGCGATGCCAGGGGTGGCGGCCCGTCGGTGGATGGACCTCTCCGGCAAAACCGAAGGTGACGCCGCTGGCTGTATTGACGGTGAGATAGGCGTTCCCGCGTGTCTGTTCGCCGAGGAGCGGGTGCCAGGTTTCGTTGGCGGGAATGTCGGGCGACTGAATCGGGGCCAGCAGTGCGTCCAGCACACGAAGAAAGGCGGCGCGCTGCGAGTCGCTGGTGAAGATGGACTCGATGTTCTTGAGTGGGTTCTCAAACCAGTGAGGGTCGAGAGTGCCGGTGCCGTCGAACAGGCCGATGGCTTCGCCGAGATCGAGGACTTCATTGGCCAGACCGTTGCTCATGCGGCGCCTCCGGGAGCGTTCGTGAGGCTGGCCCCGGCATTGAGGCTGAGGGTTCCGGCGCTGGCGGAGAGGGCGCGGGGAGCGAGATTGCGTTCCGCAGCATGATCGTTGGAGAGGCCAAGGAGGCTGGACCAGACAGCGGATTGCAGTTGCTGACCCCAACTCGACGCGAGAACGCCGCTGCCACGGGGTAGGTCGTCCGTAGTGGCAACCAGGCCGCCAAGTTCCCCCGGACCGCTGACGGCGAAGCTGCAGATCAGTGGCGTGCGGCCGGTCTGGTCGGTCTCAAGATCAACCGAAACCAGGACCAGGCGATCGAGAATGCGCACCGCCGTCGAGTCCAGATGGACGAGCACTTCGTTGCCGTGATCAACCCAGATGACCTGGGCGGGAGGAGTGGCGGAAGCGGCGGTGGGAACCCCATTGGCGGCGGTGCCGGCCAACCGCATGCTCAACTGGGTCGTAAGGTCGGCTTCCCCAACTGATCGGGAATCTTGTACGGGGGCGGTGGTGGAGGCGGCGGGGCGGAGGCGGAGGGGGGTGATGACGCCTTCTCAGGAACAGCGCGATCCACAGCCCGATGCAGATGCCGAGCACCAGGACGATCAAAACGATCAACAGGATGAACACAGCTGCGCCCATGGGGACTCCCGTGCAGCTTTGAACTCAAACCAGGGAAAAGGGAACCTGTCGCATCAGGATTCAGGGCGATACCAAGGGGGACGGCGACAGAATGCCCGAACAGAATAGTGTGAGAACAAATACACTGCCGTTTCGGCACAAGTCAAATAAATTTTGCAAGCCGAACCGGAAGTCCGGTTCAAAGACGTCCCATACGATTCTTCTTTGAGGACGCGGAGGTTTCGCGTACCATGCGGGAACATCGGAGGGCGCATGGACTTTATCGAGCGAATCTTTGGGATATCTCCGGATGGCGGCGACGGATCGCTTGAGGGCGTATATGTCGCGGCGACTTCTGGCGGTGGTGGTCGCGGCCGCTTCCATGTGTGGCGCCGTCGTCGTCGGCCCTCAAGGGATGCCTATCGCGCTCGATGGCCGCGCTGACCGCTTCGCTGTCGCGCTGATGACAGGCGCCGACGGAAACGCAGCTTCTTCCCGTCCTCCGAAACAAAGGGCTATGGGTCGCAGAAATACTCGTATAGGACGAGGCCGACTTGTCGGGCCTCGCGGCTGGCGTCCCTGCGCGGCACGATATTTTAAATTCACAACGAATTCAAAGCATCTTGCGTAATAGCTTGGTCATGGCGCGTTTCTCCTTGGTCGATATGCTCCGCGTGGCCTCCGTAAGGGCCTTGGCGTGCAATGGCAAGATGCGATCCAGCAGCTGGCGGCCGGTGTTGGTGATGCCGCCCAGGATAACGCGATGGTCCTCCTTCCTGGGGCGGCGCTGCAGCAGGCCGCGCTCCTCCAGCTTCTTTACCGTGTAGGTGGTGCTGGCCCCGGTCAGCAAAATTCGCTCGCTGAGCTCCCCCAGGGGAGTGGGACCGCGCCGGTAGAGCACCGACAGGACTGAAAACTCGGTTAGCGTCAGTCCCAGCTTGAGCAGGCGCGGGCGGACATAATCATCGACAATCTTGGACGCTCTTTCCATGGCGAGGATCATCTGCAAGGAGGCCTCTTCCTCGCGGCCGAGTTCTGGCGCAGTCTCGCCCGGCGGCACGGATTCGTCTTCCCTATTGGGGCGTCCCATGCGCCCAGTGTAGCGGACGGGCCGCTTGACATTGATTGGGCGTCGTCGCACATTTTTCGATGGTGCGAAGGATCAGTCCGCCGTTCCGCCTCAGGCGGACCAGAATTCCACTCTTTCGGTTGACCCCAGGTCCGCCAACGGCATCTCAGCTGCCGAGGCAAAGCTACCTTTGGGTACCGGCGTTCCTCTCTCATGGGTATTGGGTTACATTAAGTTGATCTCTCGAGCATGCTCTCGTCGTGTGTTCGAACCGCACCCATACTAATAAGGAGAGATGGAAATGGCCGAGCGGGAGAACGACAACGTGAGTCGCCGAAGCTTTCTGGGCGGCAGTTCCGCAGCATTGGCAGCGGCGGCGATGGCGCCGCTCGCTGCAGCCGCGCAGCAGGCAGTCGATAAGAGCGGGGACAAGCATACCGGCGCTAACGAGAAGGAGACAGGTCCGCGAAACCCCGTCTCTGAGCTGGCCAATCCCGGCTCCGTTTTCCCGCCCGAGACCGATTCGGGAGGACAGCCGCCATTCAAGTATCCGTTTGCGTTTGCGCATCGCCGCGTCGAGGCCGGTGGATGGACCCGTCAGGTAACCGTGCGCGACCTTCCCATCTCAAAGAAGATGGCCGGGGTAGAAATGCGACTGATCCGCGGAGGCATTCGCGAACTGCACTGGCACGTGGGAGCCGAGTGGGCCTACATGACGGCTGGAACCGCGCGGATCACCTGTGTGGATCACAAAGGGCGCGCCTTCGTTGAAGACGTGCATGCGGGCGATCTTTGGCTCTTTCCGGGAGGATTTCCTCATTCCATTCAGGGTGTCGGCGAGGACGGGTGCGAGTTCCTGCTGGTCTTCAATGACGGCAACTTCAATGAGTTTCAGACCTTTCTGCTGACCGACTGGATGCACCATACGCCAGGCGAAGTGCTGGCCAAGAACTTCCAGGCGCCGGAGTCAACCTTCAACAGTGTGCCTGCCCGCGAGCTCTTCATCTTCCCCAGCGAACTGCCCCGACCGCTGGAGGAGGAGAAGAAGGAAGTATATGCCGGCACCGGACCCGTGCCGGACAGCTTCGCGTTCTTTGCGAGTAAGATGCAGCCCACCAAGGTATCCGCTGGAGGCAGCGTAAAGATAGTCGACGTTCACAACTTTCCGGCAACCAATATCGCGGCCGCCATCGTGACGTTGAAATCCGGCGGCCTGCGCGAGCTGCACTGGCATCCGAATGAGGACGAATGGCAGTACTATGTCGCAGGCCAGGGCCGCATGACCGTGTTTGCGGCTGGGGGCCATGCGCGCACCATGGACTTCACGGCTGGCGACGTGGGATACGTCGAACAGTCCATGCCGCATTACATTGAGAACACCGGAGACACGGACCTCATCTTCCTGGAGGTGTTTCCGACGCCCGAGTACCAGGACATCTCCCTCGCTGAATGGCTGGCGCACACTCCGTCGCGGCTCGTGAACCAGCACATCGGAACCGGGGAGGACTTTGTGCGAAGCATCCAAAAGAACGAAGCCGTTGTACGGCCGGAGTAAGAGATCAAGCCTGCGGATTTGACTGATGAACCAACCTGGCCACCCGTTCTTGCATTTCGATGGCATCGACCATGTTTCGCGCCGCTGTTCCCATCGCAAATCACTCATTCCCCCGCTCCTGAAAGGATCTCCGTGTTGACGTTGCGCAGGACCTTGATTCTTATCGTCGCGCTATGGACCGGCGTATTGGGCGCGAGCGCCCAGGCGCCCGCACCGGTGATGCTCAAAGTCGATGCGCAGGCGCCGACGACGGCCTTCCCTCACTTCTGGGAGAAGACCTTTGGCTCGGGCCGGGCCATTCTGGCGCTGCGCGACGACTACCGCGCCGACATGCGCGTGGTCAAAGAAGCGACCAACTTCGAGTCCGTTCGCTTTCACGGCATCCTGACCGACGAGGTGGGCTGTATGATCCGGATCGGGTCACCAAGAATCCGGGACTGGCCGCAGAGGCAGCCCACGATGTTTCCCCTTATAACTTCTTCTATGTCGATCGTATCTATGACGGACTGCTCGCATGGGAGTACAGGCCATTCGTCGAATTGAGTTTCATGCCGCGTAAGATGGCCGCCAATCCGGACCAGTTGCACCCGTTCTGGTATCACCCCGATGTCTCTCCGCCCAGAGACTACCAGAGTGGGACGACATGATTCATGCGTTTGCAGCGCACCTCGTGGCGCGCTATGGACTGGAGGAAGTCAGTAGCTGGAAGTTCGAGGTCTGGAACGAGCCGAACCTCGATTTCTGGGGCGGCACGCCGAAACAAGCCACCTACTGGAGCTCTACGATCACACTGCGCGCGCGCTCAAATCCGTTTCGCCTCGCTCCAGGTCGGCGGACCGGCGACGGCACAGGCGGCTTGGGTTCCGGAATTTCTCGCAGCATGTGAAGGCTGAAACGTCCCCGTAGATTTCGTCTCCACCCATGTCTATGCCAACGACATGGCCAAGGATGTCTTCGGCACCGACGAGAAGATATCCCGCGACGTCATGGTGTATCGTCCGTGAAGAAAGTTCACGACCAGATTGCAGCCTCGGCGTTTCCGCATCTTCCACTGATATTTTCTGAGTACAACGCGAGTTATGCCAACGAGCCCAATGTTACGGACTCGCCGTACATAGGGCCGTGGTTAGCCAACACGATTCGCCTCTGCGACGGCCTGACAGACAGCATGGATTACTGGACATTCTCCGATGTGTTTGAGGAGCAGGGTGTACCGCGGACGCCCTATTACGGGGGATTCGGGTTGATCGCGCCCGATGACATCCCCAAGGCTTCGCTGAATGTTTTCCGCGCCCTCCATCAACTTGGCGATCGCCGCATCGCCCTTGACTCCGACTCGGCTTTGGCGACGGTGCTGCCGCACGGCGGAGTGGCTGTTGCACTCTGGGATTACGCGCCTCCCACAGGGACGGGCGCGGAATACACCATGCCCACCGGGCCGGCGGGTCCAGCAAAGACCTTCGACGTGGAAATCGATCATGTGGGAGCGCACCCGCGGGTCACTTTGCTGCGAGTCGACGAGTCTCATGGCAATTCACTCGCCGCCTTCAACGCCATGGGACGGCCAGTTGGAAGCCTCACGCAGGCTCAGATCGCGCAGTTGAAGCAGGCGGCGCCATGGCTCCGGCGGAGAACTTAGCGCTCAAGGGAGGTCACGCCACGATTACCGTTCCCGCCCATGGTCTCGCCGTGCTGCTGGTGCAAAAGTAACAATGCGAAGTCCTCGTCGCAAATCTCACCGATAGCTCTTGCCTGGCAGCCGCGATCGGATCTCACTCGGGTAGCCGATTTTCCTGGCGCGCCGGTCGCAGTGCTTCGCTGCGAACACGCGTCGCCACAAAGGCGATGTAGAGTCCGGAAACAATGATCAGGGATCCACCGAGCACCATCGAGAGGCTCGGCACCTCGTGCCACACAAGGTAAGCGACCAGGGCGCCGGTAACCAGCTGCGTGTAGTGGTATTGCGAAACGTTCGCCGCCGATGTGTGCTTGAGCGCCACGAAGAAGCAGATGCCGCCCAAGGCGCAAAAGGCGCCGGCCGCGAACAGCGCCGCCAGAAGCCGCACACCGAGCGGCTGCGCGTGCCAGAGCATGGCGCAAAATCCGGCAACGATCATGACCATCCCGGAGAAGAAGGTCAAACTCTCAGGGGTTTCGGTGCGGGTGAGAACGCGCGACCAGACCATGTTGATGGAAAAGCATGTGACGCAAACCGCGCACGCCCCATAGCCAGCCCAGTCACCCGGCTGCGAGGAGCCGAAGGGATTGACGGCGATCACCACGCCTGCGAATCCGGCGATGATGGCCAATCCCTTGCGCGCCTCGATCTTCTCCTTGAGGAAGATGGCAGCGAGCAGTGTGATCAGCATCGGCGCCGTGAAGATGAGAATGTAGAACATGGTCAACGGCACGTGCCGCAGGGCGATCACAACGCAGAGATTGTTGGCCAGGTCGAGGCAGGAACGAACCGCCTGAAATTGGGGATTTTGAGGCCAGAGCAACCGTGCCTCGCCGCGCGCGACAGCGTATGCGGCGAGACAGATTACGACCGACAGACCTAGAAAAGCGATGATCTCATAGGCCGGAAGCGTCGATCTTCCGATCATTTTGATGGTGCTGTCGGCCAGCACCCAAAAGGTAAATCCGGCCAGCGCAAGGCCGATAGCTTCGAAATCAGAAACCGAAGGCTTCATTCGCTAGTTGCGTGCCATGGCTCATGGCCTCCCTGTACGGTAATGGGCGTGCGCAGCGGGGTGCGGTACGGTTTTAGAGTAACAGTCCAAAAGAATGGAGAGCTACCATCCGCAGTTGTCGTCTCACTCTCATGCACGCTGACGGAACTCCAAGGCGCGGCTCGGGACTTCGGTCGGATTCGGAACAGCCGCGCTCCTAACCTCGCAACAGAATTGCCAACCGCCGTCTGACCCCAGGTGCTTTCCGAACCGAGCCGGCGTTTCTGGCCTCAATGCACAAGGCAAAACTGGACCTTTACTGATACCAGTTGTTCGGTGCACTCTGAGACAACGCAGCCCCGTGTTGCGGTCATCCAGCACGGAACTGACCCATGGCACAGTCTGCCTGGCCATGCGGGTAGACTCGAACAGAAGACCGTCATAAGCGCGAATAATCTGTGGAAGCGACATGGATCGTCAGGAAAGGTCAGAGTGCAACGGCAGATAGACGCGATAGCAGTGGAACAGATTGCTCTCGGTGCGGCGGTGCTCGGCTCTGGCGGCGGAGGCGATCCGGCCATCGCGGTTCTGACGGCGAAGCGGGCGATCGAAATGCATGGGCCTATTCCTCTTCTTTCCCTCAAGGAAGTCCCCGATGAGGCATGGCTGATTCCTCCCGCAGTCATCGGAGCGCCCACCGTGACTCTCGAAAAGCTTCCTTCCGGAGAAGAGACTGTGCGTGCCGTCGGTGCTCTTGAGAAATACCTTGGCGCCAGGGCATTTGGTCTCTATCCAAGTGAAATCGGCGGCGGCAACTCGCTTGTTCCAATGGCGGCTGCTGTTGAGCTCCATCTCCCCATCATCGATGCCGACATGATGGGCCGCGCCTTTCCCGAGGTGCAGATGACAACTGCCACTATGTTTGGAATCACCGCTACGCCGATGAGCATGGCAGATGAAAAGGGCAACGTCGTGGTCTTTGAGAGCCGGGATAATGTCTCCGCCGAGCGGCTGGCGCGGGTGATCTCTGTGGCATGGGAGGGAGCGCCTTCATCTGCAACTACGCCATGCGCGGAAGCGCCGCCAAGCAGGCCCTGATCGATGGTTCCGTGAGCCGGGCATGGTCGATCGGTCATAGCATGCAGGAAAGCTGGAAGCGAAAGGCGGATCCGGTCGAAGCGCTTGTCGCGCTGCTCAACGCTCGCCTGATCGTGCGCGGCAAAATTTCCGACTTTGCAGCGTCGTACAGATCGCGGATTCGCTCTGGGGCAAGTGACCGTGGCGGGTGCTGTAGCGTTCGAAGGCGACCGGGTACGCGTGGCTTTTCAGAATGAGAACATCGTCGCATGGAAGAATGACGTAGCGGTCGCGAGCACTCCTGACCTGATCTCCATTCTGGATGAAACCAGCGGCCGGGCGATTACCACAGAAAGTCTGCGATTCGGGCAGCGCGTGGCAATTCTTGCCATCCCCTGCGATCCAAAGTGGAGAACGCCCCAAGGCCTTGCCTTGGCCGGGCCGCGCTACTTTGGCTATGACCTCGATCATGTTCCCTGCGAGGAGCGTTAGTATGCCCGAAACCTATCGGATCGGCGTCGACGTTGGCGGGACGAACACGGATGCGGTCATTCTCGACTCCAGCGGCCAGGTCGTCGCCAAATACAAATCGCCGACTACGAGCGATGTGGAGAGCGGAGTGCGATCTGCCCTCCACTCTGTCCTGCTCCGTGCGGGCCTTGATCCAGGCTCGATCCGGTTCGCGATGCTCAGCACCACCCACTGCACCAACGCCATCATCACCCGGCAAGGTTTGGTGCGCATCGGCGTCATCCGCCTTGGTGCTCCGGCCACCACTTCGATTCCTCCCCTCACAACCTGGCCCGCGGACCTGCGAGACAAGATATTGGTGGCTCACCATGTTCTCACCGGAGGGCATGAATTCACCGGAGAAGAGATCGCTCCGCTCGATGAGTGGGGTATCCGAAACGCCGCGCGCGCAATGAAGGGGCAAGTCGATGCGGTGGCGGTGTCGGGCGTCTTCTCACCCGTCAATGCGGCTCATGAACTTCGTGCGCGAGTCATCCTGCGCGAGGAGATGGGGGCGGAGATTCCATCAGCATCTCGTCCGAAATCGGAACTCTGAATCTGCTGGAACGAGAAAACGCAACGGCGCTGAATGCCGCTCTATCCGGTGTGGCGCGGATTGCGGTGCGAGGCTTCGAAACGGCTGTGCGCGAGCTAGGTCTCACGGCAGAAGTCTTCTTCGGTCAGAACGACGGGACCCTGATGGCACTGGACGATGCGCTGCGCTTCCCGGTCTTCTCCATCGCATCAGGACCCGCGAACAGCATTCGCGGAGCCGCCTACCTCAGCGGCCTTCGCGAGGCTGTGATCCTCGACGTTGGTGGTACCACATCGGATCTCGGAGTTCTTGCCAAAGGCTTTCCCCGCGAATCGACCGTTGCATCGGAGATCGGCGGCGTTCTCACTAACTTCAGAATGCCCGATGTTCTCTCCATCGGGCTCGGCGGCGGCAGTGTTGTCGCAACGCCGGACGGCCGGTTGACCATTGGCCCCGAAACCGTCGGGTCCGCCATCCGCACGTCTGCTTTGGTCTTCGGGGGTCATCAGCTTACCGCCACCGATATCGCTGTTGCATCAGGGCGAGTTGCCATCGGTGATCCCGGCCTGGTGAAGCATTTGGGACCGGATCTCATCGATGCTGCATTATGCCGTATGAAGGTCATGCTCGAAGAAGCCGTGGACCGCATGAAGACCAGCGCAGAGGACGTGCCGCTGGTGGTTGTGGGCGGCGGCAGCATTCTCGTTCCCGAGAAGCTAAGCGGCGTTTCCCGGATTGTCAGGCCGGCGCATTTCGACGTGGCCAACGCTGTCGGTGTGGCCATCGCCCAGGTAAGCAGTTCGATCGATCAGGTCTTTTCTCTGGCGCAAACCGGGCGACAGCAAGCCGTCGATGATGCACAGCGGCTCGCCGCTGACAGGGTAATCGCCGCAGGCGCTGATCCCGCGACTGTCGAAATGCTCGAGGTCGACGAGACTCCGATCGCCTACATGGCCGGCGACGCCCTGCGCATCCGTGTGAAGGCGGCCGGCATGTTGCGTATCCCTGCGCCTTCACGATAGCCGCTGCACATCACTTGTAATTGCGTCTTATCGCGCGAACGGGTGCAGAAACGAATCGAAGCGATAGTTCACAGTGCCGGTGATGGTGCGGATCTCGCCATAGTTGCAGGCCGTAGTCTCGTAACAATAGGCCACATAGACCTTGTCTAGCAGGTTGCCTGCGGAGATCGCGTAGCGCACGTTGTGTGCATTGAAATGTGCTTCGGCATCGACCACTGTGTGTCCCGGAACCAGGAGCGTATTGTCGGGGCTGGCCGGGTTGATTCCGATGAATCGTGCGCCTGCTCCAACTCCAAAGCGCGTTGGGGTGTAGTCCAGCCAAAGCGACGCGAGATTCTCCGGAGTATCCAGTGGATGCTGATCGAGCGAAGCGTCATTGGCCTTGGTAATGACAACGGGGTCGTGTGTAAACGAGCCCACAAGGTTGAGGTGATTGACAAGGCTCGCTACCGCCTCCAACTCAACGCCGCGGGAGCGAATCTGGCCGGTCTGCACTTCATTGAACGGGTTATTCGGGTCGACGGTCAAAACGTGATTCTGCGTAATCTGGAAGACGGACGCTGTCACGTAGGAGTTCAAGCCGCGTGGCTGATACTTGAGCCCTACTTCGTATTGCGCTCCATTGTCAGGAACGTACGGCTGGCCGTATGCGTTTACTCCCGGGATCGGATTGAACGAGGTGGCGTAGCTGAAGTAAGGCGCAAGTCCCGCATCGGAGTGATAGAGGACGCCGACTCGCCCTGTGAACTTGCTGGGGTTCTCCTTGTCGATCGCCTGTGCAAGTGCGTCGTGTATCGTCGACGGCGCCCAGCCCTCCATACCGCCAAGGGCGACGGTCCAGTGCTTCACTTGAATCTGATCCTGCAAGTAAGCCGAATATTGCTCAAGCGTGCCAGTCGTGTTGATCGAGTTGTACGGGGGAGGAGTGATTGGCACGTGGTAGACGGGAGCATAGACATCGATCGGTGGAACTTCGCCGGGATAGTCATACCCCAGATAGCCTACCTGGTCGAGGGCGTTCTGCCGTTGATATCCGAATCCCGCCAGCACCGTATGTTGAAAGATGCCGGTTCTGAAGTTCCCTTGCAACTGGTTGTCCATCGCGAACTCCGATGCGTTCACGGATGCGAGATAAGAGGCACGCTGCAAAGTGCGCAGATCCGGCGGGATAAAACCGATTCCATACAGCGTTTTGTAATGCACGCCCAAGTGCGCAAAGCGCATGTTCTGCCGCACCGTCCAGGTCTTGTTCAGCCGCCGTTCAAAGTTGGTCTGCGGGAAGTATTCGATCTTCTGGTACTTGTCGAAGCTCGGATCAGCATCATAAAAACTGGTCGGAATCTTGCCATTCGGATTGGGAAGGAGGGTGCCTTGCGCGGGAATGAAACCGCCGATGGCTCCCTGGCGCCCTTCGTAGTAATCCATATGCAGGGTAAAAGTCGTGTTCTCGTCCGGCTTCCAGGTAAAGGATGGCTGGCCGAAGGCGGCATCATCCTCGGCGTAATTCACCTGGCTGCCGCTGGACCTTACCTGGCCTGTGAGCCTGTAGTACAGCCGGTTCGCCACTACCGGACCGCCAAAATCAATGCTGCCCTGGTAGCGATCAAAACTCCCCGCCTCAAACTGAAGTTCATTCGAGGTCTCGGCTGGCGGACGCTTCAAAACCAGATTCACCATGCCGCCCGGTTCATTGGCGCCGTACAGCACCGAGGTCGGTCCCTTGAGAATGTCGATGCTCTGCAGGGCGTAGGGAGGTACGGTGAACTGCGCGTCGGGCTGATAAATCTTGGTTGTCCCCAGTCCATCGAGATAGAGGCTGTCTTCCGTCTGCGGAAATCCCCGAATGAAAAACCAGTCGATGCGAGGATCGTTTCCATCAGGCTCGGGATCGACCCCGCGGTGTAACTAATGGCTTGATCGACTGACTGCACATCGCGCGCCGCCATCTGCATGCTGGTCACGACCGTGACCGACTGCGGTGCCTCGATCAGCGGCGTATTGGTCTTCATCGCGGTATTGCTGTTATCGGCCACGTAATCCGGATTGGCCGTGACGCTCACGGTGGTCGTGGCCGGTACGACGCTGAGCATGATGTCTTGTTGTTTGCTCGTCTGCGATTTCAGCAATGATTCCTGCAGGATCTGGACTGAGAACCCCGCAGCCTCGACACGAACGCGGTAACTTCCCGGAGGCAGGGTCAGCGAGTACGCGCCAGTGGCATTGGTCTGCGTCAGTCGCCGAAAGCTTCCGCACTCCACAATGACGGTTGCATCGGGAAGGATCGCCTGGGAGGGGTCGGTGACGGTCCCGTGCAGCGTGATCGATGCGGCGCCTTCGCCGCCAGTGCATGTCGAAGAGGTTGCCCCCGCAGTATCCTGACCCATGAGTCCCGGCGCGGTGAGCGCGAGGATAAAGGCCAAAACTCCTGAGCATATGAATGAGCGCTTAGTGAACAATGTCTGAATAAACATGACTGGAGTCCGCCTTTCCTGGAAAGAATTGCTTGCCGTCTGTCGGGAACTGCAGGTTTTGGCCGATGCGAAGGAATGACAAGTCCGGCGATCTTGGATTCTTCCAGTGGTACTGGCAATGCTGGTATCAGTAAAGGTCCAGATTGCGGTGCGTTCCTGGGTCCAGCCGCGCTATCACGTTCTGCGATGCCCTTTGCCTGGTGCGGCCGGTGCGTCTTTATTTCCGCGTCGCTGTCAAAATTGATTCACTTCTCGCTTATAGTGGACTCAATCGGGAGCCCTCCCCCGGCGACAGGGAATTCCCTGGACCTGAGGCCTTTCGGGGATTACTGTGAAGTCCCCACCCTGCGAAGTCAGATCCTGCATTTCTCCGCATTGAGGCAGAGTCGAAGCTGTCTTAAAGGCTCAAGGAGGTTTCTATCCCCAAGGTCGCGAATTCCCCGCTGCAGACGGCCGCGCTGGTACGCCAGCTCGGTCTCTTTGATTCCATCTCCATCACTATGGGAATCATGATCGGGTCGGGCATTTTTCTCATGGCGGGGAGCATCGCGCGCGAACTCGATTCGATTGCCGCGGTCATCTCTGTCTGGACCATCGGTGGCCTGCTGAGCCTCGCAGGCGCCCTGTCGCTGAGCGAACTGGGCGCTGCTTTCCCTGCCGCCGGAGGTCTCTACGTTTACCTCATCGAGGCTTATGGCCCAACCCTTGGCTTCATCTACGGATGGAGTGCGGTCAGCCTGATTCACGCCGGCAGTATTGCGACCATGGCGGCTGCAATCGGGTTTTACTCAGCGCCCCTGCTGGGTCTGTCGCCTCTGCAGCAGAAAGTTCTGCAGGTCTCGTGCATCGCATTCTTTACCTTGGTCAACAGTCTCGGCGTATCCATGGGCAAGACGGTTCAGAACGTGCTGACCGTCATCAAGGTAGGCGGTCTGGTTTCAATGGTTGCGCTGTTGTATGCCAAAGGGAGCGCCGCGCTCATCGGAGGCCACCTGTTCATAGCGGGCGCTCATCACTTGCCGCTGGCGCCGTTCGGCGTTGCGCTGGTAGCCGTGCTCTGGGCCTACGACGGATGGCACATGGTCTCGTTTACTGCCGGCGAGATCCGCGATCCCGGGCGCACTCTGCCGCGCAGCCTGCTCATCGGCACACTTCTGACAACGATGATCTACCTGTTCGCTAACGTGGCCTACTACGCAGTACTTACACCCGATGCTATCCGCGCAACCGACCGCGTCGCTGCTGCGGCAGTGCAAGTGGCGCTTGGTCCTCAAGCGGGCCTGTTTATCAGCATCCTCATCATCGTCTCCATTCTCGGCGCTATCAACGGAGTCATGCTCGGAGCGCCGCGCATTAACCTGGCCATGGCCCGCGATGGCCTCTTCTTTCGACAATTCGCACGGGTCAGCCAACGCTCGCATGCCCGTGATTGCCACCGTGGCTCAGGGGGCGTGGGCCATTCTGTCACCCTCATCGGCTCATTCCGCGAGCTTTTTACCTCCTACGTCTTTACCTCCTGGATCTTTTACGGCCTCGCCGTCGCCGCGGTACTGCTGTTGCGCAAGCGCCGGCCCGATCTGAGGCGGCCTTTCCTATGTCCGCTATATCCACTGACGCCGATCTTCTTCGTTGCCGCATCCCTGGGGATTGTCGTGATGAATCTGGTTGTCTACTTCCGGCAGGCGATGCTGGGCATAGCCCTGATCCTGATTGGATGGCCGCTCTATTTTATTTTTCGCTATCTAGAGCGTGATCGCGGCTTGACCATGAATCACGAAGGATAAGGCCCACGACCGGCCGTGTCTTCAGTGCTTGGACTTAATGCACGCGCGGTTCTGCAACATGCCCGGCTCGTGATTTGGTTCGTCCAGCCAATCGGGCAATCTTGTCGAGGCAGCGCTCTATCTCCCGAGGCTGAAATGCGGTAAAGCCGAAGACCAGGCCTGGCCGCGTTGACTGCAGCGCAAAGCGAGACAGCGGCGGTACATCCAGTCCCAGCGCCTGGCAGCGGACGGACCATCTCTTGTCATTGGCGCCTGCCTGCAACAACCCGGTCAGGTTCATTCCGCCGTCGGTGTAGTCGAATTCGAAGGGCAGCCCGGTCTTGCGGACATGACTGAGAAAGGTTGTTTGTCGCTCTGCGTAAACGCGGCGGCAGCGCCGGATATGGGAATGGAATGTGCCGCTCTCGATGAGAGCCGCAAGCGCCGCCTGATCGATCAGAGGCCCGTGGTCATCCATCAGTGCCCGCCTCCGTTCAAAGTCTTCAACTAACTCCGGCGGCAGGACGACATAACCGAGCCGAAGCGACGGGCACAGCACCTTGCTGAAGGTTCCCACGTAGATCACGCGCCCCGCCCGATCGAGGCTTTGCAGGCTCGGAAGCGGCGGCGCCGTGTAGCGGAATTCCGCGTCGTAATCATCCTCGATGATCCAGGTCGAGTGCTTGGATGCGTAGGACAAAAGGGCGAGGCGGCGAGGCAATGCCAGGCACACACCGGTTGGAAACTGGCGCGACGGCGTGGTGTAAATCAACACATACCGTTTTTCATCCTGCCGGGGGAGACGCAGGCCTTCCCTGTCCAACTTCCCCGGATGCACTGTGGCGCCGGCGTCCGCCCAGGCAGCCTGCGCGCCGGGATATCCGGGGTCTTCCATGTAGACATGATCGCCGTGTCGCAGCAGAAGATGAGAAAGAAGAAACAAAGCCTGCTGTGAGCCTGTCGTGATGGCGATCTGGCGCCAATCACATTTGACCCCTCGATTTTCACGCAGGTACGACGCCAGAACCTGGCGGAGGGCAGGCAGCCCAAGCCGGCAACTCTCCTGGTAGTGAAGCAGCAACGTGCCTTCCTTGCGCAGCGCATGGCTGCGCAGACGATTCCAGATCTTCAACGGGAACAGTGTGGCATCCGGCTGGCAAGGTCGAAACGGTGACGGTACCCGCAGTGACGCTGGCTGCAGCGCCTGAACTCTGCGGCTCACTGGCGGAGCTTTGCGCTGTCCCAGGTGCGGTGAGGACATGGCGGCGATGGAAGAACTGACAAATACGCCAGACCGTTCTTTTGTCTCCAGGTACCCTTCGCTCATCAACTGGTCATACGCGTAGACCACGGTATTGCGCGAGACCTTGAGCTGTTCGGCTAGCTCGCGAGACGAGGGCAGGGGCTCGCCTACCTGCAACTGCCCGTTCTGAATCAGGTCCTTCATATGGCGCGCCACCTGATTTTGAAGCGACTGGGCGCTGGCGCGGTCGAGCCAGATGGCCGCGGAAGTTCGCATGGGCTGAACTCCTTTGGAGGTTGTGTACCTTCATGCCTCTGGACCCAAGATACCGCAAAACATGACATCGATGTTGAGGCCAGCGCCGTCAGATGGAATTGCGAGTCGGTTCATGTCTGGAGCTAACCCACCGCGAAGCGCGGGGCCTACGCGCCGGCTTGCCGGCTGAATACGGGCCTTCCATCGAATATGGTCATGAATACGTTTGTGGTGCGGATCTGCTTCGAGCGGTATGTTGAAGATGTCAGCGGAGAGCACGGCAAAATCCGCCAGCTTGCCGGTCTCGATCGAGCCCTTGACATCCTCTTCGCCCGACGCGTAGGCCGAGCCCACGGTATAGGCATGCACCGCTTCTTCGACGGTAATGCGCTGCTCCGGAATCCAGCCGCTGCTTTCGGTATCGCCCGGCAATCGACGAGTGGCCGCGGCATGGATGGTCAGCAGCGGGTTGATGGGCGCGACCCACCAATCCGATCCAAGCGCCAGTTTCGCTCCCGCGTCGAGCATGGACCGGTACGCGAAGGCGCGCCGCACGCGGTCCGGGCCAATGCGGCGCTGCGCCCACGGTCCATCGTCGATGGCATGATGCGGCTGAACCGAGGCGATCACCCCCAGTTCTGCGAATCGCCGGAAATCCTCTGCGATCAGGTGCTGCGCATGTTCGATGCGCCAGCGCCGGTCGCGCACTCCGCTCTCCCGGGCAAGCCGCCGCATCATGTTCAGGACCTCATGGTTGGCGCGGTCGCCGATCGCATGCACCGCGAGCTGAAGTCCGGCGTGGTCGGCATCGACTAAATTCCGGTACATGGTCTCAGCATCGACCATCTCATCGCTGGGCAGGCCCGTGGTGTGGGGCGCGTCTGTATAAGGCGCAAAGAACCATGCCGTCGTAGAGCCGAGCGAGCCATCTGAAAAGCTCTTCACTGCCCCGATGCGCAGCTTGTCGTTGCCGAAACCTGCGGTGACACCAGCCTCAGCCAGACGCTTCCACTCGGGCAGCGGCAGATGGGCCGACACACGTACCAGCAGCCGGTTTTCATGCATCAGAGCCTGGTAGGCGCGAAGCACGTCCGTCATGATCGCGCCGCCGCGCTTTCCCAGCACCCCCATGTCCTGAATGCTGGTGACGCCGTGTGCGATCGCGTGGTCCTGTGCCGCCAACAGGCTTTCGAGAATGTGCTGCTGCGTGGGAGGCGGGATCAGCCCGTCGATCAACGCCTTCGCCTTGTCTTTGAAGACGCCGGTAGGATTGCCGTGCGCGTCGCGAACAATCTCTCCCCCGGGAACATCGGCGGTGTGCTTGTCGACGCCGGCCATGTGCATAGCCAGTGCATTGGCCAGACTCATGTGTCCGTCGGAACGGTGCACGAAGACCGGGTTCTGCGCGGTGACGTCATCGATAAGTTGATGCGTCGGCAACACCGGCGGATCCCAGTTCTGGTCGTTCCAACTGCCGTTCAGAATCCATTCGCCGGGCTGCCGGGCCTGCGCGAATTCTGCAATAATCGCGCGAAACTCCTCGTGGCTGCGTGCCGGGCGAAGGTTCACGCTCGCCAGGCTGTCTCCGCCCATGTAGAAATGCACATGGGCATCGTTGAACCCGGGCACGACCCGTCTTCCTCCGAGGTCCAGAATGCGAGTCGCTGGGCCGGCAAGGTCTCGAATATCGGTTTCGGCGCCGACAGCGACAATGCGATTCCTGACGATGGCAACCGCCTCCGCTTCGGGTTGGGCGGGATTGCATGTCCAGAACTTCCCGTTGATCAATACCGTGTCTGCGTGCACTCCCGGCCTCCTGCGGTCACCGCGATACGAGAGCTTTGGAAAGCACTCGGTTCCACCACATGAGCGCAGCGGTGAAGAAAAGAATACATGGGCAGAGTCCTAGAGCTATCCAAAGCAGGCGCGAAAGCACTCCGGCGATATGGCCGTAGTGCCATGGACCCACCAGCACGAATGCCTGCAATGCGAGAGAGTGCTGGCCGGTATCAAAGTCGGAGAGCAGACGTCCATCGTTGCCGTCGAATGCCAGCTGAACCTGCTCCCCTCGATCATCGAAATGCTCTCCGCCCAGGGTCACCACCACCGGGTCGTCAGACGCGATCGGAAAAGCCACCGATTCAAGGCGTGTTCCCGGATGCCTGGAAAGACTTCTCTTGATCATCGTAGTTAGAGACGGGATCGGCCCCGTTGTTGCACGGGATGCGGATCGAGGAGGATTTTGAAACTGATCGATCTCCTGCCGGATTGCCGGTGCACGGGACAGAACGACGGGAACCACGACAGCCGGCAACACCAGAGTGATTGCAGTCAGAGCCTGCATCGCAAGGGAGAAGCTGGAAAAGAATCCCACAACGTTGTGAACATCCCAGATCTTTCGCGGCCAGCGTGCGCCTGAGCTGATGCGAAGGCGGGAACGCCAATGCTGCCGCCCCGGCCACCAGATGGCTAGCCCTGTCACCACCATCACGATGAGCAGAGAGGCGAGAACCGCCAGAACAACAGGAGCGCGTCCACCCGCAAACAGGCTGGTATGAAATTGCATGAGCCAGTTCATCACCCCCTGGCGCAATCCGCGCTGTCCGAGAACATGGCCGTCGGCCGGATCGACATAGACCGCCCTTACCTGCGCGCTATCCGACCAGTCCGTGGGAGAGAGATAAAACGCCTACGATGGTTGCGTTCCCGTGTCCAGCAGCAGGGAATGCCAGCCGGGATGCACCTGCTGTGCGAGCGCGAGCATCCGGTCGGCATCCACGGGTTGCGAAGTTGCCTTCGCACCGAGCAGGCCCGGATTCAGAAGCACGTCTGCCTGGTCTTTGAAGACGATCGCACTTCCGCTCAGGCCCATCACGACAAAGAAGAGCCCGATCAAAAGGCCGCAGAAAAGATGCACCTGGAAGAGTGCGCGCCGGATAAAGAGCTGGCGCGGCCGGTCGAGACACAGCGACCACAACTCGTCGATCGGCCCGCGCTTTCGGGCGTCCAACGGAGTCTTTGCAGACGGAGTCTTCCTCAGCTTCGGCATCGCGCCACTTTATGTTGACTCACGGTCTGGTCTCAGTAAAGTGCCAGAGTCTCACGAACTCCTGGTGCCAGCACACGGCCCGGAACTGCCCATGCTTCTCTAAGACTGGCCGATCCAAAACCGCGGCGCCCACCGCTGAGCTCCGGTATCTTACTTACATAGGTGGACTCAACCATGCGTCTCATCTGCGTTTGCGCCGTTTTCGCGTCAAGCAGTCTGCTATCCATTGCCGTCGTTTCCCCAGCCCAGAACAGCCCGGGGCCTCCTCCGTCCGCTGAAATATCCGCCGATCTTGGCAGTTGCTCCGCGCTCATCACCGTAACGGGCCGCGACTCCAAACCGGTGTATGCGGCAAAGATAACTACGCGAATCCAGTACGGAATGCTGGGCGTGAAAAAGCTGGATCTTGAAGCCTACACCGGAAGCGATGGCAAGGTCACGATTGATAAACTTCCGGACGCCCTGAAGAAGCCAATGTACATTCACGTGAGCAAGGGCGATGACGAAAAGACGGTGGAGTTCAAGCCCAGTCTGCGCTGTCACGCGACCTTCGATGTGCTGCTGGCTCCGTGAGCATGATGGCGCTCCCCTTTGTAACGCCCCGTGCCTCCGCGCCCCGTGAATACGAGACCGCACTCGTTCCTCGATGCGATCGGGTTTGACTTGGCGCGGCTCGATTGCCGACCATAACCTGTCGAGGCCTTGGAAATGCACGGGGCGGCGAGAGGCGATGCGATGAAGGTCTTGATCCTTGGTTCCGGAGGCCGCGAACACGCGCTGGCCTGGGCGGTAGGGCGCAGTGAGCGAGTCACAGAACTGGTATGCGCGCCCGGCAACGGCGGAATTGCACAGACTCGCCCGCTGTGTCCCGTGGACATGAAAGACCTGGCCTCCATGGTCGCCGTCGTCGAAGCCGAGCAGCCCGGCCTCACCGTCGTGGGGCCCGAACTCCCCCTATCCCTCGGCATCGTCGACGCGTTGCAGGAGCGCGGATTTCGTGTCTTCGGACCCACGCGGAGGCCGCCATGCTCGAAACCAGCAAAGGCTTCGCCAAGCGCTTCCTGCAACGGCACAATATCCCCACGGCAAACTACGCGGTCTGCACCAGCCCGGACGAGCTGGAAAAAGCCATCGAGATCTTCCATCCCCCGATCGTCGTCAAGGCCGATGGCCTCGCCGCCGGCAAAGGCGTCCTCATCTGCCATTCCCGACAGCACCGCGGTCGAGGCCGCCGAAAGCCTGTTCGCGGGAACGCTGCTGGGAGAAAAGAGCAGCAGGTCGTCATCGAGGAGTTTCTTGAAGGCGACGAGATCAGCTTCCTGTGCCTCACCGACGGCAAGCACGTGGCCCCGCTTGTCCCCGCGCAGGATCACAAGCGCATCGGCGAGGGAGATACCGGCCCCAACACCGGCGGCATGGGTGTGTACTCCACCGACACCCTGCTTGAATCCGGAATGACCGAGTGGATCCTGCACCATATCGCCCAGCCTGCCGTCGACGGCATGGCCGCGGAAGACACCCCCTTCTCCGGCGTTCTCTACATCGGCCTGATGATGACCGCGCGCGGACCGCAGGTGCTTGAGTTCAACGTCCGCTTCGGCGACCCGGAGACCCAGGCCATCCTCATGCGGCTGGAGAGCGATCTGGTTGAAGCGCTGGAAGCCTGCATCGACGGCCGCCTTTCCGATACCGAACTTACCTTCAACTCCGGCGCCTCGGCCTGTGTGATCGCCAGTTCTTCCGGCTATCCCGGCCCCTATACCACCGGCTTTCCCATCACCGGTCTTGAAGATGCTGCACGCATCCCCGGTGTGCAGGTCTTTCATTCCGGATCGGCTTTGCTCAATGGACAGTTGGTGACTGCCGGGGGCCGCGTCCTCGGCGTCACTGCCGCGGCCTCACCTTCCAGGAAGCTCTCGACCGGGCTTATCAGGCGATGGCGGAGATTCACTTCGAGGGAATGTACTATCGGCGCGATATCGGGCATCGCGCCCTGAAGAGGACAACATGAGCGCCGCCATCACTCTGGAAGAACTCGTGGCTTGGAACGACGAAGCCGCTGCCTTCTGGAAGAGCCATTTGGAATCCAACCCAGCCCTGCTGGATCTGCCCTGCGGCATCGGCGGAGCCGTCAATGTCCAGAATTGGTTCGCCACATCTGGGGAGCCGAACTGCGCTGGGCCCAGCGCCTCGCCGGTGTCCCTGTGATCGCCGCGCGAAGATCTGCCACCGGTCCGCTTCCGGCGCTGTACGATCTGCATCGCGAGGCCGACGCAGTGCTGCGGCCCCTGTTCAACGATTCACCAGACCGCTGGGAAGAGATTTACCTGCTCGACATCCCATCGATCCCTGCCGACGCGCGCAGCCTTTCCAGGCGCAAGGTTGCGGGGCACATGCTTTTTCACAGCCACCGTCACTGGGCGCAACTCGCGACCCTGCTGCGGCAGGCAGGATTTCCCGCCCCTTTCAAGGGCGATCTGCTGTTCAGCTCGGCGTTGGCATAGCGCCTGTTGAGGGCGTAGGTGGAGGGACCGGAGCAAGCTGGTTCTTTTGAAAGCACGAGCGGCAAAGAACAGGACGCCCCTGCGTCGGGCGGAATGGAACGGTCGTCTCCGCCCCGCAGGCCGAACACGTGGTCCGCGTCTCGGTTCTTACCCGCACACCTCCCGTCGCGCGCTTGGCTTTACACTGCTTGCAGCGCTTCGGGTCGTTCTTGAATCCTGTATCGTGAAAGAAGAGCGCTCGCCCGCAGTGAAAATGAATTCGGAGCCGCAATCGATACACTTCAGTACTCTGTCGTTGAATTCCATGGCCGGCTTCCCCAAACGCAGGGAAATAGATGAATCGGCCATAAGTCTGAATGCGCCGCTCCCGTTTCCCTGTCCTCGTACGTCGTTCCACAACAAGGGCCCGGGCCGCGTAAGATTTGGCGGCTAAGCGTGTCTTTCCTGTCCTGAAAGACTGAGTCGCTGCAGCACCTGTCACGCGACGGTGCTAAATGAAGTCCTCCATCCTGAATCTCCACTCCGTCCGCACTCCGTAAGCTGTTGCACCTGGAGAGGCGGGGAAATGCGGTGTGTGACTCAAGACGGGTGATGCAAAATGGCTTCTTTCTGCAAACGACCCGACCGTCGCCTGATGGAAAGGTCCATTCTTTACTACAACTCAAAGAACCTATACCTGAAACCCAAAATCGTCCAGTGGCTGATTGCTCTCCTTGGGATCCCAGGCGCCATGAAGTCATGACACCTGGGTGAGAGAAAACGCCACGGGAATGATTCCGGCGAGGAAACACTCCCCGTGGACTGCTTTAGTCTTGCTCTTTACGAGCCTTCTTGCGATTCCGCTTGCGCGCCAAAGCTGCCTTGACGCGACGCTTTTCACCGGGCTTCAGATAGTAGGAGTGACGCTTGACTTCCTTGATGATGTCCTCCTGCTGTACCTTTCGCTTGAACCGGCGCAGCGCATTTTCGAGCGGCTCGCCTTCCTGAACGCGAACCTCTGCCAAAAATCCCACCTCCAAACCTGCCAAGGGGCTTTCCCATGATACCAAAAAACTTTGTTACTGAGCCAATCGTGCGTCGCGGATCGACATAACAGCGGGACTCGCTTTCCCGTGAGTAGACATATCGAACTTCCATGTCCTGAGAGGAAAATCCTCTAAGTCCCTCTCGATCCGCTTCCAAACCCGGCTCGCGTAAAATCTCTCCGTGAGGTCTCGATGATCCGCAGTTACCTGGGGCGTCTGCCCGTGATTCCCGCCACTTGCTACATTGATCAATCCGCCCAGGTACTCGGCGACGTGACTCTCGGTGACCACTCCTCCGTCTGGATGAATGCAGTGCTGCGAGGTGACGTCAATTCCATCCGTGTCGGCGCCAACTCCAACGTGCAGGACTGCGCCGTCCTCCACGGCCAGCGCAACCTTTACGCGGTAACCGTCGGCGACTGGGTCACCATCGGCCACAATGCCACCGTTCACGGCTGCACGGTGGAAGACGCGGTCCTCATCGGCATGGGTGTGACGATTCTCAATGACTGCCGCATTGGCGAAGGATCGATCATCGCCGCCGGAGCCGTACTTCCCGAACATTCCGTGGTCCCGCCCCGTACCCTCTGGGCCGGTGTGCCAGCGAAACTGCGTAGGGAACTGGGCGATCAAGACCGGGCTCTCATCCTCGAGTATGCTCAAAATTACTTGGACTACACCAAGTATATCTAGCCGAAGAGACAAAATGAACGCCAGATGAAGGCTGATCGGTATTGGTGTGGGATCCATCATCTAAAGGACTTGTGCGCAAACTATCCAGGTCCTCCATTTGCCTTCCCTACTTCCTCCTGTTGTCGATGCCGGCGATCGTTTCCGCCCCGGTTCTGGCCGAGGTAACTCCCCATACAGATTTGTCTGCCCTGCCCGATGCTCCGCCGGTGCGGACTTCAAACCCGGATGATACCGTCACCATCCGCAACACCCCGCGCGACGTCCTCGAAGATCAGAAAGCGATCTGGACAAGTCCTCTCCACATCCATGCCGGCGACCTCAAATGGGCCGTGCCGCTCGCCCTGGTTACAGGCACGGCCATCGTCACCGACCGCCGAACCCTGCAGGACGTGGTCTCGCACGATCCCGGCCTGAATAATTCCAGCACCAATGCCTCCAATATCCTGATCGGCGGCTACATCGCCGCCCCCGTGCTCCTCTATGCGGACGGACACTTCCGCGGCAATGAGCACGCCCGCGAAACCGGCCTGCTGGGCGCCGAAGCGTTGCTCGACGGGGTTGTTGTGGAACAGGGCATGAAGCTGATCTTCTGGCGCGAGCGGCCCTATCAGGACCAGGGCCGGGGAAAGTTTTTTCAATCGAGCGCGGGGATCGATTCTTCCTTTCCCTCTTCGCACAGCGTGCTGGCGTGGTCTGCCGCCGCTGTCATCGGCCGCGAATACCACAATCCCTGGACACGGATCCTCGTTTATACCGGGGCCGCCGGCGTCAGCTTTACCCGCCTCGCCGGCCAGCAGCACTTTCCCTCAGACATCGTCGTCGGCAGCGCCGCCGGCTGGCTGGTGGGGCATTACGTGTACAAACACCGTCATCGCTACAAGACCGAGATGCACTGACCTGACATCAGGCATTCGCGCCCCTTACACTGGCAGCGGATTGCGCTCCGTAAACTTCCTCTGGTGCCAGTAGGGATACACGGGCGCAACCTCGCTGGCTTTGTCCAGCCTGGCTACCTGCTCCGCGGTCAGGCTCCATCCCGCCGCCCCGAGGTTCTGCCGTACTGCTCCTCGTTGCGTGCGCCCAGAATGATCGAGATATGGTCGGCCGCTGCAGCAGCCAGTTCAACGCCACCTGCGGCACGGTTTTTCCAGTCTCTGCGGCGACCGCGTCCAACGCGTCCACCACGGTTAGAGATGCTCATCCGAAACCTGCGGCCCTCTCGGCCGTCTTGTGCAGACGGCTCTCGTCCGGCAGCGGCTGGCCGCGGCGAATCTTGCCCGTCAGCCGTCCCCATCCCAGTGGACTCCACACCAGCGCTCCGACCTTCTGGTCGATCCCAGCGGCATCAGTTCCCACTCGTAGTCGCGGCCAATCAGCGAGTAGTACACCTGGTGCGCGACGTAGCGCGTCCACCCATAGCGATCCGCCGACAGCGAGCGACTTCATCAGGTGCCATCCTGAAAAATTGGAGCACGCGATGTAGCGCACCTTGCCTTCGCGGACGAAGTTGTTCAGCGTGTCCTGCACCTCTTCAACCGGCGTCAGCGCGTCGAAGCCGTGCAGGTGGTAGATGTCGACGTAGTCAGTGCCCAGCCGGCGCAGGCTCCCTTCCAGAGCGCCGTCGCAGGTGATAGCGCGAGGTGCCGCGATCGTTGGGCCCATCCCCGATCCGGAAACGTAGCCTTGGTCGAGATCAGAGCCCTGTCGCGCTTGCCTGCCGAGCGCCTTGCCCAGCACCTCCTCCGAACGCCCTTCGGAGTACACATCGGCTGTGTCGAAGAGGTTCACGCCGGCCTCGATGCAGATGTCGACCAGGCGCGTAGCCTCGGCAACTTCGGTATTGCCCCAGGCATGAAAAACTCGTTCGCCGCCGCCAAACGTCGCGCGCCGAAGCTCAACTCCGGCACCTTGAGGCCCGAGCCGCCAAGCAAGTCGATATTCCATGCCGCTTTGGATGCGGTTAGCCTGCGCAGGATGCAGAGGAAAGCTCGGGCGAGTTGATGAGCGACGCGGCGCGATTCCGTTGCTTTTCGCTTGCCTTAGACGTACATCTTCGAAGCCACCGATCCTGGCAGGCAAAATGCCCTTTACCGCCCTCGTCTGGCATCGATCACTACAAGGAGTAACCCCACCCCTAAAGAAGGGCGATGAACTCTTCGACAGAGATTCCGGCCGTTCTGATAAGGCTTCGCAGAGTTCCCGGTGCCAGTTCCGCATGCTGCGGAACGGTAAGATTGGCGCGAACCCCGTCTTTGGTCATGACGAGGTGACTGCCGACCTGTCCCCGGATGTGCCATCCGGCTCGCTCGAAGGCTTTCGCAGCTTCTTTGCCGGAGATGTTGGCTAGCTTTCCCACGCCGGACCTCGTTTAGGTCTTGCACTAACCAAAGTCCAATGCGCGTGCGAGGATCTCGGCAGATGCGTTTCAGCCAAGGCAGGAAGTGCGCTAAACCGTGACAACTACGGGTACCTGGTCAGGAAGCAACGCCTGAGCCGCCTTCTGATCCTCCGCCCAAAGCCACGCAGTGATGGCCTCTTTGATGTTAGTGATTGCTTCCTGTTCGGTTTTGCCTTGCGAGACGCAGCCCGGCAGCGCAGGACATTCAGCGACTGTCCAGCCATCCTCATCGGCTCTCAGTACAATGTGAAACAACATAGTGGTTCCTCGGACCGCCGTTTTGGTCCGACTACCCTCAATCTATCACTATGGTGCGGGTTGCTATTTAGACTGTAAGGTGATGACCACCCTGAAAGCGGTCCGCGGCACGCGCGACCTGTTGCCGCCCGAGACGGCGCTCTGGAACCGCATCGAAGCCACCGCGCGCGCCGTCTTTGCCCGCTACAACTTCGGCGAAATCCGCACTCCGGTCTTCGAAGACACCTCGCTCTTCTGCCCGCGGCGTCGGCGAAGAAACCGACATCGTCTCCAAGGAGATGTACACCTGGGAGGATCGCGCCCGCGCGCAGTCGGAAAAGCCCCAGTCGCTCACCCTCCGCCCTGAGAACACCGCCGGCGTGGTCCGCGCCTATATTGAGCACAAGCTCGGCGAAACCGGCCAATTGCAGAAGCTCTACTACATCGGCCCGCAGTTCCGCCGCGAGCGCCCGCAGAAGGGCCGCTACCGCCAGTTCTCGCAGATCGGCGCCGAAGTCATCGGCCCTCCCTCGGCGGGCAGTGAAAGCCCCCTGCGCGACGCCGAAGTCCTCGAGATGCTGGCCACCCTGCTCGACGAACTCGGCATCACCGGCTGGACCCTCCACTCAACTCCGTGGGATCGGCGGCCGATCGCGCGCGCTATAACGAAACTCTTCGCGAAGCCCTGGTTCCGCTCGCGCCCAGGATGTGCGTCGACTGCCAGCGCCGCGCCGTCACCAACCCCCTGCGTGTCCTCGACTGCAAAGTTCCTGAAGACCAGCCCATCATCGACGCCCTGCCCAGGATTGCGGACTCGCTCGACGAAGACTCCAAGGCTCACTTCGCCGCCGTGACCGCGGCCCTCGACGCCGCCGGCGTGCCTTACACGCGCAATCACCGCCTGGTGCGCGGCCTCGACTACTACACTCGCACCACCTTCGAGTTCACCCACGGCGGCCTCGGCGCGCAGAATGCCCTCCTCGGCGGCGGCCGGTATGACGGACTAAGCGAAGCCATCGGCGGCCCCAAAGCACCCGGCATCGGCTTCGCCATGGGAGAAGACCGGCTGGTGTTGACGCTTCAGTCCCTGGAGCCGGCTCCCCCGCAGCGGGTGGACGCATACATCGCCCCGCTGGGCGAATCTCTCAACCCGGCCGCTCTCGCTCTCGCCCGCGAACTCCGCCGCGCCGGCCTTGCGGTCGAATTGGGCGAAGGCTCCTTTCGTCTCAAAAAGTCCTTCGATGCCGCCGACAAGACTGCGCGCCGCATCGTCATCCTGGGCGAAGACGAACTCGCATCCGGTATCCTTACCGTCAAGGAATTCTCTACGGGCATCCAGACGAAAGTTCCCCGCGCCGAGCTGGCAAAGTTTCTGGCGGGGTGACGCCGGGAGATTTCCAAGATCACCTGGCGCTGCGAACGAATCAAAACGGCACCATGTGCCTCTCGCTCAAAACAAAGGAAATGTAGTGCTCGACTTCTTAGGCAATCTTGAACGGACCCACTACTGCGGCGACCTGCGCGCCGCCAACGCCGGCCAGCACGTGGTCCTTATGGGCTGGGTCAACCGCCGCCGCGACCACGGCAACCTCATCTTTCTCGACCTGCGCGACCGCTCCGGCATCGCCCAGGTCGTCCTCGACAAGGAACTCACCCCCGACGGCCACCTCAAAGGCGAACAGGTCCGCCCCGAATACGTCGTCGCCGCCGTAGGCAAGGTCCGCCTGCGCGATCAGGACGCCATCAATCCCAAGATGCCGACCGGCGAAATCGAGATCGAGGCCACCGAACTGCGCGTCCTCAACGACACCCGCCTCGCGCCCTTCTCGCCCGCCGAAGAGGCCATCCAGAACGAGGAAGTGCGCCTCAAGTACCGCTACGTCGACCTGCGCCGCCAGGAGATGCAGCGCAACTTCCGCCTGCGCCACGACATCACGCTCGCCATCCGCGAAAGCCTTTCCAAGCAGGGCTTTCTCGAGATCGAGACCCCCATCCTCACCAAGTCCACGCCCGAAGGCGCCAGAGATTTCCTGGTCCCCAGCCGCGTGCACGCCGGCGAATTCTACGCCCTGCCGCAGTCGCCGCAGATCTTCAAGCAGATCCTCATGATCTCCGGCTTCGACCGCTACTTCCAGATCGCCCGCTGCTTCCGCGATGAAGACCTGCGCGCCGACCGCCAGCTCGAATTCACCCAGGTCGATCTGGAAATCAGCTTTCCTCACCAGGAAACCGTCTTCGCCGTCGTCGAGCAGTTCCTGTCGGCCGCGTTTGGCGCCGCCGGCGTGACCCTGCCGACGCCGTTCCCGCGCATCACCTACGACGACTCCATGCGCCGGTTCGGATCCGACAAGCCCGACCTGCGCCTCCCCGGCCTCACCGACGTGCGCCCGGCATTTCCAGACGAAGCCCTCGCCACCCTCCAGATCGACCCCGCGCTTCCGGTGGTCGCGCTGCGCATCCCCAACGTCGGCGAGCTCAGCCGCAAGGAGCGCGAAGAGAACCACCCCCTCTTCGACCAGAAGAAGGGCGCCAAGTTCATCGACGACTTCAAGCGTCTCGCCAAAAGCTTTCCCGAGTCGGCCGCCAGGGTTCGCGAACTGGCAGGCGCGGCGGAGGCCGATTTTGTGATCGTGGTCGCGGGCGATCCTGCGCATCACATCAAGGCCAGCGACACCAAGTTCGAGGGCCGCCTCTCGGAGCGCGAAATCAACGTCTACGCCGCCGCCGGTAACTTCCGCACCGAGCTGGCCAAGAAGTACGCCGCCAAGCACGGCGCCTTCGGCGTAACCGAGCGGGTGATTGCCGAAGCCGATCCCGGCAGCGGCAAAGCGGTTGACGGCTCAGCCGCGTTCCACCCCATCTGGATCGTCGATTTCCCCATGTTCGAGTACGAATTGGGATCCGCGCGGTGGGTTCCCGCGCATCATCCCTTCACCGCGCCCCACGAGGCCGACATGGCCAACCTGCTCACCGACCCGGCCTCGGTGCGCGCCAATTGCTACGACCTCGCGATGAACGGCCTCGAGCTCGGCTCCGGCTCCATCCGCATTCACCGCAAAGACGTGCAGCAGCAGATCTTCCAGTCCCTTGGCATCAGCGAGGATGAGGCCAAAGCCCGCTTTGGCTTCTTTCTCGACGCCCTCGAATACGGCACCCCCCCGCACGGCGGCATCGCCCTCGGCCTCGACCGCATCGTCATGCTGCTGACCGGCGCTCCCAGCCTGCGCGAAGTGATCGCGTTCCCCAAGACCGCGAAGGCCATCGACCTGATGGCCGAGGCCCCCACCACCGTCTCCGACCAGCAGCTCAAGGAACTGCACATCCGTGTAGCGCTGAAGAGCTAGAATCTGCGGTCCGCATGCCGTAGGAGCCCGTGCCGCGAAGCCGTCCGGCGTTACGCCCGGTCCAGTTCCGCAAACATCTCGCTCAATACCAACCGGATCTGCGTCTTCGGCACGGTCAGCGCGCCGTCCAGCACCTCTTCGAGCCCGGCGGCGGTGTAGCGGTAGGCAATCCGCGGTTCGGGATCGATGATCCAGATATGCTCGACGCCGAAGCTCCGATATTCTCCCGCCTTCGCCTGCATCGCCCGAATCGTATCTTCCGGCGACAGGATCTCGATAGCAATCAGTGGCGGCTCCGTGACGTAGTGCTCGAACTTATCCCCCGTCCGCGTAACCAGCACATCCGGGACGCGAAAGCGCCTCGCCTGTGTCTGCGTGCGCAACTCCGGAAATACCTCGACTCCCCACTCCGCCCTTTTGATTGCAAAAAGAACGGTCAAATACCGCTGAATAATCGAGTGCTCTTTCTCGCCCAAGTTCCGCTCCTCGATGCGCCCATCCACAAACTCGCGGTCGGGGCTCCAACTGGTGCGCAGATACTCGCGGACAGTCCAGGGCTCTTCCGTGTTGGGCAATGTCGCCATGACCGAATTATCCTCCACGTCCACGGCAGCCGGCCAATGAAATGCACGCATCCGGGCGGTGGCCAGTTCACGCGCCGCGCCAGAACAGCACCACGGCTCCGACCAGGATCATCGCCGCAATCATCACGATCGGCACATTGATGTCGACCTCAATGACGCCGCGCCTGGTTCGAATCCGCACTGGCTTCATGCCGTTGGGGTCGTGCAGCGTGCCGCCGTACAGCCGCCGTGTCAGCACTGCGAGCAGGAACCCTGCCAGCGAAGTCGCCGCCAGCCCCGCGGCCAAATAAAAACGCGCTGCCAAGGCGCCGCCGGGCCACCAAAGCAGTCCGACTTCCACAACAGCTGCAAGTAGCAAAGAAAAGACCTGTTGCACCAGGTGAAAGCGCGCATGCCCCATCCACAGCGGATTGGTCGCATGGGTCCGATTGAGGTCGATGAAAATGGGCATCACGCCCTGCCCGGCGGAAATCCCGGACACGATTACTCTGGCAAGAAATACGGCTGTCATTTTATGGCTTGGCCGTCATAGGCGCCGCTCGGAGCCCGCTTCGACAACTCTCGCGCACGGCTACTCCGTGCCGTCTTCCACATCCTCGTCGTTGTCGCCCTCGATCGAGATGCGCAACGACTTCAGAAAGTGCAAATCGTTCTGCGTGAAGGGCCCCTCTTCGCTGCCGGTCTCTTCTTCCGCCGCATCCTTCGCAGTCACCTCGTTGAGCCCGATCGTCGCCTCGAGCATAAGAAGTACGTCAAACCCATGCTTGCGGATATCCTGCACCACCCCGGCGATCTGTTCGCTCTCAATGACCGACTCGTGAATGGCCTCTCCGAGTTGTTGAATCAGTTCGCGCAGGCGGGGTGTCACAGATACCTCCAGGGCGGCGGCCGGCGCTCGAAGAGACGCTGGGAGCGGCATGAGATTTATTTACCTTACGTCCATGGCGGCTGCAGGGCAACTGCGCCAGCACCAATTCCTGTGCAAAGCACGCCCGTAACCATCGCTGCTACCATCATAATTGGTATGAAACCGCAGAAAATCGGTCGGGCCTTGGGCATAGGGATGCGTGTAGCCGGCCGCGTTGCCGGCCAGCGGCTGACAGCCAGCGCCCAGGCCAACCACCCCGGACCCGCGGCTCAGCCCGTCATCGTATCCGGGACCCGCGGTCCCATCGTCACCCGGGCCGATGGCCGCAAGGCCGGGCGCGTCGTCAGCAACCTCGGCCGCGGTCTCGGGGGCTTCGTCCGCCCCTTCCACCGCCTCGGCGGTATCCTCTTCCTCGAAGTCGTCGGGGTTTTCTTCTTTCTGTTCGTCCTGGTATTCGGGCAGAATGCCTGGCGTTCCCGCGCTAGCTTCCTGCACGGCCCCGACCACCAGAGGTTCCTGATCGCCGCGGCATTGGCTGGTATTCCTCTACCTAAGCGCCAGCTCCTTCTGGCGCGCCCGCCGCAAGTAAGCATCCTCTGCAGTCTGGGTAAAAATTCCCGAACCATCGACGCGCCTCCGGCGTAGCATACAGTGGCATTCACTTTCCGCCTCGGTATCAAGGCAAATCCAATCCCACCACCGTTATGGAGGATCGATGATCCGCACGCGCTTCCGGCTTGCCCCCATGCTCTACGTTCTTTCCCTCATCTGCCCGGCGTTTCTGGCCGCCCAGACGACACCTCGGGGCAACCGCTGCTTCTGCGCAATCCTTCCCTCAGCCAGGACAAGATCGCCTTTCGCTACGCCGACGACATCTGGACCGTCAGCCGCCAGGGCGGCGAAGCCGAGCGGCTCACCTCCAACGGCGCCGTCGAAGCCGGCCCGTACTTCTCCCCGGACGGGTCTGAGATCGCCTACACCGCGCATTTCAGGGGAACGCCGACGTGTACATCGTGCCGTCCTCCGGCGGCGTTCCGCGGCGCATCACCTGGCACCCTGCCGGCAGCGGCGTCGTGGGCTGGTCCCGTGACGGCAAAGACGTCCTTATTGCGAGCGGCGCTGTGAGCTACCGTCACTTCCTCAAGCTGTTCCTCGTCCACGCCGACGGTACCGGCATGCCGGAACCGCTTCCGCTGCCCTCCGGCTTTGAAGCCTCTTTTTCCCCGACGGGCAGTCGATCGCCTATCAGCCCATCACCAAGTGGGACCGGCCTGGAAGCGCTACGTCGGCGGCCAAACGACTCCCATCTGGATCGTCAATCTCAAGACCCTCGATCTGGTCAAAGTCCCGCGCGACAACTCCAACGACTCCAGCCCCGTCTGGATGGGCGACTCCGTCTACTTCCTGTCCGATCGCAACGGGCCTGTCTCGCTGTTCCGTTATGACACCGCTTCCAAACAGGTTTCTCCCGTGGGGACCAACAAGGGCTACGACCTGAAGATCGGTGCAGGGAGGTCCCGGCGGCCTCGTCTATGAACAGTTTGGCTCTATCCATGTGGTCGATACCGCATCCGGCGACGACAAGACCATTCCCATCACCGTCCATGGGGAACTTCCCACCCTCGCTCCGCATCTTGCCACCCTCACCCCCGATGAGATTCAGAACGCCGCCATCTCCCCCACCGGCGCCCGCGCCGTCTTCGAGGCCCACGGCGAAATCTTCACCGTGCCGGCCGAAAAAGGTGACACCCGTAACCTGACCAACACCTCGGGAACCGCGGAGCGCAACCCGTCCTGGAGTCCCGACGGCAAGACCATCGCCTACTTCTCCGACGCCTCCGGCGAATACCAGCTCTACCTCCGCGATCAGACCGGATTCAAACCGCCCACGGTGATCGATCTCGGCCCCGAGCCCAGCTTCTTCTACAACCCGACCTGGTCACCCGATTCCAAGCACATCGCCTACGCCGACAAGCACTTGCACATTTGGGTTCTGGATGTGCCGGCGGACAGCTCCGCACCCGCTCCCAAGCCGGTCCTGATTGACAAGGGGATCTACGGCAGCTTCGGCGCCGACTTTGGCCTGGTCTGGTCGCCGGATTCCAAGTGGATCGCCTATCACCGCGACCTCGATAACCAGCTACGCGCCATCTTTCTTTACTCCATGGAGACGCA
>CAVPKV010000020.1:0-54766 GCA_963705785.1 uncultured Solirubrobacterales bacterium | reverse complement strand
GCTTGGCCGGCTTTGTGGGGGTCGGGTTTGCCGCCGGCGATGATGTCGATGTAGAAGAACGATTCGGCGATGCGGGTCACGAGATAGGCGAGGTCGTCGAGGTCGAGGTCGAGCTTGCGTCCGGGGCGGGACGGAGGGTCGCCCATCTCGGTGCTGATCAGCTCGCGGACATGGGCGACGATGTTGGCCTGGAAGCTTGAGCGTGTGGTCGTGAGGATGCGCAGTGCGATCTCGCCCTCGCGTTCGAGGAAGGCATGCATGAATGGGGCAGCGAGGACGTCGGCCAGGTACAGCTCGATCGTGTCGGCAACGGCCTGGCCGCCGTGGCTGGTGATGCGGGCGCGGGCGTTGTCGAAGGCGGGCTTGGCGAGTGACCAGTGGACCTCGCCGAGCAGCAGGTCGCGGGATCCGACCCAGCGGTGCAGGGTGACGCGGCTGACGCCGAGTTGTTCGGCGAGGGCCTGCATCTCGATCCGCTGGCCGGCGATGAACTGTCGCCTGGCGAGCTTGAAGGCGTCGAGCGCGGTTGATCTCGAGGGCGGGCCGTTGGCGAGTTGGCGGGCGAGGACGGTCGACATTACATCTGTATAAATGTTGCACTCTTGTTACGTTGCTGGTAGCGTATCATTTCGCTCGGTCGGGATTCCAGGCCCGCGGGGCGGTGATCAGCTCAGACTCGGATGGGAGGAGTGCCGTGTACAAGCGCATGCTGGGAATCGTGAGTGTCGCCTGCACGATCGGGATCGCTTGCCCCGCGAGCGCCGCTGCGATCAGTTACGCCCCGGTCGATCAGCCGGGTCCGGCGCTCAGCGTGCCGGCGGCCGGGCTGGCGCAGAGCTTGCGCTGCACGGCCAGTCTTACTTCTGCTGGGCGTGCGCCGGTGCTGTTCGTGCCGCCGACGCTGACCAATCCGGACGAGGCGTTCTTCGCCTACGAGGACGCGCTGACAGCGATGGGGATCCCCTACTGCACGGTCACGATCCCCGACTACACGACGATCGATATCCAGGTCAGCGCCGAGTACGTGGTCTACGCCGTGCGCGCGATGCACGCCGAGGCGCACCGCCGGGTGCAGATCATCGGCTGGAGCCAGGGAGGCGGCCCGGAGCCGCGCTGGGCGCTTCGCTTCTGGCCCGACATCCGGCCGATGGTCAGCAAGCTGATCGACCTCGAGGCGCCCAACCATGGGACGGTGGTCCTGCACTACACCTGCACCGGCAGTGGTTCCGCCGAGAGTTGCGACAGCTCGATGTGTCCGGGCCATTGCGTGCCGGCGCTCTACCAGCAGGCCGACAACTCGCAGTTCACCGCGGCCCTGAACTCGGGCCAGGAGACCTTCCCGGGGATCGCATACACAAACGTCTACTCGCACACGAGCCAGTTCGTGCAGCCCAACCTGAATTCATCGGGGTCGACGTCGCTGCACGGCGGCGGCGAGATCGCCAACATCGCCACCCAGGACATCTGCCCCGCAAACGCTGCCGACCACCTCGCCTACTACTACGACCCGGTCGCGTACGCGATCGTGATCGACGCGCTCACCCACAACGGGCCCGCAGACCCAATTCGCATCAACCGCGACGTCTGTACCGAGGTCAGCAACCCATACGTGTCCGCCAGCGAGACCCCCCTCTACACCGCTTACGCGTATAACGCGCTCTTCGTCAACCGCGCCCAGCAGGAGCCACAGGTCACACAGGAGCCGCCGCTGAAGTGCTACGTCACAGCGAGCTGCCCCGCCGCTCCCAAGCACACGAGCACGCGCAAACCGCACCGCAAACGCCATCACAAACCCCACAAGGCCAAGCCGTCGCACGCTTCCGGTCACCACGGAAAGGGATTCACCGGGTAGCCGGCTCGACCACCCGTCTCGGGCGCCAGACACTCGCATGTCACAGCACGAGAGCAGCAGCGACGCGGGCGGCGTCGCACCGACTGCTATCGGACACAGGCAGTCACGAAGTCGGACGGGATCCCGTACCCGCGCGAGCACGATTGCAGGGCTGCTACCCGGGTCACGGGCGCGCCCGCAAATCGCCACCAGCGCGTCTCGCCAGGTGGTCGATCTGCTCGTCCTCGGGGCCGACGATGTCGAAGACCTGCAAATTCGCGGGAGCAGGGGCGGGTCAGCCTCAGATTGGCCTGGTCGCGCGCCCTGCTTCGCGCTCGCAGCACGGCGCGCACGCACGCAAACGGACGCCTCCAGCCGCCCTCCCTTTCGCCAACTGCGAGGCGCACCGCGTCGTTGGCCGGGCTGTCGCCGACAGAGTCGATCAGGAGTTGCGCGTTTTCATAAAACCAGGGCACGGGCGACAGGTGTTACCGGTCAGACCCGGAGACCCGCAAAGTTCGGATGCGGTCGGTCGCCGGGCTCGGTCTCGACTTGTGCGATTCCGACAAGCGCGTGCGGGCCGGCTCGGACGAAGCGGAAGGCCGGCTCGATCCCCAGGGATGGCTGCTTTGGAACGAACGCGGCCACCTGGGACGCGATTGGCGGGCGCCCGCTCTCCCGCGCGAGCGGTACTTCAGCCCGACAGCGGACGGGCGCGTTCTCGGGCGGAATTTGACGGCCACGGGGCAAGGGGAGGCTTGCCGAAAACGCCACCCGGCGTCGCTAAGTTCGCCCGTGTGGTGCCGAACCCCGTGGCCGTCGCCGATCGCGTCGCCGAGCGCCGTCGTGCCGTCGCACTCGCTCGCCACTTCCGCGAGGCGGAGGGGCTCTCGATCGCTGAGATTGCGGACCGTCTCGGCCGCTCGACAGCGACCGTGAAGGCCTACTTCTACGACCCATCTGATGCTAACAAAGAGCCTACGGATCGCGCGCTAACGACACTTGAGCGGACTGTCCAGCACCTCCGGATTGGTTCGGGGTCCTGATGCTCGACCGTGTTGCGGAACGGCGCCGCGCGGCGCAACTCGCCCGCCACTACCGCGACCAGGAGGGTCTGTCGATCGCGGAGATCGCTCGTCGGCTGGGACGCGCACAAGCGACCATCAAGGCGTATCTCTACGATCCAACTGGCGATAAGGCACGCGTGGTCAAGGCGCGCTACCGGGGAGTGTGTCGCGGCTGCGGGGCGCCCACCGCGCCACGGAACGGCAAGGGCGACGCCTACGCGTATTGCAAACGCTGCCATCCCGGCGCGATCGCGCCGCAATGGACACGGGAGCGGGTTCGCGAAGCGATGCGCGCATGGCGAGCGCGCTACGGCGCTGCGCCGTCCTCCTATGACTGGTCGCGCACGCACGCACGCCGGCGCGGCGGCGAAGCGCTCAAACGACTACAGGCCGGAGAATGGCCCGCACCGTCCACTGTCATCGATCTGTACGGGGCTGGGCGGCGGCCATCGCCGACGCCTTCGGCGGCGCCTGAACGCCTGGGCGTGCAATGCCGTTGATCACACGGACCCTCGCTTGCGCTTGGTCATCGTGAACGGGGGTGCCGAGGATCGCCGCAAACGCTGCGCAGCAGCAGCAAGAAGGAGTCGGCGCCGGTGTGCTGCTGGGCCAGAGGAGCGACAGCGTCGTGCGCTTGCAAGCTGCCGCGGATCGGTTGCCAGCAAGCACTTCGACGACTCTCGCAACCACGGCAAAGCAGGGCCGCTGTCGCGACGGTCAGGGCGTCGGGACCGTCGCCCGCGCGGAGATGAGCACCTTTGGCGAGAAGCAGGCTCCCCGCGTGTGGCTCGCCGGGACTTGGTTTCAGCTTGGTGCGAGCTTCTCGGGCTCGCGGCGGTCATGCCGCGTGCCGATCCGGCTGGCGGCACGCAATAGGCCCGGCGCCCGCCTGGCCGCGAGCAGCACGACGCGGTCGCTGGCGCGCAGCTGGCGTGTCTGGTTAGGTGCCGGCAGCGGCGCCGTCTCATTGCCGACGGCGAACAGCTCCCACGAGCCTTCCACGCCTTTAAGATCGCGCTGCCCTCGGGACTGCAGAGCGATGCCCGAGCCGGTCACGAGATCGCGGACCGTTCGGGACACGAGCACCTCACCTGGGCCGGCCTGTGCGCTGACGCGTGCTGCGATGTGCACTGCCATCCCGGCGATGTCGTCGTCGATCACCTCGCACTCGCCCGTGTGTATCCCAGCACGAACTCTGAGGTCAAGCTCCTCGGCGGCGGCGGCGCAGATCCGCTCGGCGCAGCGGATCGCGCGAGCCGGACCGTCGAACGTGCTCAGGGAGCCGTCCCCGATCAGCTTCACCAGTCGGCCGCCGACGCCTTCGACCTCGCGCCGCAGCATCCGCTCGTGCGATACCAAGACCTCGCGCCAGCGCGCATCACCGAGCAGCGCGGCCTGCTCGGTCGAGCCGACGATGTCGGTGAACAGCACGGTCATCAGCGCCCGATCAGGGCTCACGTCACTCGTCGCGCCGAAGATGAACTCCTCACACCGCCGGAAATAGGTGGAGAAGAACTCGCTCATGCTCTCGGTCTCCGGGAGTTCCTCGTATTTCGCGTTGGGTAGTAGCTCGGCCACATAGCGCATGGCGGCAGCGGGGAGAGGGTTGCCCGGCTGGCCGCAGCACCAACGCGGGCGCCCGCACAGACGGCAGGACGTCCCGCACATCGGCGCTGCTCGAGATCGCCTGCTGGGTGCGGACCATCGCCCGGCTGGCACACGCCCGCTCGAGCATCCCCCACGCGCGCTTGTTCCGCGGCGTAGCCAGTCCCGGCATCGTCATCCGCAGCGACTCGCCCCGCCCCCAGTGCTCATAGGCGTGGTCCCACTCACGTTCGTAGGCTGCGACCTGCTCGGCGTCCTCCCAGCCGACGAGCTCCTCGATCGGTGCGGACAGCCAGCCCTGAGCGAACGGCGCCAACAACAGCAGCGCGTCGACCCGCTCGGGCTGCTGTGCCGCGAACAGCACCGTACCCAGGCTCGCGTCATAGCTGGTGTCGAGCGTCGCGCTGGCAAACCCGGCCGCGTCCATCACCGCGGCCAGGTCAGCGGCGCGCTCCTCGATCGTCGGGACATGGTCGACCGGATCAGACAGCCCAAATCCGAGCTGGTCATACATCACGCAATCCCAGCGTTCTGCGATGCGCACAAGCACGTCGCTCATCGCGGCGTCGGTCCACCACAGGTCCAGGTTCCCGGCGCTCGTCGGGATCATGACCAGCCGCCGGTCGCCCGAACCGAACCGCTGGTAGGCGATGTTCTTCCCCTCCCGGACCACATAGCGAACCTCGGGCGGGATCTCCATCGGAACTAGATCCTAATTCAGGGCCCTCGACGCCACAACGAGCCGGCCTTGGCCCACGAAAGGCCCATCGCGGCAGCGCGGCGCGGATCCTCTTCGACCTAAGGCTGGCTATCGCCCGCCAGCCAGGGGATCACGCAGCGTTGAAGTAGCGTCCGGTAGCGCGGAAGGCGGAGTCAAATAGGACCTTGTTGAGCGGGCCGCGGCCGACCGGGCGGGGTGTCAGCGCGATCCTCCACGTGAAGCGGCAGCGGTCGGTCCCTTCGGGCTCAACAAGGTAGTCCTCAGCAAAGCTGGTGAACACAGGGAGGTTGTATCGGGTGAAATAGAACGCCTTGCGACGGCCCTCCTCCCAGATAAAGAAGTACGCATCGCCGACCGACAGCCCGCCCATTGCCTTCGCTCTACGCGTGGTTCCCACGCCGAACGGTCGCGGGGAAGTCCAGCAGATGCGGAGCCCTCGGCACCAATGCAGCGGTCGCTCGCTAACCAGCTCCGCCCACACCTCCTCAGCGGGCCTCGCGATCGACCAACTGCGCGAGAAGCGCTGCGGAGCGAGATCAAAGTAGCTCTCATCGACGGGCTCCAACGCCGGCACAGCGCGAGTTATACCGAACCCAACCCGCTCGCCGGGACCGAGCATCACCCGCTGTAACCCAACCGGCTGACCGCTGATCGCCGAACAGCGGCGAAGGTCTGGCGGTCCCGCTTCGCTCACCCCGCGGGACCTCACCCGGCTCTGTCCCGAGTCTCGAGTTGCGCGGACCTCAGGGTCCCGGGGAGTCTCGATGTGTGGCGTTCGGGCGGCTTGCGAAACGTCCCGGACCGGCTCGTCGACGTCGTCCCCGTGGGCTGATCAGGCGCAGTCAGCCGCGACAGCTTGAGACCTGATCGCGCGCATACGACGGTGGCGCCACTGCCCGGGGTGCCCCCCACCTGACGTCAGGAGCATGCCCGAGCTCGAAACGCAGTGCCCCGCCGCGGGCGAGCGAGGCAAAGCGCAGCCAGGGACCGGACGGTCGGCCGTTCACCGTCAGGCCGTGGATGTAGCTGGCCGTCGGAGCACCGGATCCTTGCAGGGTCAGAATCCCGTGTGGCAGATGCACCGTAGCCTCCGGGAACAGCGGAGCGCTCAACGCGAGCACGTCGCTCCCAGGAATCTCGGGGTAGAAGCCCAGTGCGCCCAGGACGTACCACGAGGACATCGTTCCGAGGTCGTCGTTGCCAGGGAGTCCGGCCGGGGTCTCCGGATACAGACTCAGGAGCGCGCGACGCATCACCCGCTGAGTCTTATACGGCGCGCCCAGCCAGTCATAGATCCAGGGTGTCTCAAGCGTGGGCTCGTTGCCGAGATAAGCGTACGGCCCTGTTGTGCCCGAGTTCAGCTCCGTGAAGAAGCGATCCAGCCGGTGCCCGGCCGTGGCCGTTCCGCCCATCAGCGACACCAGCTGCGCGTAGTCGAACGGGATCATCCATGTGTATTGCGCGGAGTCGCCCTCGGTGAAGCCGCTTGTCGCCGAGTACGGGTCATTTGAGTTGGGGTCGTAGTGCGGCACCCACGAACCGTCTGCGTACCGCGGCTCGAGATACCGGGCGGAGCCGTTCCACAGCGTTCGCCAGTCACCGGAGCGGTGCAGGAACTCGCGACAGCCCGGAGCGTCTCCAAGCATCGCCGCCATCCGTGAGAGCGCGAAGTCATCGGTGGTGTACTCAAGCGTCGCCGCCGCCTCGCCGTAGAGCATCGCCGTCGCGCCCTGGTCCTCGGTCGAAGAGAAGCCGAGCGTACACATCCCATTGGCCTCTGCGACAGCCGTGATCCCACCGTCGTACTCGTGCGGGATGTACCCCAGCCGCTCGTACCAGCCGAGCTGCTGGCGTTCGACATAGCAGTCGTTGGCACTGCGTCCGGCGCTGGTCGCGCCATGGATCATCTCCGCCAGCGCCTCGCGAGCGTCGAAGCGCCTGGCCCCAAACGCGTAGATCTCGGCCAGGATCGGGTCGGCGGAGTCGCCATTCATGACCGCAGTCTGGAAATTGGCCACCGACCACTTCGGCAACCACCCGCTCTGCTGAGCGTCGGCGATGAGCGACCTGGCGATACCCTCCGCCTCCGTCGGGCGCAGTATCGATAACAACGGGATCTGGGTCCTGTAGATGTCCCAGCCGGAGAAGTCGGCGTACTGCGCGTGGCCGGAGGCAACGTGGATGCGGCCGTCCATCCCGATGTAGTGGCCATTCACGTCGCTGAACGTGCTCGGCTCGATCAGTGCCTGATAGAGCGCCGTGTAGAACCGGCGACGCTGCTCGAGCGTTCCGCCATGCACGTCGACGAGCTCAGCGCACGGCTCCATTCGGCAACCGCGCGGGCCCTGATCTGGTCAAAGCCGAGCTTTCCGATTTCGGCGCGGAGGTTTTCTCGGCGCCGGCGACGCTCACGTACGAGATCGCGACCTTCAGGCCGACCACGTGGATCCGCCGCGTGTTGAAGCTGACGTACGCACCCGTCTGGGCGCGCGGGTCATGCCCCAACAGGTAGCCGCTGACCGGCTGATCGATGCCCGTATCGCTGTTAGCGGTCGATCCCGGGTAGAGCGATTGCCGCCGCCAGGTTCCATAGGCGCTGAACGGTCGATCAAACTGGGCCGCGAAGTAGACGGTGTAGTGGTCAGGCGAAGCGCAGAAGCCGCCGCTCGTACTCGAGCCGGTGATGAGCCCACGAGCCGGGTCGATCCGGACGCTCGCCGCGTGGTTCCCGGTCACGCTTCCGGCGGCATTCAAGATCACGCTTGAGGTAGCCGCTCGGGCCGGGAAGTCAAACAGCGCCATCGCGGATCTCGTCGCGGTTGTCAGGCGTGCTGCGACGGGCCCCGGTCCTGAAGCGGGATTAAGCGTGACTGCGTAAGACCCGGGGCTGGCCCGCTCGTGACGATGCGAGAAGCCAAGGAAGTACGAGCTATCGAGGTTTCCCGAGGTCGGGTCGCTCACGGGCGATTTGGTGATTGAGGCCGTCGTCGGTGTGATCGGCACATCCCCGAACTCCGCGCAGCCCGCGCCGCTCATGCGATCGAGACTGAAACCGCGCAGCTCAGAGGCTCCGTAGTCATAGCCGCTCGGCTGCGATGAGCCGGTCGGGTAGCTGGAGGAGGCGACCGTGTCAGGCCCAAGCTGGATCATCCCGCCGGGGAGCACGGGTCCCGGGAAGGTGTTGCCGCCACCAGTGGTCCCCACGAACGGGTCCACGTAGGACGCAACGGCCCGGTCACCCCCCGCCATGCCGGAGCCGGCGCGAGCGCCGCCATCGCGGCCACAAGCCCCGCCAGGCCCGCGATTCGCCGACCCGTCCCACCGCACCCACCGCTCTGGCTGTTGCTCTCGTCGGACTTCATCCGCCTGCCAGCTACCCAACGAACCAGACCAGCGCAATTTGCAAGCCCCGGGCCTGCCTACGGGCCCCCCCATGACCAAGTCGGCTAGATCTGCTTTGCCGACATGCCCGGCATTTCGATGGCATGACGGTCGCATCTCGCCACGCGCGGGTTGCGCAACTGGCGAGTTGCGAGACTCCCGAGCACCCTCGGCCCTCGGACCTGCTTTCCGCATTGCGCGGTATTTGAGGGATACATTGCCGTCGGGCTACAAGCATGGGAGTGGGATGAGGGGTGGCATCGTCGGGGTTCCGCGTGGTTGCCGTTGTGCTGATGGGTGTCGGTCTATCGGTGGGTGCTGCCCGCGCCGCGGGTCACGGACCTTTGAGTTGGTCGGCCCCTGTTGACGTCGGCCACCAGGGGCTTCCGGGGCTCCAGTGTCCCTCCAGGCAGCTGTGCGTTGCCGGGAGTGGCGATGGGCTGCTCGTCTCGACGAATCCGGAGGGCGGAGCCAATACGTGGCAACTCGGTTTACGCCCCCGGTCAAGGGATCGCTGGCGCCACAGATCACGAGTGTGTCGTGTCCGTCGACAAGCTTCTGTGCAGCCGCGTCGCAAGAGGGCGATGTGGTGGTCTCGTCCGATCCCGCGGGAGGCCCGAGTACCTGGAAGCTGATCCATGCCCGCATTCCGGTCGGGTCCACGTCGTTAGGGCGCGAACCGCAGCTCTCGTGCGCTTCCTCGACTCTCTGCGTGGCGATCGCCGTCGGGTCGCGCACGATTGTCGCCACCAGCGATCCCGGTGGCGGAGGCCAGAAGTGGCAGCCCGCGCGACTGCGTCGGCCGGTGTCGACCGTAGCCTGCACGAGTCCGCATCTGTGCATCCTCGGGGACGATCGCGGTGATGTGGTCAGCTCGACGAAACCCGCCGGCGGTGCGAAGGCGTGGCGGAGCGTCCATGTGTTCGGGAGGCCTGGCGCCACCGAGGAACTCGGCGCCGCTGCCTGCTCCTCGACCACGTACTGCGTGATGGGCGCAATCGGTTTCGGCCAGGGTTATCTGTTACTCGCCTCAGACCCAACTGGGAACATCGACAAGAGTCCAGGTGCTTGGCGAGACACCGTGGCACAGACACGCAATCAGGTCTTCGAGAGCAGTGCCTGCGCCCCCAAGGGGTTCTGCGTGAGTACGACCTCCGACGGCACCGTCTACTTTCCAACCCGCTCGTTCCGGACTGTGACCACGACCCGGGTTGACCATCCACCTAGCGAGCGGGTTGGGCTCGAGTCGCCCTCGTGCGTCTCAAAGCATTGGTGCGCCCTCGCCAGCGGCGATGGCAATTTCTACCTCGGCACCAGCTAGGGGGTAACGTGACGTCGCGCAACAGGATCATTCATCCAGCGCTCCGAGTCGTAGGCGGGGGATGCGCCGTATTGCTGATGCTGGCCGGCGCGGCGATCGCCGTCACCGGCTACAACGTGAACATCTCGGCCGACCGGCGGACCAAGTCAGGCCACACTTTCACCGTTCGCGTCACGGGCAACGCCCCGCACCGCTCGGTCGTCAACGTCTGGCTCGATCCACAACCGTGCGCTCCCACTGCACAAAGCGAAGGACAGCACCCAAGCTACAAGCCAGGTGATTCTTACTTCGTCGACGCTGCCGGGGGTGGCGCCCGGGTGACGTATTCGAGTTGGCCGTACACCGGGGCGTTCGTCGATACCCAGACCGCGCACGCCGGAACGCATACCGGCAGGAATCACATCTGCGCCTACGTGAACGAGCTCGATGCCGGGCCCAACAACGGCAGGGCAATGGCTACTCGCAGGTACAGGATCACCACCAACTAGCCGAGCAGCCGGGACCGAGGCTCGAGCTCACACCGACGAGCGAACCAGACCGCTCGGCTACCGACTCGACCACCCACCAGAGCCCGCTGTCTCAGATGCGGTGGTGTATGCACCAATGAGCGCCGCGCGTTCGCGGCAGACCTCCGCTTCGCCCGCGCCTTGCTTCCTCACCGGACGCGCATCTTGTTCGTGCCGTCGGGGGTCTCGGAATGCGCGCACAGGAGCGCGCTACGCGGGCTACCGTTCAAGGATGAGCACCGGGACGCCCCTGCCGACCCTCCCGCCGGTTGCCACGACCGGTCCCCACGACCGGTCCCCACGACCGGTCCCCACGATCGGGCGCAGCGTCGGGCACTCGCGCGCAGGGCACGAACGCTCACGTTCCTGGGTCTGGGCTGGCATGTGCTGGAAGCGGCTGTTGCGATCGGCGCCGGATGGGTCGCGGGGTCAGTCGCCCTGATCGGGTTCGGCGCTGACAGCGTGATCGAGGTGGGCGCCGGCCTCGTTGTGCTGTGGCTGGTCACGGGCGGGCGCGCGAGTGCGGGCTACTCGGAGCGCCGCGCGCAGCGGCTGATCGCCGCCTCGTTCGTGCTGCTCGCGGCGTACGTCACGCTCGAGGCGGGTCACGATCTCGTTAGCGGCCATCACCCGGCCACAAGCTGGGTCGGCGTCGGGCTCGCAGCCGTCACCCTGGCCGTAATGCCACCCCTCGCTGTGGCGAAACGGCGGGTCGCGGCCGCGCTGGAATCGTCGGCCGCCACCAGTGAGTCCCGCCAGACAATTCTCTGCGCATACCTCTCAGCCGGGCTGCTGATCGGTTTGCTCGCCAACGCCATTGTGGGCTGGTGGTGGGCAGATCCGATCGTCGCGCTACTGATCGGGGCGGTCGCGCTCCGCGAAGCCCGCGAGGCCTGGCACGGGGACAGCTGCGCCTGCTGCTAACTGTCGCGCGATCACAGCCGTTACACCGAGCCCTGCTATCGCGGTAGCGCGCGCATCTCCTGCGCGTCAACGACTGCCCCGCTAAGCGCGGCGAGCAGAACCCGCTCTCGTCCCCGCAACTCCGCCGTGCCTGCGTTCGACGTCATGACCTGCGCTGTACGCTCCCTCTTGCCGTGACCGCGAAGGAAAAGCTCCTACAACGCGCACCTCACTGGAGCGAGGAGCAGGCTGAGCGCGCTCTCCGTGCGGCTGAGAACGACAACGCCGTCGACGAATCGGGCGACCTCTCCAAGCTGCATGAGGTGAGTAGCGCGGAGACGATGCGGCGGCTGGCGAAGGAGGAGCAGGCCGCCGGGCACGAGCCCTGGTGAGGCGCGGCGACGTCCGCTGGGCGGAACATCCTGATTGGCCGAGGCGACCCGCCCTCGTGCTGACCCGCAACGAGGCGATTGACCATCTGAACGAGGTATTCGTCGTGCTCGCGACCACGAACATCCGAGGACTGACGACCGAGGTCGAGCTCGGACCGGCGGACGGCATGTCTCGGGCCTGCGTTCTGAACGCCGACCACGTCGCCTCACTTCCGAAGGGCTACCTCGGCGCCCTCATCACCACGCTCAGCGCCGGGAGGCTAGCCGAGGTCTGTCGCGCACTGGATCACGCGACCGGCTGCTGATGCACCCGCCAAGGTTGCGTCCTCAGTGCGTCCCTCAGGATCGAAATCAGCCGTTTCACGCTGCAATCGCAGGCCAGGCCGACCCTTGGAATCCCCTGCATCTATGTGCTTTGCTTGACCTGCCCTGTCACGTCCTGACCACGCGATTCCGTCTCGACAAGGCGGAGGTCACTGGTTCGAGCCCAGTATCGCCCACTCGCTCGGCTGTCCAGGGGGTGTTGACACCGGAGCCGACTCAGGCCACCGAGCGTTCGGCCGATGCGGGCAGGGCGACCTTGATCGGCTCGGCGAGGGGCATGCAGATCTCGGCCGGCTTCTCCTCGCGCACCAGCGTCCGCCGGAGCTGGACGAAGGCCACGCTGCCCAGGAGCGCCGGCACCCAGATCGCGATCGCGTGATAGATCAGGACCGCGGCTGTTGTCGACGCCAGCGGCTGGTGATACAGCGCGAACGCGCCGATCAGGCCCCCGTCGAGGCCGCCGATACCCGCTGGAAGTGGGACGTTGCCTCCCAACTGCCCGATCAGGTAGCCCATCACCAGCACTCCCAGCGACGGCGAGTACCCGAAGCCTTTGAAACACACGCCGAGCACCGCGATGTCAAAGGCCATCGTCCCAACCGAGCCGACTACAACGCCGGCCGACCGCTGGGCGAGGAGAGTGCCGGCGTCTCGGATCCCCAGGCCCAGCGAGTAGCGCACGAAATGAAGCGCGCCGGCGACCCGGCCCGAGCCCTCCTTGGTCGGTGGCTCGTCTCCGGCTCGAGCCAGGAGCCGTGGGAGCGCCACGACGAGCGCCACCCCCACTAGGGCCGCCCCCGAATCCGTAGGTCAGCGCGGCGTTGCGATCGTGCGGCAGGACCCCCACCAGGTATAGGAGCGCGAACAGGATCACCCCTCCGACGTTCGCCAGGCTGGTCAGAAAGAAGAACGCCACGGTCCGCCGGCCGATGAACTCAACGCTCATCCCGCCGCGGCGAAGCGCCCACGCACCCAGAGCCAGGCCGCCGGCCCCACTCACCGACAGGACCGAGTTCGCTGCCTGCTCGGCCATTCCGATCTGGTAGCTGAGCCTCCAGCTCATGCGGCGGCAGAACACCGCCCGGAAGACGACGACGTAGGACAGCGCCGACAGAACCTCCAAGGCCACCCCAACCCCCAGCCAGCCGATCGCCGCGTGCGAGATGCGCTCGCGCACGGTTCCCAGCCCCGGTCCCAACCGGACGATCAGGGCCACCGCCAATACCACCGCCGCGATCTGGAGCAGCCGTTTGCCGATCCGTCGCGAGCTCAGAGCCTCGGGCATCTGCTCGGACGAGGCGCTCAACGGTTCCCCTCGGTCCGGGCGATCGGCTCGAGTCGGTCCGGCGAGAGCTCGGTCAGCTCGTCCAACACGATGTCGGCCACGGCGAGCGCGTCGTCACTCGGCGGGAACTCCCGGTTCGGGACGGCCACCACGATCATTCCCGCCGCAGCGGCGCTCCGCAGGCCGTTGCTCGAGTCCTCAACGGCCACGCACCGCTCGGGCGGGGCCTCGAGCCGGCGGGCGGCCTCCAGGTACACGTCGGGCGCTGGCTTGCCCCGCGGCACCTCCTCTGAGGAGACAGTGGCCGCGAAGCAACCCCTGAAGCCGGCCAGGTCAAGCACGAGCTCGATCACCGACTGGTTGGCCGACGAGGCCAGGGCGAGGGGCCTCCACGAAGCCAGGCTCGTCACGACCTCACGGGCCCCGGGAAGTAGCGGGAGATGGCGACGGTATAGAGCCTCCAAACGGGACACCACCAGGTCCGAGATCTCCTGGGGAGCCAGCGTCACGCCGAGTTCCTCGCGCAGATATGCCGACCACTCGATGGAGCTCATGCCCATCAGTATCCGCGGGGTGTCCTCCGGCCACCGGCCGCCGTGCTGGCGGGCGACCTCTTCCCGGGCGGCGTTCCAGGCTCCCTCGGAGTCCACCAGAACGCCGTCCAGATCGAAGATGACCGCCGCGATGACCATGCCGGAATCCCGGCAATCATCTCAGGACCGCCGCGCGGGCCGGTCGGGCGGGCGGGCGCCCGACCGACCGACCCGACGTTGGTGGGAGTGTCAGTGCAGCAGCCCGAGCGAGTTGGCCGCCGGCCCGCTCCCGGCGTCATCCACGAAGTACAGGCCCTTGCCGCCGGGGACGACGGCCAGGCCGAAGAGGTCTCCGGCGCCGTTCGGCACCAGCGTCCTGGCGACCGGACGAGCTCCGCCGGGGGTCGTCTCCACGATCCTGCCATCGGCCCCATTTGCCGTGATCACAGCGCCGTCCGGGGCGATTGTCAGGCCGAGCGGATCGTTCAGCTTCCCGCCCTTCGTCAGCGTGTCGGCGCCGTGGCCGAGCTTGGAGGTGCGGGTCAGGGCGTGCGGGACGGCCGCGATCCGGTTGTTAGCCGAGTCGGCCACGTACAGCGTCCCTCCCGACAGGCCCACTCCGGTCGGCCCGACGACCAGCGCATTGGGATCGGTGTGCTCAGTGAACCCGGTGGCGATGACCTGGTTCGATGTCACCTTGGGAGCGTGGCCGCCCGCAATCAGGAGGCTGACCCTCACCACGGTCCCGCGGTTGACGTGCTTGCCCTTGGCCGCCACCGTCCCGTTGAGCACATTGGTCACGAACAGGACCGCGTGCTTGCCATGGTCGACAGCCGTCATGTCCCACGGGCCGTTGATGTCGCCGCCGGAGATCTTCTTGACGACACGGCCGTGGGAGTTGAGGATCGTCAGCACGCCGGCGCGGGCGGCGCTGGACTGGCCGCCCGGAGCGGGCAGACTGCCCACGACGACGTAACCGCTCTTCAGGGCGACGAGGGCCGTCGTCAGGCCGACGGCCTTCGTGCTGGTCGGGCGGGGGACGACCGCGAACACGCGCGCATGGCCCCCGCGGGACACTTCGACGATGCTGGATCCGGTCCCCTGCTCGTTCTGGCGGTTGTTGAAATTGCTCACCAACACGTCGCCCTTGACGAGCTTGCCCGCCGTCGGGGGACGACGGCGACGCCGTAGGGATTGACGTCTCCCTTGGCCGAGCCCTTTGACGGCGCGGTCGGGGCGAGCGTTGTGATCTTGTGGAACTGGGCGATGAAGGCGTTCTGACTCGCCGCAGCGGGAAACGCCAATACGGTCAGGGCGATCGCCAGGGTCGAGGACCCGGCGATCAACTTGCCGGCAAATCTGGTCACGGCACACCTTTCTCTGGCGGGCAGGGGACGTGTTCAGCGCTCGGAGCTCTACACGCCAGGACTTCACCCGAGGCCGATCCTTCCCCGTGACGGGAAGGTTTTAGGGCCGCTTTTAGCCCGGCGCCGCCGCTCAGCGCGCGTGCTCAGCGGGCCTCGACGAACCGCCTCAGCGCGTCCTTGGCCCCGCTCAGCACCGGGCGGCCGTGGGCCAGGAGCAACAGATCGAAATCCAGGCCCAGCAGGCCGTGGTAGGCCTCGCGAAGTCCTGCCTCGTGCGCCAGGATCGTCGATGTACTGGTCGGGACGAAGCCGAGCACGTCCGCATAGTGCACGACCCCATCGGCGCAGGCCAGGGCCCGGTGGTCGGGTAGGTGGAGGGCGGTCTCGTCCGGGCAGATCACGCCGACCTCGTACACGATTGCGTTGCCGCGGAGCGTGTCGCCGAAGTCGAACGGCTCAATCGGTCCTCGGTCCTGGACCTCGTACAGGCCGTTGCGGACACAGTGCACGGTGCAGTCGAAGGCGTCGCGGAACTGCCAGGCGTGCCGGTCATGGTGCCGATTGGTCATCAGAACGTGCTCCGGCGAACCGTGCTGCTCAAACCACTCGAGGCCCTGCGGGGGGATCATGGGGTCGAGCGCAACCCGCTCGCGTTCGAGGTAGTACGAACTGACTTCAACGCCGATCCGATCGTGTGGAGCTGTCCAGTGCCACAGGCCGGGGCTGATCTCCCGCATGGTCGGAGGCTACCCTTCCGTGGCGTGTCCCAGGCGGTGCATAGGGCCGAATCGTCTGGCGCTTGTATCGCTGCCCGCCGTGTCCGAACCGCTGACTCATCACTCGCGCCCGCCGTGTCCGAACCGTTGACTCATCAACTATACTTGGCGTGATGGCGACCACGACGACAACCCAGCTTGAGGGAACCTCTCTGGAGGCGTGGCGGGCGTATCTCAAGAGCCATGCCTCCATCATGCGGGCCCTGGACGCCGACCTGGTGGCCGAGCAGGGGATCACCACCCGCGACTACGAGGTGCTCCTCTACCTCCATCAGGAGTCGGATAGGCGGCTCGCCATGTCCGCCCTGGCTACCCGGACGATGCTGACCCGGTCCGGCGTGACCCGGCTCGTGGATGGGCTTGTGGCCGGCGGATTCGTTGAGCGAATCGCCTGCTTCGAGGACGCCCGCGTGTCCTACGCCCAGCTCACTGACCGGGGCGAGGCAAAGTTGCGCGAGGCGGGCTGTTCTACGTGGTCAGCATTCGCCGGCTCTTTCTGGAGCACTTCAGCGAGCGCGAGATTGCTCAGCTGGCCGGGCTGCTCGGCCGCCTCCCCGGAGCCCAGGAGGGAGGATCATGCACCGCGCAGTAGACGCGCCCGGAACCGTGAGCCTCTCCCCCACCCCCGCCGAGTCGACGTCTGCGCCAGCGGCTGCCGGGGTGATCCATCCGGACACGCACGTCGGCGCAGTGTCGCTTACCGTCTCTGATCTCTCGCCCGTGGCGACGTTCTACGAGCAAGTGCTCGGGTTGAGGTCGGTGGCTGGGGACGACGGCCGGATCCTGCTGCGCGCCGCGGACGGCCCGACGCTGATCGAGCTGCGCGGCGACAGCGGCGCGCCGGTCCGTGACTCCCGCGCTCCCGGGCTCTTCCACCTAGCGGTGCTGCTGCCGGTCGCAAGGAGCTCGCTACAGCGCTGGCCCGACTGGCGGCCAACAAGTGGTCTCTGGCCGGAGCATCGATCACCTGGTGAGCGAAGCTCTATACCTGTCCGACCCGACGGCAACGGGATCGAGATCTACCGCGATCGCCCCCGCCACGAGTGGCCACAGCGCGACGGAAACCTCGCCATGGCCACCCTGCCGCTGGACCTGGACGACCTGCTGACTGAGCTCGGCGATGCCGACCGCGTGGAGCCGAGGCCCAGCTGGCACCACGTGGGCCACGTCCATCTCAAGGTCTCCGACCTGGACAAGCGGAGGAGTTCTACGTCGGCGTGCTGGGCTTTAGGTCACGGTCCGCGCCTACCCGGCGCACTGTTCGTGTCCGCCGGTGGCTATCACCATCACCTCGGTCTGAACACCTGGCACAGCGCCGGTCTCCCCGCTCCGCCGGGGACCGCCGGGCTGCGCAGCTTTCGAGGTCGTGCTGCCGACGCCGAGGAAGCTCGAACAGTGTCCTGGGCCGCGTCCGAGAGTCCGGGCTTGACATCGAGCGCGAGGCCGGCGGTCAGCTCGTCCGCGATCCCTTCGGCGACGGCGTTCTGCTCCGCGCGGCTATCGTCTGCCGACCGGCGCGGCCCGACGCCGACGGCCGCGGGGCTCGCGCCAACGCTGTGCCAGCAGCCCCGGCGGCTCGGCCCCCGGCGCTACGCTAACCCCCGCGGCGACGTGGCGGAGTGGTTACGCAGCGAGCCTGCAAAGCCGTCTACACCGGTTCGATTCCGGTCGTCGCCTTTCGATGAAGCGCTGCAAATCGATGGTTTTGGAGACGCCATGGGGGCGCCGAAGGGGCCAAAACCCAAAGTCTCCCAAAGTCTCCCGAACGCTCACGCCAGACGTCGAATCTTCACGACTTTGCCGGCTTGTCCTCGCCGCTCCACAGCCCCGAGAGCTTGGCCGCGGCGTCCGGATTCGGGCTCGTAGTGGAGGTAGCGCTCAGTGGTCGTGATGTGCCGGTGCCCCATCATCCGCTGGACCTCGTAGATGTTGAACGCGCGGATGGCCTGGTCCCGAACGAGTGCCGCAGGTCGTGGAACCGCAGCGCGGGCAGAACCGGCTCGCCTGGCGGCGTTCTGAAACCGCCGGTCAAGGCCGCTCCCGCGAAATCAGCTGACCGGCTTGAGCTCCTGCTCGAAGACGAGCGCGTCGGCCGGCCTCCCTTGCAATACGGCCACAGGACGGTGCGGGACGTTCCGCTCGATGGGCACGCGAGCGGACCCGGCGGCCCTTGTTGCCGGCGTGGCCACCCGGGTCGTGAATCCATCTTCAAGGCGCACGACGCCGACATCGAAGTCGACGTTGCGGACCTTCAGCCCGCGGATCTCGCTCATCCTCGGGCCAGCCTCGGTGGCCAGGGTGTAGATGGCCGCGTCCAGAGCAGAGTGGACATGACGCTTCAGCGCCGCGACCTGGTCGGGGGTGTAGAAGCGCAGCTGACCTTCGCTCTCCGGCTTGGCACCGGCCCATCCCCAGGCCAGGACCGGCGAGGCGGCGTGGGTTTCCGAGAGCACCCCGAATGATCCGGCGGTAATGGTTCAGGGTGTCGGCGCTGCGGCCAGCAGCCACGAGCTCCCGGCGCAGGCCGAGGACGTCCTGCTCGGTGAAGCTGTCAAGCGGCCGGTGGCGCCAGATCTCGTCGCGCCGCCAGGATCGTTCGCACAGCCGCTCGGCGATCCGGCGATAGTCGTGGAGCGTCGATGCCCGGAGCCCGCGTTCTCGCTCGCAGTGCCGGAGGAAGGCCTGGCAGGCCAATCCGAAGGTCTGGCGGTGCTCGGGGACGGAGTCGGCGTGGTCTTCCACGAACCGCTGGGCGATGGCCTGAGCCTGGGTCTCGGTGAGGAATCCTCCCGGCGGCCGGCTGGTCTTGGTCCAGGCGCGGCCCAGCGTCTGGCGCGAGTCCTTGCCGCTCGGCAGCCGGGTAGCGCAGCACCCACACCGCGGTGCTTTCGCGGTTTTCCCTGGTCTCTGTCACGAGCTGGACAGAGCCCTGCAAATAGCCTAGCTTGCATCGGGATCGATCCTCCTGATGCCAGGTTCCGGGGCGTTTGTGCGCCGCCGGAGCGATGTCCCCGGAACTCCCGGACGACCATCCGGGAGCTTCCGCCTGTCCAGGCCATCCTACGGCGTCCAGTCGACGGCAGGACCGGGCCCGAACATCACCGCCTCCGCGTTATCTCGCAGCCTTCGCGAGACTCGATCCAGCGGAGGAGGGCCTCGAGACGAAACCGGATGTAATGGCTGGCCGATCCGAACCGCCGGCATCTCGCCGCTCAGCACCAGGGCATAGACCAGCGATCGAGGGACGCCGCGAATCGCCGCGACCTCGTCGGCCGTGAGGAGGCGCTCAGTCGAGGCATCCGCCCGGTCCTGGCCGTCACCGCTTATGAGTCTCAAGACCGGCGCGTGATCGCCTTGATGATCTGTCGCCGCCGGCCTCGGCCTCGTTAGCCATGCCCCTCACCTCCGTCGGACTTTGTCGGCGATTCGGTTTCCGGCCCCGGCTGCTCACGCAGATGGCTCACTGCGACCTTTACGAGCAGGCGACCGCCAGGGATGATTCCCAGGGCCCAGCTCGGCAGCGGGCTGATGAAGAAGGGCGACCAGCCCGAAGCCGATCCGAAGCGAGAAGTCTGGTTTTGTGGGCTCATGCTGTTAAGGGTTTGGGCGCGGGTGTTTTTGCCCCCCTTGTTGCTCTTTTCACGTTGCTTGGCGCAACGGAGTGCCCGGGCCCGCCTCACGAGGGCTGTGGCGCGAGGCTGGCGGGGCCGGGTGTCCTCGGGACGCTTTTCGGCCGAACCCCACAGGCGCCATCTGACTTCCCGTGTAGGCCGAGGTCACGTGCGGCGTCTAGCCTCTCGCCCGCTGTCACAGAGGCCGGCCGCTCCGGCGGTCGCACTGCTCGCGCCAATCCTTTACATGCCTTAGCCCTGGGCGAGGTGCCGGAGACGCTGACGTGATCCTGGGCAGGACACGCCTTACAGCGGTTGGGACGGAGCCTGTGTAATAAGCTTTGCGCTGTGCGGGCTGGCGCCGGTCGGTCGTCGAACAGGAGGAGAAGGTGGTCGGAAAGGCATGGCTGTCTCTGACCTCTAAGCTCCAAGAGGAGCTCCGCCACACCGACCCAGCTGCCTGCGTGGGGCCGTGGATTGACGAGTGCGGGCTGCTCCGGTTTCACGTCAGCATCGCCAGGCAGCACCATGTGATAGCGACAGCCGCCGTCCGCCGGTACCTGCTTCGTGCCACCAGCACGTGCGAGACGTGCGGCGGCCAAGTCGCCACGGTGCTGTCGGGTTCTGTCGTCACCGTGCGCTGCGAGGGGTGCATGCGCTCCGGATCCTCCAGGCGTAACACCTAGCTAGGCTGGCCACTAGATTTGACGCAATAGCTTCCCTAATGCCTGACCTTATGAGGACGTACATCCGCTGGTTTATCGCGCTTACCATGAAGGGTGACTTCCCGATGGTTGGCTTGGACGGTTACGTCCCGGGATTGGCTTGGTACGACGAGAATAAGGTTAGGCCGTCTCACCACGTAAACGGAACTCGGAGGCAGAGTCACCTTAGGCGCCCCACCTGCGGTCGCAACCGGAAACCTCCACCCCCGAGACCCACCCGGTAACGACCTTCGCTCATGTCAGCGTTGCATGCGTCCGCCTCCTCCTGAAACGAAGCATAGCGGAGTGCGAAGCTCAACCAATCCAACCTCACGGATTGTGTCTGAACGCCCTAAAGCGCCGCTTCGCCAGAAATGGATGCGAGGCTCCCTCCTTCGCGGCCAAGTTTAGCCAAGATCGGGCCAATTTTCGATGGTGTCGTGGACCAGTTGGTCCCCCGGCAGGGCAATCTCTGTGTCCAACACCGTGGCGCATGTCGGACAAAGAAAGAGGCGCAGGACAAGATCGTCAAGCGACTTTCGCCGCACGCCAGCCACGGACGGTTCGCGCTCCACACAAGGCACCTCCGTCTTCCACTGCTCGGAGAGCTCATGAGCGGCTGCTTTACTCCGGGCGACAATCTCCCCGCACCACGTGCACTGGACTCCATCGCGACAGCTCTGGAGGTAATGGTTGATCCGCCGACCAGTGGTAGGTACTTCCCGGCGCCGCGAGCACCTGTCATCAACGGGCGCTCCGAGTCGCAGTTCACGGATGTGCAGTCGCGTTCGCTCCGTGGCAGCCGCGTCCGGCTCGCCTGCGTCGGAAAGACAGACACCGTAGATCTCCACCGCGGCCTGCCTGCTGACCACGCCAAGTGAAACATCGGCAGCAATGTCCTCAGGGGGCCTCGCCAGGGGATCCCCGTATCCGCCCCCGCCCATGTAGTGCATATACAGCGCATCGCCCGTGCCGATCACGAATTCGCCCCACTGCACCTCCTCACAGTTCCCCGTCGTCTCCTCCAGTCGCTCCGGCAACTCTGTCGCATTTACCCCCCGGAACAGGAGGCCGCAGGCATTCGACCCCGGATAGCCGCCAGAGAGCCCCATGCTGACCGGGACCTTGATTCCCATGGAGGTGAGCACGAGACTGATCGAGTCGTGAGCATGTCCATGTGGTATCAGTGCCCACTCATGAGTTACGCCACCGCGATAGGCCCCTGGACCACCCGAGTCGGTGAGCGCGCGCCGGTACAGATACAGAACCGGATTGTGGAGTTCGTGCGTCTCGGCGTTGGCCCAGCGCGAGACGCCGTTTGGTAGCTCGCCACCGATGTCGATGCCATCGTGGCTGCCCACCGCTCCGCCCGCCCCAGCGAACTTATCGGTAATCGACACGATGAAGCTCTCACCGTTGGCCCAGCGCCCGCTGAGCATCATTGAGGCGTGGACACCGTCCCAGACCGCCGACGCCCGCCCATGGTAGGTCTCGCTGGCATCGAGCATCCGTCCCAAGAGGTAGTTCGAGATGCTGTTGACTACCTTGACCATCGCGACCGTGGCAACTGACACCGGGCTCGGTCGCTGGCAGTTGACGAGAGTTCCCTCGGGAGCTATGAGCCGCACCGGGCGGAGCATCCCTTCGTTCCACGTGATGTCCCAAGCGAGCAGCGGGTACAGGGGGGCTAGTGCGCCGCCCAAGGTGGCCCAATAGGAGTTGTTGATGCCGAGCTCACTCTGAGCGCTCGTGCCCGTGAAGTCGAATGTCAGGCCATCGTCCTTCTTGGTCAGCGCTACCTCAACGTTGTGCAACTTGTCGGGCATATCGACGTACTGACGGGCGCGCCATACGCCGTCGGGTAGTTCGCGCAGGCGGCTGCGCATCAGCGCCTCAGACTGCTCGATCAGGGATTCACTCACCGCATCAACCACGTCCGGGCCGTACTCCGCGTAGAGCGCTTGCATCCGCTCCGTCGCGACGTGATTTGCCGCCAACTGAGAACGCAGATCAAGCGCCACGGCATCGGGCTCGCGCACCTGATTGAGAATCGTCTCGATTACGTCTCGGCGAGGGCGGCCAGCCTCGACGATCTTGAGCCCCCGAGTCTGGAAGCCCTCATGAAAACGATTGCGGGAGTTGGGTGAAAAGCCACCGGGATCGATCGCACCGATGTCGGTCACGTGCACGAAGTTGGCCACGAACCCCCTCAGTGCGCCGGCGTGGTAGATGGGCGAGATGATGTAGACGTCCGGCGGATGGAGCGCCGCCACATAACTGTCGTTCAGCATGTACGCGTCGCCCTCGTGAATGCCAGGATCGTCGCTGAATGACGCGATTATCACCTTCACGGCCTGCGCCGCACTCGAGAGATGATGTAGGAAGCCGACACCTCCGACCATCAGCCCGCCATCGGCGCGGTAAAGCGAGACCATCATGTCGTGGCCCTCCGCCGTCGTCGGTGAGCCAGATACGTTCTCGAGCGCCAGGATCGCCTCGTCTATGACCTGGTTGAGCTTGTGGCGGATGACCGCGAAGGTGACGGCATCGACACGTGCCGGCGCGAGAGGCATCAATTATTGCCCCTCGGTGCGGTGAGGGACCCAAGCGCGGGCGCTACGAGGCGTTCGTGTTTCATCCGCCTGCCGACAGCTCGATCACGAGGTTGCGGTACGAATCGACTCGCGCGACCTGGTCTCTGGCAAGGACGATGGTTGTGATCGGCGACCAGATCAAAGCTGGGCCTCGCACGACCGCCCCGACGGCCAAGCGCTCCAGGTCGTACCCGAGCATTCGCACCACGATTCCCTCCGGTGGGAGAAACACGTCCCGAGATTCAACGATCGCGCCCTCCTCGCTGCCCCGCACCTCGGCCCACTCATGGAGGCTGGGTCGCTCGAACGATCCGGAGCCGCGAACGCGGAAGGTCACGAACTCCACGGCAGCGTCCTCCCAGGTTGATTGCTCACCGTAGCGCTCCTGGTAGATGAGCGTGAAGTCGTGAATCAGCCTGTCCAGCGCCTCCTCCGTGACTGGACCCCTGGTTGCGACGGGCACGGTCACCTCGTGGACCTGGCGTCGGTAGTGCATGTCCACGGAGCGCAAAATCGTCACGTCTCCGGCGGCAAAGCCGTCGTCGCGCAGCTGTTTACCCACACGAGCCTCAAGCATTCGGAAGATGCCATCGATCTCCGCTGAATCGCCAGGCTGTCGCATCGGCCGGGTCAGGAGCTCCTCATGCACGACATCGGAGGTGATCAGTCCGAACGCCCCATGGACAGATGCGCTGTACGGAATGACGACCCGCTGGACGCCAAGTTCATTGCCGAGGATCGGGAGGTGCATGCCAGCGGTCCCGCCGGTTGAAAAGAGCACGAAGGAGCGCGGATCGAGCCCGCGCTGCACGGTCGTGCGGTGCAGCAGGTCGTAGATGTAGACGTTGGCGAGCTTGTAGATCGCACCAGCGGCCTCGAGCACATCGAGGCCCAACTTGGCCGCCACGGTCTCCTCGAACACCTCATGCGCGCGGGCGACGTCGAGGCGCTCTCGGCCGCCGAGAAAATAGCTCTCGTTCATGAAGCCGAGGATCGCGTCCACGTCGGTCACGGTGCACTCAGTCCCTCCGTGGCCGTACACGATCGGACCGGGATAAGAACCGGCACTGCGGGGGCCGATTTCAGGCGTACCGGTGCGCTCGTCGAACGAGATGATGCTGCCCCCGGCCAAGCCGAGCGACACGATGTCCACCTTGGGCAGCGCGTAGTGATAACGGAAAACCTGCGACTCATGCTGATACTCGATCCGGCCGCCGCGAACAACGCCAACCTTGAAAGTCGTGCCGCCCATGTCGGCGCTGATGATGTTGTCTACCCCGAGCAACTCACCGAGCCGCTTACAGCCCATCAAGCCGCTGACCGGCCCGCACTCGATCATGCCGACCGGTCGCTCCATCGCTCGGGCGACCGACAGCAGGCCTCCGTGAGCTTGCATCACCAGAGCACCGCCCCCGAAACCGTGCTCCTTGAGGCGTTGACTGAGGGTCGTAAGGTAGGTCTAACTGCAGGGCCCAAGCTCACGTTGAGAGCCACGGTCGACGTACGCTCATATTCCCCGACGACGGGTGCAAGCTCGTGCGACAGGCTGACGAACACATCAGAACGCACCCGCGAGATCGCCTCGCCGATGGCCAGCTCGTGCTCCGGGTGCAGGAACGACCACAGAAGGCAGACCGCGATTCCGGTGGAGCCCTTCGAGAGCAGCTCGCTGATTGCCTGCTCGATGTCATCTTCCCGCAGGGCGACTACCACATTCCCATCACGGTCAACCCGCTCCTTGACGGTCCGGATCCGGTCGACAGGAACGAGGGGAGGCGGCTTGAACGTCTCCACCGGATTGCGCTTTTCCTCCTCGCTCAGACCGGACCAGCGTCCGAAGCCGCCGCGAGTGGCGAACAGCGTATCTCGGAATCCGCTGGTCGTGATCAGGCCGACCGGATCGAGCCGGCCGTCGGCGATGGCATTCTCGGCAACAGTCGTCCCGTGTAGGAACAACCAGGTAGCCCCGAGCAGCTCCTCGATCGAGAGTGCCAACTCACCCGCCGCGACGGTGAGTGAATCGAGGATGCCGGCAGAAAATTCAGGAGGGGTTGAGAACGCCTTCGCAACGACGGTCACTCCGGACTCATCCACGACGACGCTATCCGTGCACGTTCCGCCGACGTCCACGCCCACTATGAAGCGCCGCGAGGACGTCGCCGGACCCTCAGTTTGTCTGGTGCTCGCCGACTTCGGCTGGCTCGTGGTCGTTGGATGAAAGCCGCCGCTCACCCAATGCCCGCAGGGCGGCCAGTGTCTGCTCGGTCGTGCTGACGGCACCGTGGAAAATCGCGGAGTTCTTCATCACCGCGTCGTGCAGATCGCGCCAAGGAGCAGCGCATGCGTCCTCGACAATCAGGAGGTCGAAATCACGGGCATAGGCGTCGCGAATCGTGGAGTCGACACAGTAACTGGTTGACACGCCCATGATGACCAGCGTGTCGACCCCAAGCATCCGCAAATGAACCTCAAGTGTCGTGTTGTAGAAGGCAGACGCGCGGTGCTTCGGAATGAGCACATCGTCCGGCCCGACGCTTGCCTGTAGATCGTCAAGAATCTCGGCATCCCAGGTACCCCGCAAGCATGGAACGTACTCGAGCTTCTGCAGATGATTCGAGAGTCGATGCTGCTTCAGCGCAGCGTCGCCCGGAAGGTGCTGCTGCTGCGACCAAAAGACCGGGACGCCGGCCTGGTGGGCCGAATCGACCAGCTGCCTGACCCGCGGGACCACCGCCCGATGCTCACTGATATCGAGCCGCGCGCCGACGGTCCCGTCGGGGTGACAAAAACCGTTCTGCATGTCGACCACGATGAGCGCCGTGGTCGAGGGCAAAATCAATCCTGTCTCGCCGTGATCCTGACTCACCTGGTCATAGTTGTCGGGCATCCGATAGCTCCAATCCCAAAATGTCGTCGAAGTCAGAGCTTAGCCCTCACGTGGTACGAGGACCATCCTCCGAATGGCGGAGAGGCCGACGCCCTCCTACGCCCGGCAGGACAAGCGCGCTCGCTGGCACAACGCCCTATTGCTCTTCACGGAGGTAGGGAATGCCTAGCCCAGCCGGGGCGCGAATGCGACCCTTCGACCACGTCGTGGACACAAGCACCAGCGCTCCGATCGTCGCCAGATACGGCCACGATGAGAACAGTTCAGGCGGCAAGACGACGTTACGGGCCTGAAGGACAGGTCCCAGGCCTTCGGTGACGCCAAACAAGTACGCCGCGACCGGAATTAGCGCCGGCCGCCAGGACGACAGTATGGGTAGCGTGAGGGCGATCCACCCCACGCCGGCGGTCAAACCGTTGGTCCAGCTCGTAGTGATCGCCAACGAGAAGACCGCACCGCCAATCCCGGCCAGCGCGCCACCCGCCAAGGTGTGCGCGTATCTATAGCGCGTCACGCTAACCCCAAGCGCATCCGCGGACGCGGGATCTTCACCAACCGCTCGCGCCCTCAGCCCAAAAATGCTGCGATGCAGGTAGATGGCCACAGCGGCCGTCACGGCCCACGACCCGTACACAAACACGTTCTCGTTGAACAGGACCGGCCCTAGCACCGGAAGACTCTTGAGACCGAAGACGTCGATGTTCGACACCACGTGCCTGCCGGCATGGCCAGTCAGGTTGCCGACCTGCCCGAGGTAGGACGACAACCCCAGCGAACCGCCGAAGATCGCCAGCACCAGGCCTGCCACCGTCTGATCGCTTCGTAAAGTAATGACGAGGAAGCCGAAAATCAGGGACATCAATATCCCGCTAACGGCGGCGACCAAAACCGCGACCAGGATCACCAGCCAGTTCGGCCCGCTCATCGTCTGCGAGAGCCAAAATGCGGACACCGCTCCCATAAGCATCATTCCCTCGATGCCGAGGTTGAGCACTCCCGATACTTCCGCCAGCAGCTCGCCGATGCCCGCCAGTAGCAGGGGTGTTCCCAGAACACTCCTGAGGTCAACAGCTCGACGACGAGGCCCTGTTTCACGTTGATCTCGCCATGTCAACGGCCGACGCAGATCCCTCGTCCGAGCCGGCTTGCGCAATCTCGTCCGCCCCCGATGGGGGGGTGGCCATCGCAGATCGGCGCCCGATGCGGATCGAATACCGCGTAAACAAAGCACTGCCAAGAACGCAAAACAAGATGACGCCGTCGATAGTTCCGACCAGCCCGTTCGGGAACGCCGGACCCTGCAGTGCAAACCCAGCATTACTCAGTCCCCCCAGCACCACAGCGGCAAAGATCACTCCGATCGGGCCAAAGCCCGCCAACGCGGCGACAACTATTCCCGTGTAGCCGTAGAGAGACTGTTGTAATCCGTTGGGATCCAGCGTGTGGCTGAAATCTCCCACCTGGCTGGCCCCAGCGAGACCTGCAATCGCCCCTGAGATCGCCATGACAGTGACGATCAATTTCTTCGTCCGTATCCCGGCATAGTGGGCCGTTGTAATCGAGTGGGCCGCCACGCGGAACGCGAATCCAAAGCGCGTGGCTCGCACGACGACGACCACGGCACCGGCGAGCACGAGACCAAGAAGAAAGCCGAACGGAAGCACGACCGGGCCGAGAGATAGTCCCGGCCAGGAGGCATTTCCGCTGAGCGTCTTGCCGGTCGGGTACACCTGCCCGTAGGAGGACAGGTCGCGCCAGTATGACCTGCTGTCAAAAATCAGATAGAGGGCCAGGAGGCCCGCCACGTAGTTCAGCATGAGTGACGTGAGGATTTCGCTCGTGTGTGCGTACGCGCGCAGGAGACCGGGCAGTAAGGCCCATAGCGCACCCCCAAGCGCGCCCGCGAGGATCATTGCCGGGACCACGATGAAGCCGGAACTGCCACCAAGCTCGAGGCCGACTCCCGCGGCGGCGATGGCTCCGACGTAGAGCTGACCTTCACCGCCGATGTTGAACAGGCGCATGCGGAAGGCAAATGCTGCCGCCAGGCCGGTGAACAGGAGGGGCGTAGCGCTTGCCAACGTGCCGCTGAAAGCACCTTTTTGCGTGACCGACGCCTCGATCATGTGACTGAACGTTGTGCCCGGGCTGTGTCCTGTCGCCAAGAGAAGGAAGCTGGTAAGTATCAGCGCGAGCACGACCGCTGCCCCGAAAACGACTGGCTTCAGCCATCTCGGGGTGCTCAGCCGCGGCTGGATCCGTACCACGGCTATACCCCAGCCATGAGACGGCCGAGCTCACCAACTTCAGCGGTCGCCCCATCACGGATGCCCGCAATTCTCCCGTCATACATCACGGCAATACGATCCGACAATTCCATGACCTCGTCGAGGTCCTCGCTGAGGAGCAGAACGCCGACGCCGCCGGCGGCGGCATCCAAGATCAGCTGGCGAGTCGCGCCGCTCGCCGCGACGTCCAGCCCCGCGGTCGGCGATGAAATCACCAGAACGGTCGGCCGGGACGACAACTCCCGGGCCAAGAGGACCTTCTGGGCGTTGCCTCCGGACAGCTGTCGTACCAAGGTCTGCGGCGTCCCCCTGATATCGAACCGCTCCACCAGATCGGCGGCCATCGCGCTGCTCGCGCTGCGCACGAGGAGCGGCCCCTTCGAGTAGGGGGCGTCTCGGTACGCCTTCAAAACCATGTTGTCGGCGACGCGTAGCTCGGGTACGAGCCCCACTCGCATTCTGTCTCCGGGTACGTATGCGATTCCCTGCCTGATCGCTCCGAGTGGATCGCCCTTCGGGACCTCGTTACCTCCGACCCGCACGGACCCGCCCATCCTCGGGGTCACCCCCGCGATGACGTCTGCGAGCTCCTGCTGCCCGTTCCCCGAAACGCCGGCGACCCCCAGGATCTCTCCGCGATCCACGGTGAACGAGACACCGTCGACAGCCACGCTGCCGTCCGCGCCCCGTGCTGTGACCCCATCGACCTCAAGCACACACGCTTCCGACCTACCAACGCGCCGGGCACGGGTGCGTCCAACCTTGACCTCCCGGTCAACCATCATGCGCGCCAACCCCTGGGCATCGACATTGCCATCTTCCAGGCCAACCGTTCCTCGCAGGCGTCCGCTCCGAATTACTGTCACCCTCTGACAGACCTCCATTATCTCACCCAGCTTATGAGAAATGAAGATGATCGTCGTCCCGTTGCGTGCCAGCTCACGCAGGGTGATGAATAGCTGACTCACCTCCTGAGGCGTCAAGACTGTGGTCGGCTCGTCGAGAATCAGCGTACGCGCCCCCTGCCGGAGCGCGCGCAACATCTCGACGCGCTGTCGCTCGCCGAGGGCGAGGTCTCCAACCAGTGCCTTCGGGTTCACGGGTGTGCCAAAGCGAGATGCCGTCTCAGCAGCGTCGCGCTCCGCCGCCTTCCGGCTGAAGCGGCGTCGCCGAGCGCCGCTGCTCCAGCCAAGAGCGAGGTTCTCCGCCACGGTTAGTCGCTTCACCAGGCTCAGGTGCTGGGGAACCATGAAGATTCCCAGTGCATGTGCAGCGGCGGGCGATGTGAGCTGCACATCTGTTCCGTCAACCCGGACCGTGCCCGCATCCGGCCGGAGGAGCCCCGTCATGATCTTGCACAGCGTCGTCTTACCAGACCCGTTTTCTCCAAGAAGCGCGTGGATCTCGCCCGGGAGTGCGCCGAACGACACGCCGTCGTTTGCCGTCACTCCCGGGAAGCGCTTTGTTATACCGTCAACGGCGATGCGAGATACGAGCGGACCCACGCCAGCAGTTGCCTGGACCGTCGCAGGCTACTTGCTCACACCCTGGACGTACCAGTTCATAGTCTCGATCTGCTTCTGCGTCAGCACTCCACCCTTTGGCGCTCGCGTGTGCCCAGACGTATCCACTAGCGGGCCTTCCCAGGCGGAGAAGGTGCCCTGCTTCATCTTCTGATACGTGCCGGTGATCTTCGCCTGGTCGGCGGGGCTAACTAGTCGCTTGAACGCCTTACCAAACGGCCCAATTGTCACGGCGCCATTCTGGACGGTGCCAAAGAAATGCTGTGGTTGCCAGCTACCGTTCAGATCAGCTCGCACCCTGCTGACGAAGTAGGCCGGCCAGGTTGGACGGGCGTCGACCAGAAACGTCGTGGGGCCATAGCTGTTGCCGTTCGTGAGCTCGTTGGTCACCCACGGAACGCCATCCTTCTGCGCTCTGATGCCCACATTCGGACTCGACGTCGCCTCTCCGAGCACGTCAGCGCCAGCGTCGATGAGAGCCTGGGCCGCGGACTGCTCCTTCCCAGGGTCATAGTACGAACTCGTGTAGATGACCTTCACTGTGGCATTCGGCTTGAACACCTTGGCGCCCAACTCGAACGCATTGATCTGCTGATAGTAGTCTGGATATGGGAAGGACGCGACTATGCCGAGCTTTCCTGTCTTTGAGGCAGCCCCGGCGGCCATCCCAGCGATGTACCAGGCCTGTCCCAGGTCAATGTTGTAAGTGCTCAGATTTGCTGCCGTGATCGGCGCCTCCCACTGCTCAAACCTCACGCCCGGGTTGGCCTTAGCCACCTTGACTATGTATGGCTCGAAACCGAAAGATGTGCCGATGATCAGCTTATACCCTTGCTGGACGAGCTGGTTTAGGACCGGCACGGACTGGGGTGACTCAGGAACACTCACCTTGTACGTGACTGAGACCTTGCTGCCAAAAGTGTTGGCGACCGCCTGGCGGCCCTGATCGAATCTCGAGTCCCACCCTCCGTCGTTAGCAGGGCCGTAGTAGATAAAGGCCACCTTCAACGGAGCCTTTGACGCGCTGGAACTGGACGCACCGCTTGAACTGGCGTTGGACGCACCCGTCTTGGACGCGCTTGAACTTCCGCACGCCGAGATTCCTACCAGCAAAGCCATTGACGCAGCGCCGGTGATTAGAAGTTTGACTGGCCTAAGCGGAAGAGTCATCGTCACTCCACTTCTCGGACGTTGATAGAAGGAATCGACCTGCAAATGCAGTCGATGTGCGCAGTCGGGTCATATCGAAAGCCTGCGGCGCCCCGGACTCGTCCGTCAGGCCGTAAGCGGGCCAGCGAGGACGATTCGGCATCCTTCTCCCTCACTTACTGCCCCGGCGGCAACTAGCCTGCGCCGATTCATGCGGGCACTATATCCGCCGTCTGGAGGCTCCACATCGTCCGAAGGAAGGATGTGGGCGCCCGTCAGTCGGGCGTGCCGGCCATGCATGGGACCGGATGCTGAGGCGCACCCAGCGCCCTCCTGCTCCGGCGGCTCTCCGATGGCCTCTCGCGCCCGACGACGCACAAGAAGTGCCAGCAGCCTCCTTCTATCGAACGATGATTCCGAGCGTCCTGGCCCCTAGGATCGCCTGGCGTCCGGCTGCGCGAGCGCATCTCAGAAGCTACATGTTCGGTGTCCTACCCTTCGATCCTCATTCTGGCCTCGCTTCAGTGGCCCGCGTTGCTGCTGCAACGTCCGCGACGAAGGTCTTCCGGTGAGGGCGGTCGCGTACCAGATTGGGATCGACGTCGGCGGGACGTTCACCGATCTCGTCGGCTCTGACGGGCGCAGCCAGGTCGTCTCTGCCAAGACACCAACGACGCCTGACGACGAGGCTGCCGGCATCCTGGCGGGTCTGGATCAGCTCGCCGATCGGTTCAGCGTTGATCGACCGGACCTGCTTCAGGCAACTGAAGTCATCGTGCTCGGTACGACGATCGCCACCAACACGATGCTTGAGTACAACGGCGCCGTCACCGGACTCATCTGCACGCGAGGCTTCCGAGACATGATCGAGCTCCGCAGAAGCTATCGCGAGAATCTCTTCGACCTGGCGTACCCTCCGCCGGTTCCTATATGTCGGCGACAGCGCCGCATAGGTGTGACCGAGCGGATCAACTATGCGGGCGACGTCGTCATTCCACTCGATGAGGAAGAGTTGCGCTTGGGAGCGCGCAAGCTTCGGCGGCTTGGTGTAACCGCGGTCGCGGTTTGCTTTCTCTTCTCGCACGTCAACCCAGCACATGAATTGCGAGCCCGCGAGATCCTGCATGAGGAACTCCCTGACTGCGACGTCACGCTGTCCTGCGAGGTGTTTCCGGAGATCCGAGAGTTTGAGCGGGTTAGCACAATCCTCGTCAATGCGTACACGCTGCCGCGGTTCCGTACCTATCTAGAACGCATACAGCAGATACTCGCGGACAGCGGGTTCGATGTGGCCCGACTACTGATCGTGCAGTCAAACGGCGGAGTCCTTCCCGTGGCGAGCGCTGCCGAGCGCAGCGTCGCAGCGGTGCGATCGGGGCCGGCGAGTGGAATGGTCGCAGCGGCACACGTTGGTGAGCTATGTAACGCGCCCAACGTGATCGGCGTCGACATGGGTGGCACAAGCTATGACGTTTCGCTCGTCCGAGCGGGCATCCCTCAGGTCCGCAAGGATGCGTGGGTCAGCCGGTACCGCGTGGCCCTGCCGATGCTCGACATCCACGCGATCGGCGCCGGTGGCGGGAGCATCGGCTGGCTGGATCGAGCCGGAGCGTTACACGTTGGACCCCGCAGTGCCGGGGCTAATCCGGGTCCGGCCTGTTACGGGCGAGGGGGGCAGGAGCCGACCGTGACCGACGCCGACCTCGTCCTCGGCTATCTCAATCCGACCTACTTCCTAAACGGTCGGCTTCGCCTGGATCCTGAGCTGGCGAGGCGATCCATCAACGAGAGCCTTGCCGTGCCGATGTCCTGTGACGTATTTGAGGCCGCCGTTGGCGTACTTCGCATGGTCAACAACAACATGAACAACGGCGTCCGCTACGTCTCAATCGCGCGCGGACACGATCCCCGCGACTTTGCCTTGATGGCCTTCGGTGGTGCCGGCGCAGTCCACGTCGGAATGCAGGCCCAGGACCTGGGAATTTCGCGCGTCCTGGTGCCGAAGGATGCGTCTGTGTTCTGCGCGCTGGGCGCCCTCATTTCCGACCTGAAGATCTCGCTCACACAGGCGTTCTTCAGCCGAGCCAGCGAGCTCGACCTCGCGATGCTGAACGGCGCCTTTGCGACACTCGACGCTCGGGCACGCGAAGCGCTCACGCACGACTCTGCCTCCGGGGTTGCCTGTGCCCGCTTTGTCGACATTCGCTACGTGGGCCAGGCGCACGAAGTCACGGTTGCGATCGATGCCCATGGTGAGTCGATTGAGACCGCCGACTTTGAGGCGGCGATGACCCGTTTTCACGATCTGCACGAATCGCTATATGCGTTCAAGAACCCCGAGAACGAGGTGGAGATACTCAACATGCGGTACGACCTGGTCGGAATCCGCGGCGCACACAATGGAGCGGGGTCCAAATCGCATCAGTCGATCAGCTCAGATAACGCCGTCGCGGACTCGCGTACGGCCTTCTTCGAGACGAACGGGACCTTCGTACCACTGGACACTCCAGTCTTTGCCGGCGAGAGGCTGAATCCGGGGAGCACGGTCCGCGGGCCGGCGATCATTGAGGAACCGTTCACGACGATTGTCCTCTGTCCCGGACAGACCGCCCTCCTAAACGAACATCGGGTCTACGACATCGAGGTTTCGGCGGGGCCAGGGGCTGCGGTATGAGCACACCGCTCCACGACCTCATTGACGGGGTCGTCGCGCGGATGACGACGGGCGTCCCTTCCGAGACGCTGAGGTCTCAGCTATTGGATCCGGGGGCCGCTGTCGTCGACGGTTCAGGCGCCGTGATGCATTGCTCCTCGCTTCGTCACCTCGCGACCCTCGGCGAAGCGGCGCGGCGGATCCGCAGCCATCACCGCTTACAAATGGAGCCCGGGGATGTCGTCGTCCTGAACGATCCGTTCAGTGGAGGAACGAGGGTTCATGACGTCTACGGAGCACGGTCCGTCGGCGGAATCGCGGGAGACCCGTGGCTTCTCGTTGCGCGAATGACGGTGGTTGACCTCGGAGGCGATGTCTTTGGTGCCTACAACCCACGCGCCACCGAGATCTGGGCCGAAGGAGCCCGTTTCACGCCTGTCGTGCTCTACTCCGCTGGACGCTGGGTCCGGGACACCGCGACCTGTGTGACCCTCAATAGCCGGACGCCTCGGCTGTTGGAGGCAGAGCTCCGATCCCTCGTCGCGGCCCTCGAGGACGCGGCGCCGGGTCTTCAACAGATCGTCGGCGCGGCTGACTTTGACGAGAGAGTCGACGGTTGGGCACCCGGGGAATGGTCGGGGGTGCTGGGACTCGCCGATGCAGCGGGCGAGGCACGGGTACCGACAGAGCCCGCGACCTTCGTCCGAGTCGAGCTCCGGCGCGCGAGTGATGGCTTGGCGGTCGATTTTCGGAAATCAGACCCGCAGACCACGAGCTACTGCAACGCGACGCGTAGCACCACGATCTCAATCGTGCTCGAGGCGCTTCTTCCTCCGGTTGCCCCTGAGACACTCATCAGTGATCGCCTCTCAGCCACACTCGAGGTTTCCACCACGCCGGGGACCGTGGTTGACGCGGCCTATCCGGCACCGACAGGTTGCGGGCCGATCATCGGCGCGCAGGCAATTCGAGCCGCGCTGGGGTGTGCCCTCCAGACCCAAGCTCAACCAAGCCTGACGCAAAGCGTCCTCTCACCGAACGGCCAGCTCGGCGAGGCACTTGCAGCGCGACTCACCGAGGATGAAGCTCGTTGTGCAGGCGCCTCTCCATCCTGGAGCTAAACGTGGCGATCGATCGAATCACGGCAGAGATCATTCGGAACTACCTCGAAGCCGTCTCTGAGGAGATAAGCAAGACGATGGAGATGACGGCGGTATCCAACGTCTACAACGAGGCCCACGACTACTCGTGCGGGGTCTTCTATTACGACGGTAGCGACGTCAGCCTCCTCGCTCGCGCAGCGGCGGTGCCGTCCCATATCTGGGCCTCCATCGCCTCCGTCCAGGCCATCATCGACTTCTTCCCCGGCGAGCTGTACGAAGGAGACATCCTGGTGCTCTCCGATCCGTACTTCGGCGGAAGCCACATACCCGACTGGACGGTGATGAAGCCCGTGTTCCACGAGGGAATTCCTGTCTTCTTTCCGGGGGTTCGGGCGCACATGCTCGATGTAGGAGGCCCAGCCGCTGGCGGGTACAACATTCTGGCCCGCGACGTCTGGCAGGAGGGGTTCCGGCTCCCGCCGATGAAGGTCTTTGACCGGGGACGGCTCCGGGGGGACGTTTGGGACCTGATGATGGCGAACACCCGGATTCCCGACACCATCACGGGCGATTTCAATGCCATGGTCGGTGGCTGCCGAGTAGGGGAGCGTCGCATCATCGAGCTCATGCAGAAGTACGGCACGGCGACCGTGATCGAGAGCGTCGACTACATCCTCGACTACAGCGAAGGGCTCGTTCGGAAAGGCATCGCGGAGTGGCCGAACGGCAGCTACGAGGGCGAAAGCATCCTCGACCATGACTACGCTGGCACCAAGAACATCTCTGTTCGTGTGACGCTCACCAAGCAGGACGACGCCATCACGGTCGACTTCACAGGGACGGGCGCCCAGACAACCGGATTCGTAAACAGTACGCCCGGCAACAGTGCCTCTCATGTATACGCACAGTTTGCCGCGATGTTCCCAGATGTGCCCGTCAATTCTGGGTTCTTCCGCCCGGTGACATGCGTCTTCCCCGAGGGGTCCGTGGTGAACCCGCGGTCGCCGGCGCCGGTCGGCAATTCGACCGTTTGCATTGGCGCGGACATCGGCCAGGCGGTAATGAAGGCGCTCGAGCAGATAGCTCCGACGAAGGCTGCGACAGGCGAGGTCGACCTGACCATCCTCATCACGATGGGTGACGACCGTCGATATGCGGACCCGTTCTTCATCAGCATCGACTACTTCGCGAGCGCTACCTGCGCCGGCGGCGCGCACGGCCAGGATGGCTGGGGAACGTGGAGCGCCCTATTTTGCGCACTCCACCTAGCAACGATTGAGATGTCCGAGGTTCAGTATCCCTTCCTCTATCGGATGGCTGAATACGCGACTGACACAGCCGCCCCGGGAGAATGGCGTGGCGTCCCCGCATTTCACATGCTTCGCGAGCACACGGACGACTTCGTCGGCGAAGGCAAGATGAACGTCCTCGTTCAGATGAACGCGCATCCTCTTCAGGGATACGCAGGCGGGGAGCCCGGGGGTCGGCAATTACTACGTCATTGACCCCGGCGGCGACCACCCCACTCGGGTGGACGAGTGGGTGTTCGAGCACCCGATCGGGCATGGACGCGCCGTGTTCGCTCAAAGCCAGGGCGGGGGTGGCTGGGGCGATCCGTTCAAAAGAGATCCAGCCGCGGTCCTCGAAGACGTCCTCGATGAATACGTGTCGATCGGGGGTGCACGACGAGACTACGGCGTCGTGATCGATCCGGACACGCTTGAGATTGACCACAGCGGCACACGCCGGATGCGCGACAAGGTTCACGCCAGCACACACGAGGGGCGAGCAAGTTGAAGCGATTGGAGAGTTCCCCGGGCTGAGCGACCCGCTGGGCCCGTACAGCCACGCTGTCGCCATGGGCGACACCGTTTACGTTGCGGGCCAGGTCGCAGTCGAGACCGGCCGGAGAAAATCGTCGGCCGCGGTGACATCGAGGCTCAGGCGCGCCAGGTCTACCGAAACCTCGATGCCGTTCTCAGTGCGATGGGCAGCGATCTCGGGAGCATCTTGAAAGCTCACTGTCTATCTCACCGACATGGGCGATCTGCCCATCGCAAGCCAGGTGCGACAGGAGTTCATGCCCGAGCGGGGTTATCCCGCAAGCACAGTCGTGGAGGTTTCGAAGCTCGCGGAGCCGGACTTTTTAATCGAGATCGAGGCCATTGCCTGCGTCCGATCCGATAGCTGACCGCGTTCAGGCGAATGCCGAGGCCTTCCGCCGCCTAACGTCGGCTCAGCCCGTGTGGGTTGGTGTGAAACCTGCACGTCTGGTCGTACCCGGCCTCGACGAGCAGACGCTTCTTCATGCCGGCCCGCCGCTCGACGGCCCTCCGCCGCCGCTACTGCAGAGGGCATTGGCGGGGGGCCTTGTCTTCGAGCGCCGGGCCTCCAATCCCGCAGACGCTGTCCAGCTACTCGACGGCTTACATCTTGGCTCCTGCAATGACAGGCATGCCGTCGCGCCTCTGGCCGGCGTGGTAAGCCCCTCCATGCCGATGGTGGTCGTGCAGGACTCAGAGACGGGGGCGGAAGCGTATGCGCCGCTCAACGAAGGCGGCGGCTGCGTCCTTCGCTTCGGATGCACACGCGAGCAGGCGATCAGCAATCTCTGGGATATGGCAGAAAACATCGCTCCTCTCCTGGAGCAGCTGCTGGCGCGCGGAGGAGGCATCGAGCTCTACCCGATCCTCAGCTCGGCTCTCCACATGGGAGACGACCTCCACCACCGGTTCAAGGCTATCCAACTGCTGCTCGCGGGGACACTGAGCCAGCGAGCCGACGCGCTGGAGTTCAGCACGGAGCACCGGCGTGCGATCGTCAACGCGGTCGAACAGAATGACTTCTTTCCACTGAACCTGGTCATGGCTGCATCGAAGGCGGCTGCGAGCGCTGCCGAAGGCGTCCATGGCTCATCTCTCGTCACCGCGATCGCGCGCAACGGTAGGACGACAGGCATTCAAGTCAGCGGACTACCTGGACGCTGGTTCGCCGCCCCGGTTGATCGCGGCACGATGGTTCCGTTCGATGCTGGGAGCGAGGTGGCGGGCGAGCCGGATACAGGTGACAGTTGCATCAATGAGGTGAATGGGCTCGGTGCGTGCGCCCTCGCGGGTGCCCCTACGCTCGCCCGGTGGTTCGGCGGCACGACCGAGGCTCTGGTGGCACTCACCGATGATATGTATCGCATAACCGTGGGCGAGCATCCCATCTTCACGATACCGTCGCTGGGCTTCCGCGGCACACCCACCGGCTTCGATTGTGTCAAAGCCGTCGCACTCGCCGTGGCCCCGATAACAGAGACGCTTGAGGTCGTGCTCGAGCGCCACCCACATGTCGCAGCGGTAGGTCTTAGCCGGGTTCCGCTCGCCGCGCTGCGACTGGCGGCCGCCGCCCTCGACGAGGACACGGCCAAAGACTGAACGACGGTGGCTCTGAGGATCGCGCCCGGAAAGGAGATGGAGGAGATGGCTGTAGACGAGATTGCACTGGCGAAGAATCAGCAGGACATTTCGCCTCGGGCCAATGAGCTTGACGTCTCGGGCGAGGCGCGGCTGTATCGGGCGCTGCGCCACTTTTGGCATCCGGTCGTGTTCTCCCGCGAGGTCTCTGACAAACCCGTCCCCGTGACCCTGTGCGAGCAGAAGCTCGTCGTTGTGCGCCTTGACGGGGAGGTCGAGCGTCTTCAACGACCTGTGTGCGCACCGCGGGACCGCCCTCTCACTCGGCAAGATCGTGAATGACGGGACGGAGTTGCGATGCCCTTCCCACGGATGGACCTACGAACGGCGAGGGCCGCTGCACCCTGGCCCCCCAACGCCCTGACCTCTCGGAACATTTGAAGGTAAGAATCAAGCGGTACAACAGCGTTGAGGCCTACGGCATGGTTTGGGTCTGCCTCGAAGCCGAGCCGCACCTGCCACTACCGGCATTCCCGCAATACGGTAACGAGTCTTTCGTCTTTACAACCCTTGACTGCGATGACTGGGACTGCGGTCCGGCCCGACGGACCGAGAACTACTGTGACCTTCCCCACTTCGCTTGGGTTCACGACGGCACGCTTGGAAGCGGCGGCCGGCCCGAGATCGATCCTTACGAAGTCTGGCGCGAGGGTCCGTGCATCCGCATGAGATATCGCATGCTCGAGCCCGGCGGGGCTGGAAAGTACGAGTCCGGAGACGTGCGCGGTAAGGAGCTCGGGTCAACCTGGAACACATGGATCCACATGCCGCTCACGGTGCTCCACGTTGGTGAGTACGACATCGGTGGCACCTATATTCTGTTCTTTCATCCAACCCCGTTAGGCCCGAAGAGGATTCGCAACTTCACGGTGGGCGCCCAGACGGTGAAGGCGGGGGTAGATGCGGAGTCGGTGCGCAAGGAGATTCGGGACTTTCAGGCCATCGTTTACGCGGAGGACAAGCCCATAGTTGAATCTCAACGGCCCGAGGAGCTGCCCGAGGATCTTTCATACGAACTGCATATTAAGGACGTCGACACTTTCCACCTTGAGTACCGAAAGTGGCTGATTCAACTCTCGAGGACGCTCGTCCCGGCGGACGGGTCGGCAAGGCCGGGGCGATGAGGGTCACCGTCGACCTAGAGAAGTGCATCGGCTCCGGCATGTGCACCACATACGTGCCTCAGGTTTTCCAACTTGCGGCCGATGGCTCGTACGCAATCGTGCTGGAGGACAAGTGCCAGCGGGTCTTGAACATGCTGTGGAGGACGCCGTCGAATGCTGCCCGACCGAGGCAATCTCAGCCGATGCTAACGAGTTGGGATAGTGGATAAATGCCTAGGGCGTATGGGAGCGTGATATGAAACCGTCGGAGTTTGCGCGTGAGCAGAAGTTCCGCGATCCCCACACACCGCCATTCCGCGATGAGAGCGGCGGCTGCCGTCTTCAGCTACGCCGACGTAATGCGAGTCCTCAAGAACGCTGACGGCGCGTTTTCGCGTGACCTCTCGCCCTGGCTCCCGAAGGGGCCTCACCACATGGCGCTCGACTTCATGCTGGGCTGTGCGAGCCGTTCACGCTCGAGGGCGAGAGCGGGAGGCATGACAACCTGCGCCGCATCGTGGAACCGTGGTTCAAGACCCGTGCCATCCGCGACATGGAGGCCGTCATCCGCGAGCTAACGGTCGGGCTGATCGACGAGATCGTGGCGAAAGGCGAGGGCGGGTTGAACCTCGCCAGCGAACTCGCGTACCGGCTTTCGATGCGTGTCATCTGCCGACTCACCGGGATCGAGCGCGAGCGCGAGCAGTGGCTGCGCGAAAAGCTCGACGAATTCAGCCAGTCAACCGCCTACAGCGACATCCCGCTCCAGTGGGACGCGCAGAGCCTATTTCTGGCAGATGGTGGCGAATCGAGTCGCCCGGCCGAAAGACGAGCTGCTCGACGTCCTCAGTGGCCGCGTGGCGTGAGCGCGCCATCGACGACGTCGAACTTCTCGGCTATATCTACGGCTTCGTCGCGGCCGGCACCGACACGACCGGGACGAGCTTCGCGAATGCGTTCACTCTGCTCGCCGAGTTCGACCTGCTGGACTACGCCCGGACCATCCTCGACGACGACGAGGCCCTGAGGAAGGTGGTCGAGGAGATCCTTCGCTTCGGCACGCCGTTTCCCGTCAAGCCGCTGCTCGTCATCAGGGATTCGAGATTCGGCGACCTCACCATCCCGGCGGGCAGCGTCCTGTCGGTCTGGTACGCGGCCGCCAACCGCGACGAGGCAGTGAACGGCGGCGTGCCACAGCGCGACCCGTCGCTCTTTGACCCGAAGCGCTGGCCCAATCGGCACGTCGCGCTCGGCTGGGGAAAGCACTTCTGCCTCGGCGGCGAACTGGCGCGGCTCGAGACGCGGATCCTGCTCAAGGAGGCCCTGCGCCGGCTTCCGGATCTCCGTATGGACGAAAGCAAGCCGTTCGTGCGGTTTGCGGGCATTGTGGACGGCGTGACTGAGGCGCACTTCACGTTCGACCAGGACGGGGCCGAGCGGCTCAGGCCCGCAGAGCCCGAAGTGGTGCTCTCGTAGGCTCCGCCCCTCAGGAATGAGGCGATGTCCGCCGCTCCGGACTACGCCCCCTCTAGAGGCCAGCCGCTACTCAGGCCAGCCCATCGCTAGCGCCTGGCCACGGTGGTCTGCCGTAACTGTGCGCTCGCAGGGGAGTTGGTCCGTCAACGGCGGACGTGGAGAACGATTCCGCGTCGTCGGGAAGGCTGGATGGGCAGGGATGCGCCGGGCACGGTCTCTTGCCCGCGTCCACCGAGCATGCTGCTCTTACGCAGGAAGGCTCTCGCCGGATTGTTGGGCGATTGCCTCGCGGAGGAGCGAGATGCTGCTGCTGAGGTACCGCTTCTGGACGGGGCCATATCCACCAATCTTCCCGTTGAGAACGATTGTGGTCCTGTTGGTGCTGTCAGGTTGAACTGCGATCGAAATACGCTGGTAGTTCCGCCAGATGCCGGGCGCACGCGTTATTTCGAACTGATCAACCTCCGCCGAGTCAATGCGCCAACCGAGGCCACCGATGGCGTTCTCGCAAGCCGCCCTGGCCTCCGAGATGGGGAGTCTCATCGAGAACGTCTCAGTGATCTTGCTCATGTACCTTCCGCCTTCCTTAAGGTGTATCGATCGTGGGCGGCGGCTCACGCCGCAGCAAGAGTGGCATCAACGAGGATCGGCCGATTGGATCTTTACGGTCCTGACAACGCCTCGGCTACGCATGCTCGGAGATCGGCATCAATCACCGTGGGCTCTCGATGGAGGCTCAGCGTTCCACGTTTTGTCGAGCGCCTGGGTCGAGGCGGGCTCCAACGTGCCGTAGGCGTGGAGGCGCTTCGTGAGAGCACGTTGGACCGACAGGACCGTGGACAGAGCGCCGGCCATTGGGGGGTAACGTGACACGCACCGGTCGGAGAAGTCCGACCGCGATGCGTTCCGGCGGGGTCTTTTCCCTGCTGACTGACCGCGACTGCCGGCGGATGGCCAGCCTAGCGGCGGCCGGTTTTGCGAGCTTCTTCTTGACGCTGTCGGCGCTGCCGGCCTGGCTCGCATCGCAAGGGTTCTCGGCGGCGGGTGCTGGCGCCAGCACGACCGCGATGCTGGCGGGAACAGTAGCCAGTCAGCCGCTCGTGCCACTTCTGCTTTCGCGCATGCGGAGCACCACCGCAACCGTGGCCCTCGGACTCGCCCTGCTTGCCGCACCGGCATCGTTGCTGCTCGTCACGGGGCCTGGTCCCGCCGTCTATGCCGTCAGCGCGGTGCGGGGCGTCGGTTTTGGCGTCTTCACCGTCGCCCTGACGGTACTGCTCGCGGAGATCAGCCCCCCGGGGCGACAGGGCACGGTCACCGCCCTGTACGGGCTTTCCTCATCGCTTCCGCAGATCGCGTTGCTTCCGGCGGGAGTCCTGCTTCTGCGCGCCGATGGGTTCTGGCTGGTGGCGACGCTCGCGGCAGTCCCGACCTTCGCGGTCTTGCTCGTGCGGCGCGGGTCGCAGTCAGCGCCAGCCCGCCCTGGTCCGCCCCCCGCTTTAGGCGCGCCGCCACAACCGCATAGACACCGGAGTGCAACTTCATGCCCGAATCTGCTCGTGCCGGATCTCACGGCCCGCGCTCGAGGTTCACTGGCTCCCGCATTGCCGCCAGCGCTGGTGCTATGCGCCGGAACGATCGTCTCCGGCGCAATCGTCACCCTTCTGCCGATTGTCCGCCCGCACGGCTACCTCGCCGGCGCCGCGCTGCTGCTGTACGGGCTGCTGGCCGCCGCTGCGCGCTGGCTCGCGGGGATCGCAGCCGACCGCCACCGCACGGCACGCTGGCTGCCTGGTGGTCTGATCGCGGGCGGCGCAGGACTACTCGCGCTTGCCGGCGGACTTAGCGGGGGCCTTGCCGCGCCGGTGCTCGCGGGCTGTGCGCTCGCCGGTGCGAGCCTCGGGATCGTGCAGTCATTGACCCTCCTGAGTACGCTCGGCCGCGTAGGACAGCATCGCCAGGCCGCGGCCAGCGCACTATGGAACTTGGCGTTCGATTCTGGCACCGCCGTTGGCGCAGCGCTGATCGGCCTGATGTACGGCGGCGTACTTGGCGTCTGGGGTTCGCTCGGTTTGCTGGCGGCAATGCTGGCCGCAGCGTTGCCAGCGGCGCTCGCCTCCGGCGTGGTGGTGTCCCAGTTTCCAGGTGAAGTTGGCGGGGCGTAGCCCCGCTGGTTGGGACCCGAGGCTGCTTTCACCTCCTCGACGTCGTGGGTGTGGGTGTTAGCTTGGCGGCGGCGGATGCGTTCGATCTGAGCCAAGGTCTTGGATGCCATGACGACGCCGCGCCAGCCGGGGCTTGACAGCTCGCGCACGGCCCAGATCAGTGACAGGGAGCTCGTCTCGCCTGGGAAGCGGCCGATGACGTTGTGCGTCGGCGGACCTCGACGAACGATCTCGCGACGCGATTGGTGGTCCGGATCCGCTTGCGGTGCTCAGACGGCAGCGCAGATGGATGATGAGAAGGCGCGTTCGATCAACAGCTCGCTCTGGTGATCTTCGCCGCGGAAGGGAGCGTCACGGGCGTCCGGCGTAAGCCATCGGTGACTGTCCCTCGCTTCGCCTCTGAGAGAACAATGCCCGCGTGCGACCTGAATGTGCGCAGTGGCCCGACGCGCCGGCATCAGCCGCTCGACGGCCGCAGCGCTAGCGCCTGCACAGCGCGCTCATGTCGTGCGTCGGTGGCTCCCGGTCCCTAGTGGCGCTAGTGATGGCCAGGGACGGGCCGCCTCGAAAGTAGCGGCGGCCCGCAGTACGAGGTCGTCGTCGCGCCAGGGTCCGACGATCTGCAACCCAACCGGCAACGCGTCGTCAGTCAGTCCACAAGGCAGGGAAATCGCGGGGTGACCTGTGAGGTTGAACGGGTAGGTGAAGGGTGTCCAACGAAACTCGCGTGTGGGTTGGCCGGCGACGCTCTCCGGTCGATCCAGCCCGATGCGGAACGCGGTGCATGGCATTGTCGGAGTCAGGAGCAGGTCGTAGTCCGACATCAGCGCGGAAACCCGCTCGTAGAGCTTCGTGCGCAGCACTCGCGCGCGCCCGACGTCAATCGCGGAAAGCTGTTGTCCCTCCTCGACGAGCTCGAGCCTCCCGGGGTCGATCAGGTCGCGCACCGCGTCGAGATCGTCCGCGTGCTGCGTTGCGTGGGACACGAGCATCGCTGTCCAGATGGCCTCGTGCGGGTCTTCCAGCCCCGGGTCGATCTCCTCAACGTGGCAGCCCTGCTCCTCAAATGCGCAAACCGCGGCACCGACCACCGCCCGAACGTCCGGCTCAACGTCCGCATATCCGAGCGTCGGACTGTAGGCGATGCGCAGGCCCGTGATCGAGGGTTCTGCGATAGGTGCCGTCCACGGCACGGGGGCCGACAGCCGGTCGCGCGGGTCCGGTCCGGCGATTAACTCGAGGACCTGGGCCACGTCGGCAACACTTCGGGCGATCAGGCCATGGTGTGACAGCGTGCCGATGCCGCTGTTGGGGTACACGGGCACGGTGCCCTGGGCCGGCTTGTAGCCGACGACACCACAGAACGACGCTGGGATGCGCAGAGATCCGGCACCGTCGGTTCCGAGCGCCGCAACCCCCAACCCGACCGCCGCGGCTGCGGCCGCGCCGCCGCTTGAGCCTCCCGAGGTGCGGTCGAGATCCCAAGGGTTGTGTGTGGGACCCGCGAGGAGGTTCCCGGCATCTCCCTTCCATCCGAACTCGGAGGTGTTCGTCTTACCCAACAGCACCACTCCGCCGGCTCGTAACCGTTCCACAGCGGCTGCGTCCTGATGGGGAACCCAGTTCTCGAACAGACGCGAGCCCATGGTCGTGGGGATGCCTCGGGTAGGCAGGTTGTCCTTGATCGACACGGGAATCCCAAGCAGTGGAAGTAGCTCTGGCGAAGACTCGCGACGCCGGAACGCTCTTTCCGCCAGGCTGGCCTGCGAAAGCGCGAGGTCGCGCGTGACGTGGATGAACGCGTTCAGCGTCGGGTTTAGCTCGTCGAGGCGATCGAGGATCGCTTGCGTCACATCAACCGGGGAGAGCTCGCCGGCGAGGTAGTGCTGCCGAAGCTCGGCCGCGGAAAGAGCCCAGGGCGGCTGCGGCACGTTTCAGCGCAGCGCCCGCAGCGGCCGGGCATCGACTAGCTTCCGCGTCAGCCCGAGGACCGCGGCGTGCGTTCGGTTCCGCGCCCCCAGCTTCGTGACGACGGTCGCAACCACCCGTTCCACGGTTTTGGGCGAGACGTGCAGCAGCTCGGCGATCTCCCGATTACCGCAGCCGACCGCGAGGAGGTGGAGGACCTCGAGTTCCCGAGCGCTCAAGGTCGGCGGGTCCGATCCGACGTCACCCCATGGACTCGCATTCAGGACAACGTTCCCGTGGCATGCCGCGCGTAGAGACTCGAGCAGCGCTGGCTTAGGCGCCGTCTTGACAATGAATCCCTGTGCTCCAGCTGCCAGACTGCGCGCGACGTGTTCGGCGTGGTCGAAAGCTGAGAGCATCAGGACCGCGGGGGGTTGGTCGACGTCGCGCAAGCGGGAAGCAACCGTCGCTCCGTCGAGGTCCGGAAGCTCAAGATCCAGTATCACGACGTCGGGACAAAGCAGCGCCGCGAGGGACAGCGCCTCCTCACCGGAACAGGCCAAACCCACGACGCTGATGTCGGACTCGGACGAAATCAGTTCCCGCAGGGCCTCGGCAAACAAAGGATGGTCGTCAACGATCATGACCCTGATGTCTCCCTCGCAACCCGGGCGCGGGCGCTCCCGGGAGAGCCAGCTCCGGCTAGGGTCGGGCACAGCGTCATCTCCCGCCGGGACGGAGAGATGAATCGCAGTCGGGCCGCCTTTTTGCGTCACGACAACGAGCTGACCGCCGATCTCCTCCGCTCGGCGCCGCATCGCTTTGAGCCCGAAACCGGCTGAACCCTCTCCATTGAATCCGTGACCGTTGTCATTCACCGAGAACCGGGCAGCATTGCTTCCCACACGAAGCGAGAGAGACACCTCGGAGGCGCCCGAGTGCCTGGCGACATTCGTGAGGCTCTCTTGGGCCACACGCAAGATGGCGGCTTGAACGGCCGGTGTGAGGCCACCTTCCTCCGCTGTTAGTTCGAGAGCGACCGAGATGCCGGTCGTGCGTTCGAAGCGCCGAACCTCCGTCTCAAGGGTCTCTTGTAGCGTGCGGCCCATCAGCTCGAGGGGCATCGCGTTGAACAGCGAGTGCCGTAGGCGCTCGAGCGCCTCCCGAGCCAGCGCGACTAGCTGACTCGCCCGTGTACGGCTATCCCTGTCGTTGGTCGTCTCCCGTAGACGCTGGGCCTTCACCGCAATCCCCGCCAGCTCCTGCGCCAAGGTGTCGTGCAACTCCTTCGCGATACGGTCCCGCTCCCACTGCACGGTTTCGCTCCTAAGCTCGTCCCGCCTGGCTCGCTCGAGCCGCAGCTCGTACAGGAAAACTGCGATCTGATCCGCTACCCGCTGAGCGGCGGGAACGTCATCGTCGCCGTAGAAGCGGGGCGTCCGGCTGACGAAATTGAGGATCCCGAACGGCGAGCCCACAAGCCTGAGCGGGACACTTACCACTGAGTTGAAGCCAGCGCGGGCGATGATCTCATCCTCCGCCCCAAGGATGCGTTCGTCCTGTCCAAAGTTCCCGGATACGATCGGCTGGTTCGTCCTTATCACACGCGAGAGCCCGATCGCCTCCAGTGGGCGAACGTCCATCTCGCCGGAGATCGGTGGCCACGAGGCGACGCCGAAGCGCTCAAGCGACATCTTGTCCGGGGTGAGCAGGTAGATGCTGAGCCTGTCGTGCGGAAGCGAACTCTGAATCTGAGCCGACAGCGTGAGGATCACCGACTGAATCTGAGCCGCCATGGACTCGACACCAAGCATCCGGGCGACGTTCCGCGGGCTCCGGCCGTCCCAGATCATTGCCAGCTGCCCTCCTAGGGCTTCTGAAGCCGTTGCGACCACGGCCGGCACCTCCGTCGCTCCGCCGTGGATCTCGGCCACGCCGATGGGGACGCCGCCACTCAGCAATGGGACCAGCCAGCAATCTCCGTGGCGCGTCGGATCGGTTGTCGCCGTGGCACGCAGGATCGCATGGATGGGGCAGTTCGACCGTCGATCATCGGACGTGCCCACTTCGGCTACCTCCCCGATCCGCACGCGCCAGATCCTCACGCCGGGCCGTGGCCCGAACGCTCTGGCTGCGTCCGCCAGCCGTCCCGCGAGTTCGGAGGGGTTGCGCGCACCGGCGGCAGCGCGCGAGATGTCACCCGCCGGTTCTGCCGTTGAAAGAAGGGTGGTCAACAATCCCTTTCGCCCAGTCGGCGCGCTTGTCGACGCCGTTGAGGATATCACCGGTTGCTGTGCTTCGCTGACGGAAAACCCTCACCGATTAAGAGGGGTCTTCCCGATGACAAGACACCGACCGCCTCCGATACTCCACATCCCAGGAGAGGAGGACCATGCTGCAGCCCCAGACGAACTTGAGCCATCTCTTCGCAGAAGAGCTTCGACTCTGCGGGGTGACTCCGGGTATGCAGGTCGGAGTCCTGACCCAAGGCCGGAAACGCTTGGCGTACGCCGATGCGGTCGCGACAGCTTGCCAGGCCTGTGGTGCGGCGGTCTTTCACATCGACATTCCTTCCGACGGAGCCCCGGATGATGGATGGGAGCTGGGAGTGCGGGCAGCGGCAACCGGTCTGGGGGCGATGACGCCGGCCGTCGTGGACGCCTTTCGCAGCTGCGAGGTCATGGTCGACCTCGTGTTCCTGCTCTGGTCAGAGCAGCAAGCCGCAATCAAGCGTGCAGGGACCCGCATCATCTCGTGCGTCGAGCCGCCGGCGACCCTACGGCGCCTGTTTCCGAGCCCGGAGCTGAAAGAGAACGTGCTGCGAGCGCTGAGGGTTCTGGAGACGGCCGAGGCGATGCGTATAAGCAGCGACGCGGGCACCGATGTCACCTACCAACTTGGCCAGTATGGGTACATCCATCAGTACGGCTATGCGGACGAGGCCGGCCGCTGGGACCACTTCGCCAGCGCGCTGGTTGGGACCGTCGGGAATGATGACGCTGTCGACGGCACGGTTGTCCTTCAGCCCGGAGACATCATCTTCCCGCACGGGTCTTATGTGTCGACCCCAACCCTGATCGAGATACGCCGAGGACGGATCACCAAGATCGACGGTCATCGCGACGCCCTGCTGCTCCGGGACTACATCGCAAGTTTTGACGACCCGGACGCCTACGGCATCTCCCACATTGGCTGGGGCATGAGCCCGGCCGCGCGCTGGGACGAACTGGCCATCGGCCGCGGCGCCCCAGAGAGCGCCGGCACGGTAGGCATCGGCATGGACTCCCGATCCTTCCTAGGCAGTGTGATGTTCTCCACGGGGCCCAACGTGGAATTCGGGGGGCCCAACAACACCTCCTGTCACACCGACATTCCGATGCGCGGATGCAGCGTCTGGTTGGACGATCAGCTAGTGATCGATCATGAACAACTTCTCGTCAAGACGCTCCCCGAGCCGGATGGCGAGAACCGCGTGGATGAAGAACTCAAGGCAGCAGCTGAAAGGTGAATACGTGACGACGACGACAGATGTCACTTATCTCAAGACCGGGGAGGAGTACCGCGCCTCGCTGCGTGACGGGCGAGAGGTCTGGTATCAAGGAGAGCGCGTTGCAGATGTCACGGTCCATCCAGCGACGGCGGGTGGCATCGACCTGATCGCTCGCTCGTATGACGAGCAGCACGATCCGGCCACACGCGAACTCCTGACGTTCATCCGGGATGACGGCGCGCGGATCTCTAAGGCTTGGATGGTCCCTCGCACTAAAGATGATCTGAAGTCGCGTCGGCAGAGCATTGAGCACATCGCGCGCGGGACGTTCGGGATCTTCGGTCGCCAGATGGACATGATCGCCACCACCCAGATCGGAATGGCGGCGTTCAAGCACTTGATCGCCGAACACAATCCCGACTATGCCGAGAATATCTCGAGCTACATCGCCTGGGCCGGACAGCAGAACATCATGCTGGCCGCGCCAGTTGCCGATCCACAGGGATGGCGCAGCCGCGGATCCGCGCTGGGCCGACGCGGGATTCCATTGTTCGACACCGACCGAGGGTCGGCGATCGCTGATCCAGACCGCAGCATTCTCGATCTGGAGATCGACGGGACTCTGCTTCCAGGAGGGCTCCGGGTGGTCAAGGAGGACGAGGGCGGCGTCTGGGTCAGCGGGGCAAAGATCGTCGCCAGCGTCGGGCCCCAGGCGCACGAGCTGCTGGTGTCGAATCTCTCGCTACCCGATCCGACACCGGAATCGAGCTTCTGGATGCTCATCCCGGTTGGTACTCCAGGCGTCCGTCTGGTGTGCAGGGAGAGCGTTTCGCAGCCTGATGCCAGCTTCCATGACCATCCCGTCACCTCTCGGGGCGAGGAAATGGATGCGCTGGCGATCTTCGAGGATGTGTATGTGCCTCGTGAGCGCCTCTGCAGCTACCGCTGGACGGAGCTGGGACGGCATTACGGTCAGATCGGTGCGCTGGAGCACTGGCATACCCTCGCCAAGCTGAGCGTGAAAGCTGACCTTTGGGTTGGGCTACTTCACCTGATAACCGACGGTATCGGTACGGCGCACCGCCCAGGCGTTCGTCAGATCGTTGCCGAGGTGATCGAGTATGCGACGGTGCTAAAGGGAATGGTGCTGGCTGCGGAGGAGAACGCGCAGATGACGCAGTCAGGAGTGATGTGGCCCGACCCGCTCATCATCACCGCGGGGCGCGCCTACGCGCTCGGACTCTACCCGATGATGATCCACCGCCTGCAGGAGCTGGCCGGGCAGGGTCCTGTCCTCCGCTGGTCGGAAAAGGACCTAAAGCACCCGGTCCTGGGACCCCGGCTCGACTTCCTCTATGAGGGCGCCGGGATATCGACCTGGGACAAGAACCTGGTGATGAACCTGCTCTGGGACATCACTTCGAGCTCGCACGCAGGAAGGGTCGAGTTGTTCGAGAACGTCAACGGCTTTCCCCTGCCTTACCTCCGCGAGCGGCTCTACCGTGAATACGACGCGTCAGCCGCGATGGGCGCGATCACCTCGTATCTTGGTGCAAACACCGCCAAACGGGTCACCTCTGAGTCCTAACCCTGCAGCGGGCAGATGACTGCTTTCCGAGAAGAATCCCTCGCCCAGCAAGCCCTGACCGAAGCGATGAGCTCGCTCCCGTCGGGGGTGGTAATAGTGACGAGTTGGATCGAGCGACGAGCCTGGGGGACCACCGTCAGCTCCTGTACCTCACTGTCGCTCTCCCCTCCCCTCATCCTGGTGTGTCTGGGGGGCACGTCCGTCAGTACCCGTGCCGTGATGGAGCAGCAGTCCTTCGGCGTGAGCATACTGCGCGACTCTCAGGGAGAGGTTGCGCTCCGAGCGGCAGCGGCCGGAAAGCCGAAGTTTCTTGACGATCTCGTAACCGAAGAGGTTGCCATGGGCTCGCCGGTGATCAAGGGCGCGCTGGCGTCGGTCCACTGCGAGCTCAACAACGCGCTCTCACTGGGTGACCACATGGTGGTCATCGGTGAGGTGCGGGCGGTCGAGGTGGGGCGGCCGGGGGACCCGCTCGTTTACCACCGGCGCACCTTCCGCAGACTTGGATCGGCAGTGTGAAGGGGAAGCGTTGCCACTGCAAGAATTCAACCTCACGCGAGAGGTCGCAGTAGTGACCGGGGCGAGCCGGAGTATCGGCCGGGCCGTGGGGTTGGCCATGGCCGAAGCCGGGGCGGCGGTCGCCCTGGCCGGTCGCGATCTTGAAGCCCTGACCGGCGTAGCCCGCGAGATATCGGATCAGGGCGGGGCTGCCATTCCCGTGGTGTGCGATGTGACTGACAAGTCCGCCGTGCGGGATCTAGTCGAGCGCTGCGTCGCGGAGCTCGGGCCGCCGACGGTCCTGGTCGCGAATGCCGGCATCTTTCAGCGGTGGCAGCCGAGCGAGGCCGTTACGCCGGCGGAGTGGGATCAGGTGCTCGCCACCGATCTGACGGGGGTAATGTCCGTCTGCCAGACGGTCGGCAGGGAGATGATCGCCTCACGCGGTGGAAGCATCGTGACGATTTCCTCGATCGCCGGGGTGATCGGATTGAGGTGCGCGGCGTCCTATACGGCCGCCAAGTTCGGTGTTGTGGGACTCACGAGGACGCTCGCTGCGGATTGGGCCAGGCACGGCATCCGTGTTAACGCGATCGCGCCGGGCTTCATCGAGCGAGACGAGGAACCGTTGAAGGATGACGCTGCGACGGTGGCTTTGATCGAGCAACGCGCGCCGCTGCGGCGATTCGGGCGGCCACGAGAGGTGGCGCTGGCGGCCGTCTTTCTGGCCTCCCGGGCTGCGAGCTTCGTGACGGGAGCGACGCTGGCAGTTGATGGAGGCTGGCTTGCTGTATTGAGAAGGGATTAGGCGCTCCTCCCAAGGGAGGATGCCGCGGGTTAGGCCGATTGAAAAACTGCTTGACGGCGAACCGACCAGAGATCGAGGAGAGAACATGAGACGTTTTAAGGTCAACCGAGGTCCTGCCATCGCCGCGCTAGTGATCGTTGGTGCAGTTCTGCTGGCAGCGTGTGGAAGCGCCGGCAACGGCGGGGGGGGCGGTGGAAAAGGGCCATTGGTCATAGCCAACGTCGGCCCCTTCACCGGAGCTGATGCTGACTACGGAAGCGTCCAGATTGCCGGATGTGCGCCCGCGGCACTTCTCATCAACAGGGACGGCGGAGTGTTGGGGCACCAGGTGACCTGTAAGACGGTCGACACGCACGGGGATGCGGCCGACGCGGTTCCGGCCGTTCAGCAGCTGCTCGCCACTACGGGCAATCTCGCTGGCATCATCGGCCCGAGCTCCGACGAGGCGACGGCCACGGTGCCGGCCATCGAACGCCAGCACGTGACGGATGTTCGGCAACATCGGGCTCGCAGCCTTCGACAGCAATACGTACAGGTATCTTTGGCTTTTGACGCCTCTGGACGACGCCGCTGGCCTTGCCATGGCGGCGTGGGCCCACAAGCAGGGCTACACCCGGGCGGCCGCCGTGTTTGGCAACGATGCCGCTTCCCAGGAACTGTGAAGACCCTCTTCCAGGCCTTCACGACGAAGCTGGGCGGTCACATCGTGGCGAACGAGAGAATCGCCCCCGGACAGCCCTCCTACCGCAGCGAGGTCGAGAGCGTCATCGCATCGCACCCGCAGGTGATATTCGATGAGATCGATCCGCAATCAGCCGCGACGTTCTTCAGCGAGCTCAGCACGCTCAATGGCAAGCCCGTTCCCGCCATCGGGGCCATCCGACGTCGACGCCCGAGTTCTACAACGCCGTCAAGCGGGCGTACGGACTCTCGAATGTCATCAAGTACATCACGGCCGAGAATCCCGGTGCCGACACCTCGGGACCGGCTTGGCAAGCATTCCATAAGGCGCTCCTGCAATCAGGCAGCCAGGTGCAGAATCCTAGCCAGTGGAGCACCGAGCCCTACTCGGAGCACAATTACGATGCCGTCAACATCATGGCGCTGGCGATGATCAAGAGCGGCAGCGTGGTTCCCGGCAAATACAACTCGTCAATCCGCGCCGTCACGACCCCGCGACCAATTGCCGAGGTCGACACACGTTTGCACAGGGTAAGGCCGCGCTGGCCGCTGGCAAGCAGATCCAGTACGTGGGTCCCGGCGGACCGGCGCTGTTCAACCAGTACCAAACGGCTCCTCCGAAGTTCACGATCGAGCGGTGGGACACCCACGGCAACAATGTCACCCTTGCCACGCTGAGCCCCAAGGAGATAGCGGCGATCCGGTGACAGCGGCCGAGTCGCGTCGATGGACCAAATAATCCCTTCCCTCGGGTTCGGCTTAGTCACCGCGTCCATCCTGGCGATCGCCGCAGTCGGGTTCACACTGCAGTTCGGGGTGACGAATATCCTGAACCTCGCCTTCGGGGATGTGATGACGCTCTGCGCCTACGCTGGCTACCGCGTCAACAACACAGGCGGCAGCGTCTGGGTTGCGCTCGCTGTAGCGGGTGTAGCGGGCGCGGTCATATCCGTGTTGTTGAACCGTCTGGTGTTTGCGCCATTTGTCCGCCGCGGAACACCACTCTGGGGAATGGTGATCGTGACGGTCGCGATCGCCCTGATGATCCAGAATCTGCTGCTCGGGCTGGCCGGCCCGCACTACTTCACGTATAGCCTACCCGCAGTCCACACAGCCAGATTCCTAGGATTCGTGCTGACGGTGACCCAGCTGGAGATCATTGGCATCGCGGTCGCGGCAATGCTCCTGCTGCACCTAACGTTGCAGCGGACGCGCCTGGGCAAGGCGATGCGGGCTACCGCTTCGAATGTGGAACTCGCTCGGTCGTGCGGCATCAACACATCCCGGATAATTGACGTGGCGTGGATCGTCTCGGGTGCTCTGTGCGGTATCGCCAGCGTCGCTTTAGTCATCAACACGGTAAGCTTCCAGGCAACCACGGGGAGCGATTTCCTCGTCGTGATCATCGCCGCCGCGGTACTCGGCGGGGTCGGGGCACCATACGGGGCCATGCTCGGCGCACTGATTATCGGCGTGGTCACAGAGGAAGCCGCCGCGTTCATTGACCCGGCCCTCAAGAACGTGGCTGCGTTCGCAATCCTGGTGCTGGTGCTCCTAATCAGGCCGCACGGATTGGTGCGGACTGGACGGGAAGGCGGGGGCGCGGTGGCATGAGCGTCGCTCTCCAGTTCTACATCAGCACGCTGCTGGTTTACCTAGGGGTGAGTCTGCTGGCCAGTTGGGCACTGAATCTTCAGTTCGGCGTCACCGGCGTGCTGAATTTCGGGTTCATCCTATTCCAGGCGATAGGTGCCTACACGGCCGCCGTTGTCAGCCTGGGCCCCGACACCGCTAACGGCGGGTTCCAGCAGTACGTGCTCGGGTTCAGTCTGCCATTTCCCCTGCCCTTGTTGGTGGCCGGGATCGTCGGCGCCGCGGCCGGCGCCGTGCTCGGGACCATCGGGGTGCGGCGGTTGCGAAGCGACTACCAGGCAATGGTGTTCCTCGTCATCACCATCATCGGGACAGACGTCGCGACGAACGTCACTGGACTCGTCAATGGCACCGGGGGGCTCTCACTCGTCCCGCAGCCCCTCGCCGCGGGCCTGAACCTGTCAGCGATTGGGTACCAATGGTTTTACGTGGGGCTGATGGCAGTGTACTCACTCGTTGCTTTCGTGCTCATGCACCGGATCACTACATCCCGCTCGGGCGTCAGCTGCGCGCCGTTCGCGATCATGATCAGGCGGCGCAGGCGCTAGGTCTCAACAGCTTCCGGCTGCGACTCATGGTGGTAACGATTGGCGGGATGATGGGCGCTGTCAGCGGCGCTGCGCTGGTGGAGTTCATCGGGAGCTGGGGAGTCGACAGCTGGCTCTACCCGGAGACATTCGTCTACCTCGCGGCCGTGATTTCGGCGGGTCCGGCAACAACTTCGGCGTCGCCTTGGGTGCGCTAGTGGTGCCGGTGGCCTTCAATGAGCTGCCGCGCTTCTACCAGAGTTCGGCCGTCCAGGCTTGATCGACGCGATGAGGTGGGTGGTGATCGGGCTGGCCATCCTTATCTTCGTTTTTCCGCCGCAGGGCTTGCTGCCCGAGCGCCCCCGGCGCTACGGGTTGGGCGGAGATGCTCGCAGACGGTGGTGGACGCTGTCGCCATTTTGAGCCCGCGACCACGGTCACTGCGGCGTGAGGAGCCGATAGCCGTCGAACGAGACACCGACCTGGATGTCTAACGGATGTCCGCTGTAGCTATCAAAGCTGCGCCGATCTTGCGCGTGGCCGGGGTATCGCGCGCCTTCGGCGGGGTACGAGCGGTGAACGACGCTTCGTTCGAGGTAGCGGAAGGTTCAATCACCGGGCTAATCGGGCCTAACGGCGCTGGGAAGTCGACGATGTGCAACGTGATCGCGGGCGTCCTGCGGCCGGATCGTGGCTGGCTCGAGTACGCCGGGAACGAGATCGCAGGCAAGCGGCCGTACGAGTTGTAGCGCTTGGGGCTGCTTCGTACCTTTCAGACCTCCAGCGAGTTTGGTCGCCTCACGGTGACCGAGAACCTGTTGGTCGCTGCCGGCGCCCCGCGCGGCGGAGCGCTGGGGGGCGCGTTGTTGGGCCGGTGGTATTGG
>CAVPKV010000019.1:0-8546 GCA_963705785.1 uncultured Solirubrobacterales bacterium | reverse complement strand
CATGGCCACCGCCCGGGACAAGAAGCGGGTGGGCGAGGAGCCGGTTGGCTTTGTCCTCCTGGATGGCCCGGGCTCGCCGAAGGTGGGCCAGCAGGTGGAGAGTCGCGCGCTGATCGGCGCCGTGCGAGAGTTGGCGGCCGAATGACGGTGGGCAACCGCGTCGAGGTCATGCACGGGGTCAATCTGGACCAGTTGGGTCGCCGTGATCCGGCCCACTACGGAACGCTCACGCTGGACGAGCTGGAGGACCGGATCGAGGCCTCGGCCGACGCGATCGGCCTCCAAACCCGCTTCTTCCGGACCAACCACGAAGGCGAGTTCGTAGAGCGCCTGCACGGGCTCGAGGGCCTGGCCGACGGGCTGCTGCTAAACCCAGGGGCATGGACGCATTATTCGTACGCGATCCGGGACGCCCTGGAGCTGACGCGGCTCCCGGCCGTCGAGGTTCATCTGTCCGATGTCGAGAGCCGCGAGGCCTGGCGGCGCGAGTCGGTGATCGCCGAACTGTGCATCGCTCGCGTGGCCGGCAAGGGGCCCGCGGGCTATGAGGAGGCGCTGACCGTGCTCCGCGACAGATTGAAAAGCCAATGAGCGCCACCAGTGTCGTCCCGCGGCGGGTGGACCGGTTGGTCGAACTGCTCCCGGAGACCGGGCTCGACGCGCTCCTGGTCACCGATCTGATCAACCTGCGCTACCTGACCGGGTTCGTGGGCAGCAACGGCCTGGCCGTGATCGGTCCGGACACCCGGATGTTCGCCACGGACTTTCGCTACTCCGCGCAGATGGCCGAGCAGGTCGACAGCTCGTTTGACCGCCGCGAGCTGCCCCGAAACCTGTTCGCGGACATTGAGCAGGTGCTCCCCTCGGGGCCGCTGCGGCTCGGTTATGAGAGCTCGATGCCCGTGCGGATCCATGCCCGGCTCCGCGACCTGCTGGCCGAGCGGGTCGAGCTCGTGATGGCCGACGGGCTCGTTGAGGGCATGCGCGCCGTCAAGGAGCCGGCCGAGGTGCAGCGGATGCAGGCCGCCGCCGAGCTGGCCGACCGGGCGCTGGAGCAGCTGCTGGTCCGGGGCCTGGCCGGTCGGACCGAGCGCGACGCCGCGCTGGCCCTGGAGCTGGAAATACGCCAGGCCGGGGCCGAACACGTGAGCTTTGAGCCGATCGTCGCCGCCGGGCCGCACGGCGCGCTGCCCCATGCCGCGCCCACCGAGGCGGAGATCGAGCCCGGTCAGCTGGTCGTGATCGACTTCGGAGCCCGGGTGGATGGCTACTGCTCCGACTGCACCCGGACTGTGGCGGTGGGCGAGCCCGATCTGGATGCCCGCGAGATCTATGCGCTTGTGCTGGAGGCGCAACTGGCCGGATTGGCCGCGGTCCTTCCTGGCGCCCAGTGCCGCCATGTAGACGCGGCGGCGCGTGACCTGATCACTACCGCCGGCCACGGCGAGCAGTTCGGACACGGTCTGGGTCATGGCGTCGGGCTGGACATCCACGAGGATCCCCGGCTCACCCAGGTCGCGGAGGGGACACTGGCGGCGGGCAACGTGGTCACGGTCGAGCCCGGGGTCTACCTGCCCGGCCGGTTCGGAGTCAGGATCGAGGATCTGGTCGTGGTGACCGACGACGGGTGCCGGATCCTGACCGGGATCACCAAGGACCTGATGGTGATCGAGTAGTGGCGTTCGCCCCCCACGCCATCGCCTGGGTCGACCGCTAGGTGGCCCGCCGCAGCGAGCAGCGCCGGGCCGCGATCTGGGCGCTATATCAGAGCGATCTGCTGGGCCGGCCGCTGGAGCAGATGTTTCCGCGCGACAGCCACGCGTTCAGCCGGGCCCTGGCCGAGCTCGTCAAGGCTCACCGAGAGGAGCTCGACGAACTGATCCGGACCCATGCCAGCGGCTGGACGCTGGACCGGATCGCCCCGCTGGAGCGGTCGATCCTGCGGGTCGGGCTGGCCGAGCTGCTGTATCCCGAGGCCGTCTCAGGTGAGCGCGAGATCCCTCCCGAAGGAGCGATCGACGAGGCGGTGGAGACGGCCAAGCGTTTCTGCGGGGCGGACGCCCCCGCGTTCGTCAACGGCATCCTGGGCGCGGTTCTGCGCGAGCGCCAGAGCGCCCATCCCGCCGGGTGACGGCGCGCCACGCCGATGATCCCGATCTTCGATGGCCACAACGATGCCCTCACGCGAGAGGATTACGGGCTGCTCGCCCAGGGCCGCCCGGACGGACACCTGGATCTGCCGCGGATGGCCCAGGCCGGGCTGCGCGGGGCCATCTTCGCCGTCTTCACGGAGTCCGAGGCCGAGCGCGGTGACCCGCTGCCCCGCCAGGACGGAGTGATCGAGTTCGAATACGCCGCTCCCGTGACCCAGCCCGTGGCCGCCGGCGATGCCACGGCCGCGGCCGGGAGGCTGGTGGCCCTGGAGCGGGCCGGGCACGTGCGCCTGGTCCGCGGCGCGGCCGACCTGGACCTGGCCGTCGACGGCCAGGGTCCACCGGCGGCCGTACTGCACCTGGAGGGTGCCGAGGCGATCGACCCCGAGCTCGAGGCGCTCGAGCTGTGGTACGCGGCCGGGCTGCGCTCGCTCGGGCTGGTGTGGAGCCGGGCCAACGCGTTCGCCCACGGGGTGCCGTTCATCTCGCCCTCCTCGCCCGACCTCGGTCCGGGGCTGACCGAGGCCGGCCGGAGGCTGGCCGAGCGCTGCGCCGAGCTGGGGATCGTGCTCGACGTCAGCCATCTCAACGAGGCTGGCTTCTGGGATCTGGCGGGGTTGGAGCTCGGCCCGATCGTGGCCAGCCACTCGGCCGCTCACGCGCTCTGTCCGACGTCGCGCAACCTGACCGACCGCCAGCTGGAGGCGATCGGCGCCAGCGGGGGACTGGTGGGCATCGTCTTCGCCTGCCCGTTCCTGCGCCCGGATTTCGCCGACGACCCCGATACGCCGCTTGATCTGATCGCCCAGCATGCCCGGTATGTGGCCGACCTGATCGGCGTGGACCACGTCGGCCTCGGATCTGACTTCGACGGCGCGACCGTCCCGGCCGAGGTGGGCGGCGTGCACGGGCTGCCTCTCGTGTTGGACGCTCTGGGCCGCGCCGGCTTCAGCGAGGCCGAGGTCCGGGCGATCGCCTGGGGCAACTGGCGCCGCGTGCTCGGGGCGTGGTGGCGGTAGTCGTTCGAGTGCCGAGAGCCGGGCCTGGTCGAGAAAGTCGACAGATAGTCCACTCAGTCGACCAGCCCTCCCCGCGTGACCCCCGCGTGACCCCGGCGGGCCCCCGCGACCAGGCCCTACCGCGGCAGATGCCGCTTCAACTCGACCACCTGCTGGAACGTGGGCCGGTTCTGGTACGGGAAGGGCGGAAGCGTGATCGCGGAGATCTCAGTCCAGCGGTTCTGGTCCGAGCACGCGGGCTCGGGGTCGCTGGGGCAGACGCCGCCGTAGAGCTGCTTCGGCGTGACCTTCAGCGCCGCGGTGAGCGATGACAGCAGCGTCGCCCGGCACCGGCTGCGCAGCCGCTTGGCGCTGAAGTGGTGACCCGGGAGGTTTCCGCAGTAGGCCTGGCTGTAGCGCCCACGTTCGTGGCCGATGCCGAACACCCGGCGCAGGTCCTTGGACACGTACCCGAACCAGCCCTCGGCGAAGTCGGTGCCCCCGAAGCCGAGCATGGTCTCGACGGCCTTGAAGCCCGCCCCGCCCAGCATCGGCTTGAACTCTCCCTCCAGCAGCTTCGGCCACCAGGCATCCATCAGCTCGATCGCCGGCGTGAACAGGTCGTGGTTGGCCGTCTTCAGCGACCTGGCCTTTCGCTGGCCGCCGGCCCTCTCCCACGTCCGGAGCACCCCCAGGGCGCGGGCGAGCTTGTGACTCACCGGATGCCCGGCGAGCGCCTTGAACACATGCGGCAGCAGGAACTTGGCCCGAATGTCCTCGGTGGCGGGCTCGTCCATCGACTGCACGAGCTGGGCGATGTTCATCTTGCGCCCGTGGGCGATATCGGCCTTGACGCGGTCCGCGATCAGCTGCGAGCGGAAGATCGGCCCGTATCCCCACTGGTCGTCGGCCGCGGCCCAGCCCCGGGCCTGCTTGTTGTTCCACGAGACCTGGTAGGGCTGGTCGGTGGCGTGGGGGTGAGCGGCGAACGGGAGCCACGAGGCAGTGTGCTTGGCCGGGTTCCAGCCCTTCCAGTCGTACTGGCCCGTGCCCAGGATCGGGAAGTCCGGGGACGTGCCCTTGGCCCGCTGAGGCATCCACCCCGACATGTAGTAGGAGATGTGGCTGGCGTCCACGTAGGCCCAGTTGAACAGGAAGTTGATCTTGGACACGGCCCGCTGGAAGCTGGCCGGCCCGCGGACGAAGTTGGGGTCGTTGAGCTCGGAGAACCCCAGCGCCGAGTCGGCCTCGTGGAAGTAGGTCGAGCGGGCATGGACGAACGCCACCGGCTTGCCGTGGACCTTCCCGCGGGCGTACACGATGCCGTGCACGGTCCGGTAGGCGGTCAGCGTCTCGGACCCGGGCGGCGTCATGTTGCCGGCGCTCGGCGTCCAGGTGTTCGTCTGGGTCAGCTTCTGCATAGCCAGGCAGTGGCCCTTGTACATGTAGTGGTAGGCGTCCTGACAGAGGACCTCGGCGAACGTGTCCACGTTGTCTGACGTCGACGTGGTGGCGCTCCAGGCGTAGTCCTCGCCGTGACCGAGCTCGACGTACTGGTTGACGCCTGGGAAGGCGGCGCCCCTGGCGTCGATCGCCGGCCCGGCCTTGGAGGCGGGGGCGTGCAGGTCCTCCTCCATCAGGATCTCGGGCACGTAGTAGCCCACCTGGGGGCCCATCACAGCCAGCGGGTGGCCGTCGGTCGAGTGCTTGGCCGAGACCAGCTCCCAGTTGGAGGAGTGGACCGGGCCGCCCGAGAGCATCTTCAGCAGCGCTGCGCCGATGTTGGCCCATGGGTTTGTGTCAATACCCGGCGCGCCGCTGTCGGCCGCGCCGCCGGAAACCTGGCCAGCGGCCGGGAAGCTGACCGAGGCGGGGTCGGGCAGGGCCAGTCCCCGGCGTGAGAAGGCGGACGTGGTCTCGTACGGGAAGCGCCTGCCCAGCACCGTCGTCGGCGCCTCGGGATCGTTCGCCTCCCGGAAGTCCGACCATGCCCGGCGGCCGCCGGCTCGCCCAAACCGGCGTTCCAGCGCCTCGAGGGCCAGCGCTGAATGGACCTCGTTCCCGCCCCCTTTGCCGAAGATGCCCCCGATCAGCGACGCTTCGGCGATCACGTCGGTCGGCTTCCAGGGCTGTGGTGTCTTGCCGAAAGCGGCGTATTCGGCCGGCATCAGCATCGGGTCGGTCTTGGTCTTTTGAATGTAGGCGTTGATCCCGGCGACGAAGTTGTCCGCGTCGTGGACGATCTGCACCCCGGCCGCGCCGTAGAACTTCCGCGCGTTATTCAGCTGAGACTGGAGGTCGGCCTCGGTGTAAGGAGCGATCTCCCACTGGGTCTCGTCCATCGCCCGGTTGGACGGCGAACCGCCCACGAACGAGCTCAGCTGAGCCCGGGCCACGTGCCGGAGCACGTCGATCATGAACAGCCTGTCCTCGGCGGCCGCGTACCCGGCGCCGAACTCGGTCTGGGCCCGCGTCGCGCCGTAGATATGCGGCACGTCGTACTGGTCGCGGACGATCGTCAGGCCAGCCTCAGGGTGCTCGACAGAGGCCACGTCCTGGGACTCGACGCCGAAGGTGGCGTCCTTGAAGAAGTGAGGAACCTGGCTCGGGGTAAGCGTCGGGTCGGCGTAGACCAGGTTCTCGTACAGCGGCAGCTGGTCGGTGAAGTGGGGCGGAATCTTTCCCGTGGCCTTGAACTGAGCCAACTGGATCGGGTTGTCCGTGCCGCCCTCCCCCGCGGGAAGCACGTTCAGAAAACCGCCCGCGTCGTGCAGGCCATAGGGGGCCGGCGACGCCGCCCCAGCAGCCGCCGCTCCCAGCACGACCAGCAGCCCCGCGCACACCAGCACGCGGCACACCGAACGGGCGACCTCCCGAGTCATGGCGGCACAGGCTATCCAGGGCGACGTGGCCCTGCGCCGCCTCACGCGGTCAGGGCGGCGGAGGCTCCGCTGACCGGGGGCACGATCGACTCCCCGGCCGCGACGGTGCGGGCGGCGATCCGTCCGCTGAACACGCACCCGCCCAGGAACGTCCCCTCCAGCGAGCGACGGCCGTGCATTCCGCCGCCGCCGAAGCCGGCCGCCTCGCCGGCCGCGTACAGGCCGGGAATCGGCTCGCCGTCGGCCCGCAGCGCGCGCGCTGCCAGGTCGGTCTGGATCCCGCCCAGGCTCTTACGGGACAGGACGGTCATGCGGATGGCGATCAGCGGCCCGGCCTTGGGGTCCTCGATGGCCTGGAAGCGGCAGGTGCGCAGACGGTCTCCCCGCCAGTTCGCGTAGGACTCAATCCGGCGGAGCTGGTCGTCGTTGAACAACCCCTTCCCGCGGGCGATCGTGGCGTCGTAATGGCGAACGTCGCGCTTCATCTGCTCGACGTCGAGCGCGCCGTCGTTCATGACCTCCTGCATCCTGCGCCCCAACTCGTCCAGCGAGTCCGCGGATACGAAGTCCGGGCAGTGATCGACGAAGTGGCGAACCAGGGTCGGCTTGCCCACCAGCACCGAGAGCAGGAACCTGATCAGGTGCTTGTTGCGGATCAGCGGGTTGTGCTCGGAGCCGGACACGTCCAGCTCGCGCTGAGCGATCTTCCAGTTGCAGACCATCCAGTAGTAGCCGCGCGGGTCCTCGCACATCCGTTTGAGCGCGTCGTGGGCGTCAAACGTCGGCATCAGCGGGATGGGGCCGTAGCGCCGTCCCGTTGGATCGAGCACCAGGCCTGAGCGCGGCGGGATCAGCTTGATGCCATGGAGCGGCCGCCGGGGGAAGGGATGGCGGACCGCGTCGGCGTAGTTCCACATCCGGGAGATGTGGGTCACGTTGGCCCCCACCCGCTGTGCCTCCTCGTGCATCGCCCCGTCGGCGTAGTAGTGGGAGCCCATCAGGATCTCCTTCGGCGGCGCGCCGAACTCGGGCGGCCACTCCCGCCGCACGAGCTCAAGGTTCCCGCCCACGCCGCCGGCAGCGAGCACGACGTGCTGGGCGCTCACATCGCTTGACGGTCCGTCGGGGTCATCCTCTCCGGCGATTTGGCAGCCCGTCACCCGACCGGATTCGGTCAGGAGCCCGAGGACCCTGGAGCGGAAGCGGACATCCAGGGCCGAGCGCCGGGGATGGCGCTCGATCGCCGCCCACACGCAGTCGATCAGCGCCTGGCCACAGCCCCAGGCGAGGTGGAAGCGGGGGACTGAGTTTCCATCGCCGTACACCCCGCGCTCGGCCCAGTTGACGACCGGGAAGAAGCGCACCCCGTAGCGCTTCAGCCAGCCACCCACCTCGTCCCGGGCCCGGGCCACGTACTCCTCGGCCCACCGGCGCGGCCACTGGTCCTCTTCGCTGAACTCGGCCACCCGGGTCCAGTCCTCGAGGGCCAGCTCGACGCTGTCCCTGATCCCGCTCCGGCGCTGCTCGGCGGTGTCGACCATGAACATCCCCCCGAACGCCTCGCGGGCCAGGCCGCCGACCTCCTGGGGGTGGCAGCGGTCCACGAGCAGCAGCCGCCTGGGACCGTCTGGCTGCTCGAGCAATTCGAGCGTCGTGACCAGGCCGGCGATGCCGGCGCCGACGATCACCGCGTCGAAGCGTTCAGGCTCGGACATGACGTGCAACCTACACGGATTGGCCGGGGGGATGGCCCCGCTCGCGGCCAGTACCTTGTCGCTCATGCTCGGTTTGCCCGACAGGGTGCGCGCCTGCCTGTTCGACCTGGACGGCGTGCTCACCCAGACGGCCAAGGTTCACGCCGCGGCCTGGAAGCAGATGTTCGATCAGTACCTTCGGGCGCGGTCTAAGCGCACGGGCGAGGAGTTCCGGGAGTTCGATCAGGTCCGCGACTACGACGCTTACGTGGACGGCAAGCCGCGTTACGACGGTGTCCGCTCGTTCCTGGAATCCCGGGGGATCGACCTGCCTGAGGGCGCTGCGTCGGATCCCCCCACCGCCGAGACGATCCACGGGCTCGGCAACCGCAAGAACGAGCTCGTCCTCAAGATGTTTCACGAGCAGGGCGTCGAAGCCTACGAGGGTTCGGTCCGCTACGTCCGTGCGGCGCGAGACGCGGGCTTGCGCCGGGCCGTCGTGTCATCCAGCGCCAACGCCCGGGATGCGCTCGCCGCCGCGGGCATCGCCGAGCTGTTTGAGGAGGTCATCGACGGCCACGCCGTTGAGAGCCAGGGGCTGAAGGGAAAGCCGGCTCCCGACACGTTCCTGGCCGGCGCCCGCGCGCTGGATACCCCGCCCGATGAGGCGGCCGTGTTTGAGGACGCCCTAGCCGGCGTGGAGGCCGGGCGGGCGGGCAAGGTCGCGTTCGTGGTGGGTGTGGACCGGGTCGGCCAGGCGCGGGAGCTCCGGGAGCACGGCGCGGATGTGGTTGTAAAGGACCTGGCGGAGCTGCTGGA
>CAVPKV010000018.1:0-26519 GCA_963705785.1 uncultured Solirubrobacterales bacterium | reverse complement strand
AAGGCTCCACGCCTTGTCCCAGGGCAAACGTGAGCAGCTTCTCGGTCAAGGTGCCGACAAAGAGATCGGGGCGTCTCAGAATGGCTTTTTCAAGGCCGGTCACACCTTCGAACCGGCTTCCATCGGGAAGGCCGCCGGTCGAGTCGATGGGCCGGCCCTCCTCCAGCCAGTGCCAGCGGGCCATGGCGCCGAATTCCTCGAGCGAGAATCCCACGGGGTCCATCAGCTTGCGACAGCCTGCGCAGGCAATGCTGGCTCGGTGCTCGGCCAAGGTCTGCGATCTGAAACGCCGACGAGACGGTATTGTCCTTGAGCGGGGCACGTTTCCGGGCGGCGGTGGCGGCGGGGTGCCGAGGATGTTTTCAAGAATCCACTTGCCGCGAATCACGGGCGAAGTGCGGTTTGCGTAGGAGGTGACCGTCAGAATACTCGCCCTGCCGCAACAGACCACCGCGCACGCTCTCCCCGCCGAGTGAGACCCGCCGGAACCGGCTGCCGTAGACGTGCGGATTCCATAGTGCTTCGCCAGGCGCCGATTCAGGAACGTGTGGTCCGAAACGAGCAGATCGAGCACACTCTTATCCTCACGCAGGACGCTCTCGAACAGCAGTTCCGTTTCCTCGCGGAAGGCCTGTCGCAGGTTGTCGTCGAAATCGGGGAACAGGCGCAGATCCGGAGCGATTGAATCCAGGTCCTCGCAGGTGCAGCCACTGGCCGCGAATCGCTGACCAGGCTCTCGCGACCGCGGGTCGGCAAGCATGCGGAGGACCTGTCGCTCGATCACGTCGGTCTTGCTCAGCTCACCACGCTCCGCGATATCGAGAAGCGTCGTCATCTGGGAGACTGCTCCAGAAACGACAACCGCGACGCGAGCTGAACGCCGGGGATCGGGTACGCCGACCCGGGCGCGACGCCCGGTGGGTCGGCCTCGATGCGGAAGAGGAATTGCGGGATCACCGAGGACGGCGCTGCACGCCGTCTCGATTGACGACTCCAAGCCGCCCTCCGCGCGGGCGCTTTGGTACACCTGCATCGAGCTTTTGAGGTCCGCTTCGGAGACAGGTCGCCGGTAGGCCCGGCGTATCACCGCGGCAAGTTTCCGCCCTGCACAAGCCTCTTCGTCGTCCGCGCCGCTGCTCCGGCAAACGACCCGCCTGGGTCCTGGCGGCTAACTCACACGCGGTGACCTGGTGGCGTGGCGAGAAAGGATCGAGGGTTGACGGCATCTTCATCCCCAGCCTCAGGCGCTTCCACACCCAGCTCCCAGCCCCGCTCTCACAACGCGCCGTATCGACAGCACCTAAGCCGCTCTGGATGACCTCCCACCACATCTGGGAGCTCGAGAACAAAGGCAACGTTTGGAAAGCCAGCTTCCCAACCAAGCCCTAAGCCAGGGAGCAGACCTTCGCTTAGACCGACACCCGGGAGGCTGGGGTGGCCTCGCCTCCCGGGGGTCGACTTAGCTCAGAGTCGTAGTCCTGCGCTGACTGGGATCATCGGTGGTCGCCTTCCGTGGACGGTGTCGATGATTTCGGCGGTGTCGATGCCTTGGAGGTACGTGCTGGTCACTCCGAGGTGGGCATGGCCGAGTTGGCGTTGGATGACCGATAGCGGCACGCCCTCCCTGGCCATCTCGACGGCGTGGGCGTGGCGGAGCTGGTGCGGGGCGAACCGGCGCCGCACACCGGCGACAGCTGCAAGGCGGCGCAGTTCAGCGCGAGCGCCGGTTTGTGACCAGGCCCGGCCTCGAGTCGGGCCGTCCACGACACAGAGGAACGGTCCGACGGGCAGCTGGTAGCGGAGGCGCCGCCAGTCCTCGACGTGCTCCCAGCCCCATTCGTCCATTCCAACCTTGCGTCGCTTGCCGCCTTTGCCGCGTCGTACCAGGATCGACCCGCGTCGGGGCTCAAGATCGGTCTCGGCTAGTGCGAGCGCCTCATTGATCCGTAGGCCTGCGCGCCACAGGATGACGACCAGCGCCCGGATCCGGCCGCCGTGGATCCCGTTCCCGGCGATCCGCGTTACCGCGATGATCTCCTCTACTCGCGGTGGATCGGCAGGGAATCGCAGGCCTTTGTTCCGCGGCGGACAGCCCGTCCGAAATCCCGGCACCGTGGCCGGCGAGCGCGCGCGGCCCGTAGCATCCAGGAGCACAACAGCTGACATGAACCCTCCTTGATGACAGGCGCCTTCCAGCCACCATCAAGACGAATCCTGCACCAATGCCCCGGCTGCTGCTGAACCTCGATCAGAGCGATAGCCACGTGACGGACGCGCGGTTGGGTCGTAGTGTTCTAGCGATGGCACCGACGGTTCGACGCCGGTATTTGGCCTACGTGGCGACCCTCGGTCTCGTCATCGGCTGCGTCTTAGTCGCGACTTCGTTTGCGTCTGGAGGCTCAAATCAAGCTTCAGCCAAGCGGACCACTGCGAGCCGAGCACGCCATGGAGCGCCCCCACGGTTGATCCCGACTCGCGTCATCGCCCATTACGGGGCGGGGACGTATCGGGACCCGGCGGGATGGACGATTGAAGTGCCACACGGGTGGCATGTCATCCGGTTCAAGGAGACAAAGACTCGGGTGCCGATCGCTGGTGCCCAGATCTCGAATGGGCCGCTCCGGGCGCCCTTCGTGCTTCCCGGATTTCCCCTTCAGGTTCGCGAGGAGGACCTCCCCGCACAGGGCCGGGCCGGTGTGGTCATCGGCAACTCACTTTGGCCGAAGCAGCCCGCTCGTGTCTTGCCTGAGCCACCCCTTCCCCGGTTTGACCAACGGAATAGCTATTGGGTCGCATACAGCACGATGAGCGATGGCCTTGAGTCGTTGTGGTTCAGAGCCCACCGCACCACGTTCATTGCCACCGTCGCATTCGACGACGGGCCGGCCTCAGTGCGGCGGCCCGAATGATCCATTCCCTTCGTATCGTTCCCGCCCGGCAGTAAGGCTGTCGTTCGCGGCTCGTGGCCGCCCGGCTGGCGGCTCCGGAAGGCTACGACCCGGCTGTCACACCTCGATCGATGCGAGAGCGGGCGCTGGGCGAGAAGATGTGGGTGGTATGGGCTGGCCGAGGCTTCGTTGGCTGATCTCGCTCGCGCCGGTGGTTGTCCTCACGGGCTGCGGGGGCGCAGGCCAGGTCGGTACCACGACGGTGGTGTCGCCTCGTCCTGTGAGCGCACTGATCTCCGCCTTCTCTCAACTGCCCACGGCTGGTATCTGCGCGTTCAGCCGGGGCATGCGGGTTACGGTGTACGTGGGGGACGGAACCCCGGAGCCGAGGTGCGTGCGGGTGCGAGCCAATCAAACGGTGCAAGTCATCAAAAAGGCCTGGCGCTCGGGCCCTCCCGACAGGACGGTTGCGGTTACCTGGCCGCCATTTGGCCGTCGGCGGTTGACCTCGGGCAGCTCCATCGTTTTCGGGCAGAACTTCGGCTCGTACCTCGCTCCCGGCGATCACATCCTTGGTATCTCGAGGTATGGAGGTAGCGGCGCGGAGATCTTGCTCGTTCAGGGCACGAGCAGCGGAGCGACGGCTGAGTGCCGTGGATCGGCGCTCTCGATTCGTCTGATACACGGTGGAGCGGCTGGGCCGCTTGCTGGCGGCTATCTCTCCTTCACGAACCATGGCAACCAACGCTGCACCCTGTTCGGCTGGCCGTCCGTCCGGGGGATCCGCGCAAACGGCGCCTCTTATCGTGGCCAGCACGTACGCACAACCCAGTTCGGCCCAGATGTGTCCGGCATCCCTAAGGTCGTCTTGCAACGCGGCGGCCACGCAGACGCTGTCTTCGTGGCCAGCACCGTGCCCGGACCTGGCCGATCAAGGTGCGGAAAGAACTATCGCTACTTGGTAGTCGCAGCACCCGGGAGCCGCAAGAGCGTCCTGTTGTCAGCATGGATACCTGGCCTCGGTGGTTACCTTTACGGCTGTTCCGGCATTGATGTTTCGATGGTCGTGCCTGCTGGCAGCCTTTACCACGGCTGAACCCGCTCCAGCTCGCCGAGCGTCGGCTTCCGGGGTCGACCCTTTAGACCGGTGCCATTCCACGCCTATCGTCCCGGCCGACTCCTCTCAGCGCCAGCTTCAGACCTCCGGCCCACATCACATGTTCAGAGTACCGCCGATTCGCGACTCCTTCCGCCGGATGCGGCGCGACCATGACTGCTGGTTGTCGATGAGGCCGTTTCACAAAGCAACGCCGTTGGTGCCAGCACACAACTGCGGTTAGACGCGGCGCGTCAGGAGGCCGGCTGACGGCCTCCGAGCCAATTGCAGGGCGGATTTGTCATTGCTCACCGGACGGCCGCTGGTACCCGATCACAAACAATTTTCAGTGCGTCGCCTTTGTGAAACAGCCTCCGATCGTTGCGGGAGCCAGCCGCAGTCGGGGTCAAGTGGCGCGAGACGGTGGATGGATCGGTAGTAACTAGCGATGAGCGCCGCTTGCCATCGCATGAATCGAGCGAGAATGTCGTACGACCCTCGATCAGGCTTGGATCTCCCGACGGAAATCGGAGGTTGCGCATGACCGTTCGTTCCCTGGCTTCGCTCGCGGTCACGATCACGTTCACGTTCACGTTTAGCGCTGTTTCCCGGGCCGCCTCCAGGCCGGCGCTCTTCCGGGCCGGGGCCGCTGTCCGCAGCATTGATCCGTCGGTGCCGGTCTACTCAGGCGGGTTCTCGCTCAGCCCTCCGATCACGAAGGTCCACGATCCGCTCCAGGTCCGCGCGTTCTATGTCAGCAACGGGAGCACCGCGCTGGCGTTCGCGACGATCGATGCCCAGGGCTACTTCTCCGGCTATGAGGAGGGTCCGAACTTCGGTGCCCTGGCGGATCGGATTGACGCAGCCCGAGCGGCCACCGCCGCGGGCGGAACCCGAATGACCCGGGCCGACGTGATCGTGCAGGCGACGCACACCCACGCGGGCCCGACGCTCGAAGGCATCTGGGGGCCGGTCCCGGTCAGCTACCTCAGGCTCGTCCATCGCCAGGTCGTCTCGGCGATTGGGGCGGCCGCTCGCTCGGCCCGTCCCGCCTACCTTCAGTTCGCGACGCTCGATGACCCCAACATCGCCGGCGTCAACATCAACCAGGACAACTACCAGGGCTGGGTCAACGACACGCAGCTCTCGATCCTGCGGGCGGTGAAGCCCGCGACGGGCGCCACGATCGGTGTGTTCGCGAGCGTGCCGACACACGGCGCGCACGTCTGTGGGCAATGCCTCGGCGTCCTCAGCGCGGACTACTTCGGGGCGGTGCGCGCCGAGCTGGATCGGCTCCTCGGTGGCGTCAGCGTAGTTGGACCTGCCTCACTCGGGCGCCTGGAGAGCCCGGTGGAGACGACCGGCTTCAAGAACATGGAATGGATCTCCAGGGTGATCGCGAACGACCTGCTGGAGGCGCTCTCGCACGCCCGGTGGATCACCAGCAAGAAGCTGGAAGCCCACGAGTCGACGCTTCACTTCACCGCGACGAACGCGGCGCTGCTCGCCCTCAACAACGCCTGGTCGCTTTCCAAGTCCCAGAAGCAACAGGAGGCTCAAGCCACCGGCATCTATCCCATCGATCGGGCGATGCGCGCCCCCTTCCGAACCGGAGACACGTTCGGCTCTTGGCTGACGGCCTTCCGGATCGGTGACTACGCGTTCCTCTCAATGCCCGGAGAGCCGTTCCCTGAGATTCGTCTGACGCTCGCCAAGGCCACCAAGGCGGCGACCGTGGTGGCGTTGTCAAAGGGTCAGGACGACTTCGGGTACTTCTATCCCGACTTCGACGCTCCTTTCCCTGAGCTCTACAACTCCGACCACGCGGTGTTCAACGTCTCCCCGCACCTCGGCGACCAGGTGATCGCCGCCGACGAGACACTCCTTTCTGAGATCGGGTTCCACACTCAAAGCCTGGCCGCGACGCCGCTACACAACAACTACGCCCAGATCAGGCTGCCAGGACTGCAGACGCTCGCTTCGCCGCCGACCGGCGATGCGGGACCCCGTGGAAGGTTCACCGCCACACTGCAGGCGATCTATATGCCCGCTGCGGAGATCGACGCTCCGCTGGCCGGGCGCGTGCGCTGGGACTTCGGCGACGGCACCCATGCCAACACCGGTTACCTCTCGGTAGGACAGGACTACGGGCAGACCGGGCAGGGCCCCCGCGGCAAGCCGGTGATATTCACGCACTCGTTTCGGCCGGGGACCTACCATGTCCGCGCGTCTGGCCACGACACCGACGGCAACCCCGTCAGCTGGACAATCACGGTCCGGGTATTCGCTCGGCTCAGGGTGGGCTGCTCGGGCCGCGTGCACGGCGGCGAAGGGACGATCCTCAGACGTCAGTGGCGGACGACCCGACACGGCCGCACGCTCACGATGCTCGACGCCGCAGGCGGCACAGCCACCGTCCGCTGCAAGTAGACCGGGCCGCACGCCGCCACGTGCGCGCCCCCGCCCCTACACGAATGGTCTGCAATGCCAGCGCCGGCGGATCCGCTTCCCCTCTGGCCCGGCGGCGGCTTCTCCAACTCGATCTTTGGGACAGCCACCCGGGGCTCCGGGTACTGACTACGACGTGAGCTGGTAGGTCACGCTCCGGTGAAGCTGGGATGTGGTTGGGCTCTTGGCCAAATAGACGCAGAAGTGATACGTGCCCGGAGTACGGCCCTGGCTGTACCGGGATAGGTAGATGTGCGCGGTCGTTTTGTAGTTGTGGTTTGTCGGTTCGCTGTACAGCGCGTGTTGCTGCTTTGACTCTCCTCCCCAGGTGCTCTTGCAAGCGCTGGGCACCAGCGGGAAAACCACGAGCTCGCTGAACTTGCCGGAGTAGCCACTCGCGGTAACGCTGAAGCTGCTTCCCGCCTTAACCGAAGCAGGAACGCCGGTGAGCTTGAGCGTCGGTGTCTTGGCTGTTCCATTGTCCGCCGCCGCACCCGTGCTCACCAGCAAGGACAACACAAACGTCGCCAGCAACGCCCCGCGTCGCAACAAACCAAACCCGTGAACCATCCTTGTCCTCTTTCGGCCGTGGAGCCGCAGCAGGCCCCGTCTGCAAGCGAGCATAACCCCGAGGGCCCGGGTTAGGCAACGGGGCTACCACCTGACGAGAAGATGGCGATTTTGTCGCCGATCCCATCGTGAGGTCTGGGAGCGACTCGCGGCGAAAGCGATCGCGCCATCAGGCCGGGGGTCGCTGCTCTTGGCGAGGACCAGCGGTTTGGGGTCACGCACTTCGTGGCCGCATCAGCGGCAATCCAGTCAGGAGCGGGAGCCGGGCCAGCTTGCGCTTTGGAGCCGCACCGATCGTCCTGTGGCCCCACCTACAGATTGCGAAACGGTCGCCCGCGAGCGTTAGGTCGGTGGCTGCAGTGCGTGATGGTCAGCTAGGGTGATCGCGCCGCCGGCAAGCCACGGATCGAGCTGAGATTTCAGGTAGGTGAAGTACCTACCCTGTGCCGAGCAAAGGCCTGGTTCGATCGACCCCTCAAGAAAGGTTCGCTGAGCGCCGCCGGCCCATCAGGGTCGTGCTGGTCGACGACGAGCGGCTGATCCGCACCGCGCTGGGCCGACTCCTGATCGGTGGTGGGCATGAGCTCGTCGGCGACACCGCCAACGCACAGCAGGCGATCGAGCTCGTGCTCGGTCTGCGCCCCGATGTCGTGCTGATCGACCTCAGGCTCCCCGGCATCTCCGGCGCGCGGACGATCGAGCGACTCGATGCGGTCGCGTTGCTGGTGTCCTGTGGTTAGCGGGTGGTCGTCGGGGTTTGCGTGAGGTCGTGGGCGCGGGTGAGGGCGGGGGTGGCGCGCAGCGGGGTGAGGGTGGCGATCGCCTGTTCGAGCAGCGGGGCGGCGGCTGTCGGGCTGGTTCTGGTCGATGTGCCAGGCGGCGAGGTCGGTCTGGGTGACGGCGTGCCAGTACGGGTAGCCGAGCTTGTCGAACGCGTTGATCGCGGTCTGCAGGTCGGCGTGGACGGTGTCGTGGTGGCCCTCGGCGGCGTTGAGGAGCGCGCGGCCGCGGGCGAGCTGCGCGCGCAGGTAGCGGGGGATGTGCCCGGGCGGCCGGTCGGCGAGCAGTGTTGAGGATCTGGTGGGCGTCGTCGTGGCGGGCGAGCGTGAGCGCGGCGTGCAGGGTGTCGGGCCAGCAGTCGCGGACCGCTTCGGCGGCTGCTCCCTGGGTGTCGATCGCGGATTGGAGCGCGGGCAGGCCGTGCGCGAGCGCCTGGTCGGGGTCGCCCTCGGCCGCGCGGACGATCACCACGCACCCGTCGTAGTTAGTGCGTAGCTCGGTGTCGTCGGCGTCCTTCCAGGCGGCGAGCTGCTCCAGCGCGGCCGCGGCGGCTTGGGGTTCGCCGCGCAGCGCGTGCAACGCCAGCAGCCGGTAGTGCAGGTATTCGGCGCCGGGGCGCTGGGGGTCCTGGTCGAGCAGCTCGCGCGCGAGCGCCTCGAGCTCGTCCCACCGCCCGGCCAGCAGGTCGAGCCGCATCAGGTTGCCCGCGGAGAGGCTCTCGGCGTACCGGTCGCCGCGGCGGCGGTCGATCTGCGAGCGCGGCCTGCGTGTGCTCGCGCGCGTCGGGCAGATCCCAGCGCATGCCAAGGTTCCCGAGGTTGCCGCGCGCGCGGGCGAGCGGATCGCTCAGCTCGTGGCGCTCGGCGACATCGACCGCGCCGGCGTACAGGCTAGCCGGCCTCCTGCGGCCGGTTCGTGAACTCGCAGAGGATCGCTTTGTTGACGAGCGCTTCGGCGAGCACGTCGGGCAGCTCGTGCGCCTCCGCGGCGGTCAGCGCCGCCTCGACCGCGGCCGCGGCGCGTTCGTAGTCGCCGGCGAACACGAGCACGCGGCTGAGGATCGCGTTCAACCGCCCGATATCCGCGTCGCCGGCATCCAGGGCCCGGAGCGTGTCGAGCGCGGCGGTGACCCGCTCGGCCGCCTCACCCGGCCGCCCCAGCTGCCTGAGCGCGTCGGCGATCGGGTAGGCGACCAGCGCGGCCTCCCGCTCCCGCCCGGCGTTCGCGTACGCGTCGGCGGCGGTGTCGAGCAGGCCGATCGCCTCCTCGGCGCGCCCGGCCTGCACCGCCATCTCGCCGGCGGCCTGGATCAGCGCGGGCTGCTCGTCCGTCGGCGGCGAGCTCGCTCGCGGTCAGGTAGGCGCGCTGCGCGACCTCCGGCGCGCCGACCGTCACCGCGCGGCGCGCCGCCCGGCGCAACGCCTCCACCGCCGCTCGCGCAGCTCGCTCTGCGTCGGGGTCCTCGCCGGCGGCGCGGTAGGCGTCGAGGTGGTGGGTCGCGATCACCTCCGCGACCTCCTCACCCTCGTTCGGCGAACACGCGCGGCGAGATGCTCGGCGGCGGCGAGATGCCGCTGCTTGCGCTCCCGGCGCGACAGCGTTTCGTAGGCCACCGACCGCAACAGCCCCTGCGCGAACGCGTACTGCCCCCGGTCCGGCGACAGCGGATCCGCGCGAATCACCAACACCTGCCGGCGCACCAAGCCCGTCAGCGCCACCGTCGAGCTGCTCCTCAGGCAGATCGGCGAGCGCGAGCGCGGCCTCGCGCGGGAACGACCCGCCGAACACCGACATCGCCTTCACCACCCCCCGCTCCGCCGGATCAAGCGCATCCAAGCGCGCCGCCAGCAACGGCCGTCAAGCTCGCCGGCACCTCCAACTCACCCAACTCCCCGGCCGCGACCAGCCGCCCGTCGCGCTGCTCAGCACGCCGCGGTCAGCCAGGCCGCGGACCGTCTCGATCGCATACAACGGGATCCCCTGCGCCCGCTCAACGATCCGGCCGGCCGCCAGCTCGGGCAGCCCATCCACGACCCCGGCCAACAGATCGCGCATCGCACGGTTATCGAGCGGCTCCAACGGCACTGTCGTCGCGCCGCGCCGACCCGCCGGCCACCCCTCGCGCCGCTCAGCAAGCTCCGGCCGCGCCAGCGTGAGGATGAAGATCGGCACCTGCGTCGACCAGTCCAGCAGCTGCTCGATGAACTCCAACAGGCCCTGATCGGCCCACTGCATGTCCTCGAACACCAGGATCACCGGCTCGTGCGCCGCCAGGCGCTCGAAGAACAACCGCCACCCCGCGAACAGCTCCGCCCGATCCAATCCCGGCTCCGCCACCCCCAGCAGCGCCCCCAGCCGGGGTGAGACGAACGTCCGGTCGGCCGGGTCCGGCACCCACTCGAGCAGGCCCGCGCTCGAGCTTCTCAGACACCTCGTGCGATCGCGCGTCCTCCGGAATCCCGAACCGCTGACGAACCATCTCCGCCAATGCCCAGTACACCACCCCATCCCCATGCGACAGACACCTGCCCATGTGCCACAGAAACGTGCCCGCCAACCCGTCGATGTAGTTTGAGAACTCACGCCGCAACCGCGACTTCCCCACCCCCGCCTCACCACCGATCGCCACCAACCGCGTCGCCCTGCGCTCGACCGTCGCGTGCAACAGGTCCTTGACCAGCCTCAATTCACTGTCACGTCCCACGAACGGCGCCTCGCACCAGGCCTTCACGCTCCCGCCCACCCGCTCCAGCCACGACCCGGACCGCCCGCCACAGATGCACGGCTCGACCTTCCCCTTCACCGAATGCTCGCCCGCATCCTCAAACGCGATCGCGGCCGATGCCAGCTGCCGCGTGACCTCATCAACCAGCACAGCCCCCGGCTCAGCTGCCGACTGCACCCTGGAGGCCGTGTTCACCCGGTCGCCGACCACGATCCCCTCACCTGGATTCTCGAACGCAGCGACCTGCCCCGTCACCACCCCGGCCCGCGCCCGCAGGTCAGGCGCCCCGACCTCCTCGCCGAACACGGCCACCGCGTCCACGATCTCAAGCGCGGCCCGCACCGTCCGCTCCGCATCATCCTCGCGCGCCACCGGCGCCCCCCACACCGCCATCACCGCATCCCCGATGAACTTCTCGATCACCCCGCCATACCGCTCCACCACGTCCGCGCCGACAGGAAATACCGGCCCAGCAGCTCGCGCACATCCTCTGCCTCACGCCCCTCCGACAACAGACGTGAACCCCACCAGATCGACGAACAACACCGACACGAACCGCAACTCCGGCACGACCGCCACCGCCGGCACGTCCACCACCCCGCCGACCGCCGAACCCCCCGAAGCCGCCCCACGCTCCAGCGCCGTCCCACATTCGTCGCAGAACCGCTGGCCAGACCGATGCGACGCGCCGCAGTCCGGGCACCGAAGACGAGCGCACCGCCGCACTCGTTACAAAACTTCGCACCCTCCCGATTCGCAGCCCCGCACGACCCACAGACCAACCGAGACCTCCCTGTTCGGAACCGGCCAAAGCCTACCGCGTACCACAGCCCAAAACTGATATGGGGAAGTCTTCGGTGACTCCAAGCAGCCGTCCAAGCCGTCCGCAGCCGCATCTCCCAACCCGCCACCGGTTAGGCAGAGGCAGGACCGCTTGTGAAACGCGAGGAATCACGCCGACCGACGCGTACGACTACACGTCAGCCCGGCGACGCAACACTCTGCCGTTGCCGACGGGCCCCGAGCTCTGCGGTTAGCGACGTTCGACCCAGACAGCCGGTCCTATCAGTAGTGCGGAGGAGCCACGATGTGGGCATCGATACTGACAACGAGCGCTTCCCCAACCGGACAACCTCAGTCACGCGGCCGTCGCGGCGGCAGCGTCGCCGCTCTCAACTCGAAGGAGTGGTACGGGCTCGCTCGGAACGCCGCTCTGGTCTGTGCGGCCGCCACGCTCGGCGCGATCGCTTTGACCTCGGGCGGCGGCCACGTCGCGCCATCGCAAAGGCGACGTTCCGATCGTGCGGGTTCTGGGTCCGCGGCTCTTGCGAGTTATGCGGGTGGAGCCGTCTGGTCACCTCGTGGCCGGACGACTGCGTTTCCACGAAAGCACTCGTCCCGAACTGGAACAAAGGCCAGTAGTAACTACACAGCGTCGCGTCGCTGCGGTGATGCCCTGAGCGCGCCGGGGGCAGCCTTTGGGCAACCCGAGCAGGCTTGTTTGCTCAGTCGCCGTGCTGCTCGAGGTTGTGGACCGTGAAGTCCTTGCGCTCCGGCGGGCTCGGAAAGGCTCGGTCGCCGAGTTGTCGGATGACTGGCATGAGTTTGTTCTGGGTGAAGCGGTCGAATGCCTCAGTGGACTCCCAGAAGTCGATCACGCCCCAGCCCCCGTCGATCGGGCCAGCCGAGTGAACAAGCAAACCGTCGGCCCTGCCGAGTGGGCTGTTGGCGTTCACGGTGTCGTGCACGGCTTGGTACTGCTCTTGCGTTCCGCCGGCGAACTTGAGCCTTATCCCGACTGCCATGTTTGTCCTCTCCTCGAGGGTTTCGGGCGAGCATATCCGCGGCACCGTAGCCGCGCAGCGTGGTCGAACGCGGAGCCTGTGACGGCCGCGCGAGGACTGTCATAGCCGGGCCGAGCGGCGCAGCTGCGCTACGCGCCCAACGCCGACACAGGTCGATCATTAGGGAATGCAGGGCAGGTGCCGTGAGATAGTTCCTGTGGGCCGGTGGAGCTGAGACTGATGCGAAAGTCCCTTGTCGCTGGTTTAGCCGTGCTGACCGCCTTCGCGGTTATTGGTTGCGGGTCCTCTAAGCCGACGGTGCGCGACGGATATTTCTCCCGGCAGACATCCCACGGCAAGCCGTGTCCGGAGCTTCCCAATGGCACGTTCCTGTGCAACACCAAGGTCACCCGAGGCGATCGCCGCAGCCGCTTCACGGTCCTGGTGGTCGACGTAACCCCGGATTCCCCGTCTGGGTTCGCGCACATGAACTACTCGGTCATTGCGACCGCCACGAAGCCCACTCAGTCCCAGGCGCTCCAGATCGCAAACCAGGTGGCGCATGGCCACTCGGTCGTGGTGAAACACGTCAACTGCCGCCCCGCCTCCTCCGGCTGGGCTTGCCAGTACATCCGCTAGCCGTTCGCCCCCTGCTGCTGGATATCGATCAACCGGGCAGCCACGGAGGGTATCGCGGTGGCTTCTGCTTTCCGCGCAACGGGGCCGTTCGGTGTAAGCGGCGGGCGCACGGGATTTTCTGGGTCGGTGCTGGCGGATGCGGAGAGGTGGGCGGCGTCGGCGACGGCTGCTGCGAGGCTGACGCAGTCCGCCGGGTGCGTAGTTTGCCGTCGGCGGGACGGGGGCTGGTTACGGAGGTTGTGCGCAGGCGGTGATTGGATCAGGTTGGATCGCCGCAACTTTGTCCCGGCTGGCTCGTTGTGGGGGCGTGGATCACCGGAAAGGAATGATGGGATGTTCATGAGATTTGGTAGTCGATCAACTGGTTCTGGGGTGGGCGGAGTTCTGGCCAGAGTCTCGAGGCGGGCCACGGCAGCGGCGACTCTCACGGCCGCGGTAGCTGCGAGCGCGGGCGTTGCGAGCACTGGCTCCGGAACGTTGTCGGGCAGTCACATCGGCGATCTGTACGCGGTGTCGTGCTCGTCAGCGAAGGCATGTGCTGCGGTCGGGGACTACACCCCGGGCTTTGATCATCCGCGTCCGCCGGTGGCTTTGGCGTATCGATGGAACGGCAGGCGGTGGTCCAAGCAGCACTTCCCCACCGTGTCTGGCGCCGGACCGCTGGCCGGGTCGTGCCCCTCCGCGAAGAGCTGCATTGCGGTCGGCACCTATGGCGAGCAAGGGCTGGTGGAGCGCTGGAATGGCTTGAGATGGATGCGGCAGTCAGCGCCGAGCTCGCCTTCGGGGGATCTGTTGGCGGTGTCCTGCTCGTCGGCGAATGCGTGCACCGCCGTGGGCTCGTCAAACAGCTCGGCCTGGGCGTGGAGCTGGAACGGCATGGCCTGGAAGAGTCAGCCCATTTCGATCCCCTCCGGGTCATATCTGGACGGGGTCGCTTGCCCCTCGGCGAAGGTTTGCTTTTCCGTCGGATTCAAATCCAACGGCCCGAATCGGGCCGTGCTGGTGGAGCGTTGGAACGGCGCCGCGTGGTCTGAACAGAACGCTCCCAGCCCAAAGCCAAGGTCCGGCGGTCCTTGGCTGGCCAGCGTATCGTGCCCCACAGTTAGTTCCTGCACCGCGGTCGGAAGCGACGGCTACGGTGTGCTGGTGGAGCACTGGAACGGGTCAAGGTGGAGTCGGCAGACGTCCCCGCTGGGCTACCGCAACGCAGTGCTCGACGGCGTGTCGTGTCTGTCAACGACCGTGTGCATGGCGGTCGGCGAGCGGAACTTCAAGCCATTGGGCGTCTTGGCTGAGAGATGGAACGGGAAGCAGTGGAGTCTCAGCCATGCTCTGACCCCGACGTCCTCAAAAGGACAGGGCGCGGCGCTGTCCAGCGTGGCATGTAGATCCTGGAAAGTGTGCGTCGCAGTCGGCGCGAGCGGCGACTTCGCGGACAACGTCGAGACGCTGCTCGCGGAGCGCTGGAACGGCAGCCGCTGGCATCTCCAATAGCGAGAGTTGGGCCTGGCCCAAGCAGGCGATCGGTGTTCGTGTCTGGGTCAGGCCCACCTCCGGTCCAGAAGCAGAACTACCGCTTTCCGAGAGAGCAACACTCTCACCGTCCCTGGGCACGGCGCCTCCTCCGGGCTACGACTGGCTGTCGCTGGTCGATCAACTCGGAAGGCAGCAGCTTTCAGCGAGAGCGTCGTGTCAGGTGGATGCGAAGCGCCGGGCAGGCACTCGAACGTGCAGCCGCGACGGCATTTACCTATGCAGCCAGGCCCCGCCGAGCACCGCAGTAGCAGCGGTTCGGCGATCTGGACCAGACGGGCGTGTCGATCTCGCGTACGGTTGGCAGTACAGCGTTGCCGCAGGGTGGACATCGTCGCCCGGCGACCCCTAGAGAGGAGCGAATGTGTTCAAGAACGTCATGCCGAGGCTGACCTACGCCAACGTGATGTCGACGGTCGCGGTCTTCGGGATGCTGGCTGGCGGCACCGCCTGGGCCGCAGCGTCGGCGATCGGCACCAGAATGGCGCCGTGACCACAAAAAAGCTTCACGCAGAAGCGGTGACCGGCGGCAAGGTCGCAAACTTCAGCTTACGTTTGCACGATTTGGGCGGCCACGGCAAGGAGAGCACCTCCGCTGTTAGCTCCACCACGACGGTGCCATCAGGGGGATGCGTGCTGTTTGACGTAACCTCCTTCAATCCGGCACCGAAAGGCGTCATCGGCAGCCTTGTCGTCGGCTTTCTCACAAACGCCCATGGCCACGCGGTACTCGACAATTTCGGCGCGGTCCTTCCGACGATGGTCAGCGAGACCTCGCAGGGCGGCGCTATCGCGAACCTTATGGTTTGCGACACAGGCTCGCCCGAGACGATTCCGGCCGGATCGCTGTTCCACTTCCACCTGATCGGCCCCTAGGACAGCCCACCGTCCTCCCGAGACGACCAGGGTCACTCGGCACCACGCCACCCACGTGCAGCGATCACCGGAGGCTGGATGGGCAGGGGCGAGCCCAGGCAGACGAAGCTCGCTACGACTTTGCGCGAAACTCAGCAGCGAGCCCGAGATGGCGCTGCCGCTGCCTCCCCGAACGGGCTACGCGCGGCTGCCGGTGCTCGATCGAAGGGGCAGCGCGTGGTAGAGGCAGTGGTCGTCGTCGGCCTCGAGGCCGGGCTGGAGCCAGTAAGAGGTTTGGCCGGTTCAAGAGTGCTCGGCCAGCGGCCGACTGGAGCCGTCGTGAGCGTCGTAGAAACCCACGGCGGTGCAAGCGCGCGCTGAAGTGCATGACACGCCAGCCAGCTGGGATGCAACCCCGACGCGGGGAGCGGGTTGCAGCCACCACTTGCGTCCGTTCCAGCGCTCTACCACGGCCTCGAACCCGTGGTGAGGGGGGTAACCGACGCCGACGGCCGTACACGCTCTGTCTGCCTGGACAGGAGACACCGCTGAGATTGTTCAACGGGGTGGGCCGCGAGCCGCCGAGATTGGGGGTCGCTTGGATTGACCAACGGTGCCCGTTCCATCGCTCCGCAAGCATCTTGTTGGTCGGTGGCGCATTCCCGACGGCCGTACAGGCCCCGGCGGAGGAGCACGACACCCCGCTCAGCCCGCCCATCCCACGACCGGGAATCGTCTCGCTCGACCAGTCGCGACCGTTCAACCTCTCCGCCAGCGGGGAGATCTGATACCCGACATAGCCAGCTCCCACGGCAACGCAAGCCTGCGCTGACACACACGACACCCCATCCAGGAATCCGTAGTTCGCATCGGACGGGAGTCGAGCGTTCTGTTCAGACCAACGGCGACCGCTCCAACGCTCCACCAACAGCCCTGATGGGAACGCATCTGGGGAACACACGGGTTCAAATCCATTCGCCCTGAAACCTGATAATTGCCGATTCCCAGGGCTTCCTCCCATGGAGCCAGCCGGGATCGAACCGGCGACCTCCTGCTTGCAAAGAGCGAGCGATGCGGATTAGATGCAGGTCGGATCCGGGTCTTTGCCGTGATTGCGGGCGTTTGGATCCGGCTGCCGATCGTTTGACGGCGGGCTGGCGGAACCCGAGGCTTCCACCAGGCTTCCATGCCAGCACGGAGGTTGCGGTCGGTGACGCAAGTCGAGTGACGCGAACGTCCGTTCGTGCTGCGACACTCGACTTGTAGGAGGCAATCCAGTTGCGCCGAATTCCGCACGAGCGAGAATGCGCGAGGAGATCTACGACGCTGAGCACAACGATCGACAAACACCACCAACTTGACCAGCTGCCGGATGACGACCCCCGCGTGAGCGTGGGGCTCTACACGACGTCGGAGGCTGCGCGTTACTTGGGGCTGCCGGTGTCGACGCTTCAGTCCTGGATCAACCCTAAGCACCACAGCAAGCCGCTAGTGACCACGGTCGCACGAAGAGGCTACGAAGCTGGCATCCCGTTCATCGGTTTCGCGGAGGCGTTCGTCCTTCAAGCCGCCCGTCGCGCCGGCGTGCCGCGCCACCGAATCCGGCCGGGCGTCGAGGCCGTGAAGGCTGATCTAGGAGTTCCGCACGCCCTGGCATCGGAGTCGCTCTACACCGACGGTGCGGAGCTGCTCGTCAAGTACGCAGCCGATGATGATGATCTAGAGGTGGCACGTACCCATCAGCGCCAACTATCCAAGACGGTCAAGAATCAGCTGCAGCTGATCACATACGCCGGCGATGGCTACGCAGCCCGACTTGAGCTTCCCTCGTACGGACCGGCGAAGGTTGTCGTGGATCCGGCAGTCGGATTTGGCTATCCCGTGGTCAAGGGCGCTGGTGCGCGAGTGAAGGACGTGCTCGAGCGCTTCTGGGCCGGCGAGGCTTTGCGCACGATCGCTTACGACTTCGACCTCAGTGACGAAGCAGTGGAAGCGATCGTTCGTGCCCAGACCAAGCCGCCAAGCTGAGCTCCAGCCTGAGTTCTTCCTCGACCGAAGTCTCGGACGACACGTCGTCGCCGATGCTCTGAGGGCCGTCGGCGCATCTGTGCAAGTAATGGCCGAGCGGTACCCCGAGACCGAGGAGTTCGTCGAGGACGAAACCTGGATCGGTGAGGTGACGGCAGACGGGCTCGTGATTCTCATGAAAGACGACCAAATCCGACGTAAGCCACGCGAGCAACAAGCCGTCCTCGAATCAGGCGCACGAGCTTTCGTGGTCACGAATGCGAACCTCAAGGGCGACGACGTCGCGGCTCTGTTCGTTGAGAATCGTCATCGGATCACGCAACGAGCCAGGAAGCCGGGACCGTACATCTACGGTGTCTATCCCGGGCGTCTTGAGAAGCTCTTCCCCCGCGAGTGATCAATCTCGCCGGGCGAGACTCTCCGCGCCCACCAGGCGAGACCTGTCATCGCGGATCGTCGGTCTCGCCCGATCCAAGAAGGTCTCGATACTCGCTGGCGAGCCGCGATCGGCGCATCCCCCGACGGCGTGCATCCGATAGCTCCCGCAGGTAGACAGCGCGAGTCACGTTTGCATCGCGATGCCCCAGAAGAAACGCCACCTCGTCGATACTCTCCCCAGCGAGGAGCGCTCGGCTCGCCACTGTATGTCGGAAGCTGTGCATCGAGGGCACCGCGCCGTGAGCGACCAACCTCTGCCGGGAGTCCTCGCCAGATTTGTGGAGCACCGGAAACGTCGGATCTCCGTTTGCGTCACGAGCGTTGAACTGGGCACGGCGCAACGCTCGCGCAACGTTTCGTTGACTCAGCGGGCGACCGCTCCGAGTCGCGAACACGAAGCCATCCGGACCGGCGTATTTCGCTCGCTGCTTGTGGGCGATCAAGATGCGGGCGAGCTCAGCGGGGATGGGGATTGTTCGCGCCGATGCCTCAGTCTTCGTCGGCCTGAGGTGTCCGCGACGATCGACCTGACAGGCGAACTCGATCTCGGCGTCGTCCACATCGGCCGTCCGAACGTTCATCCAGCGCAGCGCCAACAGCTCGGAGAGCCGGGCGCCCGTCAGGGCCGCCAGCGTGAAGAGCGCACGGTAGGGCTCGTTAGCCGCGGCAACGGTCTGCTCGAGTTCATGCCCCTGGAACAGCCGACGACGGACGTCTTGCGACGGCTTCGGTCGCTCAGTCGGGAGAAGCAGGGAGACCGGATTGGTGCCCGACCAGCTGAGGCGGCGAGCGGCGTACCGATAGACGCGGTTCGCCACGCCAAGCACGATCACGATCGTCGATTCGGAGAGACCGTTTCCGCGGAGCTCGCGGACGAGCTCAGCGAGGTCATCCGGTGAAATCAAGTCGAGCCGGCGCATCGCGTACCGGGGCAGTAGGTGCCGATCTAGAGCATTGCGATAGCAATCTCGAGTTGCCTGCCGGAGATCCTGGACCGGGCCGCTCAGCCAGGCTGTAGCTGCGTCGCCGAAGCGAACGCGAGCGCTTGAAGCAATCTGCTCCCCCCGCGCCCGGCGGACGAGTAGCTCGTCACGTACGGCACGGGCGGCGGTGATGCCGCCTTCGACGGTGCGCCAACGTTGCACGCCAGCGCCGTCCTTGAAGCCGACCTCGTAAACACCAGATGGGCGGCGGTAGATGTTTCGCTCGACGCGGACTCGCCGCGGAGCGGACTCGTTGTTCGCCATTGTCCGGCCCCTATGCGACCGACGTCAGATACCGGGGTCGCCCGCCCGACCGCCGCCACGCGTCAAGAACCGAGCGCCGGAAGTAGAGCTTGCATCCGGGAGCATCCTGCTCCGCTGGAATGGTTCGCTCAGCCGCGAGCTTGCGCAGTGTGTCTCGGTGGACTCCGATGTACTCTGCTGCGTGGCGCGAGTCGTACCACTCATCATGGGCGCTGTCGCCTTGCGCGAGACGATCGGCCACGAGAGCAGCGACACGGTGGACGAACTGATCAACGAGCTGCGCCACGACCGCGGCGTCGACACCGCTGCCCTGCGGGGGACACAAATCTGCCTGTGGGCTCGGCGGTGTTCCGACGAGTCGAAGCACCTCTGATGGACGGGAGGCGTGAGTCTCGGACTCGCGCTGGGCTGAGGGGTACGCTGCCATTGTCGGACCTCCTACGTGGGTTCCGGCCGGGCCCCGGGGTGTGGCTGCACCGCCGGGGCCGCTCGTTTGCTTACAGCTAGAAGCTAGCGAATGCGTCGGACAGATCCGCTTACGGCTATAAGCTAGGAAACGTCGGCCCTATGGTTCGGACTGAGGACTTGCTTGATGCGCAGGGCGTTGCCGACGTCCTCCGGCTCGCCCACCGGAACACGGTCAGCCAGTACCAACAGAGGTATGACGACATGCCCAAGCCGGTAGTTGATCTTGGCAAGGGCCGGGTGAAGCTCTGGCTCCGGCCGGAGATCGAAGCTTGGGCTGCCCTACAGGAATCCCGCGGTCGAACCCGTCCGGCGCGTCGGATTGCTAGCTGAGACCACCGTCGTCGCCAAGCGGCCCGGGCCCGTGGCTGCGTGATTGGCGCACTCTCAATACACCTACTCCTACCTGTGCGACCCCCTCGAACTGCAAAGCACCTGGCCGCGTTTAGCAACGGCCGGATGCCGTTGCTAAACGCGGGCGCTCGCGGAGCGCCGGCAGCCGATCAGGTTCGCTGCAGCGATTATGCGCGACGCGATAGCACGCGACCGGACGAGCCCTGCGAGGCCGATTGGGATTCGGTCAGGCAGCGGTCTTTGCGGCCAACTGTCGAGTTTGGTGCGAAGGCGGAAGCGCCGCCGATCAGAGCCCGGTCGGCATCTGCATAGGCAGCGCGAGGCAAGCGCTGCGTGGCCCGTGGGCCCCGCTTACCGCGCTGAGCGCGTCACGACGAGGCGGCCCGCCTTGCTCGTGCTGGAGCGAAAGCAGGTGTCGCATTGGTGTCGCCCATCAGGCGGCCTCTTCGTTTCGTCGAGGTAGCCCTAGGCTGATTGACGAAAGCTATCCACGTCCCGTGGTACGAGATCGAGTCGGGGGCTGAACCCCGCGGTGTCGATTCGCAACGAGCCGTCCTACGGCGAGCCTAGGGTTGCGCGCTCCGCGCAACTGTCGCCTGGGCCGGGCAACGTCCCTCGGGTCGCCCGCACGCGCTGAAGTCACAGGTCCGGCACCACCAGGCAGTCGATCTTCCCGCTCTGCGGTCTGCGACACGGGCGGATACACGAACCTCGATCAGCTTCGCCAGCAGCCCCTCGAGCGTCGCTGCTTCGTCCTCCCTGAGGCCGCTCGTGGTCTGGCGCACCACGGCGTCGCGAGCGGCCCGCGCAGCGCGAGCACGGCGCCGGCCGCGAGCGGTCAATCGCACCTCCACCCGGCGGCGGTCGGTGCCGACGCGGCGGACCGCGAGCCCCTCCGCCTCTAGCTGGCTGACCAGCCGGACCGCTCCCGAGTGCGTCAGCCCGAGCGCGTCGGCTAGCCGGCCAATATGCGATTCATCCAGGAGCTCATCGAGCGCTAGAAGTGCCGCGGTCGCGCTGCCGGTGAGCCCGGACACACGCTCCAAAGCAGCCACAGCTTCCTCAGCGAGGTTCAGCGAGAGCGACGCCAGCAGGTTCTCCAGCCGGGGATGCTTCGCGAGCGTCATGCGAGGTATTATATGAGTGGCTCATATAATCGACGAGGAGACGATCAACCGATGCTGAGCTACGCGAAGACCAACCTCCACGGTGTCCGGGACTCCGCGGCCGAGCACGGGCTCTCGGCCCACCAAGAGGCTCGCTTCCCTCAGCGAGACCTGGGCGCCCAACAGACGGGGATGAACTTCCTCATCATCAAGCCCGGCCAGCGCGAGGCGTTCGCTCACCGCCATCGCACCGCCGAGGAGATTTACGTCGTCATCGGCGGTGCCGGCCGAGTCAAGCTCGACAACGAGTTCGTCGACCTGATGCCGCTCGACGCCGTACGCGTCAGCCCAGGCGTCGCACGGTCCTTCGAAGCCAGTTCTGATGGGTTGGAGATCCTCATCTTCGGACCGCGCGTCGAGTCCGACGCCGAGATGGTCCCGGACTTCTGGACTGAGTAGCGCAGGGTCAAGGCGCCCGCAAACGCGTCGTCCAGTCACTACGAACGCCTGGCTGGCTTCGCCCGTTATCGCGCAAGGCAGCGCTCTGCGGGCAGCTGTCGACGTGCTTGTAGCCGGAGGAGAGCATGACTGCCTGGTCGTGCAGGGGTGCCCATGGTCCCAGGTTCGAGTCGGTCGGCGTTCCGTCGTACCAGAGGAGCGGCATTGTCGGCTGTCAGGTTCTTCGCGCGGCACGTGTCTAGGAGGTATGCATGTCACCTATCTCGTTATCACGATCCTCGCGGCGATCGCGAACGGCTACGCCGCTTCTTTGAACTTCGTCGGCGCCGAGTCGGTCAAGGTCGTCGCTGACCGGGTACAGGTCTCCCGACGATGGATGGTCCCGCTAGGCACGCTGTTGGCCTCCGGTGCGGTCGGACTTCTAGCGGGCTTTGCGGTACCGGCGTTGGGGACGGCTGCGGCGATTGGCCTCGTCGTGTATTTCATCTGCGCTGTGACCGCTCACGCACGAGTCCGCGATCGCCAGATCGGAGGAGCGGTGTTCTTCTTGGTCCTGGCGGCCGCGGCGCTGACCACGGGCGTCGGCTACCACACCCACTGGTGAGCGATTGATCCCGGGAGAGGGGAACTGACGATGGACGAGCGCGGTTGGCTGACCGAACGGTTCGAGCAGCACAGACCGCATCTCCGCGCGGTCGCCTACCGGATGCTCGGGTCGGTGAGCGAATCCGAAGATGCCCTGCAAGAGGCGTGGCTGCGAATTCACGATCAGGATCCCGCGACCGTAGAGAACATGCGGGCCTGGTTGACGACGGTCGTAGGTCGGGTGTCTCTGAACATGCTGCGCGCGCGCCGAGCGCGACGCGAGGAGCTCTCGGTGTACGTGCCAGATCCCGTGGTCAGCTTCGAGGAGGATGACCTCAAACACGAGGCGCTCCTCGCCGAGTCTGTGGGTCTGGCGCTGCTCGTGGTACTCGACGCGCTAACCCCGGCCGAGCGACTCGCGTTCGTGTTGCACGACGTGTTCGGCGTGCCATTCGCCGACATCGCCACCGCGCTGGACCGCTCCGAAGCCGCCGCCCAGCAGCTCGCCAGCCGCGCCCGCCGGCGCGTGCGCGAATCGCCGGAGCCCGACCGGGATCTCGCGCAGCAGAAGCGCGTCGTCGACGCGTTCTTCGCCGCCTCGCGCGATGGCGACTTCGATGCTCTCCTGGGCGTGCTCGATCCCGATGTCGAACTGAGGATCGATGGCGGCGTGCTGCGCGCAGAGGCCTCGCTCATGCTGCACGGCGCGGACGCCGTGGCTACGCACACGGCCACCTACTCGAAGCTCTACCCATTCGTCCGACCCGCGCTCGTGAACGGCGCTGCCGGGGCCGTGGTGGCGCCCCCCGACCGCGTGTTCTCGGTAATGGCCTTCACCGTCACGAACGGGAAGATCGCCCAGATCGATGTTCTTATCGACCCAGAGCGTCTGGAACGGCTCGATCTCAGCATCCCGCCGACTGCGGGCAAACACCGTTGATCCAAGCCAGCTGACCGCGCGAAGCAACCCGCTCTCGCGCAGGACCGAGATGCTGGTGCTAACCGTGAAGCAGGTGCTTGACGATCGGGCCGAAGCCGGGGTAGGCGTCGATCCAGGCGTTGGTGGGTTGGCTACACCATTTCGCTGTGGCGCATCATCCACAGTTGCCGGGCGGCGAGTCCGAGTCCGGCAGCCATGACGGCGAGGATGACGAGCAAGCCCGCGTCTGCCGGGTCCGGTCGGGCCGCGGTGGCGCTCAGGAGGATGATCCAGGCCAGGCTGCACGCGATGGCGAGCCGTGGATCGTGGAGGAGTCGAAGCAGTCCGCAGAGGGAGATGAGCGCAAGAGCTTCCGGCAGGCTGACGTGAGCGTAGTGTCCGAGCGCGGCAAGGGCGCCGACAGGTAGGAGCCAGAGCAGCTGGCGAAGGTCGCGCGGGCGTTTCCGGGGCGCGCTCGCCATTACCAGTAGGCACGCGATTGGGACGAGAACCTTCGCCACCTCCACCAGTTGAGTGTGCGGCCCGAGTGGGCCGAAGGCGACGATCGCGGCGAGTCCGCTGACCGCGGCGATGCGCTCATATCCGATCAGCGCGCACACCAGGATCGCGGCCAGCACCAGTTCCTGGATAAGCAATTGCTGGTTCGGACCTGCGATGACCACTGTGTTGAGGGCGCTGATGATCCCCAGTGTCAAGAAGATGAGCACTGCCTGGCAGCATGAGTCGGCGATCAGCCGGCGGGTTCCCGCTCGTGCGATGATCGCCCGGCGCGCACGCAACCCGCCGAGCATGAGCGATGCGGTCTCGCGCCCGAACGCCCGCCGGGATTCCTCACCGGCGTCGAGCAGCATCCCCAGCATCTCCAGCCCCCGCGCCCGGCGCACCGCGGACGGGTAGGCTCGAAGCGCGGCTTGGCCGATCCGCTCGGCGATCACGTGAGCACCGCCTCTGAGGTTGCGCGCAGACGGCTGGAGACGGCCCTGGCGGCGTGCGCCAGTCGCGCGGCCTCGTCGGCGAGCAGCGTCCTGCCCGTCGGGGTCAGGGTGTAGTCGCGGCGCTGGCGTCCAGCCTCGACGTAGGGCTCGCCGGCGATCACCAGCGACTCTGCGAGCGCTCGTTCCAACAGCGCGTACAGCGTTCCGGTCGAGAGGCGCACCCGCCCGTGCGATAGCTCGCGGGCGCGCTGCGCGATCGCGTAGCCGTGCAACGGACCGTCGATCAGCGCGGCGAGCGCGAAATAACTTGGGGGGCGAAGCTCCACACCTATACAATACGTCGAGAACCAACCTATTGTCAAGCGCGCGGCAGCGGGCCGGGGTAGGCGACCCTCAGCAGGTACCATCGTCGGCGAGCAGCGCTCTGCCCGTCGGGGTCAGGGTGTAGTCGCGGCGCTGGCGTCCAGCCTCGACGTAGGGCTCCCCGGCGATCACCAGCGACTCTGCGAGCGCTCGTTCCAACAGCGCGTACAGCGTTCCGGTCGAGAGGCGCACCCGCCCGTGCGATAGCTCGCGGGCGCGCTGCGCGATCGCGTAGCCGTGCAACGGACCGTCGATCAGCGCGGCGAGCGCGAAATAACTTGGGGGGCGAAGCCTCATACCTACACGATAGGTCGAGAGCTGACCTATTGTCAAGCGTATATATCGGTTGACAACCGGTCGAGAGACGATGTATGCTTGTCGGCATGGAGCTTCGTCATCCAAACGCAGATCGGAAGTCGACCCTGGTGCTGAGGAGCGGGTCTCTTCGTTGGCGCTCCGGCGTGCTGCTCGCTGCTCTCGTCACCCTTGGAACGGGATTGGCGGCCTGCGGGGGCGGCTCTCCCCGGGCCTCGTCGAGCTCCGGCTGTTCGCCCTCGGGCTGTTCGAGCCCTGCCGCCTCGGCGTCGGTGGAGGCGACGGCCGTGAAGTTCTCGGGGTGCATACGCTCACACGGGGTCCCCGCTTTCCCCGACCCGACTATCGGGTCAAACGGCCTACCAACCTGGGCCCCCAGCCCTAACAAACACGCAAACACCGATTCACCAGCGGGCCGGGCGGCTCAACAGGCCTGCCAGAAGGACCTGCCGCACCTCGGCCCGCAGACGTTCCTCCGACAAGGCGGCGGCGAATGCCGCGGCGCTCAAGTACGCCGAGTGCATGCGATCCAACGGCGTGCCCAACTTTCCCGATCCCAACGGCCAAGGACTGATCCAGATCAACAACGCGACCGGCACCCTCGACGCCAGCTCGCCCGCGTTCCAGATGGCTCAGACGGCGTGTAAGAGTCTGGACAACGGGTTCGCTCAGCAGGGGAGCGTCGCGGTGTCGGCCGGCGGGTGATATGGCTCGTGAGCGTCGGCTTATCAGGTTCAACAGATCAAGGGAGCCGTGTTTGAGGTGCCGCGGAAAGCGTCGCTCGTAGCGGAAGACCCGAAAGGGATGTGTCACGTTTCCGATCTAACCGTCATAGACCTGAGTTCGCCGAAGATCCGCGCCGGCGCCGCCGAATGCCCGCAGCTGCCGGCAAGCTCAGTCCTTCCGAGCGCGCAGTGGAGCGGTGGGACGCTGACGACGTCCGCCGCCTGGGACCCCGCCGAAACTGAACGCTGTTTCGCCACCTTCGCCGCCTTCGCCGCTCACGAGCTGCGCGGTGAGATAACCCTCCAGCTCGCCCTTGCCGAGGCCACGCTCGCCGACCCCACTGCCGACACCGCAGCCCTGCGGGCCATGGGCAACGGCGTCGTCGCCGCGTGCGAGCGCCAAGAACGGTTACTCGAAGCGCTGCTCACCCTGACCCGGACCGAGTACGGACAGCTACGGCGGGAGCCCGTCGACCTCGCCGCCAGTGCCGCCGAAGCGCTGCGAGCGCACGACCATCGCGAGCTGAGGAGCAGCGCGGCGCTCGAACGCGCCCGAACAACGGCGACCCACTGCTCCTCGAGCGCCTCGTCGCGAACCTTATTGAGACGCCATCCGTCACAACATCCCCGGAGGCCGGCTCGACGTCGCCACGTACACCGTAGCCGGCCACGCCAGCTTCACGATCGCGAACGCCGGACCCGTGATCCCGAGCGGCGAGCTGACCCGCCTCTTCCAACCCTTCCAGCGACGCAGCTCTCACGAAGGCTCCTCTGCCGACGGGGTCGGGCTCGGGCTCGCGATCGTGCACGCGATCGCCCACGCCCACGACGCCACCGTCAACGCAGAAGCCCAAACCGGCGGCGGACTGAGAATCGCGATCGGCTTTCCGGCCGTTGCGTGAGTGAAACCGAGAGACGAGTCGAGCACGCCTGGGCACTGTAGGAGGCCGAGATGAACCGCGAGGTGCTGGGCACGATCGAGCGCGAGATTGACCAGGAGCTGCGGGGACGCTTGCCTGGCAGCGCGGTGCGGCAGGCCGTGCTGCTGCAATATGGCGACGACCCGGAAATCGAGCCAGGGGACCTGTGGGTCCGGGTGCTGCTCGACGCGGACGGGCCGCAGGACAACTGGAAGCCGGCCCTGACGGCATTCGAGCAAGCCAACAACACAGCGATCGAGCAGTTCACGGGCTATCTGGCAACAAAGCTTCGGGAGATCGCGGTGGTCGAGTACACGTTCA
>CAVPKV010000017.1:0-18397 GCA_963705785.1 uncultured Solirubrobacterales bacterium | reverse complement strand
TGGAGGAGCTCAATCTGGCCGTCTGGATCTCTGGATGTGTTCTACGGCGCCGCGTTGATCGTGGCCGTCATGCTCACCACCTTGCTGCGCAGGCGCGTTTCGACGTAGGACGCCACTGTCGCGCTGAAACAGAAAGGACCATCAGCCCGAAATGATCCGACAACGCATCTCCACCGGTCACTTACGACTGACAGTCAAGGTCGCTCTGGCTGCCGCTACTGTGGCCCTTGCCGCCGGCTGCGGCAGCTCGAGCGCGCCTTCAAATAACTCAGCTCCGGAGGCTCGAACGCCGGGGTCGCCCGGCTCAGGCCGTGGTGGCCAGGGAGAGCAAAGCCACCACGAGCTTCCCGCCTCCCGGTCCGCCGATCAACGCCCGCTCGCTGCGGGGCAAGAGCGTGTGGTACATCCCCCTCTGCTGTCGGTTCCCGTGTTCGCGATCAGTAACGGCACTTTCCAGACCGCGCTGAGCAAGGTGGGAATCACCGAGCACTCGTGCAGCGCGCAGGCCACCCCCTCCGGCACCGCGGCCTGCATCAATCAGGCGGTGGCGGCGGGCGCGGGCGCGATCGTCACCGATGCGATTCCGGTTGCGCTGGCGTCGAATGCCTACGCCAACGCTGAAAGCCATCACATCCCGGTCCTCGTCCAGGACCAGCTTCCGCCGACCAGCGGACCCGGCACGGTGCAGGGCATGGGTAACGACAAGCTCGCCTACCAGCCACTCCAGGCGGCCAACCTGCCCAAGGCCGCGGCCTACTGGACGATCGCCGACTCACACGGCAGAGCGAACGCGCTGCTGGAGCCGTATACCGACTCTCCCTCGACGCTCTCGTAAATGAGGTCAGCACCGAGGTCGTGTTCAAGAAGCTCTGCCCCGGCTGCACGATCGCCAACCAGAAGATTGGCATCGCGACCGCGTCCCTCGCCGCGTCACAGACCAGTTCCGCGCTGCTGAGCCACCAGAACGTTGATTACGTGCTGCCCGAATACGACGCTCTGCTCCAGGGAGTCGGACAGGGTATCCAGCAGGCTGGTTTCACCCACAAGGTCAAGGTCGCGGCGTCGGCGGGTGACCTACCCGCCCTGGAGGCGATCAAGGCCGGCACACTCTCGGTCGACGCGGGCGAGGACTTCCCGTACATCGGCTGGGCCGATGCCGATGAGGCGATGCGGATGATGCTGGCCAAACCGATCGTGAAGGAGTTGCCACCGCTGCGCACTGTTCACCACCGCCAACGTGGGCTCGCTGGCCCTCACTCCGGCGGCCCAGGCCTCCGGCGCTTGGTACGGCAGCAGCGCGTACATGGCGATGTTCGAGCGGCTGTGGGGGCTGGGATGACCATGGCCGTCAGGTTCCGCTCCCGCCCCCGAGCCGGCAGAAACGACGCGCTCCCGCGTTGGATCTGATTGAGTCTTACAAGGAGTTCACACGACGAGAGGTGTTTTCTATTGAAGATCAAGGTCTTGGTGGCAGGTTGTGGCCAGTGCACGGTCTGATTGGCCGTGGGACCGGCGTGGGCCCCCTCGGCCGCGAACGGCTTCAGCGCCCACGGCAGCGCGGAGCAGGTGTACGCCACCGGGCTGGCGCCGAACGCGCGTGTGGAGCTCTTCAGCCCGCCGGGCACACGTGGCGACGCGAGCGCCGACTCGCTCGGCGGGGTCCTGTTCCGCCACGTCAAGCCCGGGCTCGGGCTACCGAGTACGGGATGACGCCACCGGCGCAGAAGTCGGCTCCCCTCACCGTCCACTCCGACGCCGCGGCGCCCGTGGGACCCCAAGAGTCTACAACCAGAACATCAAGGACTGCGGCTACCAGTACCTGACCACCCGTGACGGGATCAAGCTGGCGATCGACGTCCATCCGCCGCTTCCAGACATCGCGGGCGTCCCCCGGCGCAAGCTGCTCGATTCGCCTCCCCTTCCGGGGGGTGGCCGACGCTGATCGAGTACGCCGGCTACGGCTACGCCGACCCGGCCGGGCCGGTCAGCGGGATCGCCGCTCTGGCCAACGTGATGGGCTTCGCCGTCGTCGACGTGAACATGCGCGGCACCGGCTGCTCGGGGGCGCGTTTGACTTCTTCGAGTCGCTCCAGAACCTCGACGCTTACGACGTGATCCAGACGATCGCCCACCAGTCGTGGGTGCTCGACCACAAGGTGGGGATGATGGGGATCTCCTACGGCGGCATCAGCCAGCTGTTCACCGCCCAGCTGGATCCGCCGGCGCTGGAGGCGATCGCCCCGCTGTCGGTGTTCGACGCCACGGCCACGACGCTGTACCCGGGCGGAATCCGCAACCACCGGCTTTGCCGTGGCCTGGGCCAAGCAGCGCCAGTACGAGGCCCAGCCCAGCGGGACCGCATGGCGGCCAGCCGTACGCCTACCAGCAGATCCAGGGCGGCGACAGACCTGCAAAGCAATCAGGTCCTGCACGGCGAGGCGGCCAACCTGCTGGGCAAGATCCGCGAGCAACAGTCACTACATGCCCAGCGTGGCCGACTCACTTGACCCCGTCACGTTCGTGCACAAGATCAAGGTGCCGATGTTCATGGCCTGTCAGTGGACGGATGAGCAGACGGGTGGGCACTGCGCTCAGCTGGTCTCCGCACTTCACGGGCACCAAGCTGAAGTGGTTCAACTTCACCAACGGGGCCCACATCGACTCGCTGGACCCGTACACCTACGACCACTGGTGCGACTTTTTGATGCTGTTCGTCGCCCACCAGAACGCCACGTCAGTGCCCGCGGTCAGGGAACGGGGCCGCCGCGCCGCTGATCTTTCAGGCGGCGTTCGGGAGCAGCGACTATCAGAACGTGGGCTCTCCCATCGGACCCAATCCAGTCGATCCCCACGTATTCGGCCGCTCTGGCAGCGTTCGAGAAGATCCCGCACGTCCGGGTTCTGTTTGACAACGGCGGCGGGAAAATTCGCCGAACGGCCAGAGCATGCCGGGTGACCCCTACCCGGCCTTCACCCACTACTTCCCGAGTATCCCGGTCCCCGGCACCAAGGCCAACTGGTGGTATTTCGGCGCGGGTCGACGTCGCCACCGCCGGGCCACGCACAGGGCATCAACTGGTATAGGCCGGACGCTACGCCCTGCCGAACAACGATTTCAAGGGCCCTACCGGGACCGTCCCTTCCTGTGGCCTCTGGGGCAATGCTTCCCAGTGGAAGTGGAACTGGAAGCACAACCCCGAGGGCACGGCCGTCGCCTCGTTTCCCCGCCGCTGAGGTCGAACACCACCGTGATCGGCGCCGGCGCCGTGCACGTGTGGGTGCGCTCCTCGACCTCGGACGTGGACCTCCAGGCCACGGTCAGCGAGGTGCGCCCGGACGGCAACGCGACGTTCGTCCAGGACGGCTGGATCCGGGCCAGCGAGCGCAAGCTGGCCACCGGGTCGGACAATCTGCTCAAGCAGCCCAGCACCCTGCTCGCCCCGATCCCCACCGAGCGCGCCTCCGACGTCAGGCCGATGCCCAAGGGCAAGTTCGTCGAGATCGTGATCCCGCTGTATTACGAGGGCCACGTGTACCGCAAACGCTCGCGGATCCGGGTGACTATCGCCGCCCCCAACGGCGCTCAGCCCATCTGGGCCTTCTACCACACCGAGCCGGCCCACGGAACGGCCAAGGTCTCGATCGAGTTCTCCAAGCAGGCGCCCTCGAGCCTGATCCTGCCCGTGGTGCCGATGAGCGTGCCCACCGGGCTGCCCGCGTGCCCGAGCCTGCGCAACGAGCCCTGCCGGCCCTACCAGGCGATCACGAACCAGACGACCAAGCATTGACGCGGAGGCGGGCGGGAGGCCGTCCGCCGTCCGTCACGAACTTTGGCTCTTTCTGTCCACCTGTCGGACACCCAGAGCCAAAGTTCGCCCTACTCGCCGGACTCCGGGAAGTGCTCGGCGATATAGGCCGCGGCCAGGCGCTTGGGCGCGCGGCTGAGCCACGCCTCGACGATCAGCTCGCCCAGTTCCTCCGCTTCGATCCGGTCCAGAAGGACGAGCACCGCCGGATATCCGTCGAAGTGCGGGATCGTGAAGTACACCCTGGGATCGTCGGCCACGAGGGCCTCCTTGGCACCCAGGTGCTCCACGCGTGCGCCCAGGATCGGACCGTCGGGTGCCCGCTCCCCAAGGGCGCGAAGGTCCGACTTCCTCAGCGGGCGCTCCCACACGAACAGCTTGTCCATGACCCGCCAGGAGCGGAGCCCGTGCAGCGGCTGCTCCTGCGCCTCCGGAAGCGCGAGGGCGATCCGGCGGACGTCCTCCCAGGTGCTCACGACAGCCTCCGGCGGTGGTCGCGGGACCGCCTTAGGTTTGGCCGCCTCAGCCTCCGTAACGGGGGTGACCCGTGGCCGGACCGCGCCCGCTCCTCCCGCGCCCGCTCCTCCCGGGCCCGCTCCTCCCGGGCTCGCCCCTCCCGGGCCCGCTCCCGGTCCTCGCTCAGCCCGACCTCCAGGAACACGAATGCCGTGGCCAGGACCAGGCCCAGGCCGATCAGAACCATGGCCAGAATCTGGCCGAGCTCACCGCCGACAACGGCGGCGCACACGGCGCCGCAGATGACCAGCAGGCCGGCGGAGCCGAAGGAGGCGATCCGAGATGCCGGGGACATGCCCTCCCGAGCCGGTCGAGGTCAGTCGGACAGCGATGAGTCCTGGAGCGCGGCCGCTCCGAGTCCGGCGGCCAGCAGTGCCGTCGCGGTGACCATCGCCGTCGCCTTGGGAGGGAGCTCGCCCCGCCGCCCCGCCAGGACACCCGCCGCGGCGTCCGCCACGTCGCACACCACTCCGAGCTGGAGCCACTGCGCTCGCTGGCGGCCAGTGTTCGTGGCCACGCCCACGGCCAGCACCGCATCTCGGACGCCGAACAGGCGCCCGAGGTAGGCGGCCTGGGGATTGGCCTCAGGGTCCAGACCGAACAGCTGGCCTGAGAAGCGCGGGGCGACCCATGCGCCGACGCCGATCGCGCTGCGCACGCCGATCAGGGCCTTGATGATCAGCTGGCTCATGCCGGCAACGTTACCGGGCCGGCCGCGATGATCTCAATCGCGTAGACCCAAGCACGGGCACCCGCACCGCGTACGCCCGCGCTCGTGACGCTTTTGACCGCCCTTCCTAGACCTTTGTCTAGCTCCATCTACCGCATCGTCCGATGGTGTCTCCGCGTGCCCGGACGATGCAGTTGCCATGGCGTCGTCGACCGCGGCCAGCCCGGCTGGCTCTCCTCTCCCCGCGTCGCTTCCAAACACCCTGCGGGCCGGGCCGCGACGGAGCTGGTGGCGCAGCGTAAAGGCGTGCGTGCTCGGTCCCGCCGCGCTGTCGGAAGGTGGGTCCCTGGGCCGTCGCGGGCTGTGGGGCGCTGTCTGGCGGGTGGCTCTCATCACAGCGCTGATCGTCCTCACGGTGTTCCTCGGCATCGGCCTGTCGCTCAAGCACTGGTTTCTGTTCGACTTCCGGGGTGACCTGTTCAGCGCGGCCACGGCCATCCTGCACGGGCACAACCCGTACCGGACGGGATATATCGCTCACCTGGCCGAGGTCGTGCGCCACAACGGGGGCGTGAACCCGACGTTCGCCGTTCCCGTGTATCCCGCTCCGGTCCTCCTCGCTGCCGCGCCGTTCGGGCTGCTTCCGCTGTGGCTCGGCGGGACGCTGTTCATCGGGGCATCGGCCGTCGGGATGGGCTGGGGCCTCCGCCTGCTCGGCGTGCGCGACTGGCGCTGCATCGTTCTGGCTCTCATCTCCTGGCCCGCTCTGTTCGGGCTGTGGTTCGGAACCCTGAGCCCACTCCTGGTCCTCGGGGCCGGGGTCGCCTGGCACGGCCGCGAGCGCGCGTCGCGATGCGCGAGCGCGATCGCCTCCATGGTCATGGCCAAGGTGTTCCCCTGGCCCATGATGGCCTGGCTGCTTATCCAGAAGCGCTGGCGCACGTTCGGGCTGATGGTGATCCTGGCCGCCTTGGCCGGGCTGGCCGCCTGGTCTGTGATCGGCTTGCACAGCCTCCTCACCTATCCCCAGATGCTGTCCAACCTGTCATACGTCGAGGCCAGGGCGGGCGTCTCGGTGTACGCCGCATTTCGCTCGTTCGGGATCGGAAGCAACGCTGCGCTCGTCCTTGCCTTGGCCAGCGCCGGCGGGCTGACCGCCGCGGCCTGGCGGATGGCCCGGCGCCCCGGTGGCGCAGCCAATGCCTTTGGGCTCCTCGTGGTTGCCGCCCTGACCGCTTCACCTCTGGTCTGGGTGCATTACGAGGTGCTGCTGTTCGTCCCGATCGCGCTGCTCTCGCCGAACCTGTCGGTGCTGTGGTTCCTTCCGGTCGTGAGCGGCCTGGTTCCCGTACCGGCCTTCCAAAGCCATACGCAGATGCTGATGTGGCCAGCTATTGAGGCCGTGCTGGTCGTGGCCCTGTGTCGCGTCCCGGCGCCGTCACGGGTGGCTGCTCGTCAGGCTGAGCCGCAGGTGGCCCCCGGAGTGGGGCTTGAGCAGGTGGCGGCCCGCGGCTCCGCCGCCTGAGTTGGCTAACGCTGACGCCAGTGCCGAGCTTGCTTTCGGATTCGGGTCGCCAGCCAGCCGTCCACCGCCCGCTGGTGGCGGCGTCGTCCCGGGTCGCCGCCCGGAACGACGTCGTCCTCGGTAGGACCGCCGGCCAGATCGTCGAGTGTGCCCGGGGCGCGATGCGGCTGAGGAAATCTGTGTGTGGAGTTGAGGCGAGTTGTTGACATGTCTTTCATCACACCGCCCCGAAATCGCAGATAGCTAACAGCGGCCGAAGAACAATCGAAGAGCGTGTCTCGGAGGGTGAAAAGAGCGGCGGCCGGTCTGAGGAGACCGGCCGCCGCCTCTGGTTGTCCGCGCACCGATTGAGCCACCGCGAAGGGTTCCGGGCGCGGCTCTGTTGCCCTACGGGCCAGGAATCTTCCTCGCCCCGTCCGTGATGGACGAACGGTCAGCAGGTCGGTGGCAGTTTCTTGGGTCCCGGCCGTTGTCTGGACATGGGCCAGAACAGGCTGACAATCGCCGTGCTCTGTGCCGGTCTCGGCTTCGCAGCGGTGGGCACCACGCCAGCTGGGGCCTCCGTCCCGCCGCCTCCCCCCGGCGCCCCGGCGGTGGAGTCGGCTCCCTCCAGTCTTGTGGGGCTCAATCCCGAGCTGCCGCCGGGTGTGATCGCCGCCAGCTCAGCCCCCGGGAGCCGCTGGAAGCCAGAGAAAGCGATCTACGGGACCGCCTCGATCAACGACATCGCGGTCAAGGGCGCCGGCGGTACGACGATCAGGGTCAACGAGATCTATCCGACGACGGCCTCGGGCAAGCCGGCCAAGGGCCCGTTCCCGGTGCTTCTCACCATGACTCCGTACGGGAAGGGTCAGGGAGGATCCAGCGCGCCGGGTTCGGCATCTTCGCCGTCGGCAGGGGCGGCGACCGGCGGTGCCGACAACTACCTGGCTCAACGCGGCTACATAGAGGTCGTCGAGGACGTCCGCGGCACGGGCGACTCGGGTGGGAGCTGGGGAATATTCGATCCCGTCCAGCAGCAGGATGCAATCCATGTTCTGAACTGGGCTGCCCACCTGCCCCACTCCGACGGACGCGTGGGAACCTACGGCCCGTCGTATCTGGGCATCGACCAGCTGCTTCTGGCCGGCGCAGTCGGGCCACATTCGCCGCTCAAGGCCACCTTCCCGATGGTGAGCGGCAACGATCTGTACCGCGATACGTCGTTCATGGGGGGGCTGATCGACTTCGAGTTCGACGAGGCCTATCTCGGCCTAACGGCGGGGACCAACACGAGCAACCCGATCACCGACACGCTCAGCGACCCGCAGATGCTTTCTGATCTGGCGGCGGTGGAGGCCGACCACGCCAACGGCCTGGCCACCTATCACGCCGGGACCACCAAGAACATTCTGCTCGGCGGCAATGAGGCCTACGACGGTTCCTACTGGCAGGCTCGCAATCCGCGGAACGTGATCCGGCGAATCGTGGCCAACCGGATCCCCGCCTACCTGGTCGGAGGCGAGTTCGACATCTTCCAGCGCGGCGAGCCGACCAACTACGCGGCCTTTCAGAACGCCTCGGACCACCGCAGCCCCACCGCCCCGATGCTCCCCGGTCAGCGCATCACCGGTCGCTACCAGCTGATCGACGGCCCCTGGGAGCACCTCAACGGGTCAAGCGTGGACGTAGACCTGCTAGAGCTCGAGTGGTTTGACACGTGGCTCAAGCACGAGCGGACGGGGATGGCCCGCACCCGGACGCCGCTTCACTACTACGACCTCGGGAGCGGCCGCTTCGCCGAGACGACCACCTACCCGTTCACCGGTGCGAAGCCGACGCGGATGTACCTGGGCGCGGGCGGCACGCTGTCGACGCGCCGGCCGTCGGCCAAGACCGCGAGCGACGCGATCGTGTGGAGCCCCTCGGGCGCTGCCTGCAGCCGCCCGGTGGATCAGTGGTCCATGGGCGGGATCTCAATCCCGGCCCACTCGGCCGGTCTGCTCGCCCCCTGCGCCGATAACAACCAGCAGTCCCAGGCGGGCCCGTGGACCGTCAGCTACACGTCGGCACCGTTCGCCCGTCCCCAGGCCGTGGCCGGTCCGATCGCCGCCACCGTGTACGCCAGCTCCACGACATCCGAAACCGAGCTTGTGGCCGAGCTTGAGGACGTCACGCCCAGCGGCGCCTCGTATCCGCTGACCGAGGGCGCGCTGCTCGGATCGCTCCGCGCCGTGGACCGACAGTTTTCGTGGCGGGCGCACGGGATGACGCTGCTGCCCTACCACCCGTACACCAGGGCCTCCTCGCACCCCGTCGTGCCTGGCCGGGTGACCGAGTATCAGATCGAGATCTTCCCCACCCTGGCCACGATTGCCCGCGGTGACCGCCTGCGCCTCACGCTCTCCACGAGCGACTCGCCGCATCTGACCCCGCTGCCCGGGCAGCTCCCCAAGCTGGCCGGCGGGGTCTACACGATCGAGCGCTCGAAGGCGGCTCCCTCCGCGCTGACGCTCGAGCTGCGCGGCTAGCTGCGCCAGGTACTGGGCGGGCCGAGCGTCCGCCCGAACTATCCTGGCCGAGATGTCCACCGCCGATCTGCCCGCGCGCCAGCAGCTGCTGGACGGGCTGGCCGAGGCCGCCGATCAGCTCGGCCAAGCCCTGGCCTCCCTCGGTGCCGCCTACGATCTGCTCGACGAGCAGCAGGGCGACCGTCTGGAAGAGGAGCTGTTCCGGCCGGTCCAGCTGGCCTACGGCCGGGCCCAGCGCGCCCACGCCGAGTTCGCCGCCCGCCATGGCCTGCCCGGTCGTGAGTTCACCATGCCCCAGCCTGGTCTCCCCTCGACGGGCGTCAAGGGCTTCGTCGAGCAGGCCGTCGAGGCCGTCGACCGGGCCGAACACGAGCTGGTGGCGATCCAGGAGTCCTCGCTGGGCCTTCAGGTCAGCGACGTCGAGCTCCGCGCCGGGCTGACCCATGTCCGGCAGACGATCGACGGGCTGGGCCAGCACGCCCGAGCATTCGTGCGCACGTTCGGGCGGTAGCTCTACCAAACGCGCAACTTCCCCCGCGGCGGCCCGTTTGGACACGGAAATGCCGGTCGTCTCGTGAGAAAGGGGTTGGTGGGTATGCGATCACGTCGTGTGATTCGAGGGTGGTCTGGGGCGTCGATGGTTGCCGCGCTTGCAGCGGCGGTGCTGACGGTCCTGGCCCTGAGTGCCGTGAGTCTGGCCCAGGCGCGCAGCACGCCGAGGGTCTCGTTCTTGGTCCCAGCCCAGCTGACCGCCGGGAATCAGGTCCACTTCACATACTCGGTCAGGGGCGCCACGCGGAAATCGGTGGTGGTCTTTCAGAAGCAAGGAGCGGGTGGACAGTGGCGCACCACCAAGACCCTCAGAAATCGCTCTGGTAACGGGGTCGCACCGGCGCTCTCGATCGGCGCGTACACCGTCCGGCTGGCGGTGCTGGCGAGTGGACGAGTTCAGGCGGCATTGCGCCGGAACGTCCTGGTCTACGGTGACATCCCCTTCACAAACCTCTGCGACGCCAGCAATGTTGAGTGGGGGAACAGCGACGGAGGGTGCAACTCGAGCACCTCCGAGGTCGGGCAGTTCCTGTTCCAGTCGGCCGCGAACTTCGACGCCCCTGGCAGCTCGAACGCCACCGCGCCCGCCGTGAACCTCACCATTACCCCCTCCACCTCATGTCGCTCCATGCACCTGGACTACGGCGAGTCCAACGCCGACGATCAGCACGCCGGAGGCAACATGATGATCACCCAGTCTGTGATTCAGTCGCAGACCCCTCCGAGCAACACCGTGTTCGCCGGCGGTGCCCTCCAGCACCTCGATCTCAAGCTCGATGGCGGACCGGTGCAGATAACGGATGAGTCGTCGACCGCCGGCACCGGAACCCTGGAGGTGCTCGAGAACGGAACCCTGAATTGCTACACGACCAACGGGGTGGTGCCGGGCTCCGGGGGATAACCGACGGAGGTCATCAGGCCGGTTCGTGGCGGCTGACGGCGGGGCGGCGGGAAGGAACCCGCCGCTCCGGCGTCCTACAGGGTGTCGCCAGACACCACCAACCGGCAAGGGAGAGACATGCCCCGCCTAACCAAGCATTCGGGTCCTCGAGTTCGCTGGGCAACGATAGCCCTGGCCGCAGCGGCGGCTGGCGTTGGCACCGCCGCGATGGCGGGCGCCACGTCGGCCCGGACGTTCACGTTGCAGGAAGCCAAGGGCGCGCCCGTCGCGAATCAATCCCACAAGACCACGGCTGAGAACATCGTGGTGAACTCGAAGGCCAGGGCGGTGTACGCGCTCACCGGGGATAGCAGGACCCACCCGGAGTGCACCATGGCAAATCATTGCTTCACGTTCTGGCCACCGGTGACCGTCGCGTCGCGCGCGAGCCTGAGCAAGGGTCCCGGAGTAGTCGGCAAGCTGGGCCTGTGGCAACGGGACGGATTCCTCCAGGTGACGCTGAGCGGACACCCCCTCTACACCTACGCCGGGGACCTCCAGGCGCGGAAGGCCACCGGTGAAGGGGTCGTGAGCTTCGGTGGTACGTGGCACGTGAGGAAGGCGGGCACTACGAGCAGGCCGGGCGGCACGACGACGAGCACGACGACCACCCACACCATGACGACGAGCACGATGACGACGACGTCGACGTCGACGGTAACCACGCCGTGCGCCTACCCGCCCTACTGCTGAGGCGCCCGGTCTGAGCCTCTGAACGCGACCGGGATCAGTCTGATCCGGGCCGCAACTCCTCGGTTGGGTTGCGAGGTCGCCCTGCGGGTTTCTCGCCGGTGGCTGCCACGGTCACCGTAAGTGTCGTGGCCTGAGCGAACCCACGCAAGCTTGGCCCGCGGCGACCTGGCTAGGGCAGCACCCGGCGCGTGTAGTCGTTGGCGAACACCCCGTCAGGATCGAGGCGGGCCCGCACGGCTCGAAATCGATCCCAGGCCGGGTAGCGCTCGCCCAACGTGGCCGCCGTCTGGTAGTGACGCTTTCCCCAGTGTGGCCGACCCCCATAGGAGTCCATGATCTCCTCGACGGCACGAAAGTAGGTCTCGAACTCCATCCCCTTGAATTGATGCACCGCGACGTAGCATGTGTCTCGCCCAAACGCCGTCGACAGGAACGCGTCGTCCGGCGCTGAGAAGCGAACCTCCAGCGGGAACAGGATCGGCAATCGCCGGCGCTCGACCAGCTCGAGCACCCGCTCGACCGCGGCGCGAGCATTGGCTCGAGGGATGGCGTACTCCATCTCGTTGAACCGGACCTCGCGCCTGCTGGCGTACACGAGGTACGCGCGGTCTTCCATCGTGCTCTCCGAAATGGCCGCCGTGAGCAGGCGGTTCAGCCGTGGCGTCAGGGCCGGAAAGCGCCGTCCGGTGCGACACACCAGAGACAAGACCTGGTTCTCGACCAGCTGTTCCTGAAACCGGCGCTTCCACCGCGGCGGTGGGTGGGGCTCATCCTGACTGCGCCGATTGCGACGGGTGAGGGCCGTGTCCGAGTAGGGGAACACGAAGAACTCGAAGTGGTCGTTGGAGTCGACGTGCTCGTCCAGCCGGACCAGCGTTTCCTCCAGTGGCAGGGGGGCATCGCGGCGGTGCAGCGTGTACAGCGGCACGCAGGCGATCGTGATTGTCGAGATGACTCCAAATGCGCCGATGGATACCCGGGCCGCGAGGTAGGCCTCCGGGTCGGACTCCGGCGAGAGCTCAAGCACCTCGCCGGTGGCGGTGACAAGTCGCAGCGCGACGACTTGGGCGGCGAGATTCTGAAAGGCGGCGCCGGTGCCATGGGTGGCGGTGGAGATCGCGCCGGCGACCGACTGCGCGTCAATATCGCCCTGGTTCTCAAGGGCCAGTCCTTGCTCTGCCAGGCGTGGACCGAGTTCATGCAGCCGGATGCCGCCCTCCACTGTGACCAGACCGCGTTCACGGTTAACCTCAAGAATCCGCCGCATCCGCGACGTGTCCATCATCACCCCGTCGGTGCACGCGCAGTCGGTGAACGAATGGCCGGAGCCGACCGCGCGAACCGGGAGGCCGTCACCGGCGGCACGACGGACGATCGCGGCGAGCTCCTGCTCGGAGTTGGGCCGCTCAATCGAGGCGGGGGAGCAGATCTGGTCGCCCGTCCAGTTGCTCCAGCGCTCGCTCACGCCTGCGCGAGATCCTCGGCGAGCGCGTAGGCCACGGTGACCGCCCTGGCGACCGTGTCGAAGTTGAGATTCTCGGGCGTGTCGCTCATCAGGTGGTAATTGCTGAGCAGTTTCGTGTCCGGCTCCCACGAGATGAGCGTCGCGATCGGATAGCCGGCGCGGCTCGGGATCACCGAATCGGTGCTCGAACGCGACCGTGCCCCCCGCCGCAGCGGTCCGCTCGTGCGCTCGGCGGCTCGGGCAACGGCGTCACGGAACTCCGGGCTTGGGTAGTCCTCCATCACGAAGCACCCCTCGCCCTCCAGCATCACGAGCTCAGGCGAGCCGATCGTGTCGAGGTTGAGGAACCACGTCTGTCCGCGGTCGAGCGCCGGGAAGTGTCGGTCTGCGAAGCCGTAGATGCCACCCTGGAGCACCTCCTCGGCGCCGCAGGAGACCAGCAGCACACGGATCCCCTCGACGGGCTCTCGATTGAGGCGCTCGGCGAGTGAGACGAGGGCCGCGACCGCGCTGAGGTTGTCGTTGGCGCCGGGCACGATGCGATCGCGCGCGATGTCCAGGCCGAGCGCGACCGTGACCGCCGAGAGCATTGCGCCGGCGCGCGCGACCACGCGACTGCCGGTGAGCTGCTCCGACCGCGGCGAGGGCAGGCCCGCCCACCACGGGCCACCACAGCCGAGGGGAAGTATCGCTCGCTCGACGAGCTTTGGGAACCTGCCGCCAGCCATCGCTGAACGTCGGGTCGAACATCCGCCCGGTGGGCGCGGCGTCGTGGTGGGCGAGCACGACCAGCGTCCGGGCGGCTGAGCTGTCGCCCGCCGCGCCGATCACGTTCCAGGTCTGCTTGCGGCGGCCCAGCACCCTGCGCCACGCGCGCGTGCCATTCGAAGCGTCGTCCGCGATCGCCGCGGCCGCGGCGGCCCCGATCGCCGTCGCCAGTTCTCGCTGCCGGCGGCGGACCGCGAGGGCGCCGGCCACGAAGCCCGCGACACCGAGGGGCAGTAGCTCCCGCGCGTATCCGTCGTAGAACTGCTCCTCCTCGACCCGCGCCGGCGTCCCAGCGCGCTCGAGCCGCTCCGCGATCCACTCGGCAGCCTGGCGCTCGGCCGGCGAGCCCGCGCGGCGTTCGAGCCGGGCGAGCGTCTGGACGACCTCTTGGAGGGTCGCTTGGCTAGTGTCGAGCATGTGTCGAGGCCGGATGATGCGAACGCAAGCCGGGATCGTCTCATGTACGAGCGCTACGAGTCGATCTTCGCCGAATTCGAGCCGCCGTTTGCGTTCGTCGATCTGGACGCGGTCGGCGCCAACGCGGACCAGATGTTGGCCAGCGCCGGCGGCAAGCCGATCCGGCTCGCGAGCAAGTCAGTTCGCTGCCGCCCGCTGCTGCGCCGCATGCTGGACCGCTCCCCGGGCTTTCAGGGGCTCCTCAACCTGACTCTCCCCGAGGCGTTGTGGCTGTACGAGGACGGCTTCCGCAACCTCGTCGTCGCCTACCCGTGGACGGGCCCGCCGCGCTTGCCGAACTGGCGGGTGTCACCGCGGCGGATCCACCCGGGGCGCCGGCGGTGATGGTGGACTCGATCGCCCATCTGGAGCTGATCTCAGCCGCCGTCCCAGCCGGAGCGGCGCCGATTCGTGTCTGCATGGATCTGGATGTCGGGTACTGGCCGCTCGGCGGTCGGCTGAAGTTCGGCCCCAAACGCTCCCCGATCAGGACCGCGGAGGCCGCGGCGCGCTTAGCCGCCGAGATCGACCAGTGGGCCGCCGTCAGGCTCGTGGGCGTGATGGCGTACGAGGGGCAGGTGGCCGGCGTCGCGGACGCGGTCCCCGGGCGCAGGCTCGAGAACCTGGCGATCCGCGCGATGAAGCGGCTGTCGGTTCGCGAGCTCTCCGAGCGCCGCCGGGCGATGGTCGCCGCCGTCCGGTCGGTTGGCGAGCTCGAGTTCGTCAACGGTGGCGGCACCGGCAGCATCTCCTCGACTGTCGCCGAGCCGGCCGTGACCGAGGTCGCAGCGGGCTCGGGTTTCTACGCGCCGATGCTGTTCCAGTACTACCGCGCGCTCGCGCTCGCTCCCGCCGCCGGCTACGTGTTGCCGGTCTCGCGCAAGCCGACGCCCGGGATCGCCACCGCGCTGGGCGGGGGCTATGTCGCCTCGGGCTCCGCCCGCGCCGACCGCCTCCCGGTGCCGGCATATCCAGCCGGACTACGCCTTGACCCGCTCGAGGGCGCTGGCGAGGCGCAGACACCACTGCTCGGTCCCTCCGCGGCGCAGCTGCGGGTCGGGGACCGGGTCTACCTCCGACACGCCAAGGCGGGCGAGCTCTGCGAGCGCTTCAACGCCTTGTATCTGATCGAACGGGAGCGGGTGGTCGACGAGGTCCCGACCTACCGCGGGGAGGGCAAGTGCTTCCTCTAAAAGACGAAGTGGAGTTAGCCGGGCTCGAACCGGCGACCTCCTGGGTGCGATCCAGGCGCTCTCCCAACTGAGCTATAGCCCCGGGCGACGGCGGTTTGCCGCACGGTCCCGAGAGTGTAGCCCCGCTTATCGCTGTCCCTAAGGTCGCCCTAACGTGGCCGACACTGCGGATCTGGTCCTTGCGGCCGATACGCTGAGTAGCTTCGGCGGGCCTTCCAATGAGCTTTCGCACTCGCCTCACCAGCTTCTTCGTCCTGATCGTCGTCATCCCGATGCTGGCGGTCGGCTTCCTGGTGTTCCGGCTGATTTCGGACAGCCAGCAGGGCAAGGCCGACGCTCGGGTCAACGGCGTTGCCACTGCGGCAGGCAAGCTGTATGAGAGCGAGAGCGCGGCCGCCAGCGCCGACGCCAGGACCCTGGTGCGAGCGCTCGCTCGCTCTTCGGTGGCACGATACCCGCCCGGGCTGCTTCGCTGGCCTCGCAGTCCGGGCTCGCTCGCGTGTCAGTACGCGTGGGCAGCCGTACCGTGGCCGACGTCGGCGCCCGTACCGCGGTCGCCCCCGGGGCTGCCACCGCCCTGGTGCCCGGGGTGGGTCGCATGACAGTGACCACGTCCGAGCTGACAGCGAGCCAGTACGCCCGTGAGCAGGCCGGCCCCGGAGTCGCGGTGGTGGTGCGGGAGGGCGGCCGAACCCTCGGCTCGACCCTCGCGAGGCTGGGCGGTGGACCACTTCCGCGCCAGGGAACCGTTCAGTTCGATGGGGTGAGCTATCGGGCCGTCACACTGGGCCTCCCGGGCTTCGGAACACCTGTGGCGGTCACCGTCCTGTCCACGTTGTCGGGCACGACGTCCGGGTCCGAGACGGGAACCCGGGTGCTGGCGGCGGGGTTCATCGTGGCCGTGCTCCTGCTCGCCATGGCCTTCGCCGTTATGGCCTCTCGGGGCCTTCAGGGCCAGCTCAGTCGGTTCCTTCAAGCCGCCAAACGTCTGGCGGGGGGCGATTTCTCCTCGCCGATCAAGACCGAGGGGCGGGACGAGTTCGCCGCCCTCGGGGACGAGTTCAACAACATGTCGAACCAGCTCGAGCGGCGGCTGGAGGAGCTCTCTGAGGAGCGGGTGCGCCTGCGCACCGCTGTGCAGCGGATTGGGCAGACGTTCGCCTCCAACCTCGATCGACCGGCCCTGCTGGAACTGGCGCTGAAGACTGCGGTTGACGCAGTCCAGGCCTCTGGCGGCCGAATCTCAACGAGGGCGCCGGAGTCGGCCCAGCTGACGGAGGTCGCTCGCGAGGGCTCGCTGGACGGCCTTGATGAGGCGATCCTCAAGGCCGAGGCCGAGGCGATGGCCAGTCAGGACACCGCCCAGGCGTCGATGGGCGAGACGCATATCCTGACCGTTCCGCTGGGCCCGCCTGAGCCTGGCACCCGCGTCCACGGCCTGATCACGGTGGCCAGGAGGGAGCGTGCCTTCTCGGAGGACGATCTGGCCGTGCTGCGGTCACTCGCCGGACAGGCGGCGCTGGCGATGGAGAACGTGGATCTGCACGTGCAGGTGAGCCGCCAGGCGGTGACCGACGAGCTGACCGGCCTATCCAACCACCGGCGCTTTCAGGAGCTGCTCGCGCTCGAGATGGAGCAGGTTCGCCGCTACCACTACCCAGTTGGCCTGATCATGCTGGACATAGACAATTTCAAGTCGGTCAACGACACCTACGGCCACCAGCAGGGTGACGTCGTCCTCCGTAGGGTGGCCCGAGTCCTCGCGGATACCTCCCGCGAGGTCGACTATCCGTCCCGGTACGGCGGCGAGGAACTGGCGCTCATCCTCCCCCACACGGACATGGAGGGCTCCTACGCGATCGCCGAACGTATCCGGAGCGCGGTCGAGTCAATGCGGATTTCCCGCGTCGACGGGGACGGTGTGCTGCGGGTCACGGCCAGCCTGGGTGTGGCCGCCTCGACCGACGGAAGCAAGGAAGATCTGATCGCTGAGGCCGATGGCGCGCTCTACGAGGCCAAGCGCCTGGGGAAGAACCGAACGGTAAAGGCGGGCGTCCAAGCTGCCAACGTGTCCGGCGGCGGGTAGCCTTTGGATCATGAACCTACTCGATGAAGCAATCCGCGAGCACCTGGAGCTAAAGCGGCGCCGGGGCGCCGATCCAACGGAGATCGAGCGCCTGGAGCGCGAGGCGCTGGGACCGGTGCGGCGAATCGAGGCGGAGCCTGCGGCCGGCGAAGCGCCCGAGATGGGCGGCGAAGCTGCCGATCACGGGCTGGTAGAGGAGGCAGGCGAAGGCCGAGCCGAGCTCGGGCACGATGACGAATTCGCCGATGGGCCCGAACTTGAGTACGCCACAGAGCACGATCACTACGCGGTGGAGGAGTACGAGCCGGCCGACGCGCCCCCAGCGCTCGCGCCTGATGAGGCGGAGGTACACGGCGTGGTCCCGCCGCCCGAGCCGGTGCCGGCCGCCGAGGAGCCTCCCAAGCCGCATGCCTCGGATCGGCCGATCTACGAGGACCCCGGGGTGGAGACCGCCGAGTACGACGTCGAGGCCGAGCACGCCGAGCACGCCAACGAAGAGGACGTACTCGAGGAAACGCCCGAGTTTCTCCAGGACACGCCCGACCATGATCGCCTCTGGTTCGAGCAGCGGCCTCCGAAGGACTTCGACTTCGACGGTTAAACTCGCCGGGGCGGGGCCATAGCTCAGTTGGGAGAGCGCCTGCTTTGCAAGCAGGAGGTCGCCGGTTCGATCCCGGCTGGCTCCATGGGCGAAGTGGCTGGTAATTGGCGCTTTTCGGATCTCGCGTGTTGGCGTCCTAGCGCCGAAGGGGGCCATATGGAAGCGTTACGGAAGCCTCCAATGTCATACGGGCCTGCAACCTGGACCCTTCGTGGTCGTCAAGCTCCGCCCCGTGGCTGGGTGGTTGGCACCACCAAGACTCTCCTCCCGTTTGTGCGAACCTCGCGAACCGCACAGCACCTGGCCGCGTTTAGCGACGGCTGGAGGCCGTCGCTAAACGCGGGCGCTCGCGGCGCGCCGGCAGACGATGGGTCGCGACTACGATTCTGCGCGACGCGATAACACGCGACCGGACGAGCCCCGCGAGGCTGATTCGGGGATTCGGTGTGGCAGCGATCTTTGGGCCCGACGGTCGAGTCTGGGCGAAGGTGGAGACGCCACGCTCCTAGAGGGCACTGAAGCGGGTCGTGCCTAGGCAACTGTGGTGTTCTGTGTGCTCGCTACTCCGCGGACGACGGTTGCGGAATTGGCGAGGAGCGGGTGCGTGTTCGACAGG
>CAVPKV010000016.1:0-7126 GCA_963705785.1 uncultured Solirubrobacterales bacterium | reverse complement strand
TTCCGTCAAAGGCCTCGACGACCGGCAACAGTGGTGCGTCGCCAGCGCGGATCGACCAGATACGGGCTCGGTCGACCACCTCCGGGAACAGCGTGACCGCGTTGCGATCGACCATCGTCATGACGGTGTCCAGCACGAATATGTGTAGTGGCGAGAGCGAGGCAGCATCACGGCCAGCACCAGGCGCGCGGATCCCGCCTTGAACAGCTCGCGCGCGATCATCGTCACCGCCTGCGGTGCGGTCCGCTCACCCATGCCGATCATGACCGCGCCGTTGCCGATCGGCATCACATCGCCGCCCTCGACCGTGGCGGCGCCCCACTCCTGCTCGACGCCGCCGTGCCAGACACGGGGGCCGCCAGGCTGCCAGAACATAGGATGCCAGCGGTGGATCGCCTCCATGAAGACGGTCTCAGGACGCCGCGCCCGCTTGGCCATCGGGTTCAGCGTCAGCCCGTCGTAGATCCAGCATGAGGGATCACGCTGAAAGAGGAAGTTCGGCAGCGGCGGCAGGAGCATGTCGCTGAGACCGCTGGATTCATACGTCAGGCCCTCGCCCTCGGCCAGATCGCCCTTGGTTATCCCGCCGATGAGACGGTCGGCCACCTCGCGCGGGGAGGCGGTTCGACCCCATTCGTGCCCCGAGCGAGCGAGGTAGACCCCGACGTGTCGCTCGTCGAGCACGCGATGAGTACCCAGTCCCGGGCCTGGGGACCGCGAGCACATCGGTCAGGAGTTCCTGGGCGTCGAGTACCTCAACCCCTCGGTCGCGCATCACCGAAACGAAGGCGTCGTGTTCCTCCTTGGCCCGTTTGACCCAGATCACGTCGTCGAACAGCAGATCCTGCGCGTTGGTTGGCGTCAGTCGCGTGTGTTCGAGCCCGGGCCGGTGCACGATCACCTTCGCAGGGTGCCGACCTCGGAGTCCACCCCCAGCGACACCGCTCGCTCAAGCTGCTCGGCCATCTCGCGCGTTCCTTTCTCCGAATTCGAGCTCTCGGCCATGCGAAAACACCTGGGTCCCGGCACGGCCAAGCAGGAGCTCATCGAGTTCGCCGAGGCTCCCGATCGCGGCGCGTGCGCCCGTCTGCTCGACGAAGCGACAAACAGCCTCGACCTTTGGGCCCATCGACCCGGGCGCAAAGCGTTGGGATCGCAGGCCCGCCGGCGTGGCCCGGGTGATCGGCCGCTGCTCCGGGGTGCCGTAGTCGTCGTATACGGCGTCCACGTCGGTGGCCAGCACGAGCGTTTGCACGCCCAGATCGGTGGCCAGCAGCGCCGATGCCAGGTCCTTGTCAATGACCGCTTCGACGCCCCGCTGCTGTCCCTGAGATGTCTCAATCACTGGGATGCCCCCGCCGCCGGTGCACACGACCAGAAAGCCGGCGTCGATGAGACGCTCGATCGCGGCCAGCTGGACGACTCGCCTGGGCTGGGGCGAAGGTACGACGCGTCGCCAGACCTGGCCGTCGGCCTTGACGGTCCAGCCGTGCGCGCGGGCGAGAGACCGGGCCTCGCTCTCGGGGTACGCCGGGCCGATGAACTTCGACGGAGCGGCGAAGGCAGGGTCGTCGCCGTCGACCACGACACGCGTGAGGACCGCGACCGTCTCCTGCTCGGATATGGCGTTGCTCAACTCGAGCTCGAGCAGGTAACCGATTTGACCCTCGGTCTCGGAGCCGAGCACGTCGAGTGGGTACGGCGCGGTCTCGGTGTAGCTCTCGCTCATGAGCGCCAGCAGTCCCACCTGAGGGCCATTGCCGTGGGTGACGATCAGCTGATGGCTGGGCGCCACCCGGGCCAGAAGTCGGCGGCGCTGCGCGCCGCCCGACTCTGGTTGGTTGCCTCGAGCGGCTCTCCGCGTCGAAGCAGAGCGTTGCCGCCCAGCGCCACGACAGTCCGAGGACGGCGCCGGCCGGGCGGCCGTGCTTCAGTCATCTCCCTCACCGGAACGGAGGCACTTCCGCGGCCGGACCCATCCGGTGCCGCTGGGACCTGTAGACCGGGATACCGATCACGAACGCACCGGCTGTGAGCAGGAACGGAGCCCAGTAGACCCAGAAACTGTGGCCGGTGTTCCGCGAGTAGTAGATGAAGAAGGCGGAGAACACCACCGACAGGAGCGCGACGATCATGTCGCGGATAAAGCGGGGCATCTCCAGCGCCTTGTGGTCTGCGAGCCGCCACTTGATCTGGGCCAGCGCTGAGAAGCCGTAGGGGATCGCGGCCGTGATCCCGGTCATCAGTACCAGCGTGGTGAACACAGTGGCGCCGTTGGAGCCCAGGTAGTTGATGACCATCGCGATCGAAGCCAGAGCGGTGGAGAACACGATTCCCCAGGCCGGCGCACCGCGCCGGTTCAGGCGCCCAAAGCGCTTGGGAAACACGCCGTCCTCGGCGGCGGCCCGCGGCATCTCGGCGGTGATCATCGTCCAGCCATTGAGCGCGCCGATCCCGGAGATGATCACGACTACGGCCATCACATTGCCCCAGAAGGTCCCTCCGAACATCGCGTTGACCGCGGTCGAGAACGGTGCGGTCGAATTCTGCAGGACGTGGTCCGAAAGGATCCCGAAGACCGCGACAAGCGACAGCATGTACACCACCGCGGTGGCGAGCGTGCCGAGCATTGTGGCCAGCGGCACGTTTCGGTCGGGGTCGCGAACCTTGGCCGCCGCCACCGAGGCCACCTCCAAGCCCAGATAGCTGAACAGGGCGATCGCCATGCCGCTGCCCACGGCGCTGATCGCGCCGTGCCCGCTCACGTTGAACGGCGTGAAGTTGGCGCTCTTGATGTAGAAGAGCCCGACGACCGACATGAAGACCAGGGCGGCGAACTTCGTGATCGTCGTGGCGACCTGGAACCAGCCGGTGTTCCGAAGACCGCTCATGTTGATGAGCGCCGGAATCCACAGGCCGGCGAGCACGAGGAGGATCGACCAGATCTTGATCTGACCCTTGTTGATGAACACCTCGACGTAGAGCACCCAGCCGACCGCGATCGCGGCGTTACCAGCCCACGCCGTTATCCAATACGACCAGGCGTTGGCAAAGCCCAGACCATTTCCGAACGCCGCGCGCGCATAGGCATAGGGCCCACCAGGAGCCGGCATCCGGCGGGCCAGCGAGGCGAACAGCCACGCGAGCGCCAGAGCGCCGATGGTCGTCAGGCCCATTGAGACGAGCGTGATCGGGCCGTAAGCGGCGAGCGAGGTCGGAAGGTTGAAAATCCCAACCCCGACGATGCTTCCGACGACGAGCGCGCTGGCGCCGAGCGGGCTGAGACGGTGATCCGGCGCTGCCGGCTTCGCGTCAGTCGCCGCCGTCGGCGGCACGGCCGCCGCCACTGTGGGTGCGGGTGCGGGTGCGGGCGCCAGCGCGGAGCTACTGATCGATTCGGTTGTCGCAGGACCTGCGGTTAGGTGTGTGGAGCTCAGGAATCTCATGCGCTCAAGACTCCTGAAGCGCCGATGATCTGTCTTCGCCCGTTTACGCTGATTCTGCCTTCGCTTTATCCACGGCTTCGTTGCGGCCTAGTACCTACTCGATCCGACCTGCCAAGCAGGTTCTGTGCTCGACCTCGTGTCCTCGGCTCGATTTGGTTACGGTCGCTAGCGTGGGCACATCGGGCCAACCAGCTGGAGGCACGAGCGGGCCCGAGGAGCACCTCCGAGCCGACGAGCTGGGGACCGCCGATCTGACCGCCTCGACGGTCGCGAACATCGGTCCGGGGATCGACTTCTACTTCGCGTTCGGCGTGATCGCAGTCACGGCCGGTGTAGCTGCACCGCTGACCATCCTGGCTGGCGCTCTGGCGGTGGCCTTCCTGGCCTTCACGGTGGCGGAGTTCGCCAAAGTGGAGCCGTCCGCGGGCAGCTTCATCACGTACGTCGAGACATCTCTCGGGCCGCGGGCCGGAGTCGCAACGGCGGTGCTGGTGGCGGTGGGGTACGTGGTGGCGATCGCGGGCGTGTTCACGATGTCGGGGGGGATGGTCGTGCTCACCCTCGCCCACTACACCTCGTGGCATCCACCCTGGGAGCCTCTGACGCTCGTGCTCACGGTAGCCGCGATCTGGCTGACCGCCAGGGGGGTCAGGCTCTCCACGACGGCGGTGGGCCTGGCCGTGCTGACGCAGGTGGCGGTGATGCTGGTCGTCTGCATCGTCGTGCTGGTCGACCGGCGGGGCAGTCTCTCGGGCGCCATTCTCGTGGACGCACCTGCGCGGCGGTCTCCCGGGCCTATCCCAGGGGTTCCCGCTCGCGCTGTACATGTTCATCGGCTGGGAGAACGGCCCGGCACTCGCCGAGGAGTGTCGCGAGCCCAGGCGGACCGTACCCCGAGCTGTCTTACTGTCGATCGCCATCGGCGCTGCGCTGTTCGTCCTCTTCGCCTACGCGACCGTCACCGGCTTTCGCTACAACGTCGCCCCGATCGGCCGCGCGTCGGTCCCCTTCCTGTCCGTGGCCGACCAGTACCTGGGCGGGGCGGCCGTACTGGCCTGGCTCGCCGGGATCGTGTCGGTGCTCGCGACCTTGGTTTCGGCTGCGAACTCCCAAGCGCGAATGCTCTACGACGCCGGCCGGTCAGGGCTGCTTCCCGCTTGGCTGGGTCATGTCCGTGCGCAGGTCGACACGCCTGTCAATGCGCTCCTGGCCATGGGCGCCGTTGGACTCGGGATCATCGCGATCTGGTGGATATTTCACTTGCTCGGTGTCGCGACGGGGTCGACCAGTCCGGTTGGGCTGTATGCGGAGTGCTCGACGATGGGCACGATCGTGATCCTGTTCGTCTACCTGCTGACCGCCGTGTCCCTTCCGGTCTTTATGCGGCGCCATCATCGCGATACGTTCTGCCCCTGCGCCACGTCGCCATCCCGGCCCTCGGGGCGCTGATGCTGATCGTCCCCTTCGTTGAGCTGTTCCAGCCGGGGCAGCCCGCGCCTTACGACGTGTTTCCCTACCTTGCGGTAGCGGTCCTCATCGCGGCGGCAATGATCGCGTGGCTGACCGTACGCCGCCATCCATCCGCGGGCTCCGGCGAGGGGACCGCATTCGCTGACTCCTGACACCGGCCGGCGCAGGTGTCTCATTGACGGAAGACGGGCTGTGGTGGACATGTCAACCCGATCACCACGGGAAAGTACGGATCGAGGAGGGGGTTCGGCCCACAGAACTGCAGTGCTAGCCCCCGTGGCCGGGCTGCCCGCAAGGAAATACAAGTTGTAGGAGGCGCTGTTCGGGCCAGGCGCTCCACGATCGTCGGCCCGCGACGCCACCGGCCGACGCCGCCGGAGATTGAGAGGAGGAGGGATGCAACCAACACGAGTGCTGGCCCGGGAAGGCTGGAGCGAGTATCTGGACGCGGTCAGCAAGGAGCTGGTCAATGCGCCGGTGTCGATCGAAGTTTTTGCGACCGGGAGCCCACCGCATTTCGAGGCGACAGGCCTCCCGCTGATAGGGCTTAGCTACGACGGCCGAGACGACGTCCTCGTAGTGGCAGCGGGGCGACCGGGCTCCCATGTGCCGGATGTGCGGCGCCACCTGATCGATCATCCTCAGCGCATCGACGTTGACAGCCACACGATGCTCGCACCGATGCGAATCGGTGTCGATGGTCAAGACGGCGTGCGCTCGGTGATCAGCATCGACCGTGACGCCGAACTCGGCCGCTGACGCGAAGCAAGCTTTCCGATTCGGCCGTCGAGCAAAGCCCGGAGATCTTCCAGCTGGGCTTCGGTGCGACGATCACTGCGAAGCGTGATGTGCGCATCGGGCGCCACCTCCTCAAGAGGCTCCCAGGCGGCACTCTCACGCGTCACGATGGACAGTGAGGCATCGGAGATTCGGCTGCGCCGATGGTCACGCTTGGCCGCTCGCTGAGCGAGCACGGCCGCTGGAGCCCAGCACTCGACAAACAGCAGCGGCGCCGCACCAGCGAAAGCGGAGTTGAACGCGTCGCGGTCGCTGCGGTGCCGGAATGTCGCGTCGACGATCGCTCCGCCACAGGCTCTGGTCATCTGGGCCGCGCGGCTGCCGAGCTCCGAGTACGTGCGCCTGTTGAACGCTGGGTCGTAGAACCGAACGCTGGCCCGCTGGTGCGGCTCGACCCCGGCGATCTGTTTTCGGACGACGTCCGAGCTGAGATGCGGCAGACGTGAGGCTTCCGCCAGAGCCCGGGCGAGACTCGACTTGCCCGCCGCGGGCGAGCCACAAACGACAATTACCAGCGGTAGCCGCGCCTGCCAAGCAAACCGCTCCGCCAGCAGGAGCAGATCCCGAGCCCCGGCACTGTCGTGGGCGCGCGCCTGGCTCCCGGCAGGATGTTGGGCGGCCCGAAGAAGCGCCACCTTGGCACGGACGAGCGCCCGGTAGCCCGCATAGAAGGCGATGAGCTGATCCTCGCCGGACTCGCCCCCAGCGGCTCGGTATGCGTCAACCAGCGTCCGCGCGAATCGCTCGCCCCCTCGCGCGACTAGGTCCATCACCATGAACGCCAGGTCGTCGGTCACATCAAGCTCGCGCAGTCGATTGTCAAACTCGATGCAGTCGACGATCTCGATCTCGTCGCCGAGCACGACGTGCTCGGCCCTCAGATCGCCGTGAACCTCACGGATTAGGCCACTCCTTGCACGTGTGTCCAGGATCTGTGCGTGCGCCATCACGAATGCGTGCGCAAAGCGCTCAAGCGCCAACACCCACTCGATCTCCGAGCGCTGCTCAACGATCGCGAGCAGCTGATGGAAGTTCTCGGTCATCGCCCGTTCGACCGCCAGCGCTGGCACGCCCCTGGCCGAGACCTGCGGCGCCTGCTCGTGGAACACGGCCAACTGCCGTCCCAGCTCCGTCACCTGGCTGCGTCTGAGCTCTCCGCGCTCGAGCTCAGACGCCATGGTCAAGCCCTCGTCGTAACGACGCATTTCGACCACGTAGTCGACCGCCCGCGGGTCGTCCTCGTTCGCCAGCTCCATGCCACTGCGGCCCATCACGATGCCTCGCACCCCGAGATAGACGCCTGGCGCCAGCCGGCGATTCAAGCGGACCTCCTCGAGGCACATCCGGCGGCGCCGGGCGGGCGTGCCGTAATCAAGGAACGGAAGCACCCCGGCTTCTTCAGCTTGTAGGCC
>CAVPKV010000015.1:0-3876 GCA_963705785.1 uncultured Solirubrobacterales bacterium | reverse complement strand
GGTCACGGTCGCTTTCGGAATCGTGCTGCTGGCGGCATCGGCGGCGCTGGCCAATCAGAAGTCCTCCCGCAGCTCGGCATGAAATTCATTTTCATCGTTCTCATACTCGCTCTGAGCGGATGCATTGCAAAACAACCTCCGCTGCCGGTCCTGGGACAGGTGCCCGGCTTTGAGCTGACGGCGGAGACGGGCCAACCGTTCGACAGCAAGTCGCTCGCTGGGAAAGTGTGGGTAGCCGACTTCATCTACACCACTTGCCCCGGCCCGTGCCCCCGCCGTGGTGAACCCGAACCCGAGCGCGAGCGCCTGACCGTCCCAGCCCGTGATCACCAGGCTCCGCAGGCCCTCGATCAGATACGACACCGGGTTGTAGGTCGCGATGTCCCGGAACCAGGCGACGCTGATCAGGTTGCGGGGCAGGCTCGAGGAGCTCAGAAACAGCGTCACGAACAGGAGCGGGAAGATGCCCTGCACGGCCTCGCCGGTTCCGAACCGCAGCGCCAGCAGTCCCCCCAACCTGGCGAACGCGAACGCGATCAATATCGACAGCGCCAGCAGCACGATCGCACCGCCCACCCCGGTGACGAGCGTGACCCCGGTGGCGAGCCCGACGAGCAGATAGACGCACGCCTGGATCACGCCGAGGACGAGCGCGCCGCCGAGCTGACCGATCAGCATCGCTTCGCCGCGGATCGGCGTCAGCGCCAGGCGGTTCAGGAATCCGCTCTCGATGTCGCGAGCGAGGTCCACCCCGGCGTTGATCGAGACGAACATCGCCCCCTGGACGAACGTCATCGCGATCAGGAAGTCTCGGTAGTTATGGGTCGGGAAGCCCGGGATGCGGGTGGCGGGACTGAGCGCGGATCCGTTGATGGCGAACAGGATCAGCGGGAAGATCATCGGGAACACGAGCAGCCCCCGCTGGCGCAGCGTCCGCACGACCGCGCGGTGGGCCACGGCCCGGACCTGGTCGATCAGCCGGGCCTCAGGGTGGGACCACGCCCCGAGCGGCCCCACGGCCGCTTCAACGGCCACGGCGCCGCCTCCGGCCACCCCGCCCGGCAGGCGCGTCCTCAACCTCCTCGCCGGCACCCTCGAGCTTGCGTCCGGTCTTGGCCAGGAAAACGTCGTCGAGCGACGGCTGGTGAAGCTGGAGCAACTCAATACGCAGGTCGGCCTGGTCGAGCACGCGGACGATGTCGGCCAGCTGCGTCTCGCCACCGGGCAGCTGCACGGTCACGCTGCCGCGGCCGTTGCGCCGCATCTCGCCAAAGCTGGACAGCAGCTCGGCCAGGCGATCGCCGGCCTCGGGATCGCACGGCGTCACCTCGACGGTCGGACTTCCGATCTGAGCCTTGAGCTGGGCGGGCGTGCCCTCGGCCACGATCCGGCCGTGATCGATGATCCCGATCCGGTCGGCCAGCGCGTCGGCCTCCTCCAGGTATTGGGTGGTCAGGAATACCGTCATGCCCTCGTCCCGGGCCAGCCGCGACACCTCCTCCCACAGCGCGGCCCGGCTCTGCGGGTCAAGCCCGGTCGTCGGCTCGTCCAGGAACAGGATCCGGGGGGAGTGGACCAGGGCCAGGGCCAGGTCGAGGCGACGCTTCATCCCGCCCGAGTAGCCGCCCACGCGGCGATCGGCGGCCTCGGTCAGACCGACGCGCTCGAGCAGCGCATCCGCACGCCGGCGGCGCTCGGGCGCCGGCAGGCCCTGGAGCGTGGCCTGGAGAATCAGATGCTCGCGGCCGGTGAGGATGGCGTCGAGCGCGGCCTCCTGAAGCGCGGCGCCGATCGACGCCCGCACCTGCGCTCCCTGCTTGACGATGTCGAATCCGCCCACGCGGGCACGGCCGCTGGTCGGCGGAAGAAGCGTGGTGAGCACCAGCACCGTCGTCGATTTGCCCGCGCCGTTGGGTCCCAGGAAGCCGTAGATCTCTCCGGGCGAGACGGCGAGGTCAATCCCGTCGACGGCTCGGGGGCCCTTGCGGAACTCCCGCACCAATTGCTCGACCTCGATCGCCGGCTGTCCGTCCTCTCGGGCGTTGGGAGTCAGGCCGGTCACGGCGTGCACTCTAGCAAAAGATTGAGCTTGTAAACCTTTGGCAATCTCAATAGAATGTTGGTCATGGACGTGACCGCGGAGGTGCAGGGAGTCCGGGCCAGCGCGGTGGACGAGATCTGGTCGTTGCTGCGGATGCTGTTTGGACAGCATCGGCGGGCATTTCTCATCGCTGCATCAGAACTGGACCTGCACCCGGCTCAGGCGGGAGCCCTGATGCAGTTGTCCTGGCCGCTGCCCATGAGCGAGTTGGCCAGCAGGCTGGGCTGCGACAGCTCGAACGTCACCGGTCTGGTCGACCGGCTCGAGGCCCGGAAGCTGGTGGCCCGGCAACCCAGCTTTGACGACCGGCGGGTCAAGCACGTCGTGCTGACCGAGGCCGGCCAGGCGATGCGCCAGCGCATGCTCGACCGGATTGGGCAGGCCCCCGACGGGTTCGAGCGACTACCGGCGGACGAGCAGCGGCACCTGCGCGATCTGCTCCGTCGCGCCCTGCAGGAGGATCCTGAGCTGAAGAGCGAAGGTGCCCTCCCGTAGGAGGGCACCTCTCGCCCGGAGGAAAGCGCCCCTTCGGCGCGCGCCCGCGACCGGCGACGCGTTTAGCTCAGAGCCCGCCGCCGTGCGCCACGGTGTCCTCGAGCTGGACTGACCCGAGGGAGAGAGTGGGATGGAAGATCAACCCGAGGCTTGGGCCGTGGCACAACGACATCGAGCAGCAGGCCGCCGAGCGTTACGCCGATCGCAAGCGGATTAGGCATTTGTCACCTCCTTCACGCGCTTCGCCCATGTCGACAAGGATGGCCTCCGTGGGGCGGCCGGTCCTCGGCCCGGTGTCCAAGATTTGCCTGGCGGGTTTGGCCAGGCGGGTGCGGGGCGTGGTGGGCGCGCGCGTGCCCGGCGACGTACGGCTCTATGGCGATCTGGTACGCCATGCGCGACGTGATTCGCCAAAGTCGCGAGACTCGTGCCGGGCTCCCGCGGCCCAGAGCACGCCCTGCCCCCTACGCGCGCAGCGCCTCGGTCGGGCTGAGCCGGGCTGCCTTGGCGGCGGGATACAGGCCAGCCAGGGCGCCGATCAGGAACCCGGCCACGGGCGCGGCGACGAGGGCGTAGAGGGGCACGACGAAGGGCTGGTTCCTGGTCACGGCATAGACCTCGGTGGCCCCCGCCCCAAGGGCCAGCCCGGCGATCCCTCCGATCGCCGCCAGCAGGGCCGACTCGGTCAAGAACTGGCTGGCGATGTGGCGTCGGGTGGCGCCCAGAGCCCGGCGCAGGCCGATCTCTCCGCGCCGCTCCAGGACGCTTATGACCATGATGTTGGCAATCCCGATCGTCCCGACCAGGAGGGCGACTGCGCCCAGACCCAGGAGCAGCGTCGTGAACTGGCCCTTGGCCGCGGCCCGGGCCTCCAGCGCATCCGACGGACGGCTGACGTCGACGCCACCGGAGTTCTGAGGATCGGCGGTGGCCGGGAGCAGATTGGCCACCCGGTTGACGGCGCTCAGGTCAGCTCGGACGTAGATCTCCGATGGGTTGGGCAGGACCTGGAACTCCCGCTCGGCCACCGGGAGCGAGATGAACACGGTCGAGTCGAGCGTTGAATCGAGCACGGCCGGCTTCAGGATCCCGACCACCGTGAACCACGTGTTGCCCAGGAAGACCATCAGGTCGCCGTGCGCGTGTTCGATCTGAAGCACGTTGGCCGCCTCGGCGCCGAGCACGACCTCCGGAAAGCGGCTGCTGACCGCGTCAAGAAAGTGCCCGGAGGCCATGCTGGTCCCCAGCACCTGGGGCAGGTTGTCCCCGCTGCGTCGACG
>CAVPKV010000014.1:0-4404 GCA_963705785.1 uncultured Solirubrobacterales bacterium | reverse complement strand
GGCCACGTATTGCTGATGGGTGTCATCGGCCGAGCTTGACAGGTCCGTCAGTGGTGGTCCGCTCGACGGCCGCCGCCAAAGCGGCTGCCACGGCCTCCAGGCCCTTGAGGTCGCGGTCGGAGACCTGGGCCCGGACATGGCTTTCGAGCTCGTCCAGCACCGCGGCCACCCCCCGGGCTGTGGATTTGCCGCCCGACGGGTCAGGCGAATGACGAACGACCGCCGGTCGGCAGGGTTGATCTCCCGCCGGACCCACCCCTGCGTCTCCAGCCGGTCGATGACGCTGGTCAGGGTGGAGCGCTTGTGTCCAAACTCGCGCTGCAGGTCGCCGATCGAGGTGGGGCCGTGGCGGTGAAGCTGGGCCAGAACATGAGCCTCGGCCTGTGTGATGCGGGCCCCGATCAGCGCGTGGTCCAGGTAGGCGGCGATCAGATGCGCCGAGCGTTCGATCGTGGCCAGCATTAGTTCGATATCGTATCATACGAATCAGATGGAACGCAAAGCCCTGATCGAGGCCTTCCAGGCGGGCGAGATCCACGGTCGGTATTCCGCCACGAGGACCACGTCGTATGGCCCGGGCGCTGGCCGAGCGCTACGGGCACGCAGGGCCTGCGCCGGATGATCGCGGGCATCCGGGGCATGGCCACCCGGGCGGGCCGTCCGGCAGGCCTACCACGAGACGATCACCCGGGCTTGGTATGAGCTCATCGCTTCAGCCGCCGACCTGGCCGCCGCCCCGGAGCTGTTCGACAAGCGCCTGCTGGAGCTTCTTCCACTCGCCCGAACCGCTGGCGGCCGGCCGGCGAGCGGTGGCTCCCGCCGGACCGTCGCCAGCAGCTGCGCCTGCCGGCCTCCAAGCCGCCGAGCAGCGCCGCGCTGATGGATCAACCACGCTGGGCCACATTTGACTGTTACGGGACGCTCGTCGACTGGGACGGGGGAATCCGCGGGCAGCTGGCCCGCCTGATCTCCCCGGCTAAGGCGACCGACCTACTCGCGCGCTACCACGAGATCGAGCCCCGGATCCAGCGACATAGTCGCGCTCACCTACCGCCAGGTCATGGCCACGGTCCTGGCGGAACTGGCCGACGAGGAGGGGATCACGCTGGCCGACGAGGAGCGCGATGCCCGGCTCGCTCGCTGCCGGACTGGCCCGTGTTCGACGAGGTTCCGGCGGCGCTGCCGCCAGGCGCACCAGCGGGGCTGGAAGCTGGCCATCCTGTCCAACACGGACCGTGACCTGATCGAGGCCTCGATGCGGACTCTGAGCGCCCCCTTCGAGCTGGCCATCGTGGCCTCGGAGATCGGCTCCTACAAGCCCGCCCCCGGCCACTGGCAGGCCTTCTACAACTCCACCGACGCCGACCCGGAGCGCCACGTCCACGTCGCCCAGAGCCACTTCCACGACATCGTTCCGGCCACGCAGCTGGGCATCCGGACGATCTGGATCAATCGCCTGGGCGAGCGCGGCGACCCGCCGCCCACCCGGCAACTCGGCGATCTGGTCGGGCTGGCCGACGTCCTGGACGAGCTGGTGGCGCCGGCGTAGGCCCGCTCAGCGGGCCAGCATCGGTGAGGGCGGAATCCGGGTGTGTCCCCGGATCTCCGGGATGATCATCCCGACGTCATCCACATAGCACCATGTCCAGTCCTCGCCCGGCTCCAACGAGTGGATCAGCGGGTGCTCGGCGGACTTGGCGTGGGCCGTGGCGTGGCGGTTGGGCGAATCGTCGCAACAGCCGACGTGGCCACAGCTCAGGCAGATGCGCAGGTGCAGCCAGACGCCGCCCTCGCGCAGGCAGTCCTCGCATCCGTCCGTGCTCTCCGGGAGCTCGAACACCGTGATCTGGTCCAGGTGGGTGCAGGTGGTCATTCGGCCTCTCGTTCTCTTGGGGTTCTTCGGGGGTGGGGGTCGCGATGGGGATCCAGACGTGAAACGTCGTGCCCTGGTCTCCGGTGTCAAATGTGATCGACCCTCCGTGGCGCTCCTCGACGATCCGCCGGGCGGTGTCCAATCCCAGGCCTGTCCCGTGACCCACGTCCTTGGTCGTGAAGAACGGCTCGAACACGTGCCGCCGGGCGTCTGCGGGGATCCCCGGGCCAGTGTCCGCGACGTCGACCCGCACGCATTCGCTGTCGGGCCGCGTGCGCACTGTGATCGTGCCGCTCTCACCGAGCGCGTCGATGGCGTTGGCCAGCAGGTTGGTCCAGACCTGGTTGAGCTCCGAGCCGTAGATGGTCAGCGGCGGAAGCGTTCGGTCGTAGTCCCGCTCAATCTGGATCTGGGTGTGCTTGAGCTTGTGACCCAGGACCTTGATTGTCGTCTCCAGCCCCTCGTGGACGTCGGCCTGGACGACCCCGCCGCGATCCATATAGGCGTATGTCTTGACCGCAGTGACCAGCGAGCTCATCCGTTCTGTCGACTCCCGGAGATCGGCCACCACGCGCTGGGCGTTGAGTGAGGCGGCGATCGAACCCAGCGCGGCCGGCGTGGCATCCCGGGCCGCCGCCTGGAGCGCCTCGAGCCAGGTCTGGTCCACTCCGGCCAGGGCCAGGGGCTCGGCGATCCGCCACGGATCAGGCACGCCCATCGCCTCCAGCCGATCGAGCATCGCATCCTCGGCGTCGCTGGCATCCAGGGCCGATAGCACGCTCCGGGCGGCGCACTGGTGGAGCGCCTGGTCGCGGAGATCGGCGACCTTGGCAGCATCCTCGCGCTCCAGCCCGGCCTGGACAAACGCCCGCAGCGTCTGTCCGATCACGTCCAGCAGTTCGGCCAGCTGGGTGGCCGAGCTCTGGGCCGCCGCGACCGGGTTTCCGAGTTCATGGGCCAGGCCAGCGGCCATCGTTCCCAGCGCGGCCAGCCGCTCACGGTTCTGCTCGATCGACGCCACCCGGGCCAGCAGCGGCGTCACCTGGCGCATGACTCGGCGATGCACGGTGGGGTTGGCCAGGGTCAGCCGGCGGAAATCCTCGGGCGGGATCAGCGCCGCGCGAGCCGGCGTGATGGCCACCATCCTGACGGCCAGCGGCGTCTCGGTCAGCGTGGCCACGGCCCCGATCCAGGTGGGGCCATTCTGGTGACCCGTCGGGTCAAACCGGTCCTCGCGCCCTCGCTGGTAGACCTGAAGCGTTCCCTCGAGCAGGCAGACCAGACCCTCTGATGACTCTCCCTGCTCGATCATCGTCTCGCCCTCGGGGACCTCGCGCCACTGGGCGACCGCCGCCCACTCGGCGAGCGCTGCGTCATCCAGCTCCTCGAACAGGTCGATCGGCCGGAGGTCGGCGGCGGTCACCGGGTGTTCCTGGGCGGTGGTCATGCCTCGGCCAGGTATTGGTGGACGAGGGCGACGGCCATCGAACCCTCTCCGACGGCGCTCGCCACCCGTTTGATTGACCGAGACCTGACGTCTCCGGCCACAAACACGCCGGGGACGCTCGTCTCCAGCGGAAATGGATCGCGCTCCAGCGGCCAGCGACCGTCCTTGGCGTCCAGCCCGGCCAGGATGAAGCCCCGGTCATCGCGGTCCACCACGCCGGCGAGCCAGTCGGTTCGGGGCTGCGCGCCGATGAACACGAAGCAGGCATCGGCCTCCTGTCGGGTCTCGGTGCCGTCGGAGGCCCGGACGAGCACCGCCTCCAGGTGGCCGTCGCCCTCGGCGGACGCGGCCTGAGTCCTGGTTCGCACCTCGACGTTGGGAAGCGCCTCGATCTGCTCGATCAGGTAGTGAGACATCGATTTGGCCAGCGAGTCACCCCGGACGAGCATGATCACCTGGGAGGCGTACTTGGAGAAGTACACGGCCGCCTGGCCGGCAGAGTTGGCGCCGCCGATCACGATCACCCGCTGCTCCGAGCACGAGCGCGCCTCGATCATTGCCGCCCCGTAGTAGATGCCCCGGCCAGTGAGCTCGGCGAATCCCGGGGCGTCGAGCTGGCGGTAGGACACGCCCGAGGCCACGATGATGCTGCTGGCGCTGAGGGTCCCGCCGCCGGTCAGCTCGACGATCCGGCCCGATCCCTCGATCCGCAGCCTGGCGGCGTCCTGGAGCGTCAGCAGCTCCGCGCCCAGCCGGCGGGCCTGGTCGGTCGCCCGACGGGTCAGGTCCGAGCCGCTCAGCCCGGTGGGAAAGCCAAGGTAGTTCTCGATCCGACTCGACTGCCCGGCCTGGCCGCCCGGGGCCTCCCGCTCCACCATCAGGGTCTTGAGTCCCTCCGAGGCGCCGTATACGGCGGCCCCCAGCCCGGCCGGCCCACCCCCCACGATCACCAGGTCGTAGTGCTCCCGCGAGGGCTGGCTGGTGACGCCCAGCCGCTCGGCCAGTTCGAACACGGTCGGGCGCTCCAGCACGGTCCCGTCCTCCAGCAGGGCCACCGGCAGCCTGTCGTCATCCACACCGGCCA
>CAVPKV010000013.1:0-6419 GCA_963705785.1 uncultured Solirubrobacterales bacterium | reverse complement strand
CGAGATGGTGTCGCTGATGGCCAACGGCGGCGGCGGCCAGTACGACCTCGTGTCGGCTTCCGGCGACGCCGACCTGCGCCTCATCTACGGCGGCGACGTGAAGCCGATCAACATCTCGCTGATCCCCACCTGGAAGAACTTCCATCCGTTCCTCAAGTCACCGCCGTTCAACACGATCGCCGGCAAGCACTACGGGGTCTCATATGAGTTCGGCCCCAACGTGCTCCTGTATTCGACGAAGACGTTCAAATCGGCGCCGACCTCCTGGTCCGTGCTCTACAACAAGAAGTACGCCGGGGAGGTCACGGTCCCGGACAACCCGATTCAGATCGCCGACGCGGCGCTGTATCTGTCCAAGACGCAGCCGAGCCTCGGGATCACCGACCCGTACGAGCTAACCCAGCCGCAGTTCAACGCCACGGTGGCGCTGCTCAAGCAGCAGCATCCGCTGATCAAGAAGTACTGGGCGCTGGCCTCACAGGAGATCTCGCTCTTCCAGAGCGGCACCACTGTCGTCGGGGCGGCCTGGCCCTACCAGACGAACACCCTGAAGGCCGCCAAGGCGCCGGTGTCCGACACGATCCCCAGCCAGGGGGCCACCGGGTGGGCGGACACGTGGATGCTGGCCACCAAGGCCCCGGATCCGAACTGTGCCTACAAGTGGATGCAGTGGGTGACCACCCCCAAGGTCCAGGCCCAGGAGGCCCTGTACTTCGGTGAGACGCCGGCCAACAAGCAGGCCTGCCCCCTCATGAACAAGATCCAGAAGGGTGGTTGCGCGGCCTACCACGCCAACGCGCCCGAGGCCTACTTCCAGACGCTCAAGTTCTGGAAGACCCCGCTGGCTCAGTGCGGCAACGGCAAGAACGATTGTGTGCCGTTCCAGCAATGGGTGAGCGCCTGGACGCAGATAATCGGCTGATCAACCGCTGCCGGTGTCGGTAATCGCCAACCCGGCAGGACGCCCCGGCCCGGGAGGCCTTCCTCCCGGGCCAGGGGCCAACGGTGCGGCGCCCGGATTCGGCCAGGCCATCTCGGCCGCGCTGTGGCGCCGAACCTGGCTGCGAGGCCTGCTGACGCTCTCCCCGCCCCTGGCCTGGTTCCTGGTCATCTATCTGGCCTCGCTGGTCCTGATGCTGATCACGGCGTTCTGGACCGTGAATCCGCTCACCAACGTGCTGGAGCACACGTGGTCGACAGCCAACTTCAGTCAGCTGTTCACGAGCACCTACCTGTCGATCATCGGCCGGACCGTGCTGATGGCGGCGCTGGTCACCGTTACCGACGCGGTGATCGCCTTTCCGTTCGCGTACTACATGGCCCGAGTGGCCTCGCCCCGCGTCCGCCGGGGGCTGTTCACCGCCGTCCTGCTCCCCCTGTGGGCGAGTTACCTGGCTCGCGTGTACGCGTGGATTGTGATCCTCCAGAAGGGCGGAACCCTGAGCTGGACCTTTCAGAAGCTGGGGCTCGGCGCGGTCAACGTGGGCTACACGAACACAGCCATGTGGATCGTGTTCTCCTACATCTGGCTGCCCTTCATGATCGTCCCGGTCTACAGCGCCCTGGAGCGAATCCCGGACTCGTTGCTCGAGGCGTCGGGTGACCTGGGCGCGCGCAACTGGCGGACGCTCAGGAGCGTCGTCCTGCCGATGGCGCTGCCCGGGGTCCTGGCCGGGTCGATCTTCACCTTCGCGCTCACGCTGGGCGACTTCATCACGCCCTTGCTGGTCGGTGGAGCTAACTCTCAGTTCATCGGGAACGTCATCTACTCAAATCTGGGCACGGCCAATAACCTGCCGTTCGCCGCCACGCTGGCGCTGGTTCCGATCGCGATCATGGTCGTGTACCTGAGCATCGCCCGCTGGCTGGGGGCGTTCGAGGCACTGTGATGCTGGAGGGACTCGGTACTCGCATCCTCCTGCGGCTCTGGGTCGTGCTTGTTGTGCTGTTCCTGTTCGTGCCGATCGCGATCATCTGCCTGTACGCGTTCAACAAGTCGAACGTTCAGAGCTGGCCGATCAGCGGGCTGAGCACGAAGTGGTTCTCCACGGCATGGAACGACCCGCAGGTCCGCTCGGCGCTCGTGCTGTCGCTCAAGGCGGGCGGGTTGTCCACCGCTGTGGCGCTGGTGCTGGGCTCCGCGGCCGCGTTCGGAGTGCACCGGTTCAAGTTCTTCGGTCGGGAGGCGGTGTCGTTGCTACTCGTCCTCCCCCTGGCCCTGCCCGGAATCATCACGGGCATCGCCCTGAACTCGGCCTTCCAGTTCGTGGGCATCGACCTGTCGCTGCTGACGATCGTGATCGGGCACGCCACGTTCTGCATCGTCGTCGTCTACAACAACGTGATCGCTCGGCTCCGGCGAGTCTCAGGCTCGCTGTACGAGGCGTCGGCCGACCTCGGGGCCCACGGCTGGTTCACGTTCAGGACGATCACCGTGCCGATGCTGTCCACCGCGCTGCTCTCAGGGGCCCTGCTGGCCTTCGCGCTCTCGTTTGACGAGGTGATCGTGACCACCTTCACGGCCGGCGCCCAGAACACGCTGCCGCTGTGGATCTTCGGGGCGATCCGGCTCGGCCAGCAGCTCCCGGAGGTCAACGTGGTCGTGATGTTCGTGCTGCTGCTGACGCTGATCCCGGTCGGCCTGGCCGCCAGGCTGACCGGCGGCGGCGGCGTGACCCGCGGCTCGACCGCCCGGGCGCTGCCTGCGGAGTAGATGGCCCGGGGGCGGCGACCTGGCCGCCTGCGACCATCCAGCGCACAGCGACCAAGGAGACCAAGATGCCGGTAGGGAAGGCCAAGACGGCCAGGGAGACGAGCTCGGGCGAGGGGTTTCAGTTCGTCGTCCCGTGCCTGACCGGCGTCGATCCCCAGGCCATCCTGGATCACCTGAAGCGCGACCACTTCTTCTGGCTTGACCTCACGGCGCCCACCGTCGATGAGCTTCACCAGCTCCACGAGCTGTTCGGGTTCCACCCGCTGGCTCTTGAGGACACCGAGCACTTCCACCAGCGCCCCAAGCTGGACGACTACGGCGACTACGTGTTCCTGGTCTTCTACGGGGCCTGGCGCCATCGGCCGGACGATCCCGAGCCGCTGCGCGAGGTCCACCTGTTCGTCTCCGGCCAGTACGTCGTCTCGGTGCACCGGGACCCCCTTCCGGCGCTGGACGAGCAGCGCGCGCAGCTCGACGGCCGGCTGCTGCACAGCGAGCAGTTCCTGCTTTACCGGGTCCTGGACGCGCTGGTGGACAGCTTTTTCCCGCTGCTGACCGCGATGGACGACGAGATCGACGAGCTCGAAGCGGCGGTGCTGGAGGACCCCGACGAGCACCAGCTCGAGCGTATGTTTGGCCTCAAGCGCGAACTCGTGGCGATGCGCAAGGTTGTGAGTCCGCAGCGGGATCTGTTCGTCCGCTCGGTCGATCAGATCGCTCAGCTCCCGGGGTTCCAGCTCGACGAGCGCGACTACTTCCGCGACGTCTACGACCATCTGATCAGGATCAGCGACCTGATCGACTCTACCGGGACCTGCTCTCCGGGGCCACCGATCTGTATCTGTCGACGATCTCAAACCGGCAGAACGACGTGATGAAGCAGCTCACCGTGATCGCCACGATCTTCCTCCCGCTGTCGTTCATCACCGGGTTCTTCGGCATGAACTTCGCCTTCATGGTCAACCACATTACAGCGGCTGGACGTTCTGGCTGCTGGGCATCGGCAGCATGCTGGCCACGGTGCTCGTCCTGCTGGCCTTCTTCAGGCGCAGGCGCTGGCTGTGACGGCGCTCCCGGCTCTCAGCGTCTCATGACTGACGAGGGCGCCAGCGCCCCCGGCACGAAGCGCCGGATGAAGCTTCTGATCGGGCCACGGGCGACCAGGTCATAGACCCCGGGATGGCCGGCCTTGGCGCAACCGTTTCCGAAGCTGGTCACGGCGACCAGACCCGGGTCCCCGTCGGGTAGTGCGGAGAGGAGCGGTCCGCCGGAGTCGCCCTCACAGGTGTCCGTGCCGCCCTGGGGATAGCCGGCGCAGACCATCGTCCTGGGGTCGTAGTAGCCGTCGTTCTGCACCTCGTCCGGACCGAACGGATACTTCTCGGCGCAGTACGCGCCGGTCGTGAAGGGGACGTGGGCGTAGTGCATCTGCGCGGGAGGAGCGACGGCGTTCTCAGATGTCGTACCGAAGCCGGCAATGGTCCCGAGTCGACCGGCCCGCCACAACGCCCGGTCGGGAGGGGCAATCAGCATCGGCCGGACCTTGGAAGGCACCGTCAGCTTGAGCAGCGTGACGTCGTTTCCCACGCCGTTGGTGACGAGGTAGCGGTTGTCCACTATCACCCGCGTGACGGTGTGGACCTCGTCGCGGCGGCCATTGGCGTACGGCGTTCCGAGCTCAACCTTGAACGCGCCGGGCGGCCAGGCGGGCTGGGAGGGGACCAGCCCCGTGCTGGCCGAGCCTGTGATCGACGCGCAGTGACCGGCGGTTAGAACCCAGTCCGGAGCGATCAACACGCCCGTGCAGCCGAGCGTCGAGCCTCCGATCAGGATGTCGGCGACGTAGCGGAACCTGCCCCGCGGCACGGGCTTCCCGCCAACGACAGCCGACGCCGACGTCACCGTCCCGAAGGCCAGCATGAGCGAGCACACCGCCCCTGCCTGGAGCAACCTGATGATTCGCACCGCCGGAATGGTAGGAATTTCGGGCCGTGGGGGCGCCGGCCTGGTCAGCGGGCGCGACGGCGTAGTGTTGCCGGGCGCCGACGGCCGGCTGGCGCCTCCAGCCTCCCTACGTGTTCACCGCAGGTCGGCGCATCAGCAGCAGCACGGCCACGAGTAGCTCGACGACGGTGAACGCGGCGAGGATTCCCGCTGCGGTCGCTGGGGTCAAGGCGAAGAAGCTGTTGTCAAAGCCCAGCAACCCGGAGCTGTCGTTTGCGCCCAGGCGGGTTCCGATGCGCGCGGCTGACCCGAGGCCGGCATACGACCATCTCGAATAGGTGATGTCGGCGAGCGCCGACACGACCCGCGGCATCTGCGCGAGCGGAATCAGCCCGCCCGCGAGCAGCAGCTGCGGCATCAACAGCAGGGGAACGGCACCGGCCGCCCGATCAACGCTGCCAGCCGCGCAGGACACCGCCAGCCCCATCCCGGCGCTGGCCCAGGCCGTGAGCACGGCTATCGCGAACAACTCGAGCACGCCACCCCGACCGATCCCGAGCGGCCGCAGCCCCGTCACCACCAGCACCAGCAGAAAGACCTGAACGAAGTTCAGCGCGAACAGGACCACAGCCTTGGCCAGCACGTACGCGTCCAGGCGGATTCCGACGTCGAACTCGCGCTCGACCAGCCCGCGCTCCTTGACCACCTCACGTGCCGCCGACGCCACTCCAAGCCAAATGGCGCCGGTCATCACCAGGAAGACGAGCTCGACCGCGCCGATCGGGGACGCGCTGGCGGCCAGGGCTCCGGAATGGAACACGATCGCGATCAGCAGACCGATCAGCGGCGCCTGCAGGACCAGCACGGCGAGCGTCCGTCGATCACGCAGCAACGTGCGGAAGTACCGACCGGCCAAGACGCGGAGCTCGAGCCGGAACGGGCGGCTCAGGGCCACCGGTGCAGTCCCAGGCGCGGGGCTTCGAGCGGCGTGCGACAGTGCACCCGTCGACCCCACGGCGGCCTCTTCATCGGCTGCCCTGGCCGGGGCGGAGTCCGAGGCCGCTGGCTGCTCCTCGGCCACGGCGGTCACGTGAGCCCGCGCTCCCGACGAGCCGCCGCGGTAGGCGATCTGACCGTCCTGAAGGACGATCACCTCGTCGCACAGATCCAGGCTGGTGGTCGCATGGGTGGCCACGAGTACGGCGCGATCATGGCCCGTCAGGCGCCGGAAGAGCTGCATCAACCGGCGCTCCAGCACCTCGTCCAATCCGCTCGTCGGCTCGTCGAGGAGCAGCACCGGCGGGTCTCCGACGAGCTCCAGCCCGCACGCCGCCCGGCGCCGTTCACCTCCGGAGAGGCTTCGAATCAGGGTGTCGGCCTGGGCGGCCAAGCCGAGCTCGCCCAGGACCATCTCGACCCGCGACCCGATGTCAGCACGGCTATCCAGACGCAGGTAGGCCGCATAGCGAAGGGCCTCGCGCGTGGTCAACCGATCGTGGACGCTCTCCCGCTGGGGCACATAGCCGAGCGCCTGCACGGCCGATTCGGTCGGCTGCTGATCCCAGGTGGCGCTACCGGCGCTCGGTCGGGAAATGCCGGCCAGGACACGAAGCGGCGTCGATTTCCCGACCCGTTGGGGCCCATCAACGCGACGAGCGATCCCGGAGCGAGCTCGAGTGAAACTGGACCCAGGATCCGCGCGCCGCTGGGAACGCGCACCTCTAACTCACGGGCAACAAGCACGACAGGAGCCTAAACCGAG
>CAVPKV010000012.1:0-13410 GCA_963705785.1 uncultured Solirubrobacterales bacterium | reverse complement strand
GCGCAGCCCCGGGCTCGCCCGCCAGCAGACGCGGCAGGAGTTTGTGTGGCCCACCGCGAAAAGCTCTGGCCCCACCGCGAAAAGTTCTGCCCCCACCGCGAAAAGTTCTGCCCCCACCGCGAAAAGTTCTGCCCCCACCGCGAAAAGTTCTGGCCCCACCGCGCGTTAAGAGTCAAGAGAACCACTTCGATGAAGCGTGCAAAGTCGCTGATCCTGGTTTGTGTCGCAACGTTGGCGCCGGCCGCCGTCGTCGGATCCGGCGCGTCCGCAAGCCTCGCCTCTGGACTCCCTGCCGTCTCGACCCCGTCGGTGAGCGCTGGTTCTTCCTCGGGGCCCTCGGTTTCTGTTCCGTCACCCCCCGTCTCAACCTCTGGCGTAACGAGTACAGCGTCGTCCACCGCGCAGTCGGCTGTGTCCACAGCCAGCTCCACCGCGCAGTCGGTCGTCTCAACGGCGAGTTCTGCCACGCACTCAGCGGTCTCGACGGCCTCGGGGGCCACGACCACCGCATCGACGGTGGTCAGCCATGCTGCCGCCTCGGCCACCGGCACCTCGGGGCACATTTCCTCGGGCTCTGGTAGCTCCGGTAGCGGGTCCTCCCATACCGGCTCGCAGCCGTCGGCGGGCGCCCCGAGCGGAGCAAGCCAAGCCCCGGGTGGGCTGTCCACCAGTTCCGCAATGTCGGGCTCAAGCGCCGCAGGCCGAAGCTCGGGCTCGAAGAGCGGGCGCTGGGCCAAGCTGACCCCCGCCCAGATGGTCACCCACGGGCAGGCAATACGTCACCTCGTCCTGCACTTCGCCGGTTGCCTGTTCTCACTCCCGCTCAGGTCCGCCCAGATCCTCTGGATTGCCGCGGGTATCGGGACTTCCCGACCCGGCAGCGCGATCGAGGTCGCGCGGACGCTGCACATGAGCCCCGCGAGCGAGCGCGCTGCCGAGGGCCGTGCCATCACCCAGCTCAGGGCTGCTGGCCGTGGAGGATGTCAAGCCGGGGTCTCGCAGTCAGCGAGCCCAGCGGTCACGGCCGTGGATGTCGCGCTGCCGGCGGCATTCCTGGCCACCGCCGCGCAGACGGTCGGGAGCCGGCCGTCGGCGCACTCAATCGGGCACTCACGCCATGTGGCGAGCAGGACCCACCGTCATCGTCGGGCGATTCGAGGCGCCGCGCTGGAAGCCGCCGCGATTGACAGCAGCACGCACGACTCAGTGCTGACCGTCTGGGCCTTGGTCCTCCTCGCCGCGCTGGGAATCTCCAGCATCGTTGCGATGGGTAGTCGGCGGCGCATCCGGTGGCGGGGCGGACTCGCCGCAGCCCTCCTGGATGGCGGGCGCGGCGGTCTATCCAGCATCGGCCGTCGGAGATCGACCCGCCGTTCATCGACGGGCAGCCCCGCCGTATCCCCGATCGCGGTTCTTCCGTTGACGGGCACCACGGCGGACGGGACCGCGTCCAACGAGCAGATCACCGCCCCGCCAGACGGCTGGGCCCCGCCCTTCTTCGCCCATAGCGAAGCTGCGCCGGCCGAGGAGATCAGCGCCCCGCCAGGCGGCTGGGCCCCGCCCCTCTTCGCCGGCAGCGAAGCTGCGCCGATTGAGGAGATCACCGCCCCGCCAGGCGGCTGGGCCCCGCCCATCCGCGGAGTCACTGCGCCGTTCGGCCCAGACACCCGTCCTGGGCTGACCTCGCACACCCGTCGCCGCACCGTTGCTGGGTGGCGGGAGCTGCGAGCCCACCCTGCCACGACACTCCGCGTAGCCGGAGGGGCCCTCGCGGCAATCCTCGCCCTCGCCGCGAAGCCGCAGCGAGGGCTCGGCCGCAGGCACCGATAGCAGGCCGCACCGCGCTGGACGCGGCGCCCCGCCCTGTCGGCGAATGCGATCGTCACTGACTGGCGTGAGCCTGCTATCCCTGCAGGTGAAGGCTTCGTTTAGTTCTAACCAATTCCATCCTGGCTCCCATGCGCGATACGCACGCCACGGCCGTAGCACCTCTGGATGACGCGATCGATCACGTTCGAGGCCCGGCCGAGGCACGCCTCATCCTCGAGTACGGCGATTACGAGTGCCCTTATTCGCGGGCGGCATATCGCAATATCCAACAGATCGAGGCCCGGCTGAATGGCGGCGTGCGCTTCGCCTTTCGTCATTTCCCGCTAACCCACATTCACCCTCACGCACTCGCAGCGTCGCTCGCCGCCGAGGCCGCGAGCGTTCAGGACCGCTTCTGGGAGATGCACGACCTGCTGTTCCACAACCAGGCCGCACTCGACGACCACGACCTGCGGGGATACGCCGCCGAGCTCGGGCTTGATCTCACCCGCTTCGACGCAGACCGCGAGAACGACCGGGTGCTCGAGCGGGTCCGCCGCGATGTCCGCAGCGGTGAGGCATCCGGCCAGGTGCTCGCCACTCCGACCCTGTTCATAGACGGGTCATTGCACGACGCCGGATACGACACCAAGACGCTCATCGAAGCCCTGAAGCCGTGAGGGGCGAGCGCAGCAGGACAACCACTACGGCCCGCAGGCGTTGACTCGGGTTCAGTTGCGGTCGCCTGCGCTGTGATGTCTCCAACGACCGGGGTACTCGGCGTCATGTAGCCGGTACAGCTCGTGGGCGTAGTGATCCAGCCGGTCGGCTGCCTGCTGGGCCGCGTGATAGTCCTTTCCGTGGTCTCGCGCCGGCGTTTTCTCCTCGGCACGCTTGCGCACGACGTGAAGCTCCTCGCGGGCGAGCTCTACCACCTTCTCCAGCGTCTCTTCGAGATTCATCCTTCCCTCCAGGTGCGGTGGCTCGATCGGCCGACGGCGATGTGGCTATCTTCTCACGCCGAAGGTGAACTCCACCGCGATCATCGTCCGTCGCCTCGCTGCGATTAGTTTGAAGCCATGCTGATCTACTCGATGGGCGTCTCGGTCGATGGCTTTATCGCGGACCGCGAGGGCGCGTTCGGGTGGACGGTCCCTGGCGAGGAGCAGTTTCGTTTCCACATCGAGCAGGTCGGCGAGCTTGGCGGCTATCTGTGCGGCCGCAGGCTTTACGAGACGATGCTGGTGTGGGAGACGGATCCGTCGATGCGGAAGGACGGGCTCGGGGCCGCGTTCGCCGAGGTCTGGTGCGCTCTCCCGAAGCTCGTCTTCAGCCGCACGCTTGACAGCGTTCAGGGCAACGCCCGGCTCGCCGAGGCGTCGGTGGCCGAGGAGGCCGCTGCGGCGCTCGGTGCGACCGACAAGGACGTCGCGATCGGCGGCCCCGGCCTGGCCGCGGCAGCGATCGAGCTCGGCCTCGTCGACGAGCTGCGCATGTTCCGCCATCCGGTCGTCGTCGGTGGCGGCACGCCCTTCCTGCCGCCGGTCACCGAAGACGTTCCGCTGGACCTGGTCGAGACCAGGACGTTCGGCTCGCGCGTGATCTACGAGCGCTACGGGCGCGCCCGCGGTGAGTCGGGCTGACGCCTCCATAAACCGCAGGAGGAGACCATGACACCAGGCTCAGACCAACAACCACCCCGGATCGCCGCCTACCCGGGACTGAGCCCAGCTGGCTCGAGAGCGTTCGGTCGCGATCACGTCCGGAGCGTGTTCGGGCAGGTGATGGGCTTGGTCGCGGCGACCGTCGGCTTCGCCTCGCTCGGTGCCTACATCGGGCGCAACCTCACCGGAGGCACCGGGATCCTGTTCTTCATCGGCGGCTTTGCCTGCATCTTCGGACTCCAATTCGCCACGGCCCGAGGGCGTGAGCAGCTCGCGATCGGTCTGCTGTTCGGGCTCGGCCTGGCCCTTGGGCTCGCAATCGCCCCCGTGATCCATGTGTACGCCAAAGCGGACCCCGCCGCGCTCTGGCAGGCGGCCGGCGCCACCGCGGCGACAGTCGCCGGGCTGGGCGCGATCGGCTACGCGACGCGGCGCGACCTGTCCAGCTGGGCACGCTTCCTGTTCTGGGCCTTGCTGGCATTGATCGTGTTCGGAGTCGTGCTGATCTTCGTCAACATCCCACAGGCCAACATCATCTACGCGGTGCTGGGGATCGTGATCTTCGGCGGTTACACGATCTTTGACTTCAACCGCCTGCGCCGGGCGGACATGTCGAGCTCGGTCCCGATCGCAGCGAGCATCTTCCTGGACATCTTGAACATCTTTCTCTTCTTCCTCCAGCTCTTCGGCAACGAGCGCAACTGACCCACAGTGGTGGGGGGTGGGAGCGGGCGGGCTAGCTGAGGGGGTCCGGGGTCGACCCTCAGCGCCAGCTCCCTGGAGGCGCCCGGTCGCACGGCCGCGTAGGGCAGGCACCCGCACGGCGTAGGCGGCCGCGAAGCCGCACCCTGCACGTTAGTCAGCGAGCCGGACGTCATGTCGCCGCCGCGTGAAGGTCGGACTCCGATCAGGTCGGCCAGGAGATTGCCACCGCGCTCGGAGACGTGCCCTCCCGCCCACGCGTCCCTGCCGACACGCGGGCACAAAAAATGCGGCCCGGGGGCGACGACCGTGCCTGCTCTCGCACGTAGCCTGCGCGCGAAATAAGCCTTGTCGGTCACCTTCGAGAGCCGCTTCGCTTGGCTTTTGCGAGCCTTGCTCTTTCCCGAACCGCGAACGGCACCCTATCCCAAGGCAAGTCAATCCGCAACCGGCCGTTCCCGCATTTTGGAGGAAAAACGCCAAAGATCCCGCCGCACCTCGCTCCGTGAACGAAGTCCCGCCGCCCCAAGGTGGCTGTGCCTACCCCCGACCAGTCGTGTCGAGTTCGAGCTGCAGCGGCGATGGCTCAAGCGGCTCGGCGCTCGCCCGCGGTCTTCCCAGTTTCGCCCAGTGACCGATGACCTCACGCGCGCGGCACGCGCGATAGGAGATCCGGCGGTCCAGAGGCTGAATGGCCAGCCCCGTAGACGCCCCGCCACTTCCGACCACCAGCGCGTGGAACCGGCGGCCCAGCCGGTCCACCTCAATGATGTCCCCCGCTTGGATCCCCTCGAGCCGCACAGCCAAAGCGTACGTGCTCTCGCCCGGTGTCTCAGGCCCAGGCCGTTATGTTTGCTCCCGTACCTGACCGTGTGGCCGGGACCACCGCTCGGCTCATCATCCCCTCAACCGAGTAGCCGCTCGACGGCGAGGCTGGCCCGCCGGATCGCCTCGCTCCAGGCTCGCGGTAGGGCGGCCAGCGGCAATGGGCTCGACTGCTTGGAGGTCGTGCGGGCGCCGAAACGATGCTCGAGCTCATCGGTGGCCGCGAGCCGGCGGCGACCCATTGCGGCGACCGCTTCGTGGTCGGTCGCCGACGCCCTTCCTGCCTCGATCCAGGCGAAGCGGAACGCGAGGCCAGCCGCCAGATAGAGGAGGCTCGCAAGATCGTGGGCGATTGGTGCCTTCCGGCGCCCGAGCAGCCGCGTTGAGAAACCGAGGACGACGGCGGACTGGGCGGTACGGAACAGGAGCCCCGGGCGACCGCGGCGAAGCGATTCCGCGGCCTGCCCCAGCCGGCGTTCGTTGACCGCTGAGAGCGATAGCTCGGTGAGCATCGCGGCGGTCTCAATCGTGCCGAGGGCCTTGCCGGTCGGATGGGCGTCGGGAAGCCCTCGCGCCACCAGCGTGAGGCGCGTCGCCGCCGCGCCGGTCGCGGTCGCCGTGGCGACGAAGATCGGGCCGAGCAGGCCTCGGCTGCGCGCCCATACCGGGACCGCGGTGGAGGCGAGCAGCACGCCGGTGTAGGAGCCGAGGTAGCCGCCGAGCAGGCCGGTCGCCGCCCCCAGCGCACGTGCGGCTCGCGGCCTGGACAGGAGATCGGCGCCGACCGCTCCGGCGGCCGTGCCGCTGAATGCCGCCAGGCACCAGGCGCCCATGTTCATCGGCGACCGGGGCTTGAAGATCCGCAGCATGTTGAGGAAGCGCTCCGGCCGCCCCAGATCGGCGACCAGCAGGAGCGGCGCGGGTGCGACGGCGCCGAGCGCGACCTGGCGCGCGATCGCGGCGGACCGGTGGTCCCCGGCGGCATCGCACGCGACGGCCACGAACGCCGAGCCGGACGCCACGCCCCCGACCCAGAAGTACAGCGGGACCTCCCACGTCCACACCGGCGCCTTCATGAACGGGCCGCGGAGCTCGGGCAAAGGCCCGGAGCGCATTCGCCGATTGGCGGCCGCGACCTGACCCGGCTCCGGCTCGGCCGCGGCGTAGCTGGTGTCTCTGGCTCCGTAGAGAAACGACCAGCGTGCGTCGCCAAAGCGCGATCGCGCCAGCGCCACCGGCGCGCCTGGCTCGTCCGGCTCCCAGGAGGCCGGGCCGCCACGCGTCCCCAGGGCCGGGCGGCTGTCGCGGGTCCGCGTGTCGTGGTCGGCGACCCAGTCGGTTTCGCGCTCCTCGCTGCTGGTCGGCGACGCGTGTTCGGGCGCGAGCTCCGCCGGCTCGCCGCCGCGATCCAGGCGGCCCTCCCAGACGTGCTCGCCGCTCACCAGCTCCTCCTGGCCGTCCGGCGCGTGGTTCCGCCCCGGCGCGCCGCGATGACGAACGCCGCGATCGCGCCCGCCCCGGCGAGCAGGCCGGCGCCGACCGCCGCCAGCGTCGCCGGCACCACGTTCTCCTGGATCGGCGAGTCGGCGTGCGCGGGCAGGCCGTAGCGCTCCGGCGGCTCGGTGAGCAGGAAGAACGCGCCGAGCCCGCCGGCGAGCTGGTCGTCGGGGTCGTCGCCGGCGCCGTACAGGTAGGCGCCATCGATGCCCCGGCTGTGAAGCTCGGCCACGCGGCGGGAGGCGATCTCCACCAGTTCCTCGTGGGGCCCGAACTGGATCGAGTCGGTGGGACACGATTTCGCACACGCCGGCTCCAGCCCGTCCTCCAGCCGGTCGTAGCACAGCGTGCATTTCCCGGCCCGGCCGTCGATATGGTCGCGGTCGACCACTCCGAACGGACACGCGGGTACGCAGTAGCCGCACCCGTTGCACACGTCGGGCTGCAGCACAACGGTCTGGTGCTCGGTTCGGATCAGCGCGCCGGTGGGGCAGGCGTCCAGGCACCCCGCGTTGGTGCAGTGCTTGCACACGTCGGACATGAACACCCACTCGCCCATCTTGCGCACCGCTTCGGCCACGTCGACGGGCTCATCGTCCGCGGCTCCCGCAGCGCCGCCACCGCCGGTCGCGGGAATCACCGGCACGCTGCCCCCGGCGCCGCTCTCGAGCGCGCGCCGCGCCTCCTCGCGCAACTGTGGAGAGGGCTCGAGCAGCTCGACAAAGCGGACGTGGCGCCAGGTCGAGGCGGACAGCTCGCCCGTGTGGTCGTAGGACCCTCCCTTTACAAATTGCGAGCCGTCGGCGGGCAGATCGTTCCATTGCTTGCAGGCCACCTCGCACGCCTTGCAGCCGATGCACACGGTCGTATCAGTGAAGAAACCCATCCGCGGCGTGTCCGGGCGGTGCATCGCGATCTCGGTGGCCGGAGCGCTCGTGCTCATCCGCGCACCTCGTTCGGGTTCTCGGCGATCGGATCGTCCTCGTCCGGGCGAATGGCATGCCCCTGGAGGACGGCGCCGGCCAGCTTGACGGTGCTCGGTTCCCGCCGTCGGCCCGCGCGCACGTCGCACGTGAACGCCTTGGATTCTTGGATCGAGACGTTGGGGTCGGCCGACAGAACGCCGAGATCGTTGGCGGTGTCGCCGCGGCTCAACCCGGCGTAGCCCCAGTGCCACGGCAGCCCGATCTGGTGGATCACGCGCCCGTCGACCCGCAGCGGCCGCATCCGCTCGGTCACCTTCGCCCGCGCCTCGATCTCCGCGCGCTCGGTGACGATCGTCATCCAGCCGCCGTCCAGGATCCCGCGGTCGGCCGCCAGCTGCGGGTCTATCTCACAGAACATCTCGGGCTGAAGCTCGACCAGCCATGGCACCGTACGGCTCATCCCGCCGGCCGTGTGGTGCTCGGTCAGCCGGAAGGTGGTCGCGACCACGGGGTATCGCGGGTCGCCGCTCGGGTTGTACGGATTCTCCGGGCGCTTCCACCGGATCGCCGCCGGGTTGGCACCCAGCTTGGGATACAGGGGACTGTCGACCGGCGACTCGACAGGCTCGTAGTAGGTGGGCAGCGGGCCATCGAGCAGCCCGCTCGGCGTGTACAGCCAGGCCCGGCCGTCGGCCATCATCATGAACGGGTCCGAGCCGGCGATCGCGTCCATGGCCCGAGCGTCCGGGGCCGGACAGTAGTCGGGCCGTTTGTCGGCGGGAAAGTCGGGCACGTCATACCCCGTCCAGCGTCCCTGCTCCTGATCCCACCAGACGTATTTCTTGCGCTCCGACCACGGCCGACCCTGCGGGTCGGCGCTGGCCCGGTTGTAAAGGATCCGCCGGTTGGCCGGCCACGCCCAGGCCCACTCCGGGGACACGGTGCCGCCCTCCGCGGTGATGTCGCCGGGGGTCCGCCGCCGCGCCTGGTTGACGCCGTCCTTGTAGATCCCCGAGTAGATCCAGCAGCCGCACGCGGTCGAGCCGTCGCTGCGGAGCTCCGTGAACAGGCTGAGCGGCCTCCCGGTCGCCACCTCGTAGCCGTTGATCTCCTTGATCACCGCCTCGACGTCGGGCTCGTGGAGCTCGCCGCATTCGGGGTAGTCCCACTTGAGGTTCACGATCGGCCAGTCGCGCTCGCGCTCTGAGCCCGAGTAGTGGGCCTTGACCCGCTTGGCCAGGTGATGCATGAACCACAGCTCGGAGCGCGCGTCGCCAGGCGGGTTGAGCGCCTTGTCGCGGAACTGCACCAGACGCTGGGTGTTGGTGAAGCAGCCCTCCTTTTCGATGTGCGAGGCAGCGGGCATCAGGAACACCTCGGTCTGGATCTCCTCGGGCCGGAGCTCACCGGACTGGACCTCTGGCGAGTCGCGCCAGAAGGTGGCGGTCTCGATCTCCGCCATCTCGCGCACGACAAGCCATTTCATCTTGGCCAGCGCCCGGCGCTGCAGCCCCGCGTGCTGGGAGCCGACCGCCGGGTTCTGTCCCATCACGAAGAACCCCTCGAGGCCCCCGTCAAGCGCGCGCAGCATCGTCGAGTAGTGCGAGTGGTTGCCGGTGATCTTCGGCAGGTGGGCGAAGCCATAGCCGTTATCCGCCTTTGCGGCGTCGCCGAACCAGGCCTTCAGCAGCGAGACAATGTAGGTGTCGAAGAACGACCACCAGCCGCGATCGGCGCCGTCGGCGTCGACGTAGTCCTGCAGCGTCAACTGATCCTCGCGCGCCCTGGGCATGTTCAGGTAGCCGGGCAGCAGGTCGTACAGGGTTGGGATGTCGGTCGAGCCCTGTATCGAGGCGTGGCCGCGCATCGCCATGATGCCCCCGCCGGGCCGGCCCACGTTGCCCAGCAGCAGCTGCAGGATTGCGGCGGTCCGGATCATCTGCACGCCCTCGGAATGCTGCGTCCACCCCAGCGCGTAGATGAACGAGCTCGTCCGCTCGCGGCCGGAGTTCGCGATCAGCGCCTCGGCCACCGCCAGGAGGTCGGCCTCCGAGATCCCGCAGATCCGCTGCACCATCTCGGGCGTGTAGCGGGCGAAGTGCCGGCGGAGGATCTGAAACACGCAGCGGGGATGTTGGAGGGTCTCATCGCGCTCGATCTCGCCGGCGAGCATCCCCGCCCCGGTCTGCTCGCTGAACGCCTGGGTGGAGTGCTCGCGGACCCCAGCCGCCGAGGCGATCTCCCCGCCTTCGTACATCCACGAGGTGCGGTCGTACATCCCGGTCTTGGGATCGAACCCACTGAACAGGCCTTCAAGGTCCTCGGTGTCCCGGAAGTTCTCGTTGATGATCGTCGATGCGTTCGTGTAGTTGACGACGTAGTCGCGGAAGTACGACTCGGTCTCGAGCACGTGGCGGATCACTCCGCCCAGGAACGCGATGTCGGTCCCGGCCCGAATCGGGACGTGCTGGTCGGCCAGCTCGCTCGTGCGTGAGAACCGCGGATCGACGTGGATCACGCGCGCACCCCGCTCCTTGGCCTTCATCACCCAACGGAATCCCACCGGGTGCGCCTCGGCCATCGAGGAGCCCTCGATCACGATGCAGTCGGAGTGCTGGAGGTCCTGCTGGTAGTTGGTCGCACCGCCGCGCCCGAATGAGGTCCCCAGACCGGGGACCGTCGAGCTGTGTCATATGCGCGCCTGGTTCTCGATCTGGATCGCCCCCATCGCCGTGAACAGCTTCTTGATCAGGTAGTTCTCCTCGTTGTCGAGCGTCGCGCCCCCGAGGTGCGCGAAGCCGAGCGTCCGGTCGACGCGCCAGCCCCGACGGTCTGTGTCCTGCCACCCGTTCTCCCGCGCGGCGATCACCCGCTCGGCGATCATGTCCATCGCCTGCTCGAGCTCTAGGTCCTCCCACTCGGTGCCGCCCGGTCTGCGGTAGCGGACCTTTGTCAGCCGGCCCGGCTGCTGGACGAGTTGCCGCGACGCCGCGCCCTTGGGGCACAGCGTCCCCTGGTTGATTGGCGAGCGCGGGTTCCCCTCGATATCGACCAGCTCGCCAGCGCGTGTGTACACGACCTGTCCGCAGCCGACCGCGCAATACGGGCAGACCGACTCGGTCACCTTCAGTCCCGCGATTCGGGTGCCGGCCTTCAGCGTCCGAGGCGAGACCGCGGCCCGCCCCATCCCCCAGTCAGCGAGCCGACCCACCAGCGCCAGCCGGCGGAAGCTTTCGAAGGAGGACGGCCGGCCACTCTCTCCCACGGCTCGATCTTGGCAGAAAGGAGACGGCTCGGCAAGGCGCGCCCCACGGTCACCTCGCAGCGCAGACCCCCGCGGCGACCGGCCCGGATCGCGCGACTGCGAGGTTTTTGCTTCATGGCAGCCGTGCGCGAAATCAGAAGTACCAGCCGGATGGCAACCACGGCCCGGGGGGATGTTCCCGCCCAACCATGAAGAGCGCGCCGGCCGCCGCAACCTTGAGTCTGGCGGCCAGCGCGACCTGCACCGCCCAGTTCTGTCCCGCGGTCAGGCCCCAAATCTCGGTCTCTCCTCCAGCCTCGGCCAGGAACCGCCACATCAACGCAGCGGCTGTGGCGTCGTCGGTTGCCCCGAGCATGAGAAGCCGACTCTGGCGGTGCACCACGTAGCCTCGAGCAGACCGCCGGTCGATGATTTGCATCCTCGCCCCGACGCCCATGAGGTACTCGATGTCTGACGCGCGCGACCCGCGTAACCCGGCGTCCACGCTGGCCGCCAGGTCCAGATCGCCGATGTCGCCGAGGCGACCATCCAGATCGTCTGGGATCGCCCCCGGATCGATCGGCCCTCTCGCCTCGACGGTTGGGTGAATATCCAGGCCCGCCAGTGAGTAGCGGCGCAGGGCGCGAGGGTCCGGCGAGCTGAGGATCATCCGGACCTCGGCGCCCGCAGCGTACTCCAGCCCGGCGCCCAGCAGCCGACCGCCCACTCCTTGACCCTGCCGCCCCGGATCGACAAAGAGCATGGACAAACCCCAAAACGACTCACGGCGTATGGCGTTGGCCATCCCGATGATGCCGTCGCCGTCCACAGCCACCCATGCACCGTCGGGGTCTAGCTCCACGAATCGTCGGAGCCCGCTGAGGAGGTACTCACGTTGCTCGTCGCTGCGAGATCGTGGCTCCCTGCCCTGTCCGCGCTCAAGTTGCTCGACAGCTGCTTCGACCACCGTCGCCACGCCGACCCCGTCGCCAAAAGTCATCGGTCGAATGTCGATCATCCCCACAGCCTTCCACTCGATCACGCGCAGCCCGGCACTAGCCCATTATCAAGGGTGGTGGACCCGGCGATCCCGAGCGGGACTAGCCGGCGTGCCGAGGCGGCGCGCCTGCAGCTTCGTCGGCGGGACAGCCGGCGCTGATTGCAGGTGGGTGGGCTCACCGGGTGGTGACCGGAGCTTGCAATGCTTCACGAGGGCAGCTGCCAGGGCTGCATGTCGAGTTGGTCGAAATCGTCCCGACAGAAGCGCCTCGCTGGGGGGCTACGTCGTGCGGACGATCAGCACGTCGCAATCCGCATGGTGCGAGACGTAATTTGGCACCGAGCCTAGTACGCGCTTGGCGCCACTCATGCCACGGTTGCCCACGACGATCATCTGGGCGCGTTGCTCGTTCGCAATCGCCACCAACGCTCGGCCAGGCTCTTGGTTTGACACGTGTGCCTCGCTCTCGACGTCTTGCTTCGCCAGTCGTTCTTGTGCCCGGTCTACGTGCTGCTGGGCGTGGGCTCGGTCACCCTGTCTGCCGGCTCCCACAAGCGGAGTCCTGTCGTCGCTGTAGGCGCTGAACACGTGGACGATCGTGCCGAATGCGCGTGCGATCTCACCAGCGCGGTCCACCGCGCGCTCGGCCGTCTCGGTGCCGTCTGTCCCGACGACGATCGATTCTCTAGCTTGCATCTCGATTCCTTTCCGGTCCCGACACCCGGTGGGCCCCTGCCGCAACCCTACCCTCCCACAACTGCCCTGTGTCGAGGCCCGACCGTCGGCCACCGTCCCGCCGCGAGGCCCACACCGGCCGAATTGCCCCTCCTGCCTGTGGTCGAGGACGGTCGCTGCGAGAGGGGCTCGCTCGCCGGCATGCATACAGGCGAAACCGGCCACGGAGGGCCTCGGAGGACCGAGCCCTTTGCGACAGCGCTCCTCCTGTTGCGAGGCTCGGCAATTCACATCGACACCTCCGAAGTGGATCGTCGAAGTTTCGCCCCAACGGTCAGCCCACGGGTTAGGCTCGCGCCGTGCAAACCGTGCACGTGATCCAAGACTTTCCCCAACCGGTCGAGCAGGTGTTCGCGTATCTCAGCCGAGCACGAGAACCTCGCGCCCGTCTTCGGCGCCAAGATCACGCGGCTCAACGACGGAACTGACGGCAGCCGCAATGGGGCGGCTCGGCGCGCGAGATGCGCGTCGGGCCGCTGCCACCGTTCGTCGAGACGACCGTCGAGGTGGTCCCGAACGAGCTGATCCGCTACCGGATCACGAAGGGCGGGGTTCTCAAAGACCACGAAGGCGTGTTGCGCTTCGCGAGCCGCGGTGACGGGTCCCACCTGGACTGGACGATTACCTTCAATGGCAAGGTGCCGGGGATCGCCCCGATCGTCAAGACGAAGCTCACGCGTGACGTCTCGCGAGCGATGCAAAGGCTCGCCGCGACCGGCGCCGCGTAGCCGCGTTGCAGCCCGGCGAGGCCCCCCAATCCGGCGCGGACCCTGCGGTTGCCGAGATTGTCGCCTTGATCGATCTCCGGCAGCCGGTCGTAGCGCGGAGCGGTGGCCGGATGTTTCTAGGACTCTGGGTGGGCTGCACACGCGCGGTGTGCGCTGGTCCCTGATTAGGCGCTGATCACGGGGTGAGGCGCAACTTTGGTGGGCGTCGCTCGTTTGGGAGGGTGGATGCTTCGACGCTTGAAGTCTCGGGGGCTTCGGTTGGTAGGTGTCGTCGCGTTGC
>CAVPKV010000011.1:0-64396 GCA_963705785.1 uncultured Solirubrobacterales bacterium | reverse complement strand
CGCCGTGCGGCACAAACGAGACGGCGATCGGCGGCGGCGTCCAAAACTCGGATCCCCAAGCCGATGTCTACGTGGACGCCCCATACAGCACGACGACCGGGTTCGGCCCCGGAGGCACGCCGAACGCCTGGTACTTCGGGACCTTCAATCACGACTCGTCCGGTTCGGACAACGTCGAGGTCTGGACGGTCTGTTTCGTGACTCGTGGCCCGACGGGCTTCTGAGACCAGCGGTTAGCGCACGCCCCGCCAACGACCTCGCCGGGGCCGCGGCAGCGGCGGTCTTGGGGCACGCCGGGCCAGCGTCGCGGTCGCGGCCCCGCCCGCGAGTCCCACGGCTCCGAGCCCCACGACGGTCTTCAGCCTCCGACCGAGCCGGTCGAAGCGGAGCACCTCCCAGCCCTCCTGGCGAGCCACCGCGAGGAGCTCGCGATCGGGGTTCACGGCCACCGGGTGACCGACGGTCCGGAGCATCGGCAGGTCGGACGCGGAGTCTGAGTAGGCGTAGGAATCCTCCAGGGAGATGCCCTCCCGAGCCGCCAGCTCCCGGATCGCCGCCGCCTTCCCGTCCCCGTAGATGAACAGACCCGTGGGGCGACCGGTGTAGACACCGTCACGGATCTCCGAGAACTGCGAGCCGATCCCGCCGTCCAGCGCCAGCACCTGGGCCAGGGCCTCGGCCAGCTCGTTGGAGGCCGCGGTGGCGATGTACACCCGCCGGCCCTGGTCCTGATGCTCGTGGGCGAGCTCCAGCACGGCGGGGTAGATCCGCGGCAGGACTCGGGCCAGGACGGGTGCGCCCAGGCGCTCCATGTCCCGGACGGCTGTGCCGGCCAGCGACTGTGAGATCCGGTCCCGGAGCGCGTGCGTGCCCTCGTCCGTGGAACCCCAAAGACGGAAGCGGACGTTGGCCCAGGCGTCGGCGGCCAGCCGCCGCCTGGATATGAGGCCGGCGGCAAAAGCCGCGCGGCCGAACTGGTAGGCGGACGAACCCTGCATCAGGGTCCGGTCCAGATCAAAGAAGGCGGCGCCGGCCAAGCGCTGGGCGCTCAGCTGCCGTTCACCTCGATGATGACGGCGTCGCCCTGACCACCGCCCGAGCAGATCGCGGCGCAGCCGAGGCCGCCGCCGCGGCGACGGAGCTCCAGCATCAGCGAGCCCAGGATGCGGGCTCCTGAGGCCCCGATGGGATGTCCGAGCGCCACGGCGCCGCCGTTGACGTTGACCTTCTCCTCATCGATGCCCAGCATCCGGATCGAGTTGAGCGTGACCGAGGCGAACGCCTCGTTGATCTCCCACAGGTCTATCTCCTCGGGCGTCAGCCCGATCTTCTGGAGCGCCTTCTGGGCCGCGCTGGCCGGGGTTCGGGCCAGGTACGCGAACTCGTCGGCCACCTGGGCGTGGGTGACGATCGTGGCCAGCGCCCGGCGCCCATTGCTCTTGGCCCACTCGTCGCTGGCCAGGACGAGCGCACCCGCGCCGTCGTTGACTCCGGGGGAGTTGCCGGCGGTGTGGGAGCCCTCCTTGCCCACCAGGCCCGGCAGCGCCGCGAGCTTCTCCAGCGAGGTGTCACGGCGTGGGCCCTCGTCGACCTCGACGACCGTTTCCCCCTTCTTGGATCGGATCGTCACCGGCACGATCTCCTCGGGTAGCCGTCCCGCGTCGGTGGCCTCGATCGCCCGCTCGTGCGAGCGCAGCGCCCAACGGTCCAGGTCCGCCCGGGTCATTTCAAGCTCATCGCCGACCTCGGTCGCCTCGACGAACATCTGCTTGCCGGAGAAGGGGTTGGTCAGGCCGTCATGGACCATCGCGTCGAGCGCCTTGGCGTCGCCCATCCGGAAGCCGAAACGAGCCTCCTTGAGCAGGTAGGGCGCACGCGACATCGACTCCATCCCACCCCCCACGGCCACCTCGAGGTCACCGGCCCGCACAGCGTTGTCGATCAGACACGAGGCCCTGATGCCGGATGCGCAGACCTTGTTGATGGTCTCCGAGGAGACCTCCTTGGGGATTCCGCCCTTGATCTGGGCCTGGCGGGAGGGGATCTGGCCCTGGCCGGCCTGGAGCACCTGGCCCATCACCACGTGCTGGATCTGATCGGGGGCCACCTCGGCCCGTTCCAGAGCGGCTTGGATGGCGGTGCCGCCGAGCTCGGTGGCGTCCAGCGTGGAGAGCCCGCCGCCCAGCTTTCCTACCGGGGTGCGGGCGGCAGACAGGATCACAGTCTTGGGCATGGCGCAATCGTAGTGCCCCTTCGAGAAACGTTCTCTGCGGCCTGGCGAGGCACGTACAAGTGACTGGTAGCGTCATCCGCCGTGCACGTCGAGGCGACGACCGAACCACCACTCGCCACCGACGCGGACACGATCGTCGTTGGGATCTTCGAGGATGGCGAGGCCCCGTCGCGTCTCTCCGAGGAGGTCGTTCAGCGAGCTGGTGGGCTCCGGTGAGGCCGGCGGCAAGCTCGGGCGGGTGGCCGTCGGACATCAGGACGGCCGGCGGCTGATCATCGCCGGCCTGGGTCCCCGAGAGCGTTTTGGCGCCGAGCCGGCCCGGGTGGCCGCCGCGGCCGTCCACGCCCGAGCGCAGGAGCTGTCAGCCACGGCTCTGTGCTGGGAGTTGCCCGCCCGGTGAGGCCGCCCTGGACGGGCTGATCCAGGGGACGCTTCTGCACGCCTACCGGTTTGACCGCTACCAGGCGTCGGAGAACGCGGACGCAGCACCGGGTGCAGAGGCTGATCGTGTCCGCGATCCAGGACCTGGGCGCAGCAGGCCACCCGGACGGCGATCGTGGCCGCGGCCCAGAACCGCGCCCGCGACCTGGGCAACACCCCGGGTAACGACCTCACGCCGAGCGCGCTGGCCGAGTACGCCCAGGATCTGGCCTCGCCGGCACCCGGCGCTCCGAGCCACGGTCATGGATGAGCAGGCGATCCGGCGCGGCGGGGATGGGCGCGTTCGCGGCCGTGGCCCAGGGCTCGGCCCAGGACGCCCAGCTGATCCAGCTGGACTACGAGCCCGCGGCGCCCCGGGGCCCGCACCTGGGCCTGGTGGGCAAGGCGCGTGACGTTCGACTCGGGGGCCTGGCCCTGAAGCCACGCGACGGCATGGACGAGATGAAGTTCGACATGTGCGGCGGCGGCGGCGGTGATCGAGGCGCTCGGCGCCGCTGGCCGAGCTCGGCGCGCCGGTCGCGGGTCACGGGCGTGGTCGGGGCGACCGAGAACCTGCCCAGCGGCCGGGCGGTCAAGCCCGGCGACATCGTCCGCGCCCTGGACGGGACGACGATTGAGGTCAACAATCCCGACGCGGAGGGCCGGCTCGTGCTGGCCGACTGCCTGGTCCACGCCCGCCGGCACGGGTGCGAGCGGCTGGTCGACATCGCCACGCTGACCGGCGGCGTGGTCACGGCGCTGGGCTCGGTGTACGCCGGCGCTGATGAGCCAACGACGCGCCGTGGGCGGCGCTGGTCCGCGAGTGCGGCGACCGCGCCGGCGACCGGGTCTGGGAGCTCCCCCTGGACGAGCGGTACGCCGACATGGTCAAGGGTCGCTACGCCCAGCTGACCAACCTCACCGAGCGGCGCGAGGCCCAGCCGATCACGGCTGCCGAGCTCCTGCACCACTTCGCCGGCGACGTGCCGTGGGCCCATCTGGACATCGCCGGGACGGCCTGGGACGTGCCCAGGCCGTACTTCGTGGGCAAGGGCGCCACGGGATTCGGCGTGCGGCTGCTGGTCGAGCTGGCGCTGTCGGTCGCTGTCTGACGGCTCTAAACGTGGATCACGCCCAGGAAGCGCCTGAGTAGACCCGAGGTTTCCGCGGATCCGGACGCGGCGGGAGACGACCATCCCCAGCGCGGCCCGCCCCCGGGCGTCGAAAACCGACGGCAGGCCGCCCACCACCGGGGCCACCATCAGGGCGATGTGGTCAGCCAGCTGGCCCTCGATGCGGAGGTCCGGAGCGCTCGCCGGGCCGTCCTCCACCAGCACCTCCTCCGGGCCGAACATGATCCGCACCGGCGGATGCTGCGCCTCAAAGGTCAGCTCGACCTCGATGTTCAGCGACGCGGGCCAGATCGGGCCGCCGGCGAACGCCTCGGTCGATGATGGCCATCACGGCCGGAGCCAGGCCACCGGCCTGCAGGTCGCCGAGCCTGACCTCGGGCTGGCCGTTCTGGTCCATGCCCGGATCCTAGGCCGTGAGGCCGCCATCGCGGCCTGTCAGCCCGCGCGCGATCGGTGAGAATCCGGCGATGGACTTCGAACTGTCAGACGACAACCGCCTGCTCCGATCAACTGTCCGTGAGTTCGCCGAGCAGGAGATCGCCCCCGTGGCCGAGGAGCTCGACCGAGAGCACCGCGTTCCCCTACGAGATCGTCCGCCGCCTGGCCGAGCTGGACCTGATGGGGATCCCCTTCCCCGCCCAGTACGGTGGGGCGGGAGGCGACTCGCTGGCCTACGCCCTGGTGGTCGAGGAGCTGGCCCGGGTCGACTCCTCGGTGGCCATCACGCTCTGCGCCCACACGTCCCTGGGCACCCAGCCGATCTACCTGTTCGGGTCCGAGGAGCAAAAGCAGGAGTGGCTGCCCCGCCTGTGCAGCGGCGAGATCCTGGGCGCCTTCGGCCTGACCGAGCCCGAGGCCGGGCTCGGACGCCGGCAACACCCAGACCCGGGCGGCGCTCGAGGACGGCCACTGGGTCATCAACGGGGCCAAGCAGTTCATCACCAACGCCGGGACCGACATCTCAGGCGTGGTGGTGATCACGGCCGTCACGGGCCAGACCGAGGCGGCCGGTGGCGAGCGGGTCCGGGAGATCTCCAACCTGCTCGTGCCCAACGGCACGCCCGGGTACGAGCACGGCCAGCCGTACCGGAAGATGGGCTGGAACGCCTCCGACACCCGGCCGCTGACGTTCAGCCGACTGCCGGGTGCCGGCCGAGAACCTGGTCGGCCAGCGCGGAGCCGGGCTGCGCCAGTTCCTGACCGTGCTGGACATCGGGCGGATCGGGGTCGCGGCGATGGGCGTCGGGCTGGCCCAGGGCGCGCTCGACCAGGCCCTGGCCTACGCCAAGGAGCGCCGAGCCTTCGGCCAGCCGATCTCCAAGTTCCAGGCCATCCAGGCCAAGCTGGCCAACCTGTCCACGGAGATCGAGGCCACGCGCCTGCTGGTCCACAAGGCGGCCTACCTGAAGGACGCCGGGCAGAACTTCACCCTGACCGCCGCCCAGGCCAAGCTCAAGAGCGGACGGCTGGCCGTCCACGCCGCCGACGAGGCGGTCCAGATCCACGGCGGCTACGGCTATATCGAGGAGTACCCGGTGTGCCGCTTCTACCGGGACGCCAAGATCCTGACCATCGGCGAGGGGACCGACGAGATCCAGGAGATGGTGATCGCCCGCGCGCTGGGAGCGTAGCGGGCGCAGTGGCGGAGTTGGTGACCGAGCGACTCCTGCTCCTCCGATGGGGGCTGGTCGAGAAAGTGGACTATCTGACCGCTTTCTCGACCAGCCCCCGAAATCAGCGCTCCTCCACCCGCAGCGACCCGAGGATCCGGTCGAGCAGCGGGAGCCGTCGGCGGCGATCCATCCGCCCCCCAGCAATCACCACGTGGAGGCAGAACGGCCGGTCCGCGATGGTGAAATTGCGCTCCAGCACCGCCCGCCCCTCCACCTCGGGAGAAAACCACGCCGGCTCCAGCGGGAGTTCGATCCCGGCGTTGTGAAACGGGACGCGGCCCGGCTCCACGCCCGATCCCGGCAGGTACTCGATCAAGCCAGGAAGCAGTCGCCGGCGGACATGGTCGCCCGGCTTCGACCGGCCCGAGCTCCTCGTCGCCGGGTTCAAGTGCGAAGCTGGCGGCCTGGAGGGTGGGCAGGTGAGGCGACCGCCGGACGCACTGGCCGTGCCAGCCGGCCGGGAGCTCAATCCGGAGTCCGTCGCCTTCCAGGACCACCGCGATCCCCTGCGCACCTCGTGCTCCAGGATCGACTCGGCGGCGCTGGCCGGATCCAGCTCGCGGGACACCACCCGATCAAGCAGCTCCTGCACCTCGGCGTCGTCGCGGACCGAGGCCTCGAGCTCCCTCCGCATCCGGAAGGTGGCGATGCCCAGGACCTCGTTCATCAGGTTGCGCCGCCGCCGCTCGGTCAGCGTGCCCTCGGCCTGGATGTGGGCCCGGTGCTCCTCGAGCTTCTCGGCCAGCTCTTCGATCCCCACCTCGCGCACGGCCTCGGTGCGCACGATCGGGACCTCCCAGCCGCGATGGGGACCCAGCGCGAGGACGCCCTTGACCTCTCGGATCATCGTGTCGGTCAGGGGATGGTCGGCCTTGTTGACCACGATCACATCCGGAATCTCCATCACCCCGGCCTTCAGGGCCTGGATCGAATCGCCCGAGCCGGGCATCAGGACCAGAACGACCGTATCGGCGTGGTCGATGATGTCCACCTCGGCCTGGCCGACCCCGACGGTCTCCAGCAGGATCAGGTCGCGGCCGGACGCGTCCATCAGCAGCGCGGCCTGGAGAGCGGCCTCGCTCAGGCCACCCAGCGCGCCCCGGTTGGCCATCGACCGGATGTACACGCCCGGGTCAAGGAAATGCTCGCTCAGCCGGATCCGGTCGCCCAGGAGCGCACCCTGGGTGAAGGGCGAGGACGGATCGATGGATAGGACGGCCACCGTCGTCTCCCGCTGGCGCTCGAACTTGGTCAGCGCGGCCAGCAGCGTCGACTTGCCCACCCCCGGGGGTCCGGTGAAGCCAACCACGGCCGCCTTCCCCGTCTTGGGGTAGACCTCACGGACCAGCTCCCAGCCAGCCGGGTCGTCGTTCTCCACCAGCGAAATACCCCGGGCCAGGGCGCGCTTTTCGCCCGCCAGGAGCCGCTGCGCCAGCGAATTGTTCCGGTCTGCCATGGCGGCGAGCAATCATGGCAGGCCGTACGATCCCACCGTGCGCTCCGTGCAGACAGGCCCTCCTGGGCTGCGACGGGTCACGCCAGTGGCCCCGCCGCCACCACTCAGGCCGCCTCCGCCACCGCTCCGGGGCGGGCCGCTGACCTTCCTGCGCTTCGCCGCTCGCCACCGCATGCTCAGCCCGGGGTACGCCGTGCTCATAGCCCGCTGGGTGTGGCTGAAGCTCCGCTGGCGCGGCCGTCTGCGAACCGACGGCCTGTGCTTCGTGTGCCCTCGGGTCAAGTTTGAGATCGGCCGGAACGCCAGCGTCACGCTGGGCCGGTGGTCGTGGATCGGTCACGGGACCAAGATCCGGGCCCACGAGGGCGAGGTCGCCATCGGGGCCAAGAGCGTGCTCGGCCAGGAGTGCACGATCTCGGCCTTCCAGCACGTGGCGATCGGTCGCGAGTGCATCGTCGCCGACCGGGTGATGCTGATCGACTTCGACCACGGAGTGGTGGAGGTGGAGCGGCCGATCCGCCAACAGGGGATCTACAAGCGCGACGTCAACGTGGGTCACAACGTGTGGATCGGTTACGGGGCCTGCGTGCTCCGCGGAGTCACCGTGGGCCACAACTCGATCGTCGGCACGAGCGCGGTGGTGACCACGGACGTGCCTGAGAACGCCGTCGTGGCCGGCATCCCCGCCCGGGTGATTCGGATGCGGGAGGAGCCCCGGACGTTCCGCTGGGAGTAAGGGTGAGGGGTCGGCGACCGGCCCCGGCGCTCAGCCCAGCCAGCCCGCGAGGTCGGGGGCCAGGTTGCGGAGCTCCGGATCCAGCTCCTCGCTCCCGGCCAGCGCAGCCCGGAATGCCTCGGCGTGGGCCTGGGTTCGGTGGCGCGGGTACTCGCCGGCCAGATCCCGCGTGATCTGAAACGCCCAATCGCTGGCCTGGAGAGCCAGCAGCTCCCGGAGCGCCCGGTCGGATGGCCGCCGCCCGAGGGCCAGCACGCGCAGCTCGGCCGTCCGAGCCTGCCAGGCCAGGTCGGCCACGGCCGGCGCGCTCCAGGTCCGCAGGTCGCCCCCCTCTCCCCAGCTGCTCACGCCGAGGTCACTCGGCGCGGGCGCGGGTCGATGGCGGTCAAACGCATCGTCGAGGGTCGTCAGCGCCAGGTCCTGCCGTGACGCCTCGTCCACGACCGCGTCCAGCCACTGGACGCCCTCATACCACCAGTGCCCCAGCAGCTCGGTGTCCAGCGCGCACACGCACACCCCTCCGTCCCGGACGCGCTCCTTGACTGCGGCGACGAAGTCGGTGGCGTGCGAGGCGACCAGAGCGGCTGCGGCCTCGGGTTCATACGGCACCCCGTCGTTGCGCCACACTCGGTGATCCCGGGGGGTCTGGACGTGATAGCTCCGGTAGGCCGCCGCGCTCGGGTACCCGCGCTCGCTCCACACGAGCGCCATCGTCTGCCGGTCCACCGGCCACAGGACCGGCCCGGCCTCGGTCTGGAGCGGCTGCAGATGGCTGGGACTCCCCGGCCCGAACAGCCCCGTCAGCTCAACGCACGTGGCCGCCACCCCCGCCTCCTCCAGGGGCTCGTCCAACCAGGGCGCATAGCCGCATTCGGGGAGCCAGAACCCCCCGCCCCATTCGATGAACCGACGCCGGTGCGAAGCGATCCCGGACTGGACCTGAAGGGCGATTCCCGCCTCGCTGGCCAGCAGCGGGAGTACGGCGTGCGTCGCTGCCGAGGTCCAGCTCGCGTGGGCTCCCAGGGCGGCCAGCAGGCCGCCGGGGCTCGCGGCCAGATCGCGGAGCCGCTCCGCCGCGGAGGCGTATTCAGTCGCCGAGCGCTCGAGCTGCTCGATCAGCGCCGGCTCGCCCTGGGCTCGGTAATGGGCGATGTCCAGCTGGTGCGAGGCCGGCCGCACCTCGTCCAGAAAGCTCTGACAGCGAGCCATGGCGGCGGGGTCCTCGAGCTGGTCACACAGCACGGGCGTGAGCGACAGCGTGAGCGGCGCCCGTCCCAGCACGTCCAGCAGCGGGAGGTAGCAGGTGGCGATCGCCTCCCACAGCCACTCCTCGCCGAACGGCCAGGTTCCAAAGCCCTCGACGTAGGGCATGTGGGTGTGCAGGACGATGGCCAGCTCGCCGGGGCGACCCGGCGGGAACTTTGGCGAATTACCCCCCGTATACGTCATGTAGATCGCCAAAGTTCGCGGCCCGCGGCCATCAGACCCCGCGCTGGCTAGGCGATCTGAACGGTGGCTTCGACCTCCACCGGGATGTCGAAGGGCAGCTCGGCCACGCCGATCGCCGAGCGGGCGTGGCGCCCGACGTCTCCCCACAGCTCCACGATCAGGTCGCTGAAGCCGTTGATGACCGCCGGCGTGTTCGTGAATCCCGGGGCGCAGTTGACCAGGCCCAGCGCTCTGCCCCACGTCGTGACGCGGTCCAGATCCCCCAGCTCAGCCTTGAGCGACGCGAGCATGGAAAGGGCGGTCAGGCGAGCGGCTTCGTATCCCTGGTCCGGGGTCAGCGCCTCCCCCACCTTGCCCTCCATCAGAAGCGTGGCGCCATCCACCGGCCCATGACCGGAGACGTATGCCGTCTGGCCCACCACCCGGACGAGCTCGAACTTCCGCTCGAAGCCGGGCGGCCCGCCGAAGACGGCGGGCAGCTCCAGCCCCATCCCGATCAGGCGATTCTCGACCTCGGACACTGACGGCGACTGTATCGGCCACCGCCATACGGCCCCGGGCGCTCGAGCCTGGTGTGCATCCACGCCAGCCCCACGTTCATTACGGAGTGGCTGGAGTGACGGCGGGGCCCTCCCGGCACACGGCCAGGAAGTCCAGCGCCCGGTCCAGTCCATCGGCTCGGAGTCTGAAGTCTCGGCTTGAGATGGCCGGCGTGAAGCGGTCGTAGAACGGCTTGGTGAGACCCAGCCGCCCGTGCACCTTGTCCCAGCCCAGCCGGAGGGCCAGCGCGTGGAGCCGGAGCTTGCGGGCGTGGAACAGCCCGAGCATCTCCACCTGGCCGAACACCGATCGGCACAGCTGATCGAACTCCTCGGCCCGGTACTCCCGGACGTGCCACGGGTTGCCGGACTTCGACTGGCCCGGGCCGGCGAGCGTGAGCACGTTCGGGGTTGAGACGTAGGCCACACCGCCAGGCGCCAGGAGCGCCCGGAAGTGGCCCAGCACCGCCTCGGGAGCCTGGACGTGCTCGATCGTCTGGAGGAACACGACCGCGTCGAACGCTCCGGCCCGGCCGAAGTTCTCCACCATTCCCCGCTCAAAGCTCAGGTTGGGCCGCCGGTAGCGCAGGCGGGCGTGGTCGTGGGCCTCGGGATTGGCGTCGACCCCGACGACTGCGTCGGCCTCCCGCGCCAGGATGTCGGACCCGTAGCCCTCGCCGCAGGCCATGTCCAGGACCCGCAATCCGCCGACCCGCTCCGCGATCCATTCGTAGACGGCCAGGTGGCGTTGGAACCAGTAGTTCTCGGCCGGTACGTCGGGCAGCGTTCGCTCGCCGGTGAGCTCGAGCGCAGGCACGCCTTCGGGCTGATTCTGTTGGACATAGGCCTGCATTGACGCGCCGAGAGGGTAATGTGAACGCGCCATGGCGGCGGTCCGGAGCGCTGAGGAGATCAGGGATGTCAACACTCGCTACCACGACGTGGCGGCGTCGTCGTACGACTCCAAGTGGGGCATCGACTTCGGAGAGATCGGCCAGGCGCAGGTCTTGGGCAAGCTCCGCAAGGTCCTCGGATCGCAGCTCGAGCGTGGCTTTCGGCGCTCGCTCGAGATCGGTGCGGGCACGGGTTACTTCAGCCTCAACCTGCTTCAGGCAAACGTCGTGCAGGAGGCCACGTGCACCGACATCTCACCCGGGATGATGCGGACGCTGACCATCAACGCCGCCCGGCTCGGCCTCCAGGTGAGGACCGCCCGGGCCGACGCCGAGTCCCTCCCCTTCCCGGATTCGAGCTTCGACCTCGTCCTGGGCCACGCCGTGCTCCACCACCTTCCCGACCTGGAGCGGGCCTTCGGCGAGTTTCATCGCGTGCTCCGACCCGGAGGGTGGTTCGTCTTCGCCGGCGAGCCCTCCCGGCTGGGAGACCGCCTGGCCGGCGTGCCCAAGCGGGGGGCCCGGGCGCTGGCCCCCGTGTGGCGATCGCTGATGCGCGCCGCCCCGCTGCCACCCGCCCCGGCCGGCGGTCACGATGAGGCGGCTGACCATGCCCTGGAGCGCCTGGTCGACATCCATGCCTTCGAGCCGGGCGACCTCGTCCGCCTGGCCGAGCGGGCCGGATTCCGGGGGATCCGGATCCGAGGTGAGGAGCTCGTCGCCAACTGGTTTGGCTGGTTCAACCGCGTCCTTGAGGCCAGCGCCAATCCCGAACAGGTCCCGATGCTCTGGCGTCAGTACGCCTTCCGCGGTTATCTGGCCCTCCAGCGACTGGACGAGCGCGTACTGGAGCCGCGCCTTCCGCCGGCCATCTTCTACAACCTGCTGGTGGCCGGACACAGGGGCTAGTCGGCCTCCCGGGGTCGACCCGCGAGGTAGTCCAGGTCCACTCCGGCCCTGCGCCAGGGCGTAGTCTGGACGTGTGCCCGATCGCCTGTCCCACGAGTTTCCGCTGTTCCCGCTGGCGATCGTGGCCCTGCCTGGGGAGGCCATTCCACTCCACATCTTCGAGGAGCGTTACAAGACGATGATGAACGAGTGCATGCGGGACGAGAAGGAGTTCGGGATCGTGTGGCTGGCCGATGACGGCCTGCGGGAGACGGGCTGTGCCTGCACGATCGAGCGCGTCCTGGAGCGGATGGAGGATGGCCGGATCAACCTCCTGGCCCGCGGCACGCGCCCGTTCCGGGTGGTCGAGCGTCAGGGGCATCTCGCCTACCCGGCCGGGGTGATCGAGTTCCTGGAGGATCGGCCGGAGACGCCTGACCCCGACCTGGTGAGCGGAGCTCGCGAGGCGTACGCCCAGCTCGTCCTCCGGGCCACCGACTCCGAGCCGGACACCGAGGAGTTGGAGGAGATGGACGCCTACACGATGGCCGGAACAGTTGACTTCGGCCCCGACGCCAAACAGGGCCTTCTGGACCTGCGCTCCGAGAATGCCCGCCTGCGCCTGCTGACCCGACTCTTCCAGGCCGCGGCCAAGCGCCTCGACCTGGTGGAGCGAGCCCAGGAGCGCGCCCGGTCCAACGGCAAGATCAGATTCGGCTAGGGGCTTGGTTGGGGGTCCCGGCCGCTAGGCGTTGTAGCCGATCATGGCCGCGCCGAACAGCAGGCAGTAGATCCCGAACGGGTTGAGATTCCCGCGCCGGAAGTAGCGCGTCAGGAAATGGACCGTGAACACGGCGGTGATGGCCGCCGCCACGGCGGCGATCACGGCGGCACCCCGGATCCCGTTGCCCAGCGGGCCGGTCAGATCGCCGATCTTGAACATGCCGGCGGCCAGAATGATCGGCGTGGCCAGCAGGAAGCCGAACTTGGCCGCGTCCTCGTTGTCCAAGCCGCGGAGCAGCCCAGCGGCCATCACGATCCCGTCACGACTGATGCCGGCGATCAGCGCGGCGCTCTGAGAGCCGCCGATGATGACCGCCTCCCGGTAGTCGAGCGTCTCCAGCCGGCGCCCACCGTCCTTCTTCACCCCCTCGCGCTGGGCCAGCTCGCGGACCTCGGCCCGACGGCGCAGTCGCTCGGCCCCGAGCAGGATCACGCCGTTGATGACCAGGAAGATGGCGGCGATCTCCGGCTTGGCCGTGGCCGTGCGGGCGGCGTGCTCCAGCAGCAGCCCCATGATCCCCACGGGGATGCTGGCGACACGATCAACCAGGCCAGGCGCTCGGTGGAGGTCTCTATCCGCCGCTTGACCAGCGTGCGGAAGAACGCCCTGATGATCGCTGATCCAGTCCCGCCAGAAGTAGATCAGCAGGCCGATCGCGCTGCCCACGTGGAGCATCACGATGAAGGCCAGCCAGGCCGACTCGGGCCGCGACTGGAAGGCCACGATCTGGTTCCAGCCGAACAGCTTGGGGAACAGGACGTGTGGCCCAGGCTGGAAATCGGGAATAGCTCGGAGATTCCCTGAAGGACCCCGAGGACGATCGCCCGGAAGGTGGTGAAACCGTGGTTTGTGGCAGCGACTGCGAGCGCGAGCATTGGCGGCGGAACCCTAGCGAGCGCCGGCTAACCGGCGCCTTAAGACGGGGCCTTAGCCCTTCAGCCCGCAGGCCTGCTGGGAGGCCTGGAGCTGAGAATTGCAGGACCTGGGCCAGCAGCGGATGGTGGGCCGCGGCGGTGTCGGGGAACGACACACTGCCGTAGGGGAGTTCGACGTAATAGTGGAAGACGCTGTTGGGTGGCGTGAGCAGCCGCAGGCCGGCCACCGCAGCGAGCTGCGGGGCCAGGTCGCGGGCCTTGAGGAGCAGGGGGTCGGGCAGCGGCTTGGCCCGGCCACCGTTGCAGCTGATCGTCCCCGAGTCGTTGACCAGCAGGGAGAGCTCGGGGCCGTGGCCCCGGCGGGTGAGCAGAAACAGATCAGCGCCCTTGATGTCCTCGCCGCAGCCGACAAGCGTCAGCACCACGGCCACGGCGCTGAGGATCCTGGCCATTCTGGGGATGCTGCGACTCGCCCGGCTCATGCCGTCACGGTAATCGACGCCCCACCTCGGCGCGGGTCACCGCCACCCCAGAAGCGGCCCTGCTCGTCGCGCTCCACCGCCTGGACGCCGCCGAAGAACAGATTGAGATCCCTGAACCGGGCCAGGGGCTGACCGGCGGCCTCCAGAGCCACCGCGTCTATACCCGGCTCGGCGTAGATCACGCCGTCCTCGAAGTGGACCCTCGGCGCCCGGACCGCCTCGGGGGCTCGCATGCCCTCATCAACCACTCTCACGATCGTCTGGAGGATGGCGGATCTGATCCGATTGGACCCCGCGCTCCCGAGTACGAGTTCGGCCACGCCGTCCTTGAGCACGACCGTGGGGGCCATCATGCTGGGCAGCCGACGGCCGGGCGGATGGCGGTGAAAGCCGAGCGGGTTGAGGTCCTGCTCGCCCAGCATGTTGTTCAGGTGCAGCCCCGTTCCGGGCACGACCACGCCCGAGCAGGAGCCGTTGGAGCAGGTGACCGAGCACGGCCCACCCCTCGCGGTCGGTGGCCGCGATGTGCGTGGTCGAACCGAGCGGGGCGCGGCCCAGGAAGCGACGGACGAATTCCGGGTCGTCCAGTCCGGCCAGGAACTCGGCCGTTCGCTCCTCCTGAGTTCGCCGCATGACCTCGACGATCCGCTCCACCGGGGGCGGCTCAGGGTTCTGGTCCAGCCAGGACAGCGCGCGAGCGACCAGGATGCCCCCGGCCGAGGGCGGCGGGTTGGTGACCACGTCGCGGCCCCGGTAGTGCACCCGGATCGGCTCGCGGTCGATCACCTCATACGACGGCCAGATCCTGCGGCGGTCACCATCCCGCCCCGTCGGCCACCCATCCCACGGCCGCGGCGGCGATGTCCCCGGTGTAGAACGGCGCCGGGCCCTCGACGGCCAGGCGCTCCAGCGCGTCGGCCAGCTCCGGCTGGCGGAGGGTGTCCCCGGTCCGCAGCAGTGTGCCCTTCGGGTGCATAAAGGGCGGCGCACTCGGGGGTCGAGGTGACGATGTCGGCCAGGATCTCGATCAGGTAGCCCTGCTGGGCGTTGATCTCGACGCCGTCACGAGCCAGGCCCATCGCCGGTGCGGCCAGCTCCGCCAGGGGCATCCGGCCGAAGCGAGCGGCCGCCGCGTGGACACCGGCGGGCATCCCGTATGTCCCCACCGAGGCCGGACCGATGTTGAACACCTGGACGGCGTCCCCGAAGGACACGGTGATCGGGATCAGCTCCTCCGCGTGCGGCCGGATCGCTGCCCCGCCCGGGGGCCTCGACGAAGAAGTCGAGCAGCACGGGGTCTCGCTCGGGCTCGACCACGAGCATGTATCCCCCGGCGCCCAGCCCCGTGAGCACCGGCTCGCAGACCAGCGAGGCCAGGATGGCGGCCACGGCCGCATCGACGGCGTTGCCACCCTCACGAAGCATGTCCGCCCCGGCCTGCGCGGTCAAGGGATGGCCAGCGGCAATCACGCCGAGCTCGGATTTTGAGGATTGGGAAGGGGCCATGGCTGACGGTCGCAGAGCAAGCATGGCAAGGACGCAGGGAGCGACGCGTGCTCCGCACGCAAGCGACCGAGGACACCGCCATGCGCCGCTATGCGGCCGTCAGAGTCAGCGCCGGGGGATGAATTCGGGTACGTCGAGTTCCAGCGGCGAGCGATCGCGAACCCGCCGAACCCGTGGCTCACCGCCCGGTTCACGAAGCAGGGGGCGCCGCTCGCCGGCCAGCTGGCTCGTGCCCGGGCCCTCGACCCGGGCGCTGCGCAGACGTCCGTTGTCGTATCCGGTGGCCACGACCGTGACCCAGACCTGATCCTCGATCTTCTCGTCCAGCATCGCCCCGAAGATGATGTTGGCCTCAGGGTGCGCGGCCTCGGCCACCGCCTTGGCCGCCTCGTTGACCTCCCACAGGGAGAGGTCCGGCCCGCCTGTGATCGAGAGCAGGATCGAGCGTGCACCCTCAATGCTCGTCTCCAACAGCGGCGAGGCCACGGCGCGCTCGGAGGCGTCGATGGCCCGGCGCTCGCCCGTTCCCATCCCGATTCCCATGAGCGCGGTGCCGGCAGAGGACATGATCGTCCGCACGTCGGCGAAGTCGAGGTTGATCAACCCGGGCAGCGTGACCAGATCCGAGATGCCCTGAACTCCCTGGCGGAGCACGTCGTCGGCCACCCGGAACGCGTCCACCATCGAGGTGTTCTTGTCCAGCACCGACAGCAGCCGGTTGTTGGGCACCACGATCAGCGTGTCGACCTCTTCGCCCAGGGCGGTGATGCCCTCCTCGGCCTGCTGGCGACGTCGACTGCCCTCGAACTGGAACGGACGGGTGACGATGCCCACGGTCAGGGCGCCGAGCTCCCGGGCAATATGGGCCACGATCGGGGCCGCACCCGTTCCGGTTCCACCACCGGCACCGGCGGCGATGAACACCATGTCCGCTCCCCGGAGCATGGCCTTGATCTGGTCGTACTCCTCGTGGGCCGCGCGCCGGCCCAGGTCGGGATCCGATCCGGATCCCAGCCCGCGGGTCACCGCGTCGCCGATGTGCAGCGTCTCGTGAGCCGCTGAGAGCTGGAGCGACTGGAGGTCGGTGTTGATGGCCAGGAACTCGACCCCCTCGACCTCGGCCTCGACCATACGGTTGACCGCGTTGACCCCCGCGCCGCCGACGCCCACGACCCGGATGACCGGTCGGCCGAATGAGGGCATGCCCGACGGTCGGCTCGGGCGGCCGCTGCGGGCGGGCGAACGGATCGACGGCCGCGGCTGGACGCTCGTGCCGGGTGGGAGGATCTAGCAGGCTCTGGGGAATGTCAGCCGAGAAGGCCTGGCGCAGACGCTCCTGCGGAGTCGGAATATCGGCTGCCGCGCGCCTGCTCTTGGACGGGCTCGGCCTTCCGGGCCGCCGGCGTCTGGGCCGGCGGAACCTCCTCACGCCGCTGGGCCGGCTTCTCTGAGCCGGGCGCATCCTCGGTCGTCTTGCGGAACAGCGCGGCCAGGGGGCCCTCGCGCATGCTGGCGCGTTTACCGGTTGGCATGAGCCTAGGACCTCCTTCGCGAGCTGCCTGTACGAGTGCGCGGCCGTCCCGTCCGGGTCGTACTTCAGCACCGACATGCCCTTGACCGGGCGCCTCGGCGAACCGGATCGTCTTCCGGATCCGGGAGGCGAACACCCGGTCGCCGAAGTTCTCCTCCAGCAGCTCGATGGCCTCCTTGGCGTGGAGCGTACGGGCGTCAACCAGGGTGGGCAGGATGCCCTCGATGTCGACGTCGGGATTCAGATTCTCTCGGATCATCGAGAGCGTGTTCTGGAGCTGGACCAAGCCACGCATCGACAGATATTCGCACTGGACGGGGACGATCACCTTGTGGGCGGCCGTGAGCGCGTTGATCGTGAGCAGCCCGAGGCTTGGCGGGGTGTCGATGAAGACGAAGTCGTAGTCCTCCTCGACCTCCTTGAGCGCCTTCTGGAGCGAGCGCTCGCGGCCGATCATCGTGGACATGGCGATCTCCGCCCCGGCCAGGTCGATCGACGCGCAGGCGATGTCCACCTCACGCTTGTGAACCACCTCGCGGATCGAGGTGTGGTGGACCAGCACGTCGTACATCGACTTCTGCAGGGAGTCGGGGTCGATTCCCTGGGACATGGTCAGGTTCCCTTGCGGGTCCATGTCGCAGCACAGGACGCGGTGGCCCTCCTCGGCGAAGGCCACAGCCAGGTTGAGCGTGGTGGTGGTCTTGGCGACGCCGCCCTTCTGGTTGGCGAACGCGATCACCTTGCAGGTGGCCGTCACAGGAGGCTCCGATGCGTGAGGGGACTCATACCTCGCTCCTATTCGCACGATCACCTCGGAATCCTCCGCGGGGCGGTCTTGGATTGGCGGCCCGGGTCAGCTACGCTGGCTCCAGTGTCCGACCTGTTTGAAAAGCGCCTGCTGTTCGTCATCGGCAAGGGCGGCGTGGGCAAGTCGACGGCGGCGGTCGCACTCGGGCTGGTGGCCGCCCGCCGGGGTCTGCGCACCGTGGTGGCGGAGCTGGCCAGCCAGGAGCGGGCCCAGCGGCTGTTTGAGCAGAACGGCGAGCTGTTCCGCGAGCTCCGGCTGGCCGACAACCTGTTCACGATCTCGGTCGATCCCCAGCACGCGATGGAGGAGTACCTCCAGGTCAAGGTGGGCGCGCTGGGCCAGGCGCTGTCCTCCAGCCGGCTGTTCTCAGCCTTCGCGATGGCCACCCCGGGTATGCGTGAGCTGCTCAGCATCGGCAAGGTGTGGGAGCTGGCGCAGTTCGAGCGCCGGACCAAGGGGGGCGCGCCCTACGACCTGGTGATCGTCGACGCCCCGGCGACCGGACACGGCATCGCCCTGCTCCGCACCCCGGCCACGTTCGCCAGCATCGCCCGGGTCGGGCCGATCGCCCACCAGGCCAGGACGATCGCCGAAACGATCGCCAACCGGTCGGTGACCGGCGTGGTGGGCGTCGCCACGGCCGAGGAGATGCCGGTGAACGAGACGATCGGGCTCGGCCAGGCGCTGAAGGAGGACGGGCTGGAGCTCGACCTGGTGATCGTCAACGGGCTCTATCCCCCCCGCTTTGGCCCCGAAGATCTGGACGAGCTGACGGCAGCGCTGGGCGCACGCGCTCGCGCCGGTCGCGCTCGGCGCTGAGGGCGGCGCTGTCCGAACAGGCGCGGGTGCGCATCCAGCAGGAGCAACGCGCGCGCCTGCACGCCGAGGTAGGTGGCCGCCTCGCGGATCTGCCCTACGTGTTCGCCGAGCAGGTCGGCCCGGAGCAGCTCGGAGCGCTGGCGGACGCCCTGGCCGCCCAGCTCGCCGGCAGCGAGAAGGCCGCGACGTGATCGCCGAGCTGCTTGAGGGCAAACGGGTGTGCATCTGCGCCGGCTCGGGCGGGGTCGGTAAGACGACGACGTCGGCCGCGATCGCATTGGGCATGGCGGCACGAGGGGCCAAGGTGGCGGTGGTCACGATCGACCCGGCCAACCGGCTGGCGGATGCGCTCGGCCTGGACGAGCTTGACAACGAGCCCCACCGGGTGCCGGCCGAGCGCCTGATCGGCACCGAGCTTCCGGGTGAGCTGTGGGCCATGATGCTCGATCCCAAGCGGACGTTCGACGAGCTGATCGAGCGGTTGGCGCCCGACCCCGAGCGGGTCCAGGACATCAAGGACAACCGCGTGTACCGGGAGCTGTCCAGCGCCGTCTCAGGGTCTCAGGAGTTCACCGCGATGGCCAAGCTGTACGAGCTCGACCAGGAGCGGGCCTTCGACCTGATCGTGCTGGACACGCCGCCCTCCCGCAACGCCCTGGATTTCCTGGAGGCGCCCCGCCGTCTGAACGCGTTTCTGGAGGGACGGATGCTCCAGGCGCTGCGTCCGGCCCACGGGCCTGAGCATGCGCGTGCTCGGCCTGGGAACAACCCCGCTGCTGGCAGCGCTGCGACGGGTCACCGGGGTCGACCTGGTCGGCGATCTGGGCCGGTTCTTCCAGCTGCTGACGGGGATGACCCAGGGATTCAGCCAACGGGCCACGGCGGTGCAGGAGCTCCTGAGCGCTTCCACGACGGCCTTCCTGGTGATCACCTCGGCCGAACGAGAGCCGATCGACGAAGCGATCTGGTTTCACCGCATGATCACCCAGGAGGGATTCCCGTTCGCCGGCGTTGTGGTCAACCGCGTCCACCACGACCTCCTGACTGACCGGGACCTGCTGGGGGAGCGGGAGCCCAACCACGTCAGGCAGGGCCTGACCCGCGTCCTGTCCGGCGATCTGGCCGGGCGCGTGGCCGAGAACTTCGTGGACTACCACCGGTTGGCCGAGCGCGACAACCGCAACCTGTCTCGGCTCGAGCAGACCCTGGACGGGCACCCCCTGGTCATGGTCCCCCAGCTGGATGAGGACATCCACGACCTGAAGGGACTCCAGGAAATGCACCGCTACCTGTTCGCCGTCGGCGAGGAGCGAGACCGGCTGATCGCCGAGCTGGTGGCCTGAGCGAGTCGGTCAGCTGCCGTCGGTCAACTGCGGACGACGCCCGTCTGATTCAGGAAGGCCTGGCGGGATTGCTCCAGCGTGGCGAGGCCGGACGCCCGGTCCCCCCAGCCGGTCACCTCTGAGTGGCGATCCTGGTCCAGGTCTTTATAGACGGTGAAGAAGTGCGTGATCTCAGCCCGCAGCTGGGCCGGGACATCGTCGATCTCCTCCACGTGGTTCCACCCGGGGTCGCTGCACGGCACGCAGATCAGATGCGGGTCGTTCCCCTTCTCGTCGGCCATCTGGAGCTCGCCGACCACCTTGGCCGGGACGAAGCATCCGGGGAAGGTGGGCTCCGAGACGCACACCAGCACGTCCAGCGGGTCGCCGTCCGGAGCGAGCGTGTCCGGAACGAAGCCGTAGTCGGTCGGATACACGACCGAGGCCGATAGGAACCGATCAAGTTTCACGCCCCCGAGCGCCGGGTCGTACTCGTACTTGTTCCGGCTTCCCTTGGGAATCTCCACCACGCACGTCAGCTCAACCGCGGTCACCGGCACAGGAAGCTCCTCAGTTCATGAGGTTGCGAGACACGGCCAGGCACGCCTCGCACAGTGGCCAGGGCGGATTCCACGGGTAACCGGTCACATCTGTGCCGCACAGTGCCGTATCGGGATCGTGCTCGCCCACCAGGTGACAGAGCTCCTCGAACCCGCCTTCGCTGATGCCCGGGACGTTTCGGCACGCCGGGTGGACGTTGGGCGTCGTGAGCGGGGTTGCGGCGCTCCTCACGCGGGCCAGCATACGCGCTGGCTACCCGGTCGGGGACGTGACTGAACGTCAGGCGGGCGTGCCGGCCAGGTCCTCGGCCAGCACGGTGTCGGCCACCCCGACCAGGTCGGGCTGGAGGTGGCCGCACAGGGTGTCGCGCAACAGCGCCCTCAGGTACTCCCCCATCTCGCCGACGAGCTCGGCCGAGCCGTCGTCGTCGCCGGCCATCCCGGTGACCGCCGAGCTTTCCAGCGCGAGGGCGACGGCCACCCGCTCGGCCAGCCTCCGCCGCTCCTCAGGCCGGGCGCAGATCAGGGCCAGGCGTTGGGGCAGCCGGCTGCTCCCGGGTCCCTCCGGCTCGAGCAGGGCCCGCAATGCGAGCAGATAGTCACTCAGGGCATGAAGCCGACTGCTCCGCTCACACCCCATCTCAAATCGCGCCAGGGCCCAGGCGAGCTCTGGTGAGCCGAAGGATCCGTGGGCGAGGGCCGGTAGCCGGCGACCCATGAGCTCGCAGAAGCCGCGGAACCCGTCCTCCTGACCGTCGGTGATCACAGTCCTGCCCGAACCGGGCCAGGCGCCGGCGCCCAGAGCGGCGGGCCGCCACGCCCCGTAATCGACCCGACCCCAGGCCAACGGCCCCAGCCCATAGATCCCTCGGTCAAACAGCCGCGCCGCGGTCAGCAGGTGAGAGAAGCGGCTTCGGGCCGTCAGCCAGGGTAATGAGTCCGACCGCTCCTGGGTCGTCGTGAGCACGGCCAGAACCCGCGGCTCCTCATGTTCGTCCCACACCACTTCGGGCGGGGCATCCTGGAGGCGGTCACCCCGAACCAGCGACAGCCCGTCGCCCAGTTCGAGCTTCCAGGTCCGCTCCTCCATCGCCAGGCCGACCAAAGGCGCGATCACCGTGGCCAGCGCCCGGCCGGCCAGGAGCGCCTTCTCGAGCTCCTCGTATGCGGCCTCGAAGCGGCCCGAGTCAAAGCCGAAATCGCTCCGCTCTGCAAAACACCCGGCCCAGAAACGTAAGCAGGACCGCGTCGGCCCGGTCGCGGGGCTCGTCCGGGACCCGGTCCGCGCCCCGCATGCTCAGGTAGCTGCTCGTTCGGCTCCGGTCGGCCAGCGCCCGCGCGGCCGGGGCGTAGCTGGCCAGGCCGGACAGGAGGCCCATCCGGTGCTCGATGAAGGTGGTGGTCAGCGCCCGGTAGCAGTACAGCGGAGGGCTGCCGCGCCGGCCCTCGCTCGCCTCGATCACCTCAAATGGGATCTCGGCGCCCTCGGCTCGCTCGCCTGCCAAGGTGGCGGCCGTCTCGGCGGTGAAGCTCGCAAGCAGCTCGTGCAGGGTGGGGTCGCGCACGATGGCCCGATTTCGCCCTTCGAACCGACCCTCCTGCCGCCGAAGGCAGGCTTGCAGATTTAGCCGCCAAAGGGTTGCTCGATCTCGGCCAGGTGGGACACGTTCTGGATGTCGGCAGCGTCCTCGCTGGGGCCGGCGGCAAACCACGCGTCCAGGATCTCCTCCAGCTCAGCCTGGGAGGTCAGCCGCAGGCTGAGCGCCAGCACGTTGGCGTCGTTCCATCGGCGCGCCCCCTCGGCCGTGCCGGCGTCCACGCACAGCGCCGCTCTGATCCCAGCCACCTTGTTGGCGGCGATCGACGCGCCGGTTCCGGTCCAGCAGGCAACGATCGCCTGGTCAGCCCGGCCGGCGGCTACGTCGCGAGCCGCCTCCGCGCTGGCCCAGGCCCAGTCCGGGCGCTCCGGCGGCGCATACGCTCCATGGAGGATCGGGTCGTGGCCGCGCTGGCGGAGCTCCTCCGGGATCGCCTCAGCCATCCCGGTCAGCTCGTCGGCGGCCAGCGCGATTCGCATCACGCCGAGGGGGCGGCTAGACGGCCGCGACCGCGGGCTCGCGCTCGAGGTCGGGTCTCCTGAGCGTCCGGGTCGCCCGGATCACAGCCCAGCCACTCGCGCCCGTAGGTACGCATGTCCTCAATCAGCGGAACCAGTGCCCGGCCCTTGTCCGTCAGGGCGTACTCGACTCGGGGCGGAACCTCCGGGAAGGTCTGGCGCTCCACGATCCCTCCTCCTCGAGCGCACGGAGGCGTAGGGACAGGGTGCGGGGACTGATGCCCCGCAGCGACCGCTCGAGCTCACAAAAACGCGACCGGCCCTCGGCCAGGTCCCGGATCACCAGCAAGCGTCCACTTTCCGCACACGATCTCGGCTGTGCGACAGACCGGACAGGAGTCGTTCGGAAGCCATCTGATCCTCGATTCTAGCGCAATGCTTCATGAACTGAAGCACGGGCACGGGAGGGTAGTGGGGGGAGGCCCGCTCCGGCCCGCAGGCGGGCACTCGGCTATGCGGCCACGGGCGGCCGCGTGGACCGTCCGCCGCCCAAGGTCCGGCGCGGGTCCGGCGTCGCAGCCGGGGGGGGGGCGTCCGTCGTCGCTCGTCCTCAGCTCCGGGTCGCCGGCCTGGCCGAGCGGCCCGCCGGCGGCATCGTCCAGGTCGTCCATGCTCGTGGCCGTCCGGCCCTCGGCGGCGACCAGCAGTTTGAAGTCGTGGGGGCTGGTGCAGACCGCATCGCGTCCTCCAGCTGATACGTCCCGCCTGGTAGAAGCCAGCAGCGCCTGATCGAAGGTCTGCATCCCGTAGTAGGAGCCTTCCTTGATCACCTCAGGCAGGCGCCCCGTCTGCTCGGGATCCATGATCATGTCCCGGGCCCGGCCGGTCATGCGCAGGATCTCACACACCGCCACCCGTCCCTGCCCGTCGACGTAGGACGAGTCGCTGGGAGATCACGCCCTTGAGCGTGCCCGCGAGCATGGCCCGGGCCTGATCCTGCTCGTGGGGCTGGAAGAAGTCGATGATTCGGTTGACGCTCTCGGTCGCGTCCAGGGTGTGGACCGTGGAGAGCACCAGGTGACCGGTCTCGGCCGCCGAGAGGGCCGTGCGCACGGTCTCCTCGTCTCGCATCTCGCCGATCAGGATCACGTCCGGGTCCTGGCGGAGCACCCGGCGCATGGCCCGGGCGAACGAGGCGGTGTCCATTCCCACCTCGCGCTGGTTGATGATCGAGTTGCGATCGGAGTGCAGGTACTCGATCGGGTCCTCGATCGTCACGATGTGCCGCGCCTTGGTGGCGTTGATGTGGGCGATCATCGCCGCCAGGGTGGTGGACTTACCTGAGCCGGTCGTCCCGGTGAGCAGGAGCAGCCCACGCTCCTCGTCGGCCAGTTCGGCGATCACCGGCGGGAGGCCCAGCTCGCTCACGGTGCGCACAGCGAAGGGGATCACGCGGGCGACTATGGAGATCGCCCCCGCTGGCGGAAGGCGTTGACCCGGAAGCGGGCCAGACCGGGCACGGCGTAGGCGAAGTCGACCTCGCCGTCCTAGTCGAACTCCTCGACCTTTTTCGGCTGGTCGGACAGCATCTGACGAAGGACCTGCTCGGTGTCCTCGGCCTTCAGCGCCTCGTAGTCCTCGAGTGGGGCCAAGCGTCGCCGTGGACCCGGCCCAGCGGACGCGAACCCACCTTCAGGTGCAGGTCGGACCCCTCCGGCTGCACGAGCAGGGCCAGAGCCTCGTGGAGATCGAGCATGCTGCTGTGCATCGGCTCGCCGGCCCCGCGCTTGACTTAGAGGGCCGAGGCACCTTTGGACGGCTAGCGCCCGCCCTACGGCACGTCGCGCAGCTTCTGGGCCTCGGCCAGAGACTGCAGCTTCTTGAGCGACTGGTTCTCGATCTGCCGGATGCGCTCGCGCGTGACGTTGAACGTCCGCCCGACCTCGTCCAGCGTGCGGGGATGCTCGCCGCCGAGGCCGTAGCGGAGCTCAAGCACGCGGCGCTCGCGGTAGCTCAGGTTCTCCAGCGCCTCGCGGAGCGCCTCCTTGGTCAGGATCTCGGCCGCCCGCTCGTAGGGCGACTCGGCCCGCTCGTCGGCGATGAACTGCCCGAACTCGGACTCCTCCTCGTCACCCACCGGCTTCTCCAGGGACACCGGCGCCTGGGCGGAGCGCTTGATCGACTCCACCTCGTCGGGCTCGATCCCCGTGACCTCGGCGATCTCCTCGGCAGTCGGCTCGCGACCCAGCTCGGTGACCAGCTTGCGCTCGGCCCGTCCGATCTTGTTGAGCTTCTCCACCACGTGAACGGGGATCCGGATCGTCCGGGCCTTGTCGGCCAGCGCTCGGGCGATGGCCTGGCGGATCCACCAGGTGGCGTAGGTGGAGAACTTGAAGCCCTTGCGGTAGTCGAACTTCTCGGCCGCCCGGACCAGCCCGAGCGTGCCCTCCTGGATCAGGTCCAGGAACGGCAGGCCCTGGTTGCGGTAGTTCTTGGCGATCGAGACCACCAGCCGGAGATTGGACTCGACCATCTTCTGCTTGGCGTCCAGATCGCCGCGCTCGATCCGCTTGGCCAGGTCGACCTCCTCCTGGGCGGTCAGCAGCCGGACCTTTCCGATGTCCTTCAGGAACAGCTGAAGGGAATCGGTGGTCATGTCCGGCTTGAGATCCAGTGCCGTCTTGGGCTTGCGTCGCCGCCGCGCTTGTCCGGGGCGCGCTCCAGATCCGCGGCGGCGATCGCCGGGTCCAGCTCCTCGACCAGCTCGATCTCGGCCCGCTCCAGGAACCCGTGAAGCTCCTCGACGTCAGCCTCGTCCAGGTCGAGTTCCGAGACTGCTCCGGTGATCTCGGCGTAGGTCAGCACGCCGAGTTGCTGGCCGCGGTTTACGAGGCGACTTGATCTCTTCCAGTTCCTGAAGGTCCGCTACTGACATCGCAATTCCGTTCGGTTGTGGGCACCGCCGTCGGGGGCGCTGGCGGTGCAAGGGATCAACACTCCAGGCGCGCTACAGGGCGCACGCACGCCAGTCAAACACATATAGCCGCTATAAATGAGGCTCCAAAGCTCGGCTCGGGGCTGGTTCTCGGTCCGCTCGGGGCAGGGTGTTCTTGAAGAATTTCGGGCTTTCGTACCCGAGACTTAACGTCAAATCGCCGGCCCGGGGTTTCAGAATTGACCGAAAATCCGCACTCAATCGATCCCGATGACCTCAGACCTCCCTCAACGGACGCGCGCCATCGATGCGCATCATCGACCTCCATGGCTGACCAGCGCCAATCCGACGTGATGGGGAGCGCTGCCGCGGACGCGTCCGCATCGCCGGAGCGCCAAGCGCCCGGAGCGGCCCACCGAGGCCACCCCGGCAAGCCGCCGAGCCGGCGCGCCCGGTCGACCGGCCGCCCTTCCCCTCACTCCATCCCCGAACCGCCATCAGACCGCCCAAGGCGACTCGCGCCCCGGCAAGCCCCGGGCCGGCCCGCCGGTCCGCGATCGGGGCCTCGGGCCGTCGCAGGCTCGCGGTCGGGCTACCAGAAGCGTAGCCAAGAGCCAAGGCCGACCGCCTTGCGCAGCCCCCCCAGCCGCGCGGGATCCCCTCACAGCCCCGCTCACCCGTTCCGTCCACGCACCAGCCCCCGGAGATCCTGGGGACCGTTGTCCAGGCAGCGGCCGAATTGACGGAGATCGGGCTCTCCTGGGGGCGCAGATTCTGCGCCGGGCCGTGGCCCGGCTGCCGCGACCGTAGGACCGCGCCTCGGCCGGATTATATACTGCCGCGCCGTCCAGCCGAACGGCCTTCCGTCCGCGGAGGGCCGGCGGGGGAACCACTTGCGGGTCAAACATCCGCAGGGGCGAATCGGCCCACCGTGGGCCGTAGCGTCGCAAGCGACGCGAGCCCGTCAGCTCACCCCGTAGGCGACAACCAAAGGAGTCGCGGAACGGAAACGTGCTGCGTCGGGTCAACACATATCTGCACGACGATCCCTGGTGCCCTGGCGGTGGCGGGACGCTGTCGGCGGCCCGCCCTGCGGCCGGGCTCCGGCTGCCGAGCCCTGGGTCTCTGCCCCCGGCGGGCGGCCCCTCGGGCGGCGGCGGAGTCGGCCCCAGCGGTCAGCCACGACTCAGAGTGGCAATCGCACGGTCAGCGACAGTCCGGCAACGGCATGACGATCACCACCGGGCCTCCGGCTTCATGGGCAGGGACATGACGTTCTGCGGCTCGCCGCCAGCTCCGCCGCCGGCAAGACGTGGAGATCGAGCGCTCAGGCCGCCACACCGGCGGCCAGTGGGTCGCCACCGGCCACGGCCACGGTGGCTCGAGCGGCTCCTTCAGCCGCCTACTGGCAGTCAACCGCCTGGACCGCTCGCCTTGCGGGCCGTATTGGCACCAGACCGGCGCCAGACCGCCGCCGTCCTGGCCCACCGTCGACGTGATCCTGTACCGGGTGGCGGTGGCCACCATCTATGGCCCGGGTTTCTGGGGCCCCAGGACGGCCTGCGGGCAGACCTTCGACACAGGACGGTCGGGGTCGCCCACCGGACGCTCCCGTGCGGGACGCGTTTCCTCTACTACGACGGGCGGACGATCGAGGTGCCGGTCATTGACCGCGGGCCTTACGCCAATGGCGCCGACTGGGATCTCACGAGGCCACCGCCCGCGCGCTGCATCGGGACAGCCAAGGTGGGCGCGGCGACCTTCCGCACTGACCCGGCAGGCTGACAGCCCCACGCTCACCGGTCCTACGCTCAGCCGGTCCCCGCAACGGCGAGGCCGCACAATGTCTGATCGATGGGCCAACATTGATCACGATCGCGCAGGCCCGGGACGGGGTGCTGGCCGCGGTCCGCCCGCTCCCCGCCGAGCCCGTCCGGTCACCAGGCCCTTGGACCGGGTCCTGGCCGAGGACATCCACGCCTCGGGCGACGTCCGCCGTTCCCAGCTTCGGCCATGGACGGATACGCCGTGTACGCCATCGTGAGGGGTGCCGAGCTGAGGGTCGTGGGCGAGTCGCAGGGCGGGCACGCCGAGCTCGCAGGACTCCCGACGGCGAGGCGATCAGGATCTCCACCGGCGCCGCTGTCCCGGCGGGTGCCGAGGCGGTGTCCGCCAGGAGAGCGTGGATGCAGGCCGACGGGCTGATCAGGACGCTGACGGCCGTACCCGCCGGGGACAACGTCCGACCGGCCGGGGAGGTCATGGTCGCGGCGCCACGGTGCTGAGCGTGGCACGCGGCTCGGCCCGGCCGAGCTGGCCGCGGCGATCGGGGCCGGGGCGGGCGAGGTCGAGGTGGCGCCAGCGCCCTCGGGTCAAGGTCCTTTCCACCGGGGACGAGCTCCGAGAGCCCGGCGAGTCGCTCGGTCCAGGCGAGATCCACAACTCCAACGGCCCGATGCTCGCGGGGCTGGCCGAGCACGCCGGCGCCGCGACCACGGACCTGCCTCGCTCCCCGACGACCCGGCGGCCACCGAGGATCGGACTCCGGGCCGCACTGGACGAGGCGGAGGTGGTGATCGTGGCCGGCGGCGTCTCGGTCGGGCCGCACGATCACGTCAAACCGGCGCTGGCCAGGCTCGGCGTGGTCGAGGAGCTTCTGGGGTGTCTCGCTTCAGCCGGGCAAGCCCACCTGGTTCGGGACGTCGGAGGATCGGCTCGTGTTCGGGCTCCCCGGCAACCCGGTGTCCGCCGCGGTCACATTCGCCCTGTTCGTGGCCCCGGCCATCGCCGCGCTTCAGGGCGGCTGCGGGTCGCGGGTCCGAAGCCGGCCCGACGCCGTGCTGGGAACGCCCGTCAGGCAGAGCTCGCCGCGAGCAGGCGCTGCGCGTCCGCCTGGAGGACCGGGAGGGCACGCTGGTGGCGCTTCCCAACGGGCCCCAGGGCTCGCACGTGATCACCTCTCTGGTGGGCGCCGACGCGCTGGCCCTGATCCCCTCCGGCGAGCGGAACTCTCGACCCGGGAACGGTGGTGGCGCTGACAGCCGCTACCCCGCTGAGAGACTTCGGTCCATGTGGCCCCTGCTGCTCTCGTGGCGCTGGTCGGAGGGATCGCCGCCAGCCGGCGCCGGCGTCGCCCCGGCTCGCTCCCGGCTCGGGCCGTGATCGTCTCGCCGCAGAAGTCGACCGCCACCTGGGCCGACGGCGCGGTGCGCTCCGTCCAGAGCGCCGTGCTCACGCTCCCCGAGGATCAGCTCGACCGGCTGTGGAACGCGCCCAACCTGGAGAACCTGGCCCGGACGTACTGGCGTTTCCTGAGCCGGGTCACGCTGGGGCTGATCAGGGTCAGATATCGCGAGGACGACCGGGCGATCGTCTTGCTGGCCCGGCCCTTCACCCTGCTTCGCTTCGACGCGCCGGAGTATGTCCTCGAGCGCGACCACGGGAAGGTCACATGGCGGATTCAGGGACGGCCTGCTCGTGGCCCGGGCCGGGCGGAGGTGCGGCTACCTCGGCCCTGGATGTCAGGCGGCTGCCGGTGGAGCCCGGCGAGAGCTGGCGAAGGTACGGATCGAGGTCGAGGTGGCCAACTTCTATCCGGCCATCGCCGCCGGGTTCAGCATGCCCGTGTACGAGGCCACCCAGTCGGCCATCCATGTGTTGGTCACGCACGCCTTCCTGCGCTCGCTGGCCAAGCTCAGGCTGGCCCGGTCACACGTGGGGCGGCTGCGCTGGCTGGCTGGGCCCAGCCCGGGCGCCGAGAGCGCAGAGACTCAGATCGCCGCCGGAGGCCTCACATCCGGCCCCCATTCCGCGAGCGCAGACGCTCGGACCGCCGCGGGACTCCTCAGCCGTAGCGGACGCCGCTGAGCGCGCGCATCTTGCTCCGGTCATGGCGCGCGGCGATTCGACGCACGGTCCCCGAGCGCGACCGCATCACCAGCGACTCGGTCGTGGCCCCGCGGTCGCTCTGATAGCGGACCCCCTGAAGCACGTCTCCCTCCGTCACTCCGGTGGCGGAGAAGAACACGTCGTCGCCGGCCACCAGGTCGTCGCAGTTCAGGACCTGCTCCAGGTCATACCCCGCGTCGCGGGCGGCCTGGCGCTCCTCATCGTCGCGCGGCCACAGGCGGCCCAGGAGCTGCCCTCCGATGCACTTGATCGCCGCCGCCGAGATCACGCCCTCGGGGGTGCCCCCGATCCCCCACAGCAGATCGACCCGCGAGTTGTCGCTGACCGCCAGCAGCGAGGCCGCTACGTCACCGTCCAGGATCAGCCGGACGCGGGCACCGGCCTCGCGCACCTCCGTCATGGCCTGATGGTGGCGCTCGCGATCCAACATGACCACCATCACATCCCGGATGTCCACGCCCCTGCGCTCGGCGACCCGGGCCAGCGTCTCGCGGAGCGGTCGGTCCAGATCGAGTAGGTCGGCGATCTCCGGGCCGCCGGCGATCTTCTCCATGTAAACGCACGGCCCAGGGTCGAACATCGTGCCCCGCTTGGACAGAGCGATTACTGAGATCGCGTTGGGCATCCCCATCGCGGTCAGCCGAGTGCCCTCCAGCGGGTCGACGGCGATGTCCACCTGCGGGGGGCTGCCGTCACCGATCCGCTCGCCGTTGAACAGCATCGGCGCCTCGTCCTTCTCCCCCTCTCCGATGACCACCACCCCGTCCATGGCCACCGACCCCAGCATCGCCCCGCATCGCATCCACGGCCGCCTGGTCGGCCCCCTCCTTGTCGCCGCGGCCCACCATTCTGGCCGCCGCCAGCGCGGCCGACTCGGTTACCCGCACCAGCTCCAGGGCCAGGTTCCGGTCGGGCGGCACGCCCGCGCTCTGTCCTTCGCCCATGGTTGTGGTTTCGTCACCGCCCATGTTCAGCTCCTTGCCCTCCCGCTAAAGAACGCCCGGCGGCTTTCGCCGCGCGGCGCTCTCCTGCGACCGCCAGACTGAGCCCGCCAGGATCAGCAGGCCGCCCACCAGGGCGATGAAGAACCCGTAGGTGACGCTGATCTCCTCGGGGGGTGAGCCGGGAGGGTCGATCACGCCTCGGAACAGCGTGAGCACGATGGCGATCACCGCCACCACCGCTGTCAGCTCGCCGCGCGGCCAGGCCAGCGCGTGGCCCCGCGCGATCACCCAGGCCAGGACCACTGGTGAGATCGCCGCCAGCAGGATCAGGTAGCGGAACGCCGACAGCGAATGCCAGCCGCTGCAGTAGCTGTGGGCGACGTGACAGCCGTTGAGCCGGGCGTTCTGATTGCCCAGGGTGAACCAGGCCAGGAACACGGACAGGGCCAGCAGAAGCCCGCCGGCCGTGGCGATCACCTCTCCCCTGTTCAGCGCCTTCAGATCGAGCTTCACGGTGCTGCGCAGCCTAACTGCTCTGGTAGCTTCGCGGGGAGCTTGGAATTCCGCCAGCTTCTTCCTGAACCGGGCCGCATCGAGCTCGAGGAGGCCCTCGAGTCGCTGAGGGTGCCGCCGCGGGTCAGCGACGACCGGCCCTACGTGCTGGTCAACTTCATCTCCACCGCCGACGGGCGATCCACGTTTCAGGGGCGCTCGGGCGAGCTGGGCGACGAGGGCGATCGGGCCCTGTTTCACGGGCTGCGCGAGCGATCAGATGCGATCCTCGTCGGAACGCGGACTCTGAGAATGGAGCGCTACGGACGCGTCCTGGGCCGGGCCGAGCGGCGCGAGCGGCGAGTGGCGCAGGGGCGGAGCGCCGAGCCCCTGGCCTGCGTGGTCACCCGGAGCGGGAAGGTGCCCGCCGATATTCCGCTGTTCGCCGAGCCAGAGGCCCGGATCGTGATCTTCACCTCGGCCGAGCTCGAGCTCGAGGGAGCACAGGCGCGGGTCGAGGTGGTCGAGCTCGACCCCGGAGCGCTCACTTTGACCACGGTTCTGCGCCGGTTACGTTCCGATCACGAGATCGAGCTCCTGCTGTGCGAAGGTGGACCGATGATGTTCGGGTCCCTGCTAGAGGAGAGGCTGGTGGACGAGCTGTTTCTCACCGTCTCTCCGCGACTGGCCGGCGGCGGGTCCTCCCCCACCATCAGCAGCGGCACTGAGCTTTCGGCGCTGTGCCCGCTTCGCCTGGGCTGGGTCCTGGAGCGGGAGAACTTCCTCTACCTTCGGTACCTGGTCGGCTGAACGACGGGCCGAGAGGTCGGGGATGTCAAAATGGCACCGATGAGGAGCCCCACCTCAGCGGCGTCGGCGCCGGGCGTCATCGCAGCGCTTGACGATCTTCAGGAGGCCAGGGAGAGGACGCTCAGCCTTGTGGACCCGGTCTCCGACGACGATCTGACCCGCGTCCACTCGCCGCTGATGAGCCCCCTGGTCTGGGACCTCGGCCACATCGCCGCCTTTGAGGACCTGTGGATGGCGCATCGGTACGGAGAGCGCCCGCTGCTCCGGGCGGACCTGGTGGACGTGTACGACGCGATGGAGACCCCGCGGGCCCACCGCGGCGATCTGCCGTTCCTGGGCCCGGCTGCCGCCCGGGAATACATGGGCGAGGTCAGGGCCCGCACCGTCGATGTGCTCCACGATCTGGGGACCGGCGACGGGACGCTGGTCGAGCTGGTCATCCGCCACGAGCACCAGCACAACGAGACCATGCTCCAGACCCTTGAGCTGGCCCACCTGGACGGCTACGGGGTGGAGCGGGCCATGCTTCCCGAGGCCGGCGCATCGGTCGCGGCGCTGACGGGCCTTGAGATGGTGGAGATTCCCGCCGGTCCCTGCACGATCGGCGCCCCGAGCGGGGGCTTTGCCTACGACAACGAGCGGCCCGTTCACCGCACGGATATCCGCGGCTACCTGATCGGCCACACCCCGATCACGAACGCGACCTACCTGACGTTTGTGGAAGGGGGCGGCTACGAGCGCCGCGAGTGGTGGTCGGACGAGGGCTGGGCCTGGAAGGAGGAGTACGACATCACAAGACCTTTCGGCTGGACGGAGGACGGCGGCGCGCAGTGGCGGTTGACCGGCCTTGAGCCCCTTCAAGACCACCACCCCGTCGTCCACGTCTCCTGGTTCGAGGCCGACGCCTTCGCCCGTGCGCACGGCGTCCGGCTCCCCTCCGAGGTGGAGTGGGAGAAGGCGGCGACCTGGGACCAGGACCGGGAACAGGCCAGACTGGCTCCGTGGGGATCGGGCAGGCTGGTGCCCGGGGTGCAGGCCAACGTCGATCAGCTCGGCTTGGGGACCTCGCCGGTGGACGGCCATCCCGAGGGTGCGTCGCCCGCTGGCTGTCTGGGCATGGTGGGCAATGTGTGGGAATGGACCGCAGCGCGTTTTGACGCCTACCCAGGCTTTGCCGCCTACCCGTACCGCGAGTACTCCGAGCCCTTCTTCGGGGGCGACTTCCGTGTCCTGCGAGGCGGCTCGTGGGCGACGCGGGCGCGGGTGGCGACGGCCACCTTCCGCAATTGGGATCACCCGCAGCGGCGACAGATCTTCTCCGGGTTCAGAATCGCCCGCGACGCATGAGGACGCTGACCGACAGCGGCCGGGTGCGGATCCATTCCCGCCTCTCAGAGATCGGCGAGCGGCGGCTGGCCGACGACGTCCTGGATGGCCTGACAAAGCCATTCAAGGAGATTCCGCCCAAGCACTTCTACGACGCTCGCGGATCCGAGTTGTTCGAGCGGATCTGCCAGCTGCCCGAGTACTACCCGACCCGAACCGAGCGGCTGATCCTGGAGCAGAGCGCTGACGAGATCGCCGAGGAGACCGGCGCCGGCGAGCTGGTGGAGCTGGGATCGGGCTCGGCTGAGAAGGCCCGAATCCTCCTCGACGGCATGGACCGGGCGGGAACCTCCGCCGGTATGTGCCGCTGGATGTCTCCGAGCAGGCGCTGCGCGATGCCGCCGGCCAGCTCGTGGCCGAGTACGACGAGCTGGAGGTAGAGGGCGTGGTAGCCGATTTCGAGCGCCACCTGGACAGCGTCCCCAGGCTCGACGGCGACCCCCGGATCGTGGCCCTCCTGGGCGGCACGATCGGCAACTTCCCGCCCGGCTCGCGGCGGCGCCTGCTGCGCGGGATCGCCGCGCTGCTGGGGCCCGACGATCGGCTCCTGCTCGGCTCCGACCTGGTCAAGGATCCCGCCACGCTCGAGGCGGCCTACGACGATTCCGCCGGGGTCACCGCCGAGTTCAACCGCAACGTCCTGCACGTCATCAACCGTGAGCTGGAGGCCGACTTCGCCCCCAACCAGTTCGACCACGTGGCCTTCTTTGACCGCCAACACGAGTGGGTCGAGATGCGCCTGCGGGCCCGGGACGCCCAGAGCGTGCTGATCGGCAAGCTGGGGCTCCGCGTCGAGTTCGCGGCGCGTGAGGAGCTCCGGACGGAGATCTCGGCCAAGTTCACCCGCTCGCGGCTGGAGACGGACTTCCAGGCCGCTGGGCTCGCGCTCGAGCGCTGGTACACCGATCCCGAGGAGCTGTTCGCCCTGTCCCTGGCCGGACCGGCCGATCGATCCCCTTCCCAGTAGCCTTCCGCCCCGATGCAGATCGACGGCCACGGCGCGCTGATCGTTGGCGGAGCTTCGGGCCTCGGTGAGGCCACAGCTCGGCTGCTCCATGCCCGCGGCGCTCAGGTTGTGATCGCCGACCTCAACGATGAGAAGGGCAGCGCGCTGGCCGGCGAGCTAGGCGATGGCGCACAGTTCGTCAGGGCGGACGTCACCGACGCCGATCAGGTCCAGCAGGCGGTGGATCTCGCAGGCGCACTCCCGGGTGGCCTGCGGATCAGTGTCTGCTGCGCGGGCATCGGGTGGGCCGAGCGGGTGGCCGGCCGGCGGGGCGCTCACCAGCTCCAGCCGTTTGAGACCGTGATCCGGGTCAATCTGATCGGCACGTTCAACGTGCTGCGGCTCGCCGCGGCGGCGATGGTGGACCTGGAGCCGGTGGGCTCCGACCCGCCCGCCCACGAGCGCGGCGTGTGCATCAACACGGCCTCGATCGCCGCCTTTGACGGACAGATCGGGCAGATCTCATATTCCGCCTCCAAGGGGGGGATCGTGGGCATGACCCTCCCCGCGGCCCGCGACCTCGCGGTGGCCGGGGTTCGTGTGTGCACGATCGCTCCGGGCACATTCGACACGCCCCTGCTCGGCGCGCTCCCGGCGGAGAATCGGCAGGCCCTCGGCGCGGCGATTCCCTTCCCGTCCCGCCTTGGGCGACCGGACGAATTCGCCGCGCTGGCCGCTCACATCGTCGAGAACGAAATGCTCAACGGCGAGACGATCCGGCTGGACGGCGCGCTGCGGATGCCGCCGAAATAGCAGCGGTCGGCCCGAAGGCCGGCCAGCGGTTGATTGAAACCCTGCTCGGCGGGAAACATAGCCCCAGACAAACGGAGTAAGCGCCTAACTTTTGACGTTGGCAGGCGTTGATCGCATACAAGGTCGAAGCTGTTCGCTACTGAGGGACGTCACCCGTAACTCAGGAGGAATGGAGAGATGGCCATGGAGCGGCAGAAGGACCGGACTGCCAGGATCGCGCCAGCGCCCCACAAGGGTGCCACAGCCCAGAACGGCGCGATCTACTCGCTGCTGGTGAAGACCGAGGAAGCCTCGGGGTTGGGCAGCTTCGAGCGAGACCTGCGCACGGAGCAAGCCGAATACTCCCCTGGCCTGTGCCGCATCTACGGTCTCCCGCCCAGCCGGAAGGTCTCACGTGATCGGCTGCTTGAGCTCGTGCACCCGGACGATCTCTCGGCCATCGACGAGGGCATCGAAGCCGCCGTCAGGGACCGCACGCCATTCACATTGGAGCTCAGGATCAACCGGCCCGACGGTCAGGCACGGACCATCCGGGCCCACGGGAGCGTGATCCTCACCGCCGCTGGTGAGCCGGCCAGGCTCGTGGGAACCGTCCGCGACGTGACTGAAGAGGTCGAGGCCCGCTCGGCCTGCGAGCTGCTGGCCCGCGTCGTCGAGTGCTCTGAGGACGCAATCCTCACCAAGACGCGCGACGGCACGATCACGAGCTGGAACCGGGGGGCAGAGCGCCTCTACCAGCACACCGCCGAGGAGGCGATCGGGAGGCCAATTGGCATCATTGAGCCCCCGGGCCTCGAGGGCGAGCAGGCCGAGATGCTGCGCCGGGTTTTCTCGGGTGAGTCGCTGGACCGGTTCGAAACCGAACGCGTGCGCAAGGACGGAGAGCGGCTGTTCGTGTCAATGACGATCTCGCCCATCCGGGACTCGTACCGGCGCGTCATCTCCGCCGCCGTGGTTGCCCGAGACGTCACGGAGCGCCACCGATATGAGGAGCGTCTGCGCTACCTCGCGGACCACGACCAGCTGACCGGACTGTTCAACCGCCGACGCTTTCAGGAGGAGATCAAACGCGAGCTCGCGCGCGCGGGCCGCTACCAGTGCAGCGGCGCTGTCATCAGCATCGGCCTGGACAACTTCAAAGCGATCAACGACTCGGCTGGTCACACCGCCGGGGACACAGTTCTGTTGGCCGTGGCCAGAGCGATGACGCAGCGGTTCCGTCAGACTGACGTCCTGGCCCGGATCGGCGGAGACGAGTTCGCCGTGCTGCTACCCGACGTGGACGAAGCCGGCGCTCGGGCGGCGGCAGAGGACCTCCTGGGGACTCTGCGGGACTGCCGGCCGCTGTTCGGTGGCAGGGCGCTGAAGGTCCACTCAAGCATCGGAGTGGCCATGTTCGATCCCGATAACGCCGCCGCGGATGAGATGCAGATCTCGGCCGACCTGGCCATGTACGCGGCCAAGAACACCGGCGGTGATCGGGTCACGGTGTTCTCCGCCGAGCAGGGCCGCCAGGCCCGGTCGCTGGTCCGCCAGCCGTGGTCGGAGCGCATCCGCGATGCCCTGGATTACGACCGGTTCGTCCTGCATCTCCAGCCCATCCTGGACCTCTGGCACGGACAGATCAGGCATGGCGAACTGCTGCTCCGCATGCGTGATTCCAACGACAAGCTGATCGCGCCAAACAGCTTCCTCCCCACGGCGGAGCGCACCGGACTGATCCACGAGGTCGACCGGTGGGTGGTCCGCCGAGGCATCTCGCTACTGGCTCAGGCCGACGACGCCGCGATGACCGACGGGCTGGGGATCAATCTCTCAGGAGCCTCGGTGACTGGGGATCAGCATCTGCTGGCGGTCATCGAGAGCGAACTCAAGCGCACCGGCGTCGATCCGGGCCGCCTGATCTTTGAGGTCACGGAGACGGCGGCCATCGCCAACATGCCTGAGGCCATGTCGTTCGCCCAGTGACCTGACCAGGCTGGGCTGCAGCCTGGCCCTGGACGACTTCGGCATCGGATTCAGCTCCTTCTATTACCTCAAGCACCTGCCCGTGCGCTACATCAAGCTCGACGGCGAGTTCATCCAGAACCTGCCGCGCAGCAAGGTGGACGAACACCTCGTCCGGGCGATCGTGGATGTGGCCCAGAGCCTGAAGATCAAGACCGTGGCGGAATCGGTGGCCGACGAGGCCACGATCAAGGCGCTGCGGAAGCACCGGGTGGACTATGCCCAGGGCTTCCACATCGGACGGCCCGTCCCGATCGCCGGTCGGCAAAACCGCCGGACCACGAGCCGCGGCCAGAGCGCTGTCGCCACCGCCGCGCCGAGTCGGGCCAGGCGGAGGCTCAGGCGCCCGAGTTAGCGCAGCCGCTCGAGCTAGTGGAGCCGCTCGACGAGCATCGCCATGCCCATGCCGCCGGCCACGCACATCGACTCGATCCCGTAGGTCCCGTCGACGGCATTCAGCCCGTTGAGCAGCGTGGTCATGATCCGGGCCCCGGTCATCCCGAACGGGTGACCGAGGGCGATCGCGCCACCGAAGGGGTTGAGCTTGTCCTCCGGGATGTCCAGATCCTCCTTGCAGGGCACGATCTGGGCGGCGAAGGCCTCGTTGATCTCCACGATGTCCATGTCGTCGATCTTCATCCCGGTCTGCTTGAGCAGCGCCTGGATGGCCGGAATCGGGCCCAGGCCCATGATCTCCGGCCGGATCGCGGCCACGGTCGAGCCCAGGATCCGGGCCTTGGGCTTCAGCCCCAGCTGCTTGGCCTTCTCAGCGGACATGACCAGCACGGCCGCCGCGCCGTCGTTGAGCGGGCAGGCGTTGCCGGCGGTCACCGTTCCGTCCGGCCTGAAGGCGGGCTTGAGCTGGGCCAGGACCTCCATCGTCGTTCCGGGCCTGGGGCCGTCGTCCCTGTCCACCACGGTCTCAGGCACGTCGATCTCGTTGCCCTCCTTGTCCACGTCCTGGTGGGCCGGAACGGTCACGGGAACGATCTCCGGCGTCGAAGTGGCCTGACTCGCGGGCCTCCACAGCTCGGTTCTGGGAGATCACCGCCCACTCGTCCTGCTGCTCGCGGGTCACGTGGCACCGGTCGGCCACGTTCTCGGCTGTCAGGCCCATCGGGATGTAGACGTCGTACGCCGATCCCTCGGAGCCGTTGAGCTTGGGATGCTTGGCCTCCTCCATCATCCCCGCGCCGAGCCCGGCCCGGGACACGGCCTCCACTCCGGAGGCGATGTACTGATCGCCCTCACCGGACTTGATGGCGTGGAAGGCCATCCGGATCGTCTGCAGCGAGGAGGCGCAGAAGCGGTTGACCGTGCAGCCGGGAACGTGGTGGTCGATCCCCGCGATCAGCAGAGCGTTGCGGCCCACGTTGTAGCCCTGCTCTCCGATGCTGGACGCGGCGCCCATCATCACGTCCACGGTCTCGGCGAAGTTGACCTCAGGGTTGCGCTCCACCAGCGCGCGGATCGGGATCGCCGCCAGATCGTCGGCCCGCACGGCCTTCAGGGAACCTTTGACCGCCCGGCCGATGGGGGTCCGAATGGCATCGACAATCACGGCTTCAGGCATGTGGAACTCCCGTTCGAGGTCGGCTTCAGGGGGCACTCAGGGCGCACACGTCCTCGCGTGCGAGAGCGGATGCTAGGCCAAACGCTTACCCGTCAGCGCGGCGTGCCCGGCCACGTCTCGGGCGAATTCCTCAAAGTCGGCCGCGGCCAGCTGCTGGGGGCCGTCGCACAGCGCGGTTTCCGGGTCCACCGCGATCTCCACCAGGATCCCGTCCGCGCCGACGGCCGCCGCCGCCCGGGAGAGCGGGCCGACCAGCCGCCGGTCGCCCGAGGCGTGGCTCGGATCCACGATCACGGGAAGGTGGCTGTGGAGCTTCAGCCAGGGCACCGCGCTCAGATCGAGCGTGAACCGGGTGGCGTTCTCAAAGGTCCGGATCCCCCGCTCGCACAGGATCACGGCCTCGTTTCCCTCCTTGAGCACGTAGTCGGCCGCCATCAGCAGCTCCTCGACGGTGGAGGACAGGCCCCGCTTGAGCAGCACCGGCTTGCCGAGCTTCCCCGCCACCTCAAGCAGCCCGTAGTTCTGCATGTTGCGGGCCCCGATCTGGATCACATCGGCGGTCTCGGCCACCAGCTCCGCGTACTGCGAGTCCAGTAGCTCTGTCACGATCGGCAGCCCGGTCTCCGCCCGAGCCTCGGCCAGGATCTCCAGCCCCGGCGGGCCCAGTCCCTTGAACGCGAACGGTGACGTCCGTGGCTTGAACGCCCCGCCCCGGAGCATCGACGCACCCGCCCGGGCCACCGCCCGGGCCACGGCGATCGTCTGGTCGCGGCTCTCCACCGTGCACGGCCCGGCGATCAGACAGAACGTCTCTCCTCCGCCGACCTGCCGCCCGGCGATCTGGAGCGTGGTGGGAGCGTGGTGGGCCAGCTCGGACGAGGCCAGCTTGTACGGCCGGGAGATCGGCACGACGCGATCGACCCCGGCCATTCCCTCCAGGCCGAGCTCGGCCACGCCCTCGGGATCACCGATCGCGCCGATGGCCGTCGTCAGCTCCCCGGGCATGACCAGCACGTGCAGCCGGCCGACGGACTCAAGCCGGGCCTTGACGGCCTCAATCTGGTCGGCTGTGGCCTCGGGGGACATGACGATCATCATCTGCGCCCCGCCTCCAGCCCTCAGCCGCCGGCCGGCCGACGGTTCAAAGTCCCAGCCCCCGGACACCGTTCTCGTCCCAGCCCAGATGGTGGGCCAGCTCGTGGCGGACGACTCTGACGACCTGCGACTTGAGCATCTCGGGATCGCCCCCGAAGTCGCGGACCAGGGTGTCTCGAAAGATCACGATCCGGTCGTGGAAGTGGTCGCGAGCCACCGTATCTCCCTGATACAGGCCGTAGGCGCGCTGGCGGCGGCCGCCGTCGGACACCACCACGGCCACGTGCTCCAGCGCGCGGTGGAACTCCAGCGGCAGCTCGTCCAGAGCCGACCGGACCAGAGCCTTGAAGTCCTCCTCATTGTGGGGATCGACTAGATACTCGCCCTCATCGTCCTCGTCGTCGCCCTCGTAATCCTCGGTGTCTCCCCAGGACTCGGCGCTGGCCAGCCACTCCGTCCGCTCGACGAGCGCCTCGAAGTCATCCTCGGACTCGGGGTCGCGCCACCCGGCCAGGCGAAGCATGACCAGCACCACCGCACCCCCCACGATCGCAGCGCCGGTGCCAAAGACCGCGATCCCCTCGACCAGCCGCACCCCCCAGCTGCCGGTGAACCCCGTATAGACACCCACGATCGTCAGGCCGACGGCCATCGCGACGGCGGCGGCGAGCGCGATCCGGCGAGCGGTAACGGAAGATCGCGCCACGACCTACCTCATCGTCCGGGCGATCACGAGCCGCTGGATCTCGTTCGTGCCCTCGTAGATCTGGGTGATCTTGGCGTCCCGCATCATCCGCTCCACCGGGTAGTCCTTGACGTACCCGTAGCCGCCCAGGACCTGGACCGCTTCCACCGTCACGCGCATGGCCACGTCGGAGCAGAACAGCTTGGCCATGGCGGAGTACTTGCCGATCTCGGGGTCCCCGCGATCCACCTTGGCGGCCGCCTGATAGAGCAGCTCCCGGCCCGCGGCACACTGGGTCTCCATGTCGGCCAGCTTGAACTGGATCGCCTGGAACGAGTTGATCGGCTGGCCGAACTGCCGGCGCTCGCGGGCATAGCCGGCCGCATAGTCGGTCGCGCCCTGGGCGATCCCCAGAGCCTGGGCGGCCACACCCAGGCGCGAGCGGTCAAGCGTGGCCATCGCCACCTTGAATCCCCCGCCCGGCTCGCCCAGCACGTTGTCCTGCGGGACTCGAACGGAGTCGAAGATCGGCTGGCCCGTGGGCGAGCCGCGGATCCCCAGCTTGTGCTCCAGCTTGCCGATGCTCACCCCGGGTCGGTCGGCCTCGACGATGAAGGCGGTGATGCCATGCGAGTGCCCGGCCTCCCGGTCGGTGACAGCGAACACGATGTAGAAGTCGGCGATTCCCAGGTTCGTGATCCAGTTCTTGCTCCCGTCCACGACCCACTCGTCGCCGTCCGGGACCGCCCGCGTCCGCATCCCGCCGGGGTCTGAGCCGGCGTCGGGCTCCGACAGGGCGAAGGCGGGCGACCACTCGCCGCTGGCGCAGCGGGGAAGGAAGCGCTGCTTCTGCTCCTCGGTGCCGAACAGCTTGATCGGCAGGGTTCCCAGCTCCTGGATCATCAGGATCAGGGCCGTGGATGCGCAGGCCTTGGCGATCTCCTCGATCGCCATGTTGAGCATCAGCGCCCCGGTTCCGGTGCCGCCGTACTCGGACTCGAACGGCAGCCCCAGCACATCCTGCTCTGCCAGCAGCGCTCTCAGGTCGTGCGGGTACTCCGCCCGCTCGTCGATCTCCGCCGCCCGGGGGGCGATCCGCTCCTGGGCAATCCGCCGGATCGTCTGACGGAAATCCAGGTAATCCTGGGGGATCGTGTAGAGCTCGGCCAGAGCTGACATTGGGCCACTGATGCTAGCCGGGCTAGGGGTAGCCTTCCTGGGTATGGACGTGCGGGAGCTACCAGGGTCTCGGGTACCCGCCGTGGTCAACGGCCTTGGTTACGCCCGGGACCCGATTGGCTACATCCGCTGGTTCTCGGCCCGCTTTGGCCTGATCGCCTCGCCGCGCTTCCCGGGCTTTCCGCCGATCGTGAGCGTCGCCGACCCCGAGCTCGTCCGTCAGGTGTTTGCCGGTGACCCCAGGACCTTCCATTCCGGCGAGTCCAGCAAGGCGGTGCTGGAGCCGACCGTGGGCTCGCACTCGCTGCTCACGCTCGACGAGGAGCCGCACATGCGTCAGCGCAAGCTGCTGCTGGGTCCGTTTCACGGCGCGAACATCCGGCGCTGGGAGGACACGATCCGCTCGGTCACCGAGCGCGACCTGGCCAGCTGGGTGCCGGGCCAGCCGTTCGCCCTGCACGATCACACCCGCGAGGTCACGCTCGAGGTCATTCTGCGGGCCGTCTTCGGGGTGCGCGAGCAGGCGCGGTTTCAGCGGGCTCGCGAGCTGGTCAAGCAGTTCGCCGACCGCGCCCACCTGATCAGCGTGTTTCCAATTGTCCGGCGCGACCTGGGCCCGCTCAGCCCGTGGGTCCGTTTCAAGCGCGCCCGAGACGCCCTGGACGCCTTCCTGTACGAGGAGATCGAGCGGCGCCGGGCCGAGCCCGACCTGGCCGAGCGCGACGACGTCCTGTCGCTGCTCGTGCGCGCCACCGACGATGCCGGTCAGCCGATGTCGCGCCACGAGCTGCGGGATGAGTTGGTGACCGTTCTGGCGGCCGGACATGAGACGACCGCGACCTCCGTGGCCTGGGCGTTTGAGCGCCTGCTCCGCACCCCGCGGGTGCTCGAGCGGCTGACCGGCTCGCTGCCCGAGGGCGACGAATACCTGGACGCGACGGTCAAGGAGGCGCTGCGGATCCGGCCGGTGGTGACCGACGTCAGCCGCAAGCTCACGCAGGAGATAGAGCTCGGGGGGCTCAGGATCCCAGCCGGCACCCTGGTGATGCCGGCGATCGCGGCGATCCACTTCCGGCAGGACCTGTATCCGGCGCCGGACGAATTCCGGCCCGAGCGCTTCCTGGAGCAGGCGCCCGATACCTATGCCTGGATCCCCTTCGGCGGCGGCGTCCGTCGCTGCATCGGCGCCGCCTTCGCCCAGTTTGAGATGCGGGTGATGATCCGGACGATCCTGGAGCAAGCGCAGCTGCGAGCGGCCGCGCCGGCGCCCGAGCGCTCCAAGCTCCGCAACGTCACGGCGGCGCCGAGCAAGGGGTGCCGCGTCGTGCTCGAGCGACTGCACCCGGCTCGACGGTCGACCAGCCAGGCCCCGGCGAGCGCCGAGGCCGCCGCCCAGCTGGCGAGCTGACCGTCTGTCCTAGAATCGCGACTCAGAGGTTCGGTGGCACCGCCGGGGCACTAGAGCCCCGGCGGGTGCCGCACGACGTAGTTGCCGCCGTCGGCCAGGTTGCCGCGCGGGTTGGACCGCCACCGGGGACCGGTCCCCGAAGGACGGTTGGGCCCGCCGTAATCTGCCGTGTCAAAGGCCCGGCCATCGACCACGATGAAGGTATGGCTCGAGTCCGCGTAGATCGTCACCCACCTGCCCTTCCCGGGGGCTCCGTAGTCCTCGAGCTGGGTCGAGTCCTCGGCCGTGGGAAGCATGTAGGCGGCGTGGAGCAGGTAGCTCACCGACCCCGAGCAGTCATAGCAGCTGGACTTCCATTGGCCGTGGCCGCCCGCGTAGCAGTAGGACGAGTTGATGATCCGGTTGGCCCCGGCGATCATCCACTGGACCGCGGCGGGAGCATTCGACGCTGCCGTGGCCGTACCGTCGGAGTTGATGGCCGTCCGGGCGCTGGGCTTGACCGAGTCGATCTGCTGGACCTTCCCGCCCAGAGCCCGGCCGTCGGGCTCCCTGACGACTCCGGTGGCGCTCAGCCCCCAGGAGCGCTGGAAATTCATCACGCTCTTCTTGGTCCCTGGGCCGAAGTAGCCGTCCACGGAGGTTCGGTAGCCGGCCACGTCCAGGTAGAACTGGAGCAGCCTGATCTGGCTGCCGCTCATCCCCTGCCGGAGCGTCCGGGCGCCGAACGGGCTGCTGGCGCTGGAAGCGTGGCCTCCGCCGGACATGCCGGCTCCTCCGCTCGAGGAGCCTGAACTACCGGCCCTCGAGCCACTGGCGGAGGAACCCCCGCCGGCGCTCATCGAACCGCCACCCCCTGCTGCCACCGCTGAGCCGGCCGACAACAAAACCGCCGCCAGAGCCACTGCTCCGGTACGCCCGATACGACCGAGGAGAACCTCGTACAGCTTGACCACCCACTCTCTTTCTCATGCCTACCGGGTTAGCTGACGGGCTCGCGCTGAAAGAGATCGCGCTACGCCGCTGTGGCGGCGATTCGCCCCTGAGCCGTGAGGCTCTACGGGTTCCCGGCCTCCAGGCGCCGTGGCGTCTGGGGTTCGGCTGGTTTAGTTCGGCGCGCACAGTAGCTGATCCTGCGGAGGGATGTCGCACGAGCCGTTTTGGGCGCCGGCGCCCAAAACGGCTCGGAAGCCCTCGGAGGCCCTCGCGGGCCCGGGAGCCCGGCCGGGGACCTCAGCCCGACAGTCGCGCCTCGTCTCGAGTGGGCTCGAACAGTTCCACCGGGTTCCCCGCCGGGTCCTCCACCAGGACCTGCTTGCCCCCCACACCGATGATGATCTCGTTCCGGAACCGGGCCCCGCCCTCCCTCAGCCGGGCCACCGTGGCGTCGATGTCCTGCACCTCGAGCTGAAACCGGTTCCAGCCGCCGGGCTCGGGCATGGTCCCGTCCGGCATCTCCTGACCGCCTCCCGGACCGCCGCCCGGGGCGCTCAGCACGAGCCGGAGGTCTCCGCGGGAGAGCATGGCGAACGTGGGCGCCGGGTGCATGTCCTCGTTGAAGCCGAGCTGGCCGCAATAGAAGCCGATCGCGGCGTCGACGTCATCGACGATGTAGCGCACGCTCACCCTGGCCATACCGATTCCCGAAAGTCAAGCACCATCGGCCCCGTGATGCCTCGTGACATCAACTTGACTTGACGCGACTGCAAAATGATGTCATTATGCAGTCATGCAGCTCGAAGGCTACGTTCAGGCGCTCCGCGAAGACCTGGCTCGCATCGCCGCGGTTGGCGATGACACGACCGCCCGGGCCGCAGACGCCCTCTCGATGGCGCTCGAGTCGTCGCTGGGTCGCCGTCTCCAGGAGGCGCTGGCCGAGGCGGCACTGGAACTGAACGCTCAGCTCAAGGCGGGCCGGGTCGAGGTCCGAGTGGCGGGTCGCGACCCGGAGCTGATCTACATCGACGACGCCGAGCCGGCGGCTGCGGAGACCACGGACGAGGCCCTCGACGCCCGCGTCACCCTGCGCCTCCCCGACAGCCTCAAAGCCCGGCTCGAGGCGGCGGCAGCGGCCCACCGCGTCTCCCTGAACACCTGGCTCGTCCAGACCCTCACCCGGGCCGTCGAGCCCCGTCCCACCGTCACCAGCGGCCGTCACCGGCTGACCGGCTACGGCCGTAACTGAAAGGAACCTCCATGACTGAGCAGCAATTCGCCACCCCCGGTCCGGTCAAGCTGGAGGTAACCTTCGGCGCCGGCGACGTCCAGATCGCCACCGTCGACGGCCACGACTCCACCGTGAGCCTGGAGGGCTCGCAGAAGCTCGTCGACGCAACGCGAGTGGAGCTGATCGGCGACCGGCTCGTGATTCAGCAGCGCCGGAGGTCGTTCCCCGGGCTCTTCGACCGGATCGACGACCGCTGGCACGTCCAGGCCCGGGTCCCGCACGGGACCAAGGTGGAGATCGTGACCGCCTCCGGGGACGCAACACTCGGAGGAGCGTTCGGGGCCGTTCAGATGAAATCCGCCTCCGGCGAGCTGTTGGTGACCGGCGAGGTGGCCGGGGACGCCAAGGCAGAAACGGTGAGCGGACAGGTACGACTCCCCCGCGTCGCCGGAAATCTGACGGCCCGCACCGTCTCGGCCGACGTGGCCGCCGACTCGGTCGATGGCTCGGTGTCGGTCAGGTCGGTGTCCGGCGCGGTGCACGTCGGGTCACTGCGCGAGGGCGAGACCAACGTGCAGAGCGTTTCCGGGTCCGTCGAGCTGGGGATCGCCCCCGGCACGAGCATCGACATCGACGCCGGGTCGGCCTCCGGCCAGCTGAGCTCTGACATCCCGCTCGGCGAGGCGCCGGACCCCCGGTCGGGCCCAACCGTGGTGATCCGCGGCAACACGGTGAGCGGGGATTTCCGCGTCTTCCGGGCCGCCTGACCACCCCCTGGCCACACACGCCCCGCGCTACGCTCGGCCCATATGGACGGCGACTACACGCCCCAGCAGGTGGCCGAGCTCCGCGCCCAGGAGAACGTCCAGCTGATCGACGTGCGTCAGGTCCGCGAGTATGAGGCCGGCCGGATCTCAGGCTCACGTTTGATCGAGCTTGGCGAGCTGACGGCCAACGCGCAGGCCATCGATCGCGACCGTCCCGTCGTCTTCTACTGCCGCAGCGGAGCTCGCTCGGCGATGGCCACCGAGGCCTTCCGCCAGGCCGGCTACGACGCGCACAACATGACCGGAGGGCTGCTGGACTGGCAGTCAGCCGGCCTGCCGCTCGAGCCCGAGGGCGGCTACGTGGCCGACTCGTAGGGGCGACGCCGCGCCCAGCAGCCACGCTCGCCCGCCACCGGATCGTCCGAAAGTCGTCCTGCTCGGGAGGAGGGCTCCGCTAAAGTCAAGCAAGATGATTGACTTACTTATCAAGGCATGGGACCGGCGAGGCCTGGGCGGCTTGGCCGCGGCGGGCGTCGCTCTGGCCGTGCTGGCCGCCTGGTCGGGCGCGCCGGCGGCTCACGGGGCCGCGCCGCCGTCCGCCTCGGCCCCCTGCGCCTGGGCCGGTGAGAGCGACCAGCGCGACGTAAACATCGGCGCGCCGGATCTGGACGCCTACTACGTGGCCGACAACCTCCCCGTGCAGACGGGGGAGCGCGTGCAGATCCGGGGCGAGTATCCGTTCGCTCGCTACTTCTCCTTCCACGTTTACAACGACCAAACTCAGCTGGCCGCGGCCACCATCTATGACCGGCAGATCGATCCGGATCCGCACAGCGGGAATCCCTTCCGGCGCGCCGTGCGCCCGGGGTCGGGAGATGCGTATACGGCCCACATCGATTTCATCCCGCGCCCCCGCCACCCGGCTCGCAACACGATGTACGTCAACCCAAAGGGCCTGGGGCCAACGGCCATGCTGATCTACCGGATCTACGTGCCCACCGACCCCACCAGCCCGAGCGGGAGCGTTTCCTATCCGGCCGTGAACATCCAGAGCCGCCAGGGCACCGTGACCCAGCCCGGGTGCGCCACGGTCACCCCCCGGGGAGGCTCGGCCATCTACGCGGCCTTCGCCAACCTCGACTACCCCTCCTTCGCGCCCGCTCAGAACGTGCCCGGGGCCAGCCGCATCCCCGTCTGGGCTCGATCGTTTGGGAGCAAGCTCGGCAACAGGCAGAACGCGTACCTGTGGACGACCATCTCCAGGCGGTACGGAAGGTTGGTGGTGGTCCACGCCCGGGTGGCCACCTTCCCGAACAACAGGTTGGGGCAGCCGGTGTACGGCCGCCACCAGCTGCGCTACTGGTCGTTCTGCACCTACGACGCCCAGGGCGAGGCCGGCTACGGCTGCGCGGCCGACTACGCCGCCGCCGTTCGCCACGGCTCCGTGACGTATGTGGTCTCTGACCCCGACGCCCGGCCAGCCAACGCGCGAGCCAGCGACGGCGTCACGTGGCTTCCCTGGGGTGGCGACCAGTACTCGGCCCAGGTCATGGAGCGCAACATGCTCCCCAGCCCACACTTCGCCCACGCCATCCAGCGTGTCACGCAGAGCGGCCCGACCTCAGATCCATTCCGGGTCCTGGGCCCCTACTACCCGCGGGCGGTCTACTGCACGACCGCGCTGTTCGAGCGCGGCGGGTGGAAGGCCTGCTTCCGGGCCGCCGGCCTGGCCACGGGCTGACCCTCCTGGCCAGATACGGTCCGGGTGTCCGGGCCGGTCAGGCCACGGTCCACGTGTCGCCGCCGAGCAGAAGCTCTTCGAGCTCGGACTCGGAGGCGGGCTCGGGGCGGACGTTGCCGCCGCGGCCATACACGGGACGGTCGACGGCCCGGAAGATGCCAATCGGTGTGGGCTGCGTGGGGTCGTCGGCCAGGCGAGCCAGTGAGAAGGCCAGGCTCGGATCGGGCGGCCCGGGTCGTGGATGATCAGGGCCTCCTCCCCCGTCTCGGCCACGTCGACGATCGCCAGACCGCCGTCGGCCGCTCGAGCCACGCCACGTTCACGCTCCGTCCCGAACCTGATCGGCTCGCCGGCCTCCAGGCGGATCTGGTTGAGGTCCTTGGTGTCCTTCTCCGTCAGGGCCGAAAAGGCGCCGTCATTGAAGACCGGGCAGTTCTGGTAGATCTCGACCAGCGCCGCTCCCTCGTGCTCGGCCGCCGCGCGCAATACGTCGGTCATATGACGGCGGTCGCGATCGATCGTCCGGGCCACGAACGTCGCCTCGGCGCCCAGGGCCAGTGACACGGGGTTGAACGGCTGGTCGGCGACGCCGAACGGCGTCGACTTGGTGATCTTGCCCAGCTCACTCGTCGGGGAGGCCTGCCCCTTGGTGAGCCCGTATATCTGGTTGTTGAAGAGCAGGATTTTGACCGGAACGTTGCGGCGCAGGGCGTGGATCAGGTGGTTGCCGCCGATCGACAGCGAGTCGCCGTCCCCGGTCACCACCCAGATCGACAGGTCGTCCCGCGTGGCCGCCAGACCCGTGGCCAGCGCGGGCGCGCGGCCGTGGATGCCGTGCATCCCATACGTGTCCATGTAGTAGGCGAAGCGGCCGGCGCACCCGATTCCCGTGATGAACACGATCCGCTCGGGCGGTATGCCCAGCTCCGGCATGAACTGCTGAACGGCTGACAGGACGGCGTAGTCGCCGCAACCTGGGCACCAGCGTGTTTCCTGGTCGGATTGGAAATCCGCCTTGGTCAGCGCGACCGGCGCTCCGCCGCCATTTCCGGTCGCCTGCGATTTGCCGTTGGCATGCCCGTTGACGTTGATCGCGTCCTCGCTCATTGGCGCTCCATGATCAGCTGCTCGATCTCGGCCGCCTGGAGTGGCTGGCCCCGGACCTTGGAGTAGGACTCGATGTCGAGCAGCGTCCGGGCCCGGAGGATCTGGGCCAGCTGGCCGCTGTTCATCTCCGGCACGAGCACCCGCTCAAACGAGCGCAGCACCTCGTCGATGTTGGCCGGCAGCGGGTTCAGGTGACGCAGCTGGGCGGCGGCCACGCGGTGGCCCTCCAGGCGGGCCCGGCGGACCCCGGCCCGGATCGGGCCCTGGCTCGACCCCCACCCCAGAACCAGGAGCTTGGCCTCGGGATCTGCATCGACCTCCAGCGGGGGGATCTCGCCGGCGATTCTCGCGATCTTCTGGGCCCTGAGCTCGGTCATCAGGGCGTGGTTGGCCCCGTCGTAGGAGATATTGCCCGTCTGGTCGGCCTTCTCCAGCCCGCCGATCCGGTGCTGGAGGCCCGCGGTGCCGGGAATCGCCCAGGGGCGGGCCAGTCGGTCGTCCCGCGCGTAGGGCAGGAACGCCTCGCCTTCGGGCGGCGCCACCGCGAAATCCGGGTCGATGTCCACCAGGTCGGCGACGGCGGGCAGCCGCCAGGGCTCGGAGGACGAGGACAGGAAGGTGTCGGACAGGAGGATCACCGGCGTCCGGTACCGGATTGCGATCTGGACGGCCTCAAATGCCGTCTCAAAGCAGCCGGCCGGCGTGGTGGGAGCCAGCACGGGCAGAGGCGACTCGCCGTGGCGCCCGTAAAGCGCCGCCAGCAGGTCGGACTGCTCGGTCTTGGTCGGCATGCCCGTGGACGGACCGGCCCGCTGGACGTCGACCACAATCATTGGAAGCTCGAGCGCGACGGCCAGTCCGATCGTCTCGGCCTTCAGGTCGAGCCCGGGTCCGCTGGTCGCCGTCACGCCCAGCCGGCCGCCGAAGGCGGCTCCGAGGGCCATCCCGGCGGCGGCAATCTCGTCCTCGGCCTGGATCGTCCTGACGCCGAAGTTCTGGTGGCGAGAGAGCTCGTGCAGGAGCTCGGACGCCGGGGTGATCGGGTAGCTGGCCAGCAGCAGGGGCAACCGGCTGCGCACGCTGGCGGCCACCAGGCCCAGGGCCAGCGCGGTGGTGCCGTTGACGTTGCGGTAGGTCCCTGGCGGAACATCCGTGGCCGGCTTGACCAGGTACTGAACGTCCAGGAGCTCGGTGGTCTCACCAAACGACCAGCCGGCCTGGAAGGCCGCCAGGTTGGCCTTGAGCACGGCCGGGTTGCGGCCGAACTTCTGCTCCATCCAGCGGCTTATGACATCCGTGGGCCGGCCGTATAGCCACGACAGCAGCCCCAGCGCGAACAGGTTCTTGGCCCGGCCGGCGTCGCGGGTCGAGGCCTCTTCAACCTCCTCCACCGCCTTGGTGGTCAGGGAGGTCATCGGGACCTGGTGGACCCGATAGCCGCTCAGCGACCCATCCTCGAGCGGGTCCGAGTCGTAGCCGGCCTTCTCCAGGTTGCGCTTGGTGAACGCGTCCTGGTTGACGATGATCGTGGCGCCCTTCTCCACCTCGGCCAGGTTGGCCTTGAGCGCGGCCGGGTTCATCGCCACGAGCACGTTCGGGGCATCTCCCGGGGTGAGGATGTCGCGGGAGGCGAAGTGGATCTGGAAGGCCGACACGCCGGCCAGCGTCCCCGCCGGAGCCCGGATCTCAGCCGGGAAGTTCGGCAGCGTGGCCAGGTCGTTGCCCAGCACCGCCGTGGCATCGGTGAACCGGCTGCCCGCGAGCTGCATCCCGTCGCCGGAATCACCCGCGAAGCGGACCACGACCCGTTCGCGTTCTTCGATGACCTTGTTCATAGGTTTCGGCTGCCCTCTAGCCGCTTACCAATTGTAGGGACCCGGTGGGACGGGCCTTTTTAGGAGTTTGTGAGGGCAGCCGGGGCGCTCTCCTGCGAGGGCGACCCGGGCCCCCACCGACCGCCGCTAGAGCTTCTGGACGTTTATCGCCTTGGGCCCCTTGGGCCCTTCCTCCTCCTCGAACGACACCTTGCTCCCCTCAACGAGCGAGCGATAGCCGTCCGAGTTGATGCTCGAGTGATGGACGAATAGGTCACGGCCGCCATCGTCAGAGGCGATGAAGCCAAAACCCTTCTCGTCGTTGAACCACTTGACGGTTCCCGTTGGCATGAGAAATAGTCCTCCTGGTGGTGCTCCTGCTACCGCGGAGGACCTTCGTGATGCCCCCTTGGCCGGCAGTTGAACTCGCCGCCCGCTTGGACGGGGCGGCCTGAATGCGGCCACGGTAGCACGCTGGGTCCCCGGTTACGGTCATTGTTTGCACCCATGCAGAATCCGATGCCCATAGGAGCGGGCGTACAGGTCCCACTTTCCGAAATCGTCATCCGAACATCCCGGTCCTCCGGCCCGGGCGGCCAGCACGCCAACGTGACCGCCTCCCGGGTGGAGGCGATCTTCGACGTGGCCTCATCGGGCAGCCTGACCGACGAGCAGAAGCAGCGGCTGATGGCCCGGCTCGGCCCACGGGTGGTGGCCATAGCCCAGGACGCGCGCAGCCAGACCCGCAACCGCGAGCTGGCCCTGGAGCGCCTGCGCCGGCGCCTCTCCGGCGGTCTGGCCACCCGCAGACCCCGGCACCCCACGCGCCCCACGACCGGCTCCGTCCAGCGGCGGCTGGCCGCCAAGCGCCACCGGTCGGAGCGCAAGCGCGACCGCAGGCGGCCGGGAGGGGACGAGTAGGCGGGGCCGGCCGGAGCCGGCCCGCAGCCGACCAGCCTCTGCCGGAGCCGGAGCCGGAGCCCGAGCCGGAGCCGGAGCCCGAGCCGGAGCCGGAGCCGGAGCCGAAGCCCGAGCCCGAGCCGGAGCCGGAGCCCGAGCCGGAGCCGGAGCCGGAGCCGTAGCCGGAGCCGGAGCCGGAGCGTGCTGACTTTTGCCGAAATAGTCAGCATTTTTCGGCACCGGTTGCCTTGGTTGGGTTGCCTGGCGCGGGGGCGGGTCGTCCGGGTGGGAGGTCGGGAATGCCGTGTGGCATAACAAACCGCCCGCGCCAGCCGGGGCTCGGCGTCGTTGGTGCAGCTATACGTGACTAGCGTCACCCAGCCTCCCGGCTGCAGGGCGCTTTGTGGCGCTGCACCACACCCGCCCTACCGCGCCCACACCGCCCCCGCCGGGCAGGCTCTGACCGCGACGAGCCCGATCAGCACCCCGCGAGCGCTCCCCGCAGCCCGCCCCTCCCCGCAGCCCGCCCCTCCACGCGAGCTCGCCCTGGAGACGCACCCCTCCCGCACGACGAGGCACCCGCCCCCGCCCCTCAGCCTGATCACCATGCGCTGGCTCATCGATGGCATGAACGTGATCGGGACGCGGCCCGACGCGTGGTGGAAGGACCGCGACGCCGCCATGCTCCGTCTGGTGGACCTGCTGGAGCGGTGGGCGGCGGCCGAGGGCGAGGACGTCACGGTCGTCTTTGAGCGCCCGCCCCGGCCTCCGATCCGCTCAACGGTCATCGATGTCCGCCATGCCCCCAAGCCCAGGGCCGACGCCGCCGACGACGAGATAGTGCGTCTGCTGAAGGCCGACGCAAACCCGGCGGCCGTTCGCGTCGTGACCTCGGACCGATGGCTGGCCGACCGGGCCTCGGCCGCCGGCGCGGCCGTCGTCGGGTCCCAGGGGTTTCGGACCCGCCTGGAAGACGCGTGAGGCCCAACAGCGCCTGACACAATCAGCTCAAGGATGGACGACGAACCGACCCGTGGCCAGCCCTCGCGGCGTGGCAACTCCCGGGACTCCGGCCGTCAGACGGAGAGCCGGCGGGGGTCGCGCGGGGAGGTCCAGGCGCCGGGATGGCGGGTGACGCCGGCCCCCGACGGCCGCGGCGCGGCCGGATCGGGGGGACAGCCTCCCAGGCGCTCCAACTCTCGGTGGATGATCGTCGCGGTCGTGGTGGGGCTCCTGGCCCTGAACCTATGGATCTCCTCGCAGGCCCTGCAGTCAGGCGCGCGCGTGGAGATCCCGTTCTACCCCACGTTCATCAGCCAGGTCCAGGGCAGCAACGTCAAGGACGTCTCCTCAACCGGAGACGCGGTCCAGGGCACGTTCAGGCAGGCGGTCCGGTACCCCGCCAACTCGAAGCAGGTTCAGCCGACGGTCAATTTCTCAACCCAGATTCCGTCTTTCGTGCCGGGCGGCCAGCTGTTCTCGCTGCTCAAGAAGGAGGGCGTGACGATCAACGCCCAGCCGATCAGCAACGGCCCCTCGTTCCTGTCCGAGCTGCTGCTGGGCTTCGGGCCGACCCTTCTGCTGGTCCTCCTGTTCGTCCTGCTGATGCGCCGGGCGGCCAATGCCGGCGGCGCGGGTGGGCTGATGAGCTTCGGGCGCTCCCAGGCTCGGCGGGTCGAGGCCTCCGAGCAGCGGGTCACGTTCGACGACGTGGCCGGGATCGACGAGGCCAAGGAAGAGCTCCACGAGATCGTCGACTTCCTCAAGAACCCCCAGAAGTACATCCGCCTGGGGGGCAAGATCCCCCGCGGCGTCCTGCTCAGCGGCGCCCCCGGCACGGGCAAGACACTCCTGGCCCGAGCGGTGGCCGGCGAGGCGGAGGTCCCCTTCTTCCAGATGTCGGCCTCGGAGTTCGTGGAGATGATCGTGGGAGTTGGAGCCTCCCGCGTCCGGGATCTCTTCGCCCAGGCCAAGGCAGCCGCGCCGGCGATCATCTTCATTGACGAACTGGATGCGATCGGCCGCTCGCGCGCCTCCAGCGGCGCCAACATCTCAGGGGGCCACGACGAGCGCGAGCAGACGCTCAACCAGATCCTGACCGAGATGGACGGCTTCGATCCCCGGACCGGCGTGATCGTGCTCGGAGCGACCAACCGCCCGGAGATCCTGGACCCGGCCCTGCTCCGGCCCGGGCGCTTCGATCGCCGGGTGTCCGTCCAGCCCCCCGACAGGGTCGGGCGCGAGGCGATCCTCCGGGTCCATACCCGTTCGGTGCCATTGTCCAAAGAGGTCGACCTGGGCGGGATCGCCGCGGCCACCCCCGGAATGGTGGGCGCCGACCTGGCCAACCTGGTCAACGAGGGCGCATTGCTGGCCGCCCGCCATGATCACGAGCGGGTCACACCGTCGGACCTGTCGGCGGCGCTCGAGCGGATCATCCTGGGCGCCGAGCGGAAGGTGCTGCTGACCGAGGATGACCGTCGGCGAACGGCCTACCACGAGGCCGGCCACGCGATCGTAGGGATGGTCACCCCGGGCGCGGACCCCGTGCGCAAGGTGTCAATCATCCCCCGCGGCCAGTCGCTGGGGGTCACCTTCTCCGCGCCTGACGCCGACAGGTTCAACTTCGACGAGCGCTACCTGCTGGCTCAGATCAAGGTCGCGCTGGGGGGCCGGGCGGCCGAGGAGGTCGTGTTCGGCGACATCACCACCGGGGCCGAGTCGGACATCCAGCACCTGACCCGGATCGCCCGGCAGATGGTGGGGCGCTGGGGGATGAGCCGGGCGATCGGCCCGATCGCCGTGGTCCCGATGGAGGGCGCGAGTCCGTTTGTCACCGGCGACCACGGGACGTCCGAGTCCACGCAGCGCCTGGTCGACGACGAGGTCAGGCGGATCGTGGACGCGGCCCACGACGAGGCTCTGGACCTCCTCCGCCAGCATCGGGCCAACCTGGACTCGCTCGTCGCCAGCCTGCTCGAGCACGAGACGGTGGACGAAGCCCAGGCCTACGAGGCGGCCGGGCTGCCCCGCAATGTTCTGGCCCGGGGGTCCGAGCCAAGCCCGGACGGTCGAGGAAATGGCGCGGCGGCAGCCGACGCGCCGGACGCCGCGGGGGCGGTCAGTCGCCCAGACGGGTCAGCCGGGCCAGTGCCTCATGGCACTGGACCACGCGCTTCTTGACCTCGTCGTCATCGTCGCGGTCGTGCACCATGTCCCACGTGCGGTCGGCGATGTCCCGGGCGTTGTCCGGCGTCGCGCTCTCCCACAGCCGGTCCACCAGCTGCAGCTCAAAGGTCTGAATCTGATCGGCCGGATCGCCAGGCGCGAGCCGGGGCAGCGGCTCGGCGATCGTCTCCTTCCACATGGAAGTAGCGACCAGCAAGCGGTTGCGCAGAGTGATGGGGTCCAGGGCCGCCATGCGCCAGAGGGGGCTAGCTTACTCAGCCCAGGGCGGGGACCATCTGTCTCAGGCTGACCACGTCCGCGAACAGGTCGCCCTGCTCGGCCGCCCGCCTCAACACCGCCTCCGTGTCGAACGTCAGCAGCTCGGGATCGGCGTTTTGCCGGCACCGGTCCACCTCGTCCCATGACACCGGTGTGGACACGGTCGGCCGCTCGCGCGCGCGCACTGAGTACACGGTGACCGTCGTCTTGTGAGGGTCGTTCTGACTCCAGTCGACGAGCACCTTGCCCGGGCGGAGCCGCTTGGTCATGCGGGAGACCACCAGCTCGGGCATCCGCTGCTCCAGCAGCTCGGCGATCCGCCGGGCCAGCGGCTTGGTCTGCTCATATGAGGCTCCGCTGTTGAGCGGGACGTAGACCTGAAGGCCCTTTGAGCCGGAGGTCTTGGCGAAGCTCTGAATCCCCAGCTGGCTGAACAGGCCGTGCAGGACCTGGCCCACCTGGCAGCACTCGACCAGGCCCGCGGGAGCCCCGGGATCCAGGTCAAAGGCCAGCAGCGTGGGCTCCTGCGGGCTGCCGGCCAGTGACAGCGAGGTGTGGAGCTCGATGTCGGCCAGATTGGCCAGCCAGACCAGCGTCGGCCGATCCTGGGCCAGGACATAGTTGATGCCGCCGATCCGCTCGGTCTGCACCCAGTCGGGGCGGTGCGACGGTGCCTGCTTCTCGTAGAAGTACTGGGCCTCGACGCCCTCGGGATAACGCTTCAGGGTCAGCGGCCGGTCCTTGATGTGCGGGAGCAGCGCGGGGGCGATGCGGCCGTAGTAGGCGACGAGCTGGCCCTTGGTGAAGCCCGTGCGCGGGAACAGCACCTTGTCCCAATTCGTGATGCGCAGCCGGCGACCCTCCACGAGGACCATCAGGACTCCGCCGGCGAGCTGCTCGACCTCGTCGAACAGCGCCTGCGGCGAGTCGGGCGGCAGCTCGGCGCTCGACGACGCGCCGTTCCCCTGGACGGCCGGCGGTTCCGACTCGAGCACGACCTCGCGGGGCGCCTTGTCGTCGCGCAGGCCCTTGAACGACGGCGCGCGCATGACCCCGTCCCGCGTCCACTCGCGGAATTCGATCTCCGCCACCAGGCAGGGCTCTACAAACACGGCCTCTCGGGGAATTGGATTCCCGCCCGGGTGGGCGGGACCCGGATTCCCAAACGGGCTTGTCTTGCGGCGATACTGCTCCAGGCGAGCCTGGAGCTCGCCCAGCGAGCGCTCGGTGAAGCCAGTGCCCACACGCCCGGCGTACACGAACTGTCCGTCGCGGTAGTAGCCCATCAGCAGAGCGCCGATCCGCTTGGTTCGCCGGCCTTCTCCCGGGATCCAGCCACCGATCACCAGCTCCTGGCGCAGGGTGTGCTTGATCTTCAGCCATGCCCCCGAGCGCCGCCCGGGCTCGTAGGTGGAGTCAAGCCGCTTGGCCATCACGCCCTCGAGTCCCTGGGCAGCGGTGGCCTGGAGCAGTGCCGCCCCGTCGCCCTGTTGGGTGGACGGGACCCGCCAGGCCGGGCCGCCCAGCTCGAGCGCCTCCAGCCTGGCCCGCCGCTCGGTGTAGGGCAGGTCCATCAGCGAGCGCCCGTCGAGGAACAGGAGGTCGAAGATCGCGTACACCACCGGGTGGCTTGACCTCAGGCGGCGCACCGCCGAGGGGGATGTCACGTGCATGCGCCGCTGGAGCAGCTCGAAACTCGGTCGGGGGTGGGCGGGGTCCGAATAATCGAAGGTCACGACCTCGCCATCCAGGACGGCCTCGTGCATCCCCAGGTCCTCGATCAGGCCCCGCACCTCGGGGTATGTGTCGGTGATCTCGTTCAGGTTGCGGCTCTCCAGCCGCAACCGCCCGGGCTGGCAGTAGGCGATGGCTCGCACTCCGTCCCATTTGACCTCAAACGACCACCGGGCCTGATCGGGCGGAAGGCTGGCCGTCAACCGGGCCATCATCGGGACGATCCGCTCGGGCATCGGCCGGCGGTCCGGATCCTGGGGAGGATCCATCCGATGGATCATCCAGTCCTTCTCCTTGAGATCCCCGCCCGCCGCGCGGCCGATCGGGAACAGCCCGTAGCGCCCCCGGAGCCGCTCGCCGTGAAACGTCACCTCGACCTTGCGCTCCTCCCACTTGTGGAGGTCGTACGTCCCCCGGTCCCAGATCGTCATCGTGCCCGCGCCGTACTGGCCCTGCGGAATGTCCCCGTGGAACTCCAGGTACTCCAGCGGGTGATCCTCGGTCCGCACGGCGAGCCGGTTGTCCGCCGGCGTGGCCGGAATCCCGTTCGGGACGGCCCACGAGGCCAGCGCACCGTCGTGCTCCAGGCGGAGGTCCCAGTGCAGCCGGGTGGCGTGGTGTTCCTGGACGACGAAGCGCGGCTCGGCCTCGCGTTTGGTCCGCCGGCGGCGGGGGGCCGGCTCAGGCGTCTCGCTGAAGTCGCGCTTGGACCGGTAGCGCTCGAGCGACACTCAGGCTGGGACCTCAGAGCCCGGCGGCGCGGAGGTCGGAGCGCAGCCGGGCCGGGCTGCGGAGTTCGGAGGCCGCCGCGATCGCGACAAACCCCGCTCCGTACACGTAGTGGCCGGCGCGCCATACCCCCGGATAGAGCATGTGGCGCGGGCCCTTCGGCCGGTGGGCACGGCGCCCCGTCGCGACGGCCAGCACCGCTCGACCGCCCGAGCCGAAGACGAGGGCGGCGCGTCCGCCCCCTGAGACGCAGTAGCGGTACGAGCGGCCGGGTCTCAAGGCCGGCTGCCCGGCGCGGTAGAGCGCCCGCTCGAACGTATCCCCGAGCCGGAGCGAGGTCCCGAGCGCGTCCGGAGACTGGCAGTGGGTGGTGGGCACTCCGTACGCACGCTCCCACATCTCCAGGTAGGCCTCGGCGCCGCCCATCATGTCCTTCATCACGGGGGGGCCGCCGGTCAGCTGGAGCTGGTGCAGCCAATCGGCGTACATCCCGTAGTTGTCCAGCCCGTCGGTATTGAAGTTGAACTTGCGATCGCCCCACTGCTCCTTAGTGAACGTGACGCGGCCGTCGTAGGACTTGAATGGGTAGTGGATCGTCTTGCCTGACGGTCCGGGCTGCTCGGCCAGGCCATTCTCGTCCGAACCCCAACCGAACCCGAACCTGTATCTGGGGCTGCTCATCGCCTTGTCGATCTTCCAGATCCCGACCATTGACAGGGTCGGCTGGGCGGGCGGGTTGACGAAACCGCCGAGCGCATAGATCCGCTTGAACAGCTGGGGCGAGGAGCAGCAATGGGCCGACACGACGCCGGCGTAGTGCGCGGATTTGGCGATCGAGAGCGCCGCGGTGGCGGTCTTTGAGTCCATGTGATCGAGCTGGATGATCAGGTGCTGCTTGATCATTCGATGGATCAGGTACGCGCCGAGCCTGGTCAGCCCACGCACGTTGCACTGCGCGCCCGGTCCGTAGACGGGAACGGGGTTGCCGCCCAGAGCATTCGCGAGCGGGCCGTTCAGCAGGTTGGCCAGCGGCCCGCTGGCCGGAACCGAGGTCTGCTCGGCGTCCTCGTCCCTGGCCGGGCAGGGCTGGAGGGTCCAGAAGCTCCCGGTCTCCAGGCGGTTGCCGGCGTTGACGATCGTCCCCTGGGAGCCGGGGAGCATCTTCGTGCCGCCGAACGCGTTGTTGAACTCATGGATCGGGAAGAACGTCCGCACGCCCAGGCTCTCGACCTCCTTGAGCCCGGCGTTGATCTGCCGGTCGTTGCACTGCGGCACGCCCGACTTCTCGCCACAGCCGAACAGACGCGAGACCTCAATCCCCTCGATCACCGCGAGCTTCCCCTGGTTGATCACTCTCCGGGCCTGGAACGGGTTGGTGACGAGCCTGAACCAGCCCCTGCCGGGCCCGCCCGACTGGGCGTCGATGTAGCCCTGGAGCGCGTGCAGGTCCCGATTCTGGATCCGCACCGCGTCCATGTCGTTGCAGGGGTTGTGTCGCTTGGTCATGATCGAGCACAGGGCCTCGTTGTCGACCAGATTCGTGACGAGCACCCGCAGCCCGGCCTTCCACGCGCGCTCGATCCCCGTGTAGTAGTCGCCCTCCTCGGCCAGCGTGGTCGGCTTCGGCCAGTTCTCGAACTTCGGCCAGCCCACCATCGTCGGCCGGGGCGCTCCGCCCCAGTCCTCGAAATCCTCGACCTGTCCGTTACTCCCCTGCTGGTCGGGGGCGCAGCTGGCCGGCAGCGCGTAGGGAGCTCCGTACGGGCTCCACGGTCGCCGCAGTGCCAGTCGCCTCCGAAGAACTCGAACGCCGTGATGTGGGCGTGGCCCTCGAGCGTTCCGAACACCGCGGCCTCCGGGCTGGCGCCCTTGAACACCGGCCCGGTGGCGTCCACCCCGGCCTCGGGGTACCGGGCGCAGCCGGAGGCGGCGCGGAAGGCGACCCGCCTGCGGGCGCGCGTGGCGAGATTGGTGATCGTGAACCCGCGCTTGGCGCTGCCGTCGACGCGCCACTCGGTGGCCCGGCTCGGTGTGTTCACCGTGTGGAATCCGGCGGTCAGGAATTTCCCGTGCGGCGTGTAGAGCAGGTAGATCCCGAGCGCCGCAGCCTGCATCCGGAATGGACCGGAGGCGGTCGGCCGGCGGGCCCCCGAGGCGCGCAGCGCGTAGCAGCCGTGGACCAGCGAGTAGCGGGTGAGCGTCACGGGGCGTGCGGGTCGTCGCGCCGCATTCGTGGGCGAGAAGTTGCCAAGCGCCGCCAGCACGGCCGCCGCTGCGGCCGCGATCAGTATGGCGCGCGTGAGGAGCTTGGCGGGCGTGCCGCGCATTATGCCCTCCCGATCCGGTCGATAGGCCCACCAGGGCCGGGCGCACCACGCCGAATCTTTCCCGATTCTTCACCTTTGCCGTCATCATTGACCTGGCATGGCCCGTGTACTGGTGGTGGATGACGAGCCCGCCGTGAGGCGGGCGCTGGAGCGCGCCCTGTCGCTGGAGAGCTACGACGTCGCCCTGGCCGCCGACGGCCAGGAGGCGCTCGACGAGCTGGCCGGCGCCCCGGCGGACGCCGTGATCCTGGACATCGCCATGCCCGGGGTAGACGGGCTGGAGGTGTGTCGGCGGTTGCGCAAGGCCGGTGACCGAACTCCCGTGCTGATGCTCACGGCCCGCGACGCCATCGACGACCGGGTCAATGGGCTCGATGCCGGCGCCGACGACTACCTGGTCAAGCCATTCGCGCTCCGCGAGCTCCAGGCCCGGCTCAGGGCGCTGCTCCGCCGGACAGGTGAGGACGGCGATTCGGACGCGCTGCGGTTCGACGACCTGGTTCTGGATCCTCAGGCCCACGAGGTGCATCGCGGCGACCGGCTCGTAGAGCTGACCAAGACGGAGTTCCTGCTCCTCGAGCTCTTCCTCCGTCACCCGCGGCACGTCCTCAGCCGCTCACAGATCTTCGAGTACGTGTGGGGCTATGACTTCGGGCCGACGTCCAACGCCCTGGGCGTCTACATGGGCTACCTGCGCCGCAAGACCGAGGCCGGAGGAGAGCCGAGGCTGCTGCACACGGTCCGCGGAGTGGGCTACATCCTCCGGGAGCCTTGACGGAGAGCCAATGCCGCTGAGGCGTCGAGTGGGGATGGTGGCCGCCGTGGCGGTGGGCGTCGCGGTGATTCTGGTCGCCGGCGTGGCCTACTTCGTCGTGCGCCATCAGCTGCGCTCCCAGGTGGACACCGCCCTGCGGGCTCAGGCGGCAATGGTCGAGCAGAACCTGTCTTCGTTGGATCAACGCTTCCCCGGTATCCCGGCCAGCGCGGGAGGCCCGGCCCCGTATGTCCAGATCGTGTCGGCCGACGGCACCCCCGTCCTGGGCGACCTCAAGCTTCCGATCACCCCGCAGGTCACGGCGGTCGCTGCTGGTCAGTCGGGCCCAATAATGCTCGACGTTCGTGTCGGGTCCAGTCACCTGCGGGAGATCGTTTTCAAGATCCCCGTGATGGCGAATAACGACCAGCCGGTGGCCGTAGAGCTGGCCCGGCCGCTGGGCTACGTCGACCACACCCTGTCCAACCTGCGCCTGATCCTGCTTCTGCTGATCGTCGGCGGCATTGCCCTCGCAGCTGTCCTGGGCCGGGTGGCCGCCCGGCGAGTGCTGGCCCCGCTGGCCGAGGTGGCCGACACTGCCCAGCACATCAGCCGGACTGAGGATCTGGGAGCTCGGATCCAGGTCCGGGCCGATGACGAGGTGGGCCAGCTGGCCACCCGGTTCAACTCGATGCTCGAGCGGCTCCAGACCTCGCGGACCGCCCTGGACGAATCGATGCAGGCCCAGCGTCAGCTCGTGGCCGACGCCTCGCACGAGCTCCGCACGCCCGTGACGAGCCTCCGGACCAACATCGAGTTGCTGCTGGCCGGCGAGCAGCGGCTGAGCGAGGCGGAGCGGCGGAGGATGCTGGCCGACGTGGTCGAGCAGAGCGAGGAGCTGAGCGCCCTGGTCGGCGACCTGATTGAGCTGGCTCGCGGAGACCTGCCGGCCGAGTCGGTCGAGGAGGTCGAACTCGACCAGGTCGTGGCCGAGTCGGTCGACCGGGCCCGACGCAACTTCCCCGAGATCACGTTCCGGGCCAACCTGGCCTCAACCACCGTCAGCGGGGTCCCGGAGCGTCTGGGCCGGGCGGTCAACAACCTCCTGGACAACGCCGCCCGGCATTCGCTCCCGGGCGGCGTCGTGGAGATCGAGACCGGCCCGAGTGGCGTGACCGTCCGCGACCACGGCCCCGGGATCGACCAAGCCGACCTTCCGCACGTGTTCGATCGTTTCTTCCGCGGGGCCGGAGCGCGCGGCCGGCAGGGAAGTGGGCTCGGGCTGGCGATCGTCCGCCAGGTGGCCACGCAGCACAGCGGCTCGGTGACGGCCGGCAACGCGCCGGACGGCGGGGCGGTATTCACGCTCCGGTTACCGGTGCTGACGCCGGACGAAGCGCCGTCAGGGGACGGGCGGCCGGATGATCCGAGCCTGGCGCGCGGTCCGGAAGCGCTTGCGTAGGAGCCAGAAGAGCAGCGCGAACACGGGGACGATGGAGGCCAGGACCGACCGGTCCGTGCCCTCCAGGCCCTGCCGGATCGAGCCGTGACCGATCAGGGCGACCAGCCCGAGGCCGAGCGCCACCGCTGGGATGGCCGCCAGCAACGAGGAGTGCGAGCGGTAGCCCGAGAAGTGTTCGCGCGCCGTGACCTCGACCACACCCAGAGCGCAGACGATGATTCCGGTCACGAGCGCGGTGGCGTTGCCTCCGAAAACACCGACCAGCACTCCCACGAGCCCTGCAAAGATCGCCAGCTCGGACACGGGCAGGCCGCCGAACAGACTCGGTGGCCGCTCGCCATACGCACCCAGCATGCTCTGGCGCCGTCGTTCCTGGCGCTCGGCCGCGACCAAACGCTCGGCCCTGATCTCGCGCCGTGGGGCAGCGCGGGGAGTGGCCGAGCCGCTCAGCTGACCGGGCTTGCGCCGCTTGCGCGACTGGCGTTTTGACTGGGCCGGAGCCACGCCCGGAGAATAGTCACCGGCTACGCGCCCGGCGCCATTTTGGCGGGTCTGCGCGCGTGGGCCAGCATCATTTCGGCTTTGACGCCATCAGGATCAGGCCGTACACCACGAGCGCGGCCACGCCCAGAAGGGCGAGCGCGGAGGCCACCTGGAACATCGCTGCCGCGCCGCGGCGGTCCTCCCGGCGCAGGATGGCGGCCCGGTCGGCGCAGTAGATCAGCAGGGAGAAGCTCAGGGTTATCCCCAATCCGGCCACCAGCGCGCCCACAACCAACTTCCACAGCGTGTCGCCGGTGATGATCGGGGCGGCGAGGAGCCTCACTGTGCCGGCGCCTCCGCCACGCGTCGGGTCATGATCCGGGCGGTCATCGCAGCCACCAGGGCCACTCCGGCTCCCAGCACGACCAGGGGACCGGCGACGCCGTGGCCGAAGATCCGGGTGATGCCGTACACGGCGGCGCCGGCCAGGCCGGCGGCGGGCAGCGTCAGCACCCAGGCGGTGACGATGTTCCCCGCCACCCCCCAGCGGACGGCCGAGAACTTCTGAGCGGCGCCGGAGCCCATCACGCCGCCGTTGATCACGTGCGTGGTGGAGATCGGAAAGCCGAAGTGGGAGACGGCGAGGATCACCGCGGCCCCCGCCCCCTGAGCGGCGAATCCCTGGGCCGGGTTCATGGTCAGGATCCTCATGCCCGTGGTCTTGATGATCCGCCAGCCGCCCGCGTACGTCCCCAGGCCCATGGCCGTGGCCGCCGAGGCGATCACCCACACGGGCACATGTAGATGGGTGGCGCTGATCGATCCATGGGCCACCAGCGCCAGCGTGATCACCCCCATCGTCTTCTGCCCGTCGTTGGTTCCGTGCGACAGCGAGAGCAACCCGGCGGACAGCACCTGCCCGAGGCGGAAGCTCCGACTGACAAATCCTGGCGGTCGGTTGGCCAGCATGCGGTAGATCAGGATCACCGATAGCGCCGCCACGACGAACGCCAGCACGGGCGAGATCAGGGCCGGGAGGATGACCTTGCCCACCAAACCCGCCCCGTTGACGACCGAGCCCCCGTGGGCCACCAGCACGGCGCCCACCAGCCCGCCGATCAGGGCATGCGAGGAGCTCGAGGGCAGCCCGCGATACCAGGTGAAAAGGTTCCAGGCGATCGCACCCACCAGCCCGGCGAACACGACCGAGGTCGAGATCTGCGTTGAAGACACGATCCCTTTGGCGATCGTGGTGGCCACCTTCAGTGAGATGAACGCGCCGGCGAAGTTGAGCAGGGCTGCATACACGACAGCCACCCGCGGCGCCATCGCCCGGGTGGAGATCGTCGTGGCCACCGCGTTGGCCGTGTCGTGAAATCCGTTGGTGAAGTCGAACGACAGGGCCGTGACGATCACGACCACCAGCAGGATGTCGCTGCTGGTGGAGCTCACCGGTTCTTGATGACGATCCCCTCCATGATGTTCGCCGCGCGCTCGGTCGCGTCGATCGCCTCCTCGAGGCGCTCATAGAGGTCCTTCCAGCGGATCACCACCATCGGGTCGATGCCAGTGTCGAACAGCGCCCCCACGGCCTCGCGGATCAGCCGGTCACCCTGGTTCTCCAAGCGATTGATCTCAATCGTGTGCTTGGAGATGTCCTGAAAGCCCCGGAGCAGGGGGAGCGCCTTGGAGATCTCGCGGCACGACTTGAGCAGGATCTTGGCCATCTCCTGGGCCTGGGCCATCGGCGCCTCGACCCGGTACACGCCCAGGTAGTCGGCCACCTCCTCGGTGTAGTCGACGATGTCGTCCAGCGCCCCGGCCAGCCGGTACACGTCCTCCCGGTCGATCGGAGTCACGAACGTGTGGTTGAGGTGATGGATCAGGTCGTGGGTGATCCGATCTCCGGTGTGCTCGCACACCTGGAGCTCAGCGGCCAGCTCGCGCTTGTCCGGGTAGTTGGACAGGAGCTCGTCCAACAGCTCCCCGGCGCGGAGGATGTTCGCCCCGGCCTCGTCGAACAGGGCGAAATACTCGCGACCGCCGGGAGCGAACAGATTGGAAAGCCCCATCTCAACTCCGATCGAGGGTTCGTGGTGTGCAGCAGCAGATCATCGGGCTCGGACGGAAATGTGAACGTGGTTTAAACACGGTGTGAACGCCGGACGCATTCCAGAAGCGCGCCTCTCGGTCGTAATGGCAGCACAAACCGGGCCGTCGCGGAAGCCGCAGGCCGGGTCAGGTCGTTGCCGTGGTCTCGGGCGACGACGCCGAGTCGGCCATCTCCCGGAACAGCCCGGTGACCACGAACACGACCTGCTCGGCGATGTCCACTGTGTTGTCACCGATGCGTTCCAGGCAGCGCGCCACCAGGATCATGAACATGGCCCACTCGCGCATGTCCAGGTTGTCGCCCACATCAACGGCCCGCTGGAAGATCGCCCGGTTGAGTCGGTTGATCTCCGAGTCCTGACGCACCAGGTCCCGCGCCAGGACGACGTTGCGCGTGGCGAACGCGTCCCTGATCTCCACCACCTGGTTGCGGGCCAGCTGCCCCATTCGCTCGATCGCGTCCAGGATGTCCTTGTCCTTGGGCGACTCGTAGCCGGACAGCGGGAGAGA
>CAVPKV010000010.1:0-7023 GCA_963705785.1 uncultured Solirubrobacterales bacterium | reverse complement strand
CGGAGACCAAACCGGGGGAACAATCTCCGCTCGCCATGGATCGCAGCCTTCGCGCTGCCGCGAGAAGGTGCGGCAGTCGCTCGCGCTGCGACTGTCACGCTGTGCAATAGGCCACTCGGTGCGTCCCGCAAGAGCCACTCGGATGGCCACATGCGCGACCACCGCCGCCAATACCGCCGGAAGCTCCCGCGGGCTCAAGCGGTTGCGTGCGCGCGGGCGCGGCCTAACGTCTAGTGTGTGACGGACCCGGAACGGTGACGGCCGCGAACGAAAGCACTGTGGCGCTGGACGCCCCGGACCTGCGCGACGGGCATCAGCCGGTCATCAGGCTCGGCCTCGTGGTGACCCCGGTCCTCGACTCCGGGGCGGTGGCGAAGCTCGCCGAGGAGGTTGAACGCGAGCTCGCCGAACGCTACCCGGACGTCGGCTGGAGCGTGACCGCCGTGCGTGACGCGCTCGTGACCGCGCCGACACCTCTGGCCGAAGTCGTCGACGCCGCTCGTTCACGCCTGCTCGACGAGCGGTGGGACCTGATCGTTCACGTGACCGAGCTTCCATTGCGGATCTCCCGACGCCCGTTGCTGACCCACTCGAGTCGAACTCACCGGGCCGCGGTCGTGTCGCTGCCGGCGCTCGGCCTCAAGCAGTCCAACCGGCGTTTGGTGGAGTCCGTGGTCGACGCCGTGGGGGTGTTCGCGGGCGATACCGAGCGGCGCCGGGAGGAGAACCGACGTCGTCACAGACGGAGCGTCCGGCGGCGCCTGGTCGAACTCGCCACCGAGGTGGACGGCTCTGAGGCGCTTGACGGAGTTACCCTGCTACAGCGCGTCGCGACCGGAAACATCCGGCTGGTGCTGGGGATGGTTCGCGCCAATCATCCGTGGCGGCTGGTCGTCCGATTGTCTCGCGCGCTGATCGGAGCCCTCGGGGTCGCCGCCTTCGCGGTCATCACCTCCGACGTGTGGCGGATCGCCGCCACGCTATCCCCACCGCGACTTGCACTGCTGTGCCTGACCACGATCGCTACGGCGGTGGCGACGCTGATCGCGGCGCACGGGTTGTGGGAGCGGGCGACGGATCGCCGCGTGCGCGAGCAGGCGATCCTGTTCAACCTCGTGACCGTCATCACGGTGGCCATCGGCATCCTTGCGCTCTACGCCGCTGTGTGCGTCCTCAGCCTCGCGGTGGCGGGCATCATGATCGACCCCTCGGTGCTCGCGGCGCAGATCGGCCGACGTGCGGGCTTCGGGGAGTACGTGCGACTCGCGTTGCTGGCCGGTGCGCTGGCGACCGTGGGTGGGACGCTCGGAGGGGCGCTCGAAAGCGACGCAGCGGTGCGCGAGGCCGCATACGCGCAGCGCCAGGAGCGTTCGTAGCTCAGCGCGGGAGTCAGCATTTTCGAATCGGCTAGAGCCGCGACGCGGATAATGGCTTCGCTCAGGGCGCCGGCTCGATCCCGAGCCCCGGCATCTTGTAGCCGCGCTTGAGCAGGCCCCGGCCCTGCTTGGCCGCGGTCTCCGGGGCCGGCACGTGGAAGGCCAGCGAGTCGGCGATCCGCACGATCACGTTGAACAGCGCGCAGACGTGGAGGGCGTCCGTGAGTGCTTCATCGCTGGCTCCCGCCGCCCGCGCGGCCTCGACGTCCTCCCGGGTCACGTTGTCCGGATCGAGCGTCAGCTTCTGGACCAGGGTAAGGCTGGCACGCAGTCGTTCATCGATCGGGGCGCTGCGGAAGTCGGTCCTGACCGCCTCCCATGTCTCATTTCCAAGGGCGTGCGACGCGACCGCGCCGTGGGCTTGCGTTCAGAACGGGCACTGGTTTTGCACTGAGACGAACGCCGCGACCAGCTCCCGCTCTCCGGCGCTCCATTCGGAGGGGCCGCGCATCACGTCGTGCATGACGTCGCTGAACGGACCACCGAAGAACTCAGGGCGGTACAGCAGCGTCTTGACCACGTCGGGTGGCGCCCGGAAACTGAGCAACCGGATCATCCACAGGACCAGGCGCTGCTTGGGGCGATGCTCGTGCTCAACGTTGTGGAGCCTCATCGGTCCACCGCTCTCAGGAGGGCAAGCCCCTTCTCCAGCCGACCGAGGCCCGCGCCGAGCGCGGTGCAGACCGTGGCCTCGAAGATCTGGTCCTCACTGCAGCCGGCCTTGCGCAGGGCCTCGATGTCAGCATCCGTCACCTGGTAGGCCTGGTGGCGGACCTTCTGGACGTACCCGGCCAGCCGCGCTGGGGGATCGCCCTCGGCACACTCGAGTCGCTCCTGTGGCGACAGGGTTCCCGGCTGTTCCAGACTGGCCGCGCGAAGGCGAGCGACTTTTGGGCTGTATGGCGCCTCCAGACCGCGCAGGATAGGGCACGGACGCGTAAGATCGCGCCCGACCAACCGGAGGAATTGAAAGAGAGGATGTCGCGCCCGCCGGGGGGCGTCATCAGTCAACCCGATGCGTGCCACCGCGTTCCTGCGCAACGTCCCGGTGCTGGCCGGGCTGTCCGACGAGCTGCTCGAGCGGCTGGGAGACCAGCTGCGAGAGGTCCAGGTTCGGGCCGGTGAGTGGATCCTGCGTGAGGGAGACGTCGCGGACAGCTTGTTCATGGTTCGCAGCGGCCGCGTCGATGTGGTCGACGAGGGTCCCCCCCCGGCGCTGATCCGGGTCCTGCGGCGCGGCGATGTACTGGGCGAACTTGCCCTGCTCCGGGCGGGAAGCCGCTCGGTGTCAGCCCGCGCGCGACGAGACGTCGAGCTGCTCGAGTTGGGTCGGGCTGAGTTCGAGGCACTGATCCAACAGGCCCCGGTCTTTGCTCTGGGTCTCACTCGCTCGCTGGGAGCCCAGCTGGCGGCCAGCCGGACACCCGTGGTTGCCGCCACCCCGCCTCAAACGGTTGCCGTCGTGGGGCTGGACGAGGGCGCACCCGCGCGGGAGGTGGCGCGAGAACTATCCGCGGCGCTGGCCAAGCTCGGCTCCGTGGCGTCGCTCACCGGGGGCGAGCTGAGCACAATCGACCAGGCCGAGCGCGACGCCGATCGGGTGGTCATGGAGGCTGGGTCGGCTCCCGAGGACGAGTGGACGTCGATCTGCGTTCGAGAGGCACACCTCGTTGTCGCAGTTACCACGGGCCGGCCAGATTCGGCGTGGCGAGGCCACGCGACGGCCCTGCAGGGATGCGAGCTGTTGGTCCTGGCTCCAGCCGTGTCTCCCACCGTGATCGCGGACCTCGAGCCGCGCGAGGTCCAGGTCCTGGCCGAGGACGACGGCCGTCAAGCGGCGCTTGAGGCCACGGCCCGGCGGATCGCCGGCCGCTCGCTGGGAATCGTCCTCTCAGGGGGGAGCACGAGCGATGGCTCACCTGGGCGTGATCGAGGAGCTCAAGTCCGCCGGGCTGCATTTTGATCGCGTCGGCGGGGTGAGCCTCGGTTCGCTGGTGGCGGCGGCGACGGCGATGGGGCTCGATCCGGTTGCCGCATACGAGGCATTTGAGCGCAACTTCGTCGCCACGAATCCCACCAACGACTTCGCGATCCCGGCGTTCTCTCTGCTCCGAGGGGCTAAGACCCGCCGGTTGCTCCAGGACGCCGTCGGCGATCGCCAAATTGAGGCGCTTCCGCTGCGTTTCTTCTGCGTGAGCTGCGATTTGATCGCCCGGGAGCCGGTCGTACACCGCACCGGCCGTCTGGCCGACGCGGTGTATGCCAGCCTGGCCATCCCGGGCGTGTTCCCACCCGTGGCCACGGAGGAGGGCCAGCTCCTGGTGGACGGCGGGGTACTCGACAACCTGCCCGTGGCCACGATGGCACGCAGTGGCGAGGGGCCGGTGATCGCAGTCGATGTCACGGGCCGGATCGGCAACTTTGGTCGGGCCCAGAGGCCGGGGGCGGAGAGGCTCGGTCGTCCGGTGCGGCGCGTCCTAACCGGAAGCGAGGCCGCAGTGCCCCGTTTGGGGGAGACGATCGTGCGGTCGGTCACCGTCGGCAGCATCGACACGGTCGCCGCGGCCCGCCTCCACGCCGACCTGGTGATCACGCCGGACGTCGAGGGAATTGGCCTGATGGAGTGGCGGGCACTCCCCCGGGTACGCGAGCTCGGGCGCCAGGCCGCCCGCCAGGCGCTGGCCTCGGACCCAGACCTGGTGGGACGGCTCGTGGGCTAGAGGATTGGTCCGCTCGTCCATGTCGACCACGACCGCCCAAGGCGAAGGCAACCCCCCGCCTGCCCCGCTCGGGGCCCCGGCTCCCGCCGGGCGTCGCCGGCCCTCGCCGCGAAAGGTTCTGGCCATCGCGTCGCTGGGGGCCGCCGTGGCGTTCGTCGACGCGACGATCGTGAACATCGCCTTTCCGAACATCGCCAGCTCCTTCAGGGGTAGTTCGATCTCCTCGCTGTCGTGGGTCCTGAACGCATACAACATCGTGTTCGCGGCGTTTCTGGTGGCCGCCGGACGCATCGCCGACGTGGTCGGCCGACGGCGGATGTTCGTGCTCGGGCTGGAGGTGTTCACGGTCGGCTCACTGCTGTGTGCGGTCGCGCCCTCAACCGAGGCCCTGATCGCCTTCCGGGTCGTCCAGGCGCTCGGTGCGGCCATGCTGGTGCCTTCGTCGCTGGCGCTGGTGATGAACGCATTTCCCGCCGACCGCAGGTCCTATGGGGTAGCGCTGCTGTCGGCGGTCGCAGCGGTGGCCGCCGGACTCGGCCCGTCGCTGGGCGGTCTCCTGGTCGCCGCCGACGACTGGCGATTGGTCTTCCTGGTCAATCTGCCGATCGGCGTCGCGGCGGTCCTGCTGGCCCGACGTCACCTGCTTGAGAGCCGGACGCCCGGGCGCCGGCGCCTGCCGGACCTGGTCGGCTCGCTGTTGTTTGCCCTGTCGGTGGCCGCCCTCGTCCTGGGCGTGGTCAAGGGGCAGGAGTGGGGTTGGAGCAACGGGCGGATCATCGCCTCGTTCGCGATCGCGGCGGCCCTGGCCGGCGTGTTCGTGTGGCGTTGCAGCTGGCACCCCTCGCCACTGTTCGACCTTCGACTGCTGCGGATGCGCACGTTCAGCGCGGCGAATGGCATGACCGTGCTCGCGGCTGCCGGCTACTACGGCTACACGCTGACGAACGTGCTCTACCTGACCGGCGTGTGGCGGTACTCAGTACTGAAAGCGGGCCTGGCGCTGACCCCAGGGCCGTTCGTGGCCGCAGCCGTGGCCGGTCCGACGAGCAGACTGGTGCAGCGCATCGGTCACCGGCCCGTGCTGGTCGCGGGAGGCCTGATCTGGGGAGGGGCAGTGCTGTGGTTCGTGGAGCGTGTTGGGGTCGCCCCGGCGTTCGTGAGCCAGTGGCTCCCGGGCATCATCCTCCTCGGCGTCGGTGCCGGCACCCTGTTTCCGAACCTGAGCGGAACGGCGGTGGCGGCCGCGCCTGGCGAATCGTTCGCCACCGCGACCGGGCTGAACTCTGTCGCCCGTCAGGTGGGGGCGGCGCTGGGCGTGGCGATCGTGGTGGCGATCATCGGTACGCCGTCGCCGCTTCAAGCGCACGCCACGTTTGATCACGCGTGGACGTTCGGTGCCGTTTGCCTGTTCGCCGCCGGCCTCGGCTGTCTCCTGGTCGGCCGGGTCGCGGTGGAGCGAGCGCCGGCGCTCGGAGATGCGGCCAGACTTCTCTTGCGAGACGACCCCTCTGAGCCCCTTCCAGCCGCCGCGATCCCGCGCGCCAGGCGAGCGATCAAGATCCATGATGGAGCGAGTGATCAGGCGCGTCCGGAGTCGACGGCCGAGTTCCTCGCTCAGGTCCCCCTGTTCGCCGGACTCCCGGAGCCATTGCACGACGCTCTGGCCCAGCGGGCCCGCCCGATATCCGTGGCAGCGGACGAGTGGCTGTTCAGAGCGGGCGATCCGGCGCAGGACATGTACATCGTCCGGGCCGGGCGACTGGAGGTGGTCGACGACGTGGCCGGGGCGGTGATCCGGGAGCTCGGTCGAGGCGACGGCCTCGGCGAACTCGCGCTGCTCACCGGTGAGCCTCGCTCGGCCTCGGTGCGCGCGGCCCGAGCGACGGATCTCGTGGCCGTGGGCCGGAACGATTTCGAGGAGCTGCTCCATGCCAACCCAGCGCTATCGCTGGCCCTCAACCGGGCGCTGGCCGAGCAGCTCCGGACAACCCGCGCGCCGGCCTCGACCCGCCGGCCCCGGCCGGCGACCGTGGCTCTGATTGGATTGGACGATGGCCTGCCACTGGCCGAGGTGGCCCGCTCGCTCAGCTCAGCGCTGGGCCTCCATCTGTCGGCCGGTCTGCTCGACGGACAGGGCGCCGGCGCGCAGGCGCCGGGCCAGGACGCGGCGAGCACGTTCGGACCCATGCTGGACCGCGCCGAGGCCAGGCACGACCTGGTTCTCCTGGAGGGCGGGGGGCTCGCGTCCGGCGGCCCCTGGACCGAGTTCTGCCTCCAGCAGGCCGACCGAATTCTCGCTCTCTGCGCCGGCGACATCGACCCAGTCGCACTCCATAACCGGGCCGAGTTGCGGGGGTGCGACCTGGTGGCCTACGACGTCAGTCCGGGATCCGGCGCCCTGGCCGAGGTGGCGGCGGCGCTCGAGCCAGCGGAGTCGCACGCGGTGCGTCAGGCCGAGTTCGAATCAGATGTGCAGCGGCTGGCCCGGCGACTGGCGGGACGCTCCGTGGGGGTGGTGCTGTCCGGCGGCGGCGCCCGTGCCTTCTCGCACATCGGGGTTCTGGAGGAGCTGACCAAGGCCGGCGTGACGATCGACCGGGTGTTGGGGGTGAGCATGGGTGCGTACGTAGGGGCACTGTTCGCGATCGGTCTCGGGCCGGACGAGATCGATGCCCGCTGTTTTGAGGAATGGGTGCAGCGCCGGCCGCTGGGGGACTACACGCTTCCCCGCCACGCGCTCATCCGCGGGGAGCGGGCCAGAGGCATGCTGGAGCGATCGTTCGGGCAGTACGCAATCGAGGAGCTGCCACGCAGCTTCATGTGTGCCTGCGGCGAATTGCGCAGCGGGCGCCTGGTCGTCTCGCGCT
>CAVPKV010000009.1:0-17545 GCA_963705785.1 uncultured Solirubrobacterales bacterium | reverse complement strand
CCGGCGTCGTAGGCCTTCGAGCGGTGCACGAGCATCGACAGCGCGTCGATCGGCTCGCCGGCCCAGCAGGATGTCCAGCTTGACCAGGTCCGACTCGCGCAGCCCGATCAGGTCGTAGTCCAGCGAGGCGTAACCCCGGGTGCGCGACTTGAGCTGGTCGAAGAAGTCGAGCACGATCTCGGCCAGCGGGAGATCGTAGGTCAGCTGCACCCGCTCCGGCGAGAGGTAATGCATCCCCGAGTGCTCGCCGCGGCGTTCCCGGCACAGCTCCATGATCTGGCCGATGAACTCCTTCGGGGTGATGATCGAGGCGCGGATGTAGGGCTCGCGGACGGCCTCCACCCGGGCCGGGTCGGGGAAGTCGTTGGGGCTGTGGACGGCCTGCACGGTGCCGTCGGTGAGCGTGACCTCATACTCGACGCTGGGCATCGTGGCCAGCAGCTCCAGGTCGTACTCGCGCTCCAGGCGCTCGCGCACGATGTCCATGTGGAGCAGGCCCAGAAAGCCACACCGGAAGCCGAAGCCCAGCGCGTCGGATGTCTCGGGCTCCCAGCTCAGAGCGGCGTCGTTGAGCGACAGCTTCTCCAGCGCGTCACGCAGGTCCGGGTAGGCGTCGGAGTCGATCGGGAACAGCCCACAGAACACCATCGGCTTGACCTCGCGGTAGCCGGGGAGGGGCTCGGAGGCCGGTGTCCGCGCCGAGGTCAGCGTGTCTCCCACCCGGAGCTTGGTCACGTCCTTGATCCCGGTGATCAGGAAGCCCACCTCACCCGCGCCCAGAGCCGGCGCCGAGGTCATCTCGAGGGGTGAAGAAGCCGATGTCGTCGATCTCGGCCCGGGTCCCGGCCTGCATGGCCCAGGTCGGCTCACCCCCAGAGCGAACGTCCCGTCGACCATCCGGATGTAGGCGATCACGCCCCGGTACTGATCGAACTCGGAGTCGAAGATCAGCGCGCGGGCCGGCGCGTCCGGATCGCCGCTGGGGGGCGGAACGCGCGCGATCAGCTCGTCCAGGACGTCCGTCACGCCCTGGCCCGTCTTGGCGCTGATCCGGCGCACGGTCTCGGGCGCCTCGCCCAGCAGCTCGGCCACCTCGCCGGCCACCCGCTCGGGCTCGGCCCCGGGGAGGTCGACCTTGTTCAGGCACGGGATCAGCTCCAGGCCGGCATCGATGGCCAGGTACGTGTTGGCCACCGTCTGGGCCTCGACCCCCTGGGAGGCGTCCACGACCAGCAGCGCCCCCTCGCAGGCGGCCAGCGAGCGCGACACCTCATACGTGAAGTCGACGTGGCCGGGGGTGTCGATCAGCTGGAGCTGGTAGGTCTGGCCGTCGTGCTCGGAGGTGTAGAAGACCCGCACGGCCTGGGCCTTGATCGTGATCCCCCGCTCCCGTTCCAGATCCATCGAGTCGAGCACCTGGGCTCGCATCGACCGCGGGTCGACGGTGTGGGTCAGCTCCAGAATCCGGTCGGCCAGGGTCGACTTGCCGTGGTCGATGTGGGCGATGATGGAGAAGTTGCGGATGTGGGCCTGGTCAGCCATGGTGCTCCAGACAAGGGTATTTCGGTCGCGGGTGCGCCGAGGACAACGCCCCGGGCGCCCCGGGGGCATTACGCGAAGCGCTCGAGCGCCTTCGGCAGCAGGCCCAGCTCCTTCAGCGCGCTGCGCCCGGCCACGCCCATCGTCAGCAGGCCTCCGAAGATCGCCACGGCGTCGATCGATTTGCGGCCCTGCTTGTCCCAGTAGTCGTCGTGGAGGTCGAGCCACAGCGCGAACTCGTCCAGCGTCAGCGCCGATGCCACCCCGTAGGCGGCCGCGCTGACCCGCGAGCCCCAGCGGTTGCCGGGGTGACCGAACCCCCATCGGTAGACCCACACGTAGCCCACACCCAGCAGGCCGAAGATCCCGAACGTGGAGTGGTGGATGTGGCGGCCGCCTTCGCTGATGTTGTGAAACGGCCCCACGCCCGCCCGGATGGCGTGGGTGATCCCTCGAGCGGCGGCAAAGGTGGTCGTGAAGCCGGTCGCGCTCAGGAAGGCCCGCTCGCGGCGGGGGTCGGAGAAGTGGCGGCCGTAGAAGCTCACGCCGGGCGGACCCTCCCCAGCCGCTGCCGGATCAGGAACTCGATCTGGCGAGCCTCGGGGATCCGCATGGCCAGGGTCAGGCGGGCGTACAGCACGCAGGCCACCGTACCCGCTATCCCCAGCGAGACGATCTGGGCGATCAGCGCCCGGCCGAGCAGACCGTCCAGGCCCTTCCAGATCCCCCAGCCGGCGGCGGCCATGATCACCGTGGCGATGGCGATCCGGGCCGTGATCATCAGCGTCTGTCCGCCCTCGAGCCGGCCGTTGAAACCGGTCCGGAGACGGTGGAGCTGGAGGCCCGTCATCACCAGGTTGGCCGAGACCGTTCCGATCACGAGCCCCTGGATCCCCAACGGCTTGTACAGGGCCACGCTGACGATCACGTCCACGACCATGTTCATGGCCGCGAGCTTGGTCGGGATCCAGGGGCGCTGAAGGGAGAAGAACGTCCGCGTCAGCAGCAGGTTCAGACCCGCGAAGGGCAGGCTGAAGGCGAACCAGAACAGCGCCAGAGAGACCAAATGGGTCGAGTAATGGGTAAAGGTCCCGTGCTGGTAGAGGAGCCGGGTGATCGGGGTGGCGAGCACGATCAGCAGCGCCGCCGACGGGATCAGCAGCAGATTGATCTGGCGCATGCCGTTCCCCAGCGTCCGGCGCATCCCCCCGGGATCCCGCCGCACCGCCATCCGGGTCAGCGTGGGAAACAGGACCGTGGCCACGGCGACGCTGAAGATGCCCTGCGGGAGCATGTAGATCCGGAAGGCGTCGTTGATCGCCGCGGGGGCCTGGTGTGACACCAGCGACCCGAACCCGGCGTTGATGAAGATGTCCAGGTTGACGATCCCGATGCTCATCGTCACCGGGATAACAGGATCAGCACCTGGCGCACCCGCGGGTCGCGCCAGTCGAAGCTGAAGGCCAGCCTGAAGTCGATCCGGCCCATGGCCACGCCCACCATCCCCAGCTGGACCACGGTGGCGATCAGCCAGGCCACGGCGTAGGCGTAGATCTGATCCTGGCCGTGGAACACGAAGTGGAGCCCGACCAGCCCGACCAGGATGACCAGGTTCCACACCGCCGGAGCGAGCGCGGGGATCGTGAACTCGTCATAGGCCTGGAGGATCCCGACGAGCAATCCGGTCAGGCTCAGCAGCAGGACGACCGGGAACAGCACTCGGGACAGCCCGGCGGTCAGCCCGGCGCTGATGCCCTTGGAGCCGGTGATAAGCGGCGTGATCAGGTCGGCCAGCCCGATCCAGATCAGCGACAGAGCGCCCAGCCCGACCAGGATCACCCAGAACAGGGTTGAGGCCAGCTTGAACGCCTCCCGCTTGCGGTTCTCCTGCATCAGCTCGGTGAACACCGGCACGAACGCGGCCGACAGCGCCGCCTGAGAGAACAGGTTCGAGAACAGGTTCGGAATCTGCGACGCCAGCGTGAAGGCGGACGCGGCCGCGGTCGTCCCGAAATAGATGGCCTGGACGACCTCCCGGCCCAGCCCGGCGATCCGCGAGGCGGCCGTGGCCACGGCGAAGATCGCGGTGTTGACGGCCAGCCGGCGCCGCGGGGGGTTCGGCGGAGGCGGCGGCGAGGGGGGTTGCGGCTCGCCCGTGACGGTGCTCTCGGTGGACACGGGGCCGCTATAGTACGCACGCGCCGCGGCAGAACCGCCGCGGTTTTTTCCTGCCATGGCGAACATTCCCTCCCAGAAGAAGCGAATCCTCCGGGCCGAGCGCGAGCGCCTGGAGAACCGCCGCTATACGTCCAAGATCCGGACGTACTTCCACCGCCTGGAACAGGCCATCGCCGCCAGCGATCAGACTCAGGCCGACGCCGAGCACCGGATCCTGGCCCAGACGATCGACAAGGCCGTCAAGCGCGGAGCGATCCACCGCAACACCGGCGCGCGCAAGAAGTCCCGCGCGGCCCAGATCCTCCATCAGAAGTAGCGGTTAGGTGGCGCGCATGCGCCGACCCCTACCCAGACAGCCGGTGGATGGCCACCAGCGCGGCCGTGTCCTCACTGGCCTTGCCCGAGGTCCCTCCGCGGGAGGCCAGCTCCAGATCGGCCAGCTCCTCGATCGCCGCTCGCAGCTGGTCGGGGCCGCTGCTGCGGGCGTCTGAGATCAGCTGATCGGCCGCCCGCGACGGCATCCGCAAGCCCCGTTTGACCTGGGCCACCGAGTCCCCGCGCTCCAGCGCCTGCGCGGCCTCCAGGGCGGTCCGGACCCGCCCGGCCATCCAGTAGATCAGGCCGCTCAGCCGCTCGCCCTGAGCCCGGAGGGCCAGGTAGCTGGCCGTGGCCACGCGTTCGTCACCGCTGAGCAGCGAGTCGGCCAGCGACCAGGCCCGGCGCTCGGCCGAGGGCGCGACCAGCTCCTCAATCGCCTCCCGGTCCACCCGCGCGCCCTGGCCATGGGCCAGGGCCAGCTTCTCGAGCTCGCGGAGCAGCCGCTGCTGGCGCTCGCCGACGAGTCCCACGAGCGCCCGAGCGCCGTCCAGGTCCATCTGCAACCCCACCGCCTTGGCCTGCGCCATGGCCCATTTGGGAAGCTCCCACGGCTTGACCGTGCCCTCGGCGCTGATGTCGCCGCCGGCCTCGCGGACGGCCTCGTGGAGGCGCCCCGGGGCCTTCGCGCGTCCTTCCTCACGGGCGAAGAAGGCCACCGTGGTGTCGGGGGCGATCGCCCTGAGCGCGGCCTCCAGCGCGTCCAGGTCGGCGTCCTTCCAGCGCTCGACGCCGTCGACGATGATGAACCGCCGGCCGATGGCGAAGGTCATCGCGTTGAGCGCGCCGGCCACCTGCTCGGGGTCGGAGCGCTCGTCCTCGAACACCTCGACCCCCTCGGCGCCGCTGGCCTCCTCGGCCATCGCCCGCAGCCTGGCCCTCCGCTCGGCGATCCGGCCGTGGTTCTCACCGTGGATCAGGTACGCGGGCTTGAACGTGGGCATGGGTCGCTACCTCACGACGACGTTGACCAGCTTGTCCGGCACGACGATCACCTTGGCGACCTCATGGCCGTCGAGGTGGGCCTGCACGCCACGGGTGTGCCAGGCACAGGCGCTCGAGCTCCTCCCTCGGCGCCCCGCTGGGCGCCGACACGCGGTCGCGGACCCTGCCGTTGACCTGACACACCAGCTCGAACGTCTCGGTCTGGAGCAGCTCCGGGTCGGCGTCGGGCCAGGGCGCCTCCCAGACCCGCTGACCGGTCAACGTCTCATAGATCTCTGACGCCGAGATGGGGGGCGAACGGGAACACCAGCGAGGCCGCGGTGGCCGTGGCGAAGCGCCGAGCGGCCGGGTCCGCATCGGGGTGGCGGTAGATCTCGTTGACCAGCTCCATGATCGCCGCGATCGCCGTGTTGAAGGCGAACCGGCCGCCGATGTCGGCCGTCACCTTCTCGATCGCCCAGTTGGCCTTGCGGACCAGGATCAGGGCGTCGCCCTGGGGGCTTTCCGGGGGTCGGCCCCCCGGGCCGTCCTCGCGCATCTCGTCCCCCAGCCGCCACAGCCGCGCCAGGAACCGGTGAACCCCCTCGACGCCGGTGTCCGACCAGGCGGCGTCCTGGTCGGCCGGGGCCATGAACAGGATGTAGGTCCGGGCGGCGTCGGCGCCGTAGCGCTCGACGATCGTGCTCGGGGCGATCACGTTGCCCTTGGAGCTGGACATCTTGTTGCCGTCGCCGCCCAGGATCATGCCCTGGGTGAACAGGGCCTGGAATGGCTCCTGGAAGTCCAGCAGCTCCATGTCGGCCAGCGCCTTGACGAAGAAGCGCGAGTACATCAGGTGCAGAATCGCGTGCTCCACCCCGCCGATGTACTGGTCGACCGGCATCCACATCGACAGGACGCGGGGGTCCCAGGCCTGCTCGTCGTTGTGGGCGTCGCAGTAGCGCAGGAAGTACCAGCTCGAATCCACGAACGTGTCCATCGTGTCGGTCTCGCGCCGCCCCTGGCCGCCGCACTCGGGGCACCGGACGTTGACCCAGTCCTCGGCGGTGGCCAGCGGTGACCGGCCCTTGGGCTGGTAGTCGTCGACTCGGGCAGCTCCACCGGCAGGTCGTCCTCGGGCACGGGCACCATTCCGCAGCGCTCGCAGTGGATGATCGGGATCGGGCAGCCCCAGTAGCGCTGGCGGGAGATCAGCCAGTCGCGCAGCTTGTAGCTCACCGAGGCGTGGCCCAGACCCTCGCGGTCCAGCCAGGCCACGATCGCCTCCCGGCCCACGACGGCGTCCAGGCCCGAGAACTGCCCCGAGTTGACCAGCACCTCGTTGGCGGAGTGAGCGACGAAGGCGGCGTCCTGGGGGGCGTCGGAGCCGTCGGCGGGGGCGATCACCTGGCGGATCGGCAGGTCGAAGGCCCGGGCGAAGTCGTAGTCGCGCTGATCGTGGGCGGGGACGGCCATGATCGCCCCGGTGCCGTACTCCATCAGGACGTAGTCGGAGACGAACATCGGTATCTGCTCGCCCGTCACCGGGTTGGTCACGGTCCGGCCCAGCGCGACGCCCGTCTTGGGTTTGTCCGTGTCCCCGCGCTCCTCCTGGGACTCGCTCAGGGATCGGTTGACGTACTGATGGACCCGCTGCTCTTCCGCCGTGCCCGCGGCCAATTTGAACACGTCCGGATGCTCGGGCGCCATCACGAAGAAGGTGGCCCCGAACAACGTGTCCGGCCTGGTCGTGAAGACGGGGTAGTCGACGGGGTGGGCGGGATCCAAATCCCCACATCGGAAGATCACCTCGGCCCCCTCGCTGCGGCCGATCCAGTTGCGCTGCATCGCCTTGACGTGCTCGGGCCAGTCGATCTCGTCCAGGCCGTCGAGCAGCCGGTCGGCGTAGTCGGTGATCCGGAAGAACCACTGTTCGAGCTGCCGAACCTCGACCTCGTGGCCGCAGCGCTCGCAGCGGCCGTCGATCACCTGCTCGTTGGCCAGCACCGTCTGGTCGTGCGGGCACCAGTTGACCGCCGCCTCCTTGCGGTAGGCCAGTCCGCGCTTGAACAGCTCCAGAAAGATCCACTGGGTCCAGCGGTAGTAGGCGGGGTCGTCCGTGGCCAGCTCGCGGCTCCAGTCGATCGAGATCCCCCAGCGGTGAAACCAGTGGCGGTACGCGGCGATCGACTCGTTGGTCGCATCCCGGGGGTGGACGCCGGTCTTGATCGCGTTGTTCTCAGCCGGCAGGCCGAAGGCGTCGTAGCCCATCGGGTGCAGCACGCGCCGGCCGATCCGGCGGTGGAAGTGGGCGATGGCGTCCCCCAGGGCGTAGTTCTTCAGGTGTCCGATATGCGGCTCACCGCTCGGATAGGGGAGCATTTCCAGCACGTACGAGCGCTCGGCCTCGTCCGGATCGGGGTCGTTGGAGACCTCCCAGGTGTGCTCGCGCTCCCATAGCGCCTGCCATTTGGGCTCGATCTGAGACGGGTCGTAGCGGCGGTCGGACATCGGGCTGAAAGCGTACTTGCAGCCTGATTCAGGGCAGGGCGCGCCTTTACCATCTGATCGTGGCCCCAGAAAAACGCCCCACTCCGGCCCGGCTCCGGCGGCCCGTCCTGGCGTCGGCCAGGCCGCGGCCGACCGCGTCGCCTCAATCATCAGGGCAGCCGAGCAGGCCGCTGAGAAGATCGAGCGCGACGCCGAGGCGCGGATGGCGGAACGGCTGGCCGAGGGCAACCGGGCGGCCGACTACCGGATCCAGGCCGCCGAGCAGGAGGCCCAGGAGATCCTGACCGAGGCGCGACAGGAGGCCGACCGTCTCCGGGCCGAGGCCGAGACCGCCACCAACGAGGCGGCCAGCAAGGCCCTGACCGTCGTGGCCGAGGCCGAGTCGATGGCCGAGCAGATCGTCACCGAGGCCACCAAGGGCGCCGACGAGGCCCGCCGCGACGCCGAGCAGAAGGCCCGGAGCTTCCTGGGCGACGCCCGCCTGACCGCTGACAGCGTCCGCTCCGAGGGCCTCGAGCTGGTGTCGAATCTGCGCGAGATGGGCACCGTGCTGCGCTCCAACGCCGACCGCCTGCTCAACGACATCCGCCAGGTCCACTCCCGCATGCTGGACGAGCTCGACCTGGCCGAACGCGAAGTCGGCGGCCGGCCCGGCGGCCCATCCTCGTCCCGCCGCCGCGACCTCCCCGACCCGCCCTCGGACGATGTGCTGGACGTGCCTGAGTTCATGCCGTAGGGGGTGGGCCGGCGGGCGCGACGCGGCTCACAGCAGGATCACGGCGGTGCGCCCACCGGTTGCAGCAGAACGCGGGGCTTGCCCCGGAAGGTCACCAGCACCTCCTGACCCGCCGCCACCTGCTCCATCCAGTAGCCGAGCTTGTCTCGGAACGGGTTGGAACCGACGGTCGTTGGACCGTCGGAGGATGAGGTGGAGCTAGCGGGGCTCGAACCGGCGACCTCTGCCTGCCATGCAGGCGCTCTCCCAACTGAGCTATAGCCCCGACGAAGTCGAAGTCCTCTGCAAGGTTAATGCATGCCAGCTGACCGTTCTTCGGAGGGGTGAGACGCAGCTGGATGGCCGTCGTCCCAGCAGTCGATGAGATGGGGATCAGGAAACAGCGGTCGAGCTCCTCGCAATACGCGGCGATCAGATCGACTTCATCCGCCTGTAGGGTCGGCGAATGTAACCCATCGGGGCCTCGGCGCGTGCTCAACAGGCGACGATCACGACGTCCCGGTCAGGGCCGAGACGCCCCCATTTGCACTGCACCGCCCAAAGGCGACCAGCGAAGCTCAAACACCATGTCGACCCGGCCGTGTTCAGCGGCCGGTGTCCGACCGGCTGACTCCGAGACGAGTCGCCTCAAGGATGATCGCCTGCTCCGCGATCGCGCCTTTGCGATTGCTGTCCATCATCACGAACAGTATGTTCGCACTTGCCCCGGACGGAATCGCGCCCGTCGACCCCGCCGCCCTACCCGCCCTTCGCCGCCTCCAGCGCCCCCGCAGGATCCAGCGTGCTGTCCGCCGCGGATCAGTTCCAACGCCTTGTCGGCCAGCTCCACGGCCTGCTCCCCCGTGACCGAGTCCTCACGCAGCGCCAGGGCCAGGAGGACCTGGCGAAGCAGCTCGGGGTTCTGGAGGTCGGGGGAGGCCCGGCCGGCGGGAGGCTCTTGGCCACGGCGAGCAGCCGGCCGACGTTATTGGACCCGCCCAGCAGCCGGCCCGGGTGACTGTCGGGGATCAGCATGGCCACGGCGCCGGTGGCCGGGTTGAGCACGCTGATCTTGCTCCGGACCCCCGAGCGTTCGAGCACCAGCCGGTAGCCGGATAGCCGCAGATATCCGAGATGGGCCGCCAGCTGGGTGAAGGCCGACGCCTCGCTCTCGTCCTTGAGGCGGGGCTGGTGCAGAGCATCTGCGTTCCGGCCTGAGGGAGGTTCGGGTCAGGATCAGGCGCCACCAGCAGGAAGACGTGCGTGCCCAACCGTCCCGCGCCCACTCCGGCCACATCTGCCAGCAGCTGGTAGCCGCCGACCCCCAGCGCACCGGTGATCCCGCTGGGAAGCGGGTTGGCCGCCAGGTGCCCGACGGTGAACACCGTCGCGCCGGAGCCCGGTTCGGTTGTCATGGCTCGGCCCGCATGTGTGCAATCGGCATCGGCCGGGAGGCCTAGTTACCGAGCAGTCCGCCGATGATCCTTGCCCCGGTGGCCATTCCGCCCTGGCCCTGCGCCTGGGCGCCAGCTGCTTCGGGCGGCCGGTAGAACATGCTTTGGAGGCACAGCCGCCCGGGACCGGTGAAGCGGTTGAACACGAGCTGGCCCGCGCCGCCGGCCAGGAAACCGGTCTTGAAGCCCATGATCTCCTGGTTCATCTGGACGGAATGGTCGCGGTACACCCATCCGCCCGGATCGACGTCGATCACCTCGCCCGCAGCCAGCTCCTTGATGAACAGATTCCCGTAGCCGTGGATCCAGACCACCCCTTCCTGATCGCCGGCCAGGAAATGGTCGACGAACAGCCCGCCGCCGTAGAACATGTTGGCGAACCCCTTGATCCGCGCGTAGTCGTACTGGATCGAGTTGGTGGCGGCCAGGAACTGGTGCTCGCGAACCATGATCGACTCACCGGGCTGGAGGTGGATCGCGGCCACGTGCCCGGACGCATCGCGGCTGAACGCGATCTCGCCGGCGGATTGCGTCTCAAGCTGGATCAAGCGGCATCCCGCCCAGCGCGCGCGCCTTAAGGCCCTTCTTCAGCGGGTGGAGCCCGATCTGAAGGTCCGGATAGCGCCACAGGAGCGCGTGGTGCTCGAAGTACACCGGGACCGTCCCGTCGAGCTTCATGTGCAGCACCGGGACGAGCTCTCCCTCGACCCGGTACGTGACTCCGGGGGCCTGGCCGTCCTGGACGGACGTGGCCAGAATCTGCGGTGGAGCCGACATCTATATCTCCTTGGTCGTCCTGGCAGGACAGGCGGTACTCCGGGGGGACGCCCCAGCTGCCCCTTAGCGCAGGGAAGGTATCGCGGAATCCCGGGGCGGCAAGCCGCCGCCGCTGGCGCCGGGCGCCCAGGGCCGCCAATCCCGGGCCAGGCCACCTCGACGGCCCGCATCGGAGCCTCGCCCCAGAGCTGCTCCAGGCGGTAGTACTCGCGCGTCTCCGGGGTGAACACGTGGACCATCACGTCCAGGTAGTCCATCAGGATCCAGCGCGACCCTGACACGCCCTCGACGCGCCGGGGCAGCCGTCCGTACTCGGACTTCATCCCCTCGTGGATGGCGTCATGGATCGCCTTGGTCTGGCGCTCCGAGCGGCCCGTGCAGATCACGAAGTAGTCGGTGTAGCCGATCATCCCCCGCAGGTCGAGCTGGACGATCTCCAGCGCCTTCCGGTCTCCCGGCGAACTGGGCCACGGCGGCCGCCAGCTCTTCGGGCTGATCTGGACCTGCTCTGTGTCATGACTGTTGGCTACCCCCATAGAGGTGGTGCTGATCGATGTAGCTACGCACCGCTCGGGCATCAGATAGCGGGTCGACCCCCCTGACCGCACCCGGCTCCGCAGCATCGTTGAGGACACGCCGATCTCAGGCATGTCGAAGAACCGCGATCTGGCCCCGCCGGCCAACCGCCCGAGCACGTCCTCGACCACCGGCTCGTGAGGTTCCCGGGCCGCTCGGCCACGGCCAGCGTGGCCAGCTCCGGGACAACGCGCCCGGCTCCCGCCACCCGGCGAAGCCAGCAGCCACGTCAGCCCCCACGATCAGGAACAACTCGCTATCTGGCATCTGGCTGTGCAGCTCCTCAAGGGTATCGACCGTGTAAGACGGCCCATCGCGCCCGGCTCCAGCTCGGACACGGCGAACCGCTCGTCGCCGTCTATGGCCAGGCGGCACAGCTCCAGCCGGTGCTCGATCCCCGGATCGTCGTCCACCGGCTTGTGCGGGGGTAGCCGAGCCGGAATCCACACCACCCGCTCCAGGCCCAGCTGGATCAGGGCCTCCTGGGCGCACACCAGGTGACCGAGGTGGGGTGGGTTGAAGGTTCCCCCGAGGAGACCGACCCGCACTGCGTCAGGACCGCCCCGACCTGGCCGGAGCCCTCGACGAGGTACTTGAACGTGCACAGCTCCCGGAGCCCGATCGGGCCGCGGGCGTGGAGCTTCTGGGTCGAGTTGCCGATCTCCGCGCCCATCCCGAACTCGAACCCGTCGGTGAAGCGCGTGGACGCGTTGACGTACACGCAGGCCGCGTCGACACCGAGCTCGAAGGCTCGGGCGGCACGCGCGTCGCCGGTCACGATGGCCTCGGAATGGCCCGAGCCGTAGCGGTTGATGTGCTCGATCGCCTGCTCGGCGGAGTCCACCACCCCGACCGCCAGCTCCAGGGCCAGGTACTCGGTGGCCCAGTCCTCGTCGGTCGCGGCGAGCACGGAAAGGTCCGGGGCCGCGGCCCGAGCACGCTCGTCGCCGTGCAGCGTCACCCCGACCTGCGCCAGGGCGCGGAGCACCCGCGGCAGGAACTCCGCGGCCACGCGCTCGTGGACTAGCAGCGTCTCGGCGGCGTTGCACACACCGGGGCGCTGAACCTTGGCGTTGAGCGTGATCGCCTCGGCCGAGTCCAGGTCGGCGCTGGCGTCGACGTACACGTGGCAGTTGCCGGACGCCGCGTAGATCACGGGCACGGTGGCCACGCCCTTCAGCGAGGCCTTCAGCCCCTCCCCACCGCGCGGCACGATCAGGTCGACCACGCCCGACTGCGTGGCCAGCTCGGCGATCTCCTCCCGCCCGCCCTGGAGCAACGACACGCAGCCCTCGGGCAGCCCGGCGCCCGTGGCCGCGGCCGAGGCCACATCGGCCAGCACGGCGTTGGACCGGGCCGCGGCCGAGGACCCGCGCAGAACGATCGCGTTGCCCGACTTCAGGCACAGCGCCGCCGCGTCAATGGTCACGTTCGGGCGGGCCTCGTAGACCACGCCCACGACGCCCAGCGGAACCCGCACCCGGCGGATATCCAGGCCGTTGGGCAGGCGGCGCCCATCGATCACCTCACCCACCGGGTCCGGCAGGGCCACGATCGCCCGGACGCCCGCGATCATCACCTCGATCCTGGCCCGGTTGAGCGTCAGCTTGTCGACGAACGCGGCGGGGTATTCGCCCTGGGCCGCCTCGACGTCACGCGAGTTGGCCTCCAGGATCTCCTCGGACCGCTGGTCGAGCTCCTCCGCCACCGCTTCCAGCGCGCGGTCCTTGGCGGACGAGGGCAGCGTGGCCAGGGCCCGTGATGCGCGCTGGGCCGCGGCACAGATCTCAGCGACGGATAGGGTGGTCGTGGCCATGGGCAAAGCTTAGAAGAGGCTTCGCCCGGCTCAGGTCAACACGAAGTAATCGCGATGGACGGCCTCGTCGGTGGCCCGGGGCAACACCTCCCGGACCGCAGCCGACTTGAGCCCCCGAACCTGGCGCAGCTCGTCGGCCGAGTAGTTGCAGATGCCCTTGCCCACCGTGAGGCCGTCGTGAGCGACCTCGACGGCGTCGCCGGCGTCGAAGGAGCCGATCACGTCAACGATCCCTACCGGCAGGAGGCTCGTCCCCCCTCCCGGAGCGCCCGGGCCGCGCCCGCGTCCACCACCACCCGGCCGCGCGTGGGTTTGGCGTAGCGAAGCCACAGCTTGAAGCTCGAGTAACGGCCCTCGCGCGCCTCAAAGCGCGTACCGACGGCCTCGCCGGAGGCAGCGGCCTGGACGACGCCCGGCGAGAGCCCGCTGGCGATCACGGTCGGGATCCCGGCCGCCGTGGCCATCTCAGCCGCCACGACCTTTGAGCGCATCCCTCCGGAGCCCAGCGGCGAGGTGGCGTGGCCGATCTCCAGATCCTCGATCGCCTCGAAGTCGGTCACGCGGTCGATCAGCGTGGCCTGCGCGTCGGAACGAGGATCGGCCGTGAACAGGCCGGCGGCGTCGGTGAGGAGCACGAGCAACTTCGCCCCGACCAGAATCGCCACCTGGGCGGCCAGGAAATCGTTGTCGCCGAACGAGATCTCGTCGGTGGTCGTGGTGTCGTTCTCATTGATCACCGGGACCACTCGCCAGTCCAGCAGCTTTCGCAGCGTCTGACGGGCGTTGACGTAATGCGTCCGCGCGCTCATGTCAAAGAAGGTCAGGAGCACCTGGGCGGTGGGCACGCCGAGCGCACCCAGCAGCCGGTCGTACACCTGGTAGAGCTGACCCTGGCCGACGGCGCTGGCCGCCTGGAGCTCGTCAATCGCCCGGGGCCGGACCGGAATCGACCGGATGCCCATCCCGCGGGCGATCGCCCCGCTGGTCACGATCACGGGGTCGGAGCCCTGGCCGCGCAGGGCCGCCAGCTGCTGGCACAGATTTTCCAGCACGTCGACGCGCGGCTCTCCGCGCTCGTCCACGACGATGCTTGAGCCCAGCTTGACCACCACGTAGGCCATGGCCAGAGGTTATGAGGCGCGGGCTCACCCGCGCGTTGTGCGGGGGCTGGGTTACCCGGTGAAGCCTGACGTCGACGCGCGCCTGTGCTTGGCCGGGCACCACGGGTTGGCCGGGACCCCTGCGCACGGGTTGGGCATCGTCGGCAGCTTGCTGGCCGGCGGCAGCGGGTGCATCACGACCTTGGTCCGGCGCGGATAGTGATCGCCGGGCTGGCAGCCGAATGGCGGGTCTTTGACCTGGCTGTCGCACAGCACCTCGTCGAGGAACGGAACGTTCAATTCGGCGGGACGTTGCCCTTCGTGCACGTCGGGTACTTCTGCTGGAGCTTCATCGCGTCGGCTGACAGCTGACCTGTGTTTCGCCGGTAGCAGTCGCTCGGATGCGACTCGAAGTTCAGCTGGTCGAAGGCACCGTTGGTGGGATTGCCGTACCCGCCATTGTTGACGAACTTGTTGCCAATCAGGGCGTCGCCCCACTCGTCGAACAGGCAGCTGCCCGGACCGAGGATCGGTGAGTTCGGTGTGCCACCAGTGCACGGCGGGCCGGAATCCGAATACGGGACGAAGATGACGCCCCAGGCCTTGTTGTTGGCGAACCGGTTGTGCATGACCGTGTCGAACCGGCCGCCGGCAATGGACAATCCGGTGCCCACCGGGCCCGCCGCGGCGGCACCCGCGCTTGGGACGTTGGGGTTGTTGTTGTCATGGACGTAGTTGTTCATGAACACCCAGCACCCGACCGCACCCTTGACCGTGGGCTTGACGCCCTTTGGGCACGCCCCGTCCTGGGCGGCGGGTTATCGCCGTTCTGGGTGTTGGTGGAGAACCCGTCCTCGTTGTTGTCGAACTGAGAATTCTTGATGACCAGCCTGCCGCCTGAGTTCGAGCCCGAGTAGCCGAGGGCATTGAACTCGCCCCAGGCGTGGTTGACGGTCTGGTTGCACTGCTGGCCGCAGGCCCCGATGTAGTAGTCGGAGTCGTTGAAGTTGCTGGAGTACGTGTGGTCCCAGGTGCCGCCGTCCCAGTTGCTGGAGAAGATCCCGTACGCGGCCGCTGTGTGCTCCGCGGGGAGGGTGGCGACCGGCCCGTCGAAGAACGTGCTGGTGGCCGTCAGGTAGCTGCCGAGGTAGCCCCAGCCGCCGATTGACACCTTGGTGGCACCGCCGCTGTTGGCGCCGCCGTTCCACCAGATCTCGTTGCCCGCGTCGCCGTTGCCATCGAGGAAGTTGCAAGCAGTCAGGTTCTGGACCCAGACGTTGTCGGCCTTCCAGACCATGATCCCGTTCAGGCCGTCCGGGCCTCCGCTCACCTTGGGGCCGAAGTTCTGGTCGGCCTTGACGCGGCTACAGGCATGACCGCTCTTGGTCCCGTCCACGATCACCGTGTTGCGGTTCATGCCGCGCAGGCGCAAGCGAGGCGTGGAGATGAGCACGGCGGCCGGAAACGAGCTCGCCGGGTGGCCGGTCGTGGGGAGGCTGCTGGAAGTGGTCTTGTAATCGCCTGGCCCGATCAGGATCCAGTCGCCGGGCTTGGCGGCCTTGACGGCCGCCTGAATCGTCTTGTACTGGCCCTTGATCCCGTGGTATTTGCCCACACGAAGAACGTGCGCTCCGGCCAGGGCCGGCAGGCCCAACGACAGCATCACCACGAGCCCCAACAAGAAACGGCGGCGCATCTGATCTCCTTATCGCTTGAACCCCGCGGGCGGATCGTACACCGCGGGGGCCGCCGTGAGGCGGCCGCAGAGGATTGGGAGACCGGCGGTCAGCCCGTGAAACCGCGGGCCGAGTGCGGCGGCCGACTCCTGGTCGCGTCCTTTGTGCGTCCTCCGTGGCCCGGGCACCACGGATTGCGGGGGACGCCACGGCACGGGTTGGGCATGGTCGGGAGCTTGCCCCGAGGCGGAAGCGGGTGCAGCCCGTTGTGGATCTTCTTGTAGTCGACGCGGGGGTAGTGGTCGGTGGGCAGGCACGGAGCCTTGCCGGTCGCCGGCAGGGCCAGCGTCGAGTCGCAGGCCACCTCCTCCGTGAACTCGGCTCCCTGGGGGCTTGAGTCCATCGGCGGCACGGTCTTGCCGTTGCACTTCGGGTACATGGCCTGGGCGTTGCTCGGGGTGCTGGTGAGGCCCCTCTTGTCTTTGTTGCCGCCGAAGCAGTCCGTGGGGTCGGCGAAGAAGCTGGTCACGGCAAAGTCGCCGTTCGTCCGGTTGCCGTAGAACCCGTTATGGCCGGAGAAGGTGTTGTCGAATACCGCATCCCCGTAGGAGTCCCAGACGCATGCCGTGTAGCTCGGCGGGACCAGAACACCCCCCGTGCAGGGGGGACCGCTGCCCGGGAACGGCGTGATCGTGATGCCCCAGGAGCCGTTGTGGACGAACCGGTTGTGGATGAACGTGTCGTTGCGCCCTCCGGCCAGCGAGACCCCATCCCCCACCGGGCCTCCCCCGGCCAGCCCGGCCGTGGGCACGTTGGGCGTGTTGTTGTCATGGACGTAGTTGTGGGTGAACACCCAGCACGTGTGGACGCCCTTGACGGGTGGCTTGACGCCCTTGGGACAGGCGCCGTTCTGCGGCGGCGGGTTGTCCCCCTCCTGGCTGTTGGTCGAGAAGCCGGTCTCGTTGTGATCCCACTGCGAGTTCTCGACCACCAGCCTTCCGCCTGAATTGGAGCCCGAGTACCCCAGTGCGTTCCACTGCGCCCACACGTGATTGACCGTCTGGTCGCACACGTGGCCGCAGGCGCCGATGTAGAAGCCGGAGTCGTTGAAGTTGCTCGCGTAGGCGTGGTCCCAGGTCCCGCCGCTCCAGTTGCTGGAGAAGATCCCATACTCGGCGGCCATAACCTCGGCCTTGGACGCGGCGGCCTGGCTGCCGTTCCCGGTGTCGTACCAGGTGCTCGTGGCGGTCAGGTAGGAGCCGTAATAGCCGTGCCCGCCGATTCTGACCTTGGTGTAGCTACCGCTGCCCGCGCCGCCGTTCCACCAGATCTCATTGCCCGTGCCGCCATCGCCGCCTGAGCCGCCGAGGAAGTTGCAGGCCGTCAGGTTCTGGACCCACACCTTGTTGGCCTTCCACACCATGATCCCGTTCAGCCCCGCCGGCCCGCTCTTGGTCTTGGGGCCGAAGCTCTGGTCGGCCTTGATGTGGTTGCACGGCGGCCCGCTCTTCGTGCCGTCAACGATCACGGTGTTTCGGTTCATCCCCCGGAGCCAGACACCGGGTTTGGTGAGCAGGATGGCGGCTGGGAACTGGTGGTTCGAGTTGGACGGGAATTCCGAGGAGTGGGTCTTCCAGTCACCCGGCCCGACCAGGATGTAGTCGTTCGGCTTCGAGGCTTTCACCGCCGCCTCGATCGTCCGGTACTGGCCCCGGATCCCGTGGTAGGTGCCGACGCGGAGCACGCGGGCTCCGGCGATCGACGGCGTCAGCGCCGCGAGCGGCATCACGAACATCAACAGGGCACGACGGCGCATCCAAACTCCTCTCTGGGCCACAGACGGGGCGGATGCTACCTCTCCGGGTCCAGTTCGAACGCCAGTCCCGCGATCACCACGTCGTCCC
>CAVPKV010000008.1:0-14819 GCA_963705785.1 uncultured Solirubrobacterales bacterium | reverse complement strand
TCATCCTCGGTTGGCTGCCGGTTGGCTGCATCACAGACCTCCGACCTCCGAAAGCTGGGCGCAAGACTGGGCGCATACAAGCATCAAATTATGTCTTGGCTGCACTGGGGGATCTCCAAACCACAGGATTCGACGAAATCAAGCAATGATAGACGGCTTGGCAGCAGTAGACCGCGCCATCGGAACTTCGGCAACATAGTGCATTTAGTTTCGTGATTTCTTGATGTCGGAAAGAGACATCCACGGATTTTGGCAACAGGAAGAGTGCCATTCTACATCACCAGATGAGTTTGAAACCCAAGACGGAATTGTAGTAATGAGAGCGAGACTCAATCTGTCCGTCAATCCACTTGAACAGTAATCCATCAATCATAACTGCTCTCATGCATTAATCTCCACCAAAAAATAGGAAATACGGTTCTGGGTCCACCTCCACAATATTTTTGACATCTTCCCCACCTTCCCCTTCCACCACAGGCTATTGGAATGATTTGTCTACGTTTTTCTCTATGAACTTCCTCATCGGGGTATTGGCATCGATATCGATATCCGAGTCATCACTTTATTTAAATCCAGCTTACGCCAAGACTTTGTCAAGGGAGGCGTAACAAACAACTTCCCACTCGCGGCCAATCACATTTTACCGCTTTGACTGCAAGTTTGCGATAAAGCCCAACGTTTGCCCGCCGCCACCTTTCCCACTTCACGCCCTCCGGTAGCCCCGTTGCTGACACATCATAGACTTAGCCTCTGGTACTAAGTTTAGGCGGATCCTCGGTGCGGCCGACGAACAATCTTCTCGAAATCATACTGGCGAATGGCGTGGTGGAAGGCACGAGTAATGAGCGCTAGAAGCATCTTAGAACAAACTCCTCTGGCGAATCCCTTCTTCTTCAACCTCTCTCAGCTCGTGATTTGTAACGTCAGGGAAGACGGACCCGCCCCGGGCCCGCCCTTAGTTATGTATCCACCAGAGTAGCGTGGATTGAAAGATAAAGCTAAGGCCCGGCTTGGCAGGTGGTAACTGCCTGCAGACTAAAAGATTAACGACTTTCCTAATCCAGGAGTCCGCCCCTATCGTCCATCTGATAGTAGCCTTGAGATAATGCCAAAATGCGGCTGGACTTGTTGCGGCGCAGTTCACAACCGCTCAGCCAATCATCTACGGTGCCATGTTCAAGGAATTGCGCCTGTTTCTTCGGTAAACCCGGCTGAACGGATTAGCGAACTCACTTAGCTATCCCAATGTGGAGCGACCGAGCTACTTCGGCTAGGGGATGTGACACTCCTGTCCCGACTCTCTGGTGATCTGCAGCTGGAACATATATTGTGCTTCTCCCACTCTCGTTCTTTTGTTCTCCTCTCATCCCATCCGCCTACCTTCCGGCGCAATCACCATGGCCTCTCAAAACCTCGCCAACTTCGCCCTCGATGGCGGTGACCCTCGTGAGAAGAACCCGAATCAATACGCTCTCGATCACGGTCATGAATCGGAGTACGGGCAGAACTTCAACATCGAGGCCGCTCAGGTCCACAATGACCCTGAGATCATGTTCGAGGAGTACCTCCACTACGCGAAGATCACCCGTGCCGAAGAGCGCGAGTATGAGGGTAACCTCATCAAGCGCAAGGAGCCTTGGTCTCTCGGCGGCATCATCAAGAATCGTTTCTCGAAAGGCCATGTCCATGAGGTTAATGCTGTCGTTGACGGTAATACCATGACAACCACTCATAACAACATCTCAACTGTTACCGACCTCGAATGGAGACAAGCTTCCCGTGCCACTCGAACAGCTGCCTGGGGCTCTATCTTCTTCTTGATCACAACTGATATTCTTGGTCCCAGTGGTGCACCGTGAGTAATTTCTACCCCCGAACATGTTTCGAATTCTTAGCTTTTTGAAAGAAGAACGTGAACGAGCTAATGATTTCTAGTTGGGCTTTCGCCAATACTGGTTACGGTCCTGGTGTTGCTCTCTACACCGTCTTTGGTTTCATGGCTTCCGTCTCTGGCTGGTACGTGTGGGGTGTCTACATGCACATGGACTCCGACCGTTACCCTCTCCGCGATTTTGGACAGGCCTTCTTCCGCGTCTACGGTCAAAAAATGCGACATTTCATCAACGTTTTGCAAAGTCTCCAGATGTTCATGTTGGTGGCTGTGCTCATCCTTAGTCTTGGAGGATCTGTATCCCAAGTGTCTATTGGTAAAGACGGTATTCATGGCAATGGTGTTTGCTTCATCGTCTGTCTCCTCATCATCGCCATCCTTGGTATGATCCTTGGCCAGATTCGTACACTTCAGCGATTTGGGTGGCTTGCAAACCTTTCTGTTTGGACAACAGTCATCTGTGCCTTCATGGCTATCGGTGTGAGTGCTACCGAGGCTACTCCCAACCTTGCAACCATGTTGGGCTCCTTCGGCGGTAATACTACTGCATACGGTCAGACCAACTTCCCCAACGGCACAATTGAGAGTGCCATCCCCATCAGAACTTTTGCTGGCACCCCACCTGACGGATTCGCATCTGGTGGAACTGGTTTCCTCGGCACTTACCAGGGTATCAACACCATCATCTACGCCTACGGTGGAGCCATGCTCTTCTTCAACCTCCTCTCTGAGATGCGCAACCCTTGGGATTTCTGGAAGGGCATGCTCTGCGCTGATATCTTCATCTATCTCGTCTACATGTTTTTCGGTCTCTTCCAGTACTCCTACCAAGGACAGTACACTTACAACACCGCCATCCAAAGTATCAACACATACAGCTATCAGACTGCTGGTAACATTCTGTCCATCGTTGGTTAGTAAAACCCAACCCAGTCTTAGTAACCTGTATCAATTTGCTAACCACGTATAAAATAGGTGGTCTAATTGCCGCTGCCCTTTATGGCAACATCGGTATCAAGGTCATTTACAACAACGTCTTCATGGAGCTTCTCCGTAAGTAACCATATCTCCCAACTCAAGAAAGAGAATCTAACACAAACACACAGACTTCCCTGCTCTCACAACCAAGCGAGGAAAGCTCATCTGGGTCGGCATGGTCCCCATCTACTGGTCCCTCGCCTTCATCATGGCTGGTGCCGTCCCCGAACTCGGAGATATCAGCTCTCTGGTCGGCGCCTTTTGCATCGGTAACTTCACCTATACCTTCCCAGCGCTCCTCAAAATCGGCTTCGAGATCAAGAAGGGTGCCATCCTACCCGAAGAGCAATTTGACGAGGTTAACAAGACTTTCACCCGCATGGATGGCGGCATGAAGCGATGGTGGCGTGGGTACAAGCGGTCGTTTTTGTTGACCACATTTAATATCTTTTACTTCCTTGGTGCGCTGGTCGTTTGTGGCCTTGGTTGCTACTCTGCTATTGAGGCGCTGATTGGTGCGTTCAGTGGTGGGAGTGTGACTACTTCGTTCAGTTGCAGATCTCCATATGCTGGTTAGACTTAGAATCTGGTGCATGTATTGGATTGGATAGAGGTCCACGGTAGATTCGAGATGTCATCTATAACTCCTAATGTCTATATAGACTCAGCTGGGCTTTGGCTAGACAGATAATAGAAAGATATATTGCTATGTTGCATTTTCAACTAAGTTTGATAAGTTGTATCCGTGATTTGGACACCCTCCACTCCAATTATTGCAAACTTCGATTCAATGGCCTTTCATTCTTCCTGGGCCATTTCCTCGCAGATAACACTCTCACTGAACCTAATCCCAGACCCTAGCTTCACCCTACCGCTCAGATTACAATGGATCAAACCCCCAAACTGGACATAGTATTCCCACAAAACCCCAAACATACTTTGCGAGAAATCTATTACTGTTACCTTGCTAGATTCTCTAAACAGAGGTTTGCTTACTGTCGACTGAACCATGAATCTGAACCATCCTCTTGATATAAGCCTCTCGGTTATTATCTCTCTCCTAGTCTCGCCTTAACCAATGTCGTTAGCCAAGCTAAGAATTGATCTAGAACTGGAAGACGGATGAGGCTACTACTGAAATCACAGTATCCCGAGGAATTTTGTCGGCAGTGGATAAGAACTCTAGGGACTTTTGGAAGAGTAGTTGGAATGTCTCCACTGTAATTAATACGTTGCGTACCCATTTTGTTGTCTTCGGCGAGTTGGCAGAGGCTGCTGTTTTGGAGGTACCAAGTCAAGCGCAGCACTGAGATCGCAGTCACATGCGAATGCATATATCGTTGGAATGTCCGAAGCTTAGGGAACACGTTCAATATTACATTTTGACGGTGGCACAATCAGCCAACCCCTTGTTTAATCGTTGACTAAACTCAACTTTGCTGCACAACAAGAAAAACACATCACTCTACAGCGTATACCTGAACGTGGGACTTTTATCACCCAGATCAGCAAGCTGCTCATCCGTGAGTCCTTCCGCCTCCCCACTCCGCTCTCGCTTCGCATTAATCCGTCCATAGTTGAGCCTCAGAGCCACACAAGCACATAATCCCAAAGTAACGAATCCAATCTCCAATCCATGGCCAAGCAGGTATTTAGGTTCGTCAACACTGCGGTAAAAGTTGCTAGCCATAGCCCCACCGAGATTGCCAACACCGATCTGGAAAGCCATCCCTGCTGCACGCTTATAGCTTCCCGCGAGGTTATTGCTGATCCAGGTTATGTTACCTGGAAAAGCTGGGTAGATGCCACATGTTGCAATGAAGACGCCCGCATAGACGACGCCGGGGACACCTCCATGGGCTGACGCTGCTATGGCCATGATGAAACCAACTAGGATGGCGCACATTGGGACGAAGACGTAGGGCCATCTTGACTCCCCACGTTTGGCAGCTCGGTCTGATAACCAGCAAACGATGATGGCGAGAACTGCAGCGGTGCAGTAGATGGGAATGGTCAGAAGCTGAGCGGTTGTAGAAGTATAGCCGAGCTGCTTGATGATAGTAGGCAGGAATAGTGAGATGCCGTAAAGTGGACAGACAATACCCCAGTACATGAGAAGAGCGAGGTATAGCTGCCAGTCAGTCAATGCTACAGTTGCTGTCAATGAATGCTCGTATACCAATTTATACAAGAACTGACCTTTGACCACATATTTCCACTCAAAATGTTCGCTCTCGGCAACGTTTCTTCCACTCTTCTTGCTCCCCTGGTACTTCAGCCGATGCACAACCCAAGCCTTCTCTTCCACAGTCAAGAACCCAGCGGTATCCGGGAAATCTTGAAGAATGAAGAACGCACAGACAGCCACAACAACTGTCAAAAGACCTTCAAGAATGAAGATCCATTGCCAGCCATTAAGACCTCCAACACCGTGCATCTTCGCAATCGCATATGCAAGCAGTCCCGAGAAAGCTCCAGCCACGCTTGCAGCGCTGACTGCCTGAGCCTGGAAGTGGTCCAGCGACATGCACAGGTCGTGCCGGTTGCAGTCGACGAACTCGACGGTGGCCCCGGCGTGGAGCGCGGCCAACGGCGTGGCCATGAAGGTGTTGGACGGGCACAGCACGGTGGCGCCTGCGACCTCTGCGAACGAGAGCGCCGCCAAGGCCCCGCCGGCCCAACTGGACAGGGCCACGGCCGGGGCGTCGTTCCACTCTTCCCAGGTCGATTCGAACCGGCGCACGAGCTCGGCCTCGGTCCAGCGCTCGGAGTCCAGGATCTGGTCGATCAGCTCGTGCAGGCGCTCACGATCGCGGTGGTCAAACCCGATCGCGAACGAGGAGAAGTCGGAAGCGATATCGCTAGCGGTGGTCATTTGGTTGTGCACCCTGGCAGCCACGGGAACGTCCATGGCCCCTACCGGCGCGCGGTGTCCTCGGCCGTGCTCGGCGAGCCTGCTGGGCAGTCAGAAGCGCTCGCAAGCGTGTCAAACAGCCAGGACGGTAGCGACTCTACGCCCTTTCGGGGGACCCGTCGGACTCTTTTCAGCCCGGCGGGTTTGGATTCTCGCCGGGCCGGCGGGGCCAGGCGCCACCCTGGCGCCTGGCCAGCGGATACGGCCGCGTGGGCGCGCCGTCCGTAGGGGGGCCCCCGTCCGGCGATCCGGGCTGCGGGTCCGCCGCGGCCGGGCGCCGGGCCGCCTGGCGTGAAGCCGCGGCCGTGGCCACGTCGCCGGGATAGCTCACGCGGGCCCGGTACAGGACCACGCCCGCCGCCACCAGCGAGACGAGCATGACCAGGAAGGTGACCTCCAAACCCGGGCCAGTTCCCGGTTTGACCGCGGTCTTGAACACATGCCTGGTCCCGATCGGAGCCCCGTGAACGGCGAAACCGGCCACCAGTTGGCTGAGACCTCCGAACAGAAGCGGAGCCACGCCCTGGGCCACCGAGCGGACGAACGTGCGCACGCTCTCGGCCCGTCCCCACAGCCCGGCGGGGACGATGTCCAGACGCGCGGCCTGCAGCGGCGGGTTGGCGGCCGAGATCAGCGCGGCGCCGGCCACGTCAAACCACAGCGCGGGGGTGAGGCTGCTGGACACGAAGCCCGGGATCAGGGAGGGCGGCTGCGGCCAGGTAACAGACCGCCGGGACCACCACCCGGGCGGACAGGTTCCCCCGGCGGAGCATCATGTCGGTCACGCCGCTGACCAGCGTGCCCACCAGAGCGCCTCCGACGAGCAGGGCCAGGGCGAGTTCGGCCGTGGCCTGGCCGACCCCGTAGTGGCTGACCACGAACTTCAGCACGAACGTCTGAAGTCCGGAGAAGAAGAAGTACCCCAGCGATGAGCCGACGATCATCAGGACGTTGCTGGGAATCGAGAGCAGGTACTTGACGGCCTGTATCAGCCCCATGTGCTGCGGGTCCTCGGTCAGCACCAGCCGGGGATTCGGCCGCGCCCCCAGACGCTCGGCGGCCTCCCGAGCCAGCTCGTCCTCGTGGGCCTCCTCGGCTTGATCGTCGGGGTCATGGCGGCGGGCATGGGCTCGGCGACGGGCCGCGTCGACTGCCTGGACCGGTCGACCACGCCCGGCTCCAGCCGGCTCTGCCCGCCTCGGAGCGGCTCGGGCACCGTCCGCCAGAGCTCCCGAGCCAGGAAGAAGCCGGGGATGGCCAGGAGGATGAACGAAACCCGCCAGTCGATCAGGCTGGCCACCGAGCCGCTGACGATAAAGCCCACAGCCGTTCCCAGGGGACCTCGCCGCCCGGATGTAGGCGTACACGCGGCCGCGTTCGTTGGCCGGGAAGTAATTCCCGGTCAGCGACGCGATCGCCGGCCCGGCCGTCGCCGCCACGGCCCCCAGGGCCGGGCGGGTGAGCAGCAGGCTCGAGTAGCTGCCCGCGAACGCGCTGATCAGGGAGGCCAGCTCCAGAGGATGATGCTGAAGGCCAGCAGTGGCATCCGCCGGGCCCGGTCGACGAACATCCCAACCGGGATCGTGAACACGGCCCCGACCAGCAGCGTGACCGCGCTGAGAAAGCCCGATCTTGGCGTCGCCGATGTGGAGCGCCGGGCTCCAGCTGCGGGAGCCAGGCCCCGATCGTGGCCGTGTCCGCCCCGTTCAGGGCCAGGACGCCGGCGAACAGCACGATCACCCGGGCCCGGGCCGGGCCCCCCAACCCGCGCGGACGACCTCGCCGCGCACCAGCCGACCCATCCAACGCAGGAAGCTCCAGATGAGCCTGCCACAGGACGCAGGCCGAAGCCAGGGCTTTCGGGTCGCTGGCTCATTGCGGCCGCGCCACCGCCACGGACTGCGGACTATCGCCGGACGACAGGGCCGCGGCCTCATCGGCCACCTGCCAGCCCTTGACGGTCTTGCGCAGGCTCAGGTAGCCGCCGATCCCCGGGAGCGTGGGGAGCCAGAAGCTGATCGCCCGGTAGGCCAGGACGGCCACGACCGTCCGAGCGCCGGGGAGGCCGAAGGCCACAAATGCGCCGATCAGGCCGCCCTCCACGCCGCCGATGCCACCTGGCAGCGGCAGCAGACTGCCGAGTGTGCCCAGGAAGTAACCCATGATCAGGATGGCCAGGGGGACGACGCTCCCGAACGCCCTGAAGCACAGGCCCAGGACGGCGATGTCAAAGCCCCAGTAGATGAACGCCCCCAACACTCCGACCCGACGCTGCCGGAACAGCCCGAGCGCGGTCCGCACTCCCGACCCCACGACCTCCGGAGCCGAGGCCAGGCGCGCAGCCAGCCGGCCCACGCGACCACGGCGGCGAGACAGACCCTCCAGGCGACGAGTGAAGTCTTGCGGCACGAAGGCCATGCTGGCCACGAGCACGATCGCACCGGCCGCCAGCACCGCCGGCAGGAGGGTCAGTTCGACCGGTCCACCACCGGCGAACAGACCGTAGTGCAGCCCCAGGCCGCACCCGACTAGCGCGGCCAGGTAGACGAAGTACTGGATCACGTAGCTGGCCACCATCCGGCACGCGATCACGCTCGTGGACATGCCGGCCCGACGCAGCGCCCACGCCGTGACCGCCACCCCACCCGCCCCGGCCGCGGCCAGGAGTCTGATAGCCGCGATCCCGGCGAGCGGGATCTGGATCGCGGCCCGCCAGTTGATCCGGGGCGCACCCGGCCAAAGACGGTGGCGAACAGAATCGCGTAGCCGCAGATCGAGCCAAGCTCCAGCACGGCGGCCACCGCCAGCATCACGGGGTCGCCGTGCTTGAGCTGGCCCCACGTCTGGTTGAGGCCGGCCAGCTTCGGGATCAGGAAATACAGCCCGCCCAGCGCGGCCAGCCCAAACGCCGCCCCGATCAGCAGCCGGCGGCGGTTGAGTTCGGTCGGACCGTTCACAGCGATCTCCTCAAAAGCAAACCGACGCGTCCTATTTCGGACGCGCTGTCTGACATGTCTGTAATCACCGTACCCATCCCGGCCACCCGCCGGACTAATGTCACCCGCATGTCGGACGCACTTCACAGTGAGGGCTTCGACGACGAGGTCACGGCACAGCGGTTTCGCTACCGCGACGAGGATGCGGGTTGGGCCGTGCTCCAGGCCAGCGTGGGTGACGGAGACGAGATCACTCTGGTCGGGCCGCTGGCCCACCTGCGCCAGGGAGAACGCGCCCGCATTCTGGGCAGCTGGGTGGAGGATCCCCGCTATGGCAGGCAGGTCAAGGTGGCCCAGGCAGAGCCGCTGGACCCGGCCGACGCCGAGTCGCTGGCGACGTTTCTGCGCGCCGTCAAGCACATCGGCCCCAAACGAGCGGAGCGACTGATCGCCCATTTCGGGGCGCCGGACACGCTCCGGGCGATCGACGACGGTCCGAGTCGTGCCCTGGCCGCGGCCGGCCTGTCGCGGCGGGCGCTGGCCGAGGCGGTGAGCTCCTGGGACGAGCTCAGGGCCCAGCGCAACCTCCACATGCTGCTGGCGCCCCACGGCCTGGCCTACCTGTCGGGCCGGCTCGTCCAGGCCTACGGCGACGGAGCGGCCCGGATGGTGCGCGACCGGCCCTACGAGCTGACCAGCGTGTTCGGAGTCGGATTCGCAATCGCCGACCGGATCGCCCGGGGGCTGGGATGCCCTCTCGGCGATCCCGAGCGGGCTCGGGCCGGCGTACTCCATCTGCTGGTCGAGGCCGAGCGCGGAGGCAGCACCTGCCTGCCCGCCCCGGCGCTCGTCGCCGAGCTCACGGAGCTGCTGGCCATCGAGCTGACGGGAGCGGCGCTGGACCCCCTGGTTGCCGCGGGCGAGCTGGTCCAGGATGGCCCATGGGTGTACCGCCGAGCGACCGCTGAGCTGGAGCAGGAGCTGGCCGACCGGGTGACGGAGCTGCTCGCCCTGGCTCCGGCGGAGCGGCTCGGGGACGTCAGCGACGTCCGTCCGGCGAGCGGGGAGACGCTGACCGACGAGCAGCGGGCCGGGGTTAGGGCGGCGCTCGGCCACCGCCTGTCGTTGATCACCGGCGGTCCGGGTACGGGCAAGACGGCCTCAATCAAAGCGATTGCTAAAGCGGCGAGTCGTGACGGGGCCCGGGTTTTGCTCGTCGCCCCGACCGGCCGAGCGGCCGTGCGGATGAGCGAGGCCAGCGGGCTTCGGGCTCAGACCGTGCATTCCGCGCTGGGATGGGTGCCGGGTGAGGGACCGTTGCACGACGCTCGCGACCCCCTGCTGTGCGACCTGCTGATCGTCGATGAGAGCTCGATGGCCAACCTCGAACTGATGATCGCCCTGCTCCGGGCGGTCGGCCCGGAGACCCACGTGGTCCTGGTGGGGGACGCCGACCAGCTCGCTCCGATCGGGGCGGGCAAGCCGTTCGCCGAGCTCGTGGAATCGCCGGCGGTCCCCACGGCCCGGCTGAGCCACATCTTCCGCCAGGCCGCCGGGAGCATGATCGTCCAGGGCGCCCACGCCATCCGGCGAGGCCAGGTACCGGACTTCGCGCCCGGACCCGGCATGCGGCGAGACCTGTTTCTGGTGGCCCGGCAGGATGCCCGGGCCGCGGCCCAGGAGATCATCTCGCTGGTCTGTCGGCGGCTGCCCTCGCACTTCGACCTGGACCCGGTACCCGACATCCAGGTGTTCGCCCCGGTGTACCGAGGGGAACTGGGGATCGATGCGCTCAACCACGCTCTGCGCGAAGAACTCAATCCGGGCGGGCGACCGGTGGCCGGGGCCGGCTGCGAATCGGCGACAAGGTGATGTTGACGGGGCGCAACCTGCACGACCTGGGACTGATGAACGGGACGCTGCTCAGGCTCGAGGATGAGGTGTCGGGCGAGAATGACCCCGGCGAGGCGGCCCTGATCCTGAGCGCTGAGGGCGCCGTGTTCAGGGTCCCGGCCGAGCAGGCCGACCGCCTCAGGCTCGGGTACGCCTGCTCGGTGCATCGAGGGCAGGGAGTCGAACTACCTGTGGCCGTGATCGTGGCCCACCCGGCCGGCGGCTCGTTCTTCATGCGCCGCGAGATGCTCTATACAGCGGTTACGCGGGCCCGCCTGGCCACGGTGATCGTGGGCACCACACAGGCCGTGGCCCGGGCCGCCCGCACGCCCGACACAGGCCGGCGTCACAGCCGGCTGGCCGAGCGCCTGCGGGAAGCTCAGGCGCCGGACTGGGCGCCGGGCGTTTCGGCCGACTCCCCGTCGGAGTCCTCGTCGTCGGGATCGGAGGCCCGCGGGAGCGTCGGCGTCGCCACCTGGGCCTCCAGCGCTATCGCCTCCGCCACGGCCCCGAGGGACGAAATCAGGTCATAGAGCTGGCGCCTGACGTTCTGGGCCTCGCTGAACCGGCGCTGCATTGATTCGGCGCCCTGGATCAGTTCGTCGGTCAGCGCCGAGATCCTGGAGATCCGGTCGGCCGTGAACTCGTCGATGATCCGCTTGGAGTCGGCCAGGTATTCGGCCGCCCACGAGGCCGCCTCCTGACGGATCCGCCGAGCATCGGCCTCGGCCGTCTGGCGAGTCCGCTCCGCCTGCTCCTTGGCCGAGGTCTCCACCTGGCGGCGAAACTCGTTGGCCGCCTGCTCGGCCGCGGCCACCACGGCCTCGATCTGGCTGGCCACCGCCGCGGCCAGAGGCTCATGCTCGGGGGTCACGGCTGCGCCTCCTTGCGCCGGGGCGCAGAACGAGCCGGCGCCTTGATCGCCCGGGCCAGTTGGTCGGGCGGGGTTACGACGAAGCTCACGGGCCGGCCCCCCAGCGCCGCCGCCACCTCGTAGGGCAGGTACTGGACCGGCTCGGCCGACGCGATCAGGACCGTGCCCTCCTCCACTGCGATCGGCAGCAGGCCGAGCTGGCGGCACAGCTGCGGGGCCAGCAGCGTCCGAGCAGCCGGATCCACGGGACAGAAGGCGTCCTCGGCGCCCGGGGTGCGCTCGAGCGTCACGAACCGGACGCCGGCATGATCGGCCAGCTGGCGGCTGGCGGCGACCCCGGACGAGCTCACGCTGTGGCCTCGCTCATGGCAGCCCTCACGTTCCGGATCTCATCCACCCCGGACAGGCTCACCTCCAGGGCCATCCTCGGGAAGCGGGACCGGATCGCCTCCAGGTCAACGTCCGGCGACGCGCAGGCCAGCCGGAGCATGTTGTCCTCCAGGCTCAGCGGGACGAGGTCGCCCGTCCGCACGAGCGCCGCCGGAAGGTAGACAAGCAGGCCGGGGTCGGGGGTCAGGCCGCGCAGGCCGACATAGGGCAAGCCGCTTTCCAGCGCCAGAGTGAGCGCGATCCGTTCGGACTCGGTCATCGTTCGCCCTCGAGCGTGATGCCGATCTCGTGCCCGGTGGCCGACTGGACGGCGAACGGAAACGGCAGCACCCGGTTGAGCTCCCCGACCAGCTCCACGCCGGCTGACAGGGTCAGCTCGAATAACAGCTGGCCGGCGTGCCAGCGTCGGATGTAGACCCGATCTACCTGGCGAACTCGTGAGAGCGAGTCCTCGAGGACCTGAATCGTTTGGAGCCGATGGACCCCTACCACCGTAATCGTCATGACACCGTCAAAGAAGGCCGGACGAGCCGGAAACTCGGGGGACCCGGCGCCCGTCTCAGTGAGGCCGGGCGCCGGCAGCAGCGCGGCCAGCGCCGCCTCCACGTCAAGGACGTCAAGGGTCTCAAGCTCGCGAAGCTGGCGCTCGTAGCCGGCCAGCAGCTGCTCGGCGTCGCTCAGCAGCCGCTCGCGGATCGTCAGGAGCTGCTTGATCTGGACGCCAAGCTGGCCCACGGCCTCGGAGGCCGCCTGGAGCTGGGATGCCTGAGGACCCGTCGCCTCCCGGCCGAGCGCGGGCGGGCCGGCGTATGCGCGCTCAATTTCGGCCGCCGTGGGGACCGGCACGGAGCTCGGAGCGGCCGGCGGCGGCGGCAGAGCGGGCTCGGGCTCCGTGACCAGGCCGTTGATCTGATGCCTGAGGTCGTCCAGCCTTCGGTCGAGCTGGGCCAGGGTCTCACGGAGGTCAGGCACGTCGGTCTCCTCTGCCCGCGGCAAGCCACGGCTGACCGTGCGCAGCGCAAGCACCGTGACTGACCGACAGCGGCCGTTGCATCCTTACCAACTAACCCACACGCGCCCCATCACTGGCACGCCCTCCGACGTATTGCATCCTTGCAGGACACTGGATTCTGGACGTTTGTCCGACCGAGAAAGGGTGGGTTTCCTCCCCACCTCAGCTCAGCGGCGTTTCTGGCGGCCACACGGGCCGGGACTCGGTCAGAGGCTGTAGCTTGCCGCTCGATGCAAGCGCTGATCCTGGCCGGCGGAGAAGGGGACACGACTGCGCCCGATCACCTCAACCATGCCCAAGCCGGTGGTCCCGCTGGCCAACCGCCCACACCTGGAGCTGATGATCAGTTGGCTGCGGAGGCACGGGGTGGACGACGTCATCCTGTCGTGTGGGTTTCTAGCCGATGGGGTGCGGGAGGTGCTGGGCACGGGCGAGCAGCTGGGCATCCCGATCCGGTACGTGGAGGAGCCGGTTCCGCTCGGGACCGGCGGGGCTCTGCGATTTGCCGGCGAATTGTTGGCCGACCGGTTCTTCATGCTCAACGGCGACATCTTGACCGACATCGACCTGACAGCTCAGCTGGCCCAGCATGAGGAGACCGGCGCCAGGGCCACGATCGCCCTATCGGCGTGGATGACCCCTCGGCCTATGGCCTGGTCCGGCGCCACCCCGATCACTCGGTGAGCGAGTTCCTGGAGAAGCCGAGCCCGGACCAGATCGACACCAACCTGATCAACGCCGGGGCATACATCCTGGACCGCTCGATCCTGGAGGCGATGCCTCCACCCGGAAGCAACATCTCGATTGAGCGAGACGTATTCCCCAGTCTTGTCGGACGCGGATTGTTCGGGTTCGCCACGGACGGTTACTGGATCGGCATCGGGACCCCCGGCCGCTACCTCCAGGGGACGTTCAACATCCTGGAGGGAAACGTGCGGACGGACGTCGGCGATGAGCTGGAGGCGGCGCGGGGTGTGTTGGCCGACGGGGTCGCGCTGGACGGCCGGGCCGTGGCGCCAGTCATCATCGGTCAGGGCGGGGTCGTCGCGGCCTCGGCCACGGTCGGCGGACGGGCCGTTCTGGGTGCAAACGTCACCGTCGGACCGGGAACTCACATCGAGGATGCGGTTCTGTTCGACGGGTCGATCGTGGGCAGCGGCACCCGGATCCGCTCGGCCATCATCGGCCCCTCCGTGACGATCGGTGACCACTGCGTGGTCGACTCCGGGCCGTGCTGGGGCAGGGTGTGAAGCTGGGTGCAGACAACGTGCTCAGCGCGGGCGCGCGGCTGTTCCCAGGGGTCGAGCTCCCGGACGGGGCACTCAGGTTCTGACGCGCTCGACGGGCGGGACCGGCGCGGGCGGGTGTCCGCTCAGTGGCGGCCCGGCAGAACCAGCGGTGTGTGGACCTGCTCCGCCGATTCGGCGGCCTGGCGCTCGCGGGCCCCAAGCTCGATCGCTTCACGACGCGAGCTGGCCCCGAGCTTGCGCATCAGGTTCTTGACGTGGGTGCGCACGGTTTCGTTTGACAGCACCGCTCATCGGCGATCTGGCGGGTCGTGCGGCCCAGCGAGATGAGGTCCAGGACCTCCCACTCACGCGCGGTCAGGATGCTCCGCACGGGACGCATGCCGATCCCGCCCTGGGGAACCCGCCTGAGCTCCGCCACGACATCGGCCACGAGCTTGGGGGACGCGGCCACCTCGCCGTCCAGAGCCCCCCGGATGATCCGAGCCAGGCTGGCCGGGCTGATCGCTCCCTTGGTCAGGAAGCCGGCCGCGCCAGCGCGCAGGGCCATCACCCCCAACTCGGGATCGGATGAGACCGAGAGCATGATGCAGCGGGCGTCCGGAAGCCGCTCATGAATCCGCTGCATCGCCGTATACCGTCGACGCCGGGCATGAACACGTCGAGCACGACCACGTCCGGCTT
>CAVPKV010000007.1:0-9402 GCA_963705785.1 uncultured Solirubrobacterales bacterium | reverse complement strand
GAAGGAGGTGCTTCCGTTTTGTAGCGGGGATGCTCGTTGCGTCAGCGATGCAGGTGCGGTCGCCGTCATCTGGCATGAGGCAAATCTGTGTGAAATGAAAACGTCCTGTCGGCGGATGTGGTTGTGAGCAAACTAGGAGGCCGCCAGATGGATGATCGAGTCATTTCAGAGGAGGAACTGGACGCTCTCCTTGCGCAGCGTGATCCGATCGATGTTGAGCGTCTGGCCGTACGGCCGCTCGCGTCGAAGTTGACGGTGTTGCGCGAGGAGATCTTGGAGAAGGCGTTCGGGCTGGAGGGCGCCAACCTGCTGCTGCCACCAGCGACCGTTCGAGTTCGCCTATTTCCGAAGGCCGGCGCGACGCCGGGTCTGTTGCGACGGAGGCGGTTGGCTGCCCGTCTCACCGTGGGGGCGGCGTTCGCGGCGGCAGTGTCGCTGGTCGGCATCAACGTGCTTGGCTCAAGCACAGCAACGCTAAGTTGGCTGCCGTCTGTCGCTGTCGCGCCCGCTCAGGCAGCAGAACTCAACAGGCTGGCCTCCGCTGCAGCGCTGGTCGCAGGCCCGGGCAAATCTCAGTGGCTGTATCAGCGCTACGAGGTCTCCGAGGGCACCGGTGAGATTGATGGCAAGACCGAAGTCAACGTCCAGGATCACCGCACGGTTCAGCAATGGACCAGCTCTAGAGATGTCCAGCGGACCCGCAGCGTCTACAAGAGCTTCACCTTCGACAGCCCGCGGGATCGCGCGAACTTCTACGGCACCGATCACGCGCAGTTCGTCGCTGACCTACCCGGGGCTCCGGGCAGCGGCATCCATGTGACCGATGAGGCGGATCCAAGCCTGGGTCCTAGTCCGCTGGCAGCGCAAAACATGCCGCGAACCAAGCTAGGGATCCTCCACCGCTTCCAGGTGCTGTTCGCCAGAGATCCGACCGGGTACACCAAAGAGCCGCCAGCCCAGCAACAGCTCCAGTTCGCCGCCAACTTCTTCGGCGAGCTGGCACTGATCCTCGCTGACTCCACGTTCCCCCGCCAACGCGCCGCCGCCCTACGCGACTTCGCCTACGTCAAGGGTGTCCAGATGCGCGGTGCCGCAAGGGACGCCCTCGGCCGACCCGGTATCGAGATCCGCTACGTCTGGCACGGCGGCGCCGGACAGGTCAACACGCTGATCATCGACCCCAAGACCGGCGACCTGCTGCAGGAGACGTCATCTGAGTTGCACGCATCACCCCCCGGCGCCCAGGGACCAGCGTTCCCCATCGCGGACGGGCAACAGCGAATCACCTACCTGCAGCGCGCGATCGTCAACTCGATGACTGCTCTGCCAGGAGGAGGCCACCAGCCCTACCACGGGATAGCGCCGCGCATCGCCAAGGGCTCAAAGTGAACGCCGACGCATTCCGAGCGCTCTACGACGACGCGGCACCGGACCTGCTCAGATTCCTGCTCCGTCGCGCCCAGACCCGCGAGGATGCCGCCGACCTCCTAGCGGAGACCTTCCTGATCGCGTGGACCAAGCGTGACCAAATCCCGGCCGACCACAGCCACGCCAGACCCTGGCTGTTCGGCGTGGCACGCAACGTGCTCAAACGCGAACGAGCGGTCGGCACCAAAGCCTCGGAAGCCGTCGAAGCGCTCGCCCGTGACCTAGAAGACTGCGCCCGGAACATCCCACCCGACGATGGCGTCATCCTCGCTCTAAGCCAACTCTCGCCCGTCGATCGCGAGATCATCGAAATGTTGGCCTGGGACCAACTCGCACCCAGAGAAGTCGCGGCGATCCTGGACCTATCACCCAACGTCGTACGCATCCGTGCGCACCGCGCCCGTCTCAAACTGCGATACCAACTCGAAAGCTCTGACCTAGCCCGTCACACAGACCCAAGACGGCATCAAGCGGCCCGAGACTAACCCACCACCGATGGCCACCCCAGCGGTCGTCGCGCGTTGCGCAACCCGCGCCCCGGTTGCACGACCGCTGGCCCTTTGCGACAGTGAGCCTGAGGGCGCCCGGGACCCATCAAACGACCTACGCGGGTGCGTGTAGCCTCTCGCGAGGGCTCGTAGGTCGAAAGGAGGCCGCATGAGACACCCTCTACCTGTTCCCGGCAGTTGCGGCGACGCTGCTTACGGTTCTTGGTTCTGCAAGCAGCCGGCGTCCCGGCGCTCGCCGGCTCCTGACGCCGATTCCTGTGCGTGCAGTCATCCGATCCTACGGTGGGACCGGAGGTCTGGTGGGAGCGATCGTGTTCAGAGGACGCGTCCCGCGTGGCGCCAGGAAACACCGCTATCACCGCGGCTGGGTCGAAGTTGGCCAACATGGCCACCTGGTGGCAAAGCAATGGGTCAAGACCGGACACAGGTACCACTTCGCACTTACGCCTGGGCCCTATGACATCGCTGGCTACACCAAGTGGGGCACCTGCAGAGGGACCGTCCAAGTCCCCCCGGACCGCACGACCCACCAAAACGTCTACTGCGTTTGGCATTAGGACCCGCCGGGCCGCTTTCCCTCAGATCGACGAGCGGCTGTCGGGCGTAGTCCGGGGCTGGCGGTCAGGTCGGTCATCGTTGAGACTTATCGAGTTCGGGTTGTTCGCCGTCACACGGGAGTGGGGGAGTGTCAATACTCGGTAGATGCCGGGTTCGGATGATCGTGAGGATGCCACGCTGGTGGCGAGTGTCGCGGCTGGTGATGAGCTGGCGTTCGCTCGTCTCTACCGTCGCTATCTGCCTGTGGTGGTGCGCTATTGCTTGGGGCAGACCGGCGACCGGGAGCTCGCAGCGGATCTGACAGCTGAGGTATTTGCCGCCTCGCTGCTGGCTGCGCCCCGTTATCGCGTGGATCAGGGCCCGGTTGTGGCTTGGCTTTTGGGGATCGCACGTAACAAGCTTCGCGAGAGCTGGCGGGGTGGGCGGATTGAGGATCGGGCGCGTCGGCGTCTGAGGGTTGGGCCGGCGATGCTGACCGACGTGGACCTCGAGCGGGTGGAACAGCTGGCTAGCTCTGACCACAAGGTCATGCCATTGGTGGAGCTGCTGCCACCCGATCAGCGTGAAGCGGTTGTCCGTCGGGTTCTGGAGGAGCACTCCTATGAGCAGATCGCCGCCGAGCTGCGCTGCTCGGAGTCGGTGGTGCGCCAGCGAGTGAGCCGTGGACTGCGAACCCTTCGATCGGAGCTGGAGGAACGATGAACGACTACTTCGAGCACCTGGAGCAGGATCTCCGTGCCGTCGTGCGCGAGAGACGCCACCTTCGCTGGTATTCCGCTGTTCGCCTGCGTCACCATGTCGCCTGGCGCTGGTTTACGGGGCGGAGGCCGCTGGTCGCGCTGGCCGCTGCTGTCGTGGCCGCTGTTGTTCTGCTTGGGGTGTTCGGGCTCGGGCGGTTCGCCGACTGGTCCTTCTTCGGCTGCTGCCGCGGATCTGGTGCGCCTATCTCGCGTGATCGAAACTCAGCCGCTGACGCCGCATCGGGGCCAGTACCTGTACATCGAGTCAAGCTCCAGAGCGCTCGCAATCGGTGGTCGTGGTGGAGGCTGTCGGACGTGGGCGATCGAGCGCCGACAGCTCTGGGTGGCATCTGACGGCTCAGGGCTGGAGCGCGATAGGTCCGGGCCGGCACATTTCACCTCGGCGGCATCACGAGCAGCGTGCGGAAGCATGGCTGGACAATCCCACCACGGCCACGGGTACAGCTCGGAGACTTGGTTTGGCGCGGGCTGCCTGCCTGTCGAGCCGACCCACAACTGGCGCAATCTCTCGACCGATCCGCACGTATTGCTGCGGCAGATGCGACGAATCGATGGCGGGCCTCGCACCTCAGCCGAGGATTTCGTTCACATCGGTGACTTTCTGCGCGACACCGATGCACCACCGATTGCTCCGGGCCGCCATCTACCGCGCCGCCTCCGTGATCCCTGGGATCCAGTCCCTGGGTGCCGTTCACACCCATGACGGTCGGCGCGGAGTGGGGTTTGCCTACACCGCCCAGGGGTCAACATCCGAGCTGATCTTCGACCCCCAGACCGGCCAGCTGTTGGGCGAACGAAGCACGGGCGATCTCAACTACTGGGAGGACTATCAGCCCGAGCGCATCGTCAATGGCCTCCCTGGCAACGCGACTGCTCGCAAAGCAGCTTCCTGTCATACCTCCAGCAAGCAGAATCATCCCCAAGCGAAGGTTTCCCTCCGGCACGATTTCCCCTTCGGCATACCCGTCCTGTCCGGCGATGGGATCGGTCACGCAACCTTCGGCGATGGCCCGAGCATGGTCACCCGCCAGATCGACGCGCTACTGCGCCACCCGCCCACGAAGCCCTACTACGCGGCGAGCGCCTGCCAGATCGACCATGCCATCAAATGGCCAGGCCTTATCGCGTTCTTCCATCAAGGCCAGTTCGTCGGCTACGTCTACAGCGTCGCCTATCAGGAGCACAGGCTGGCCGCCGTGGAACCTGGCGGGTCGACACACCCCAAGGCCCAATCTATGGCTTTACGTCAGGCGGACATAGCCGACACGCGCCACTCCTGACAATCGAGGCAGGACATGTGGGATGCCCGGCGATGACACCATGAGCACTACAGCCGCAACGGGATAGGCCCCGCCTCCCAGCACCGCTCCGCTCTGCGCGGCCTCCGCTCCGATCGAGCACCAGTAGCCCGCTGCGGGAGATAATCCCGCCGCTGTGAGCGCTGACGAGATACGTGCGGGAGACGCCGAGCGCGAGCGGGTGGCACGGGTCTTACGTGAGCACTGCGCCGAAGGCCGGTTGGACTTCGATGAGCTGGATGTCCGGATCGGGGCGGTGTATTCCGCGAGAACGCGCCGCGACCTCAATGCGGTCCTCTCCGATCTCCCACGGGAGGCTCCACCAGGCCGCGTCGCCCAAGCGAGGCTTTGGTGGCCAGGCGTCACGGTGTTTCATGTTGAGCGGCAGTTGCGGTCGCCGATGACCGAGGTATACGAGGACGTGCTGAGAATCATCGTCCCACGGATGGCAGTGGCCGGCTTCGACCTTCGAGCCGACGTTGCGCCCCGTCGGCTCGACTTCCGGGCGCCCGGTGGATTGCGCGTCGGTGTGCTGCTGCATCCGGTGGCCGACGGTGGGACGCTCTTGGCCGCCTTTGGGGAGGCACCTCGCAAGGTGCGCAAGGCGTTCGCCACTCTGCGGGACTAACCGCACCGTCGGAGTGATCGAGCCCAGAAGCCGCAGGGTTGCTCGTGATGGCACGATCTGGAAGGAGATGCCAGCAGCTTCACCTGAGGCAGTCGCAGAAGCATTCGTGGCAGCGGTCAACAGTCAGGACCTTGAGGCTGCCATCGAGCTGTGGGCTGATGACGCTCTCTTGCTTCCGGCGGGCGGAAGTGCAGTTGTGGGCAAGGAGGCGATTCGGCAGCTGCTCAGCGGATTGACGAGCAGCGGGACAACGATGCGGATCGAGACTTCGACCACGTACGTGGCCGACGAAACTGCGATACGGGTCGGTCGGTTAAAGCTCGTCAGCGGTGGTGACGCCGACCCCACGTTTGAGCTTCCGAGCGACTACATCACGGTCTACCGACGACGCGCTGACGGTTGGGAGATCGTGATTGACGCCCCTGCTGGTTTCCCAGCATCGCTGCCGCCTTGATCGATTAACAGAAGCCGACCATGGTGGGAGGGCCAGCTCAGTCCGGGGGTCGCCTGCCAACCTGCTGAGATGGAGCTGACGTTCGTAAAGGCCGGTAGGCGCGGTGAGCAGGATCGGGTCTACCTCGCCATGGCCGGGTCGGCTTGGCGCGGTCCCGTGCACGTCGTACATGACCTCCCGCACCTGGCTGTGGAGTCTGTTCTTGGGATCAACGATGGACTGTGGGCTGAGCTAGAAGCCGGGCGTTACCCTGCCGCGGCGCGGGCGGTGACGGCTCGTGATCCCAAGCGTCAGAAAACCGGACGCATCGTCTCCGGAGCCGCTGAGGGCGTGCCCGCGTCTCGGTGGCTGACTGCCGGGCACCGACGAGCGAAGGTGCTCACCAATGCGGTGGCAAACCGGTTCGGCGATGGCCCGGACACCCCAGCCGGGGTGCGCAAGCGGGTCGCAAGCTCAGGCGACCGGTCGACCGAAGAGTTCCTGTCCGGGGTGGACGATGACACGATTGCAGAGGCGATCGTGTGCGCCGGAAAATTGCTGCGGCTTTGGGCGGAGCTACCGCCGGGTGAAACGCTTCGACTGAGTTGGCCGCTGCCACGGAAACCATGAGGCGATAGCAAGAGCCGCTGCTGTTAATCGATCCAAGCAGCGGCGCCCGCAGGGCGTTGGTTTTGGACCTAATCCAGCAGTCTCGTTTCGGGGCTGCCGTGGTCGATCGATCCGACGGTCTCGCGTCGAGCCGGTCGCTCGTGCTTTCCGCTCCTAGTCAGTGAAATGGCGCCGACCGCGGCGAGCCGGCGTCCGTCCAGTAGAGCCACGAGCCGCCAGCCGCCAGCGAGTGCGGGTCGACCTGGGGCCCAGAGTCGACGGTCGCCGTCCCGGTCGAGTCGTGGCGATTGACAGACCAAATCCCGGTGCTAGTTGCCCTGGACATCCACGCAACCGAGCCGTCCGGCTTCAACACCAGATTGCCGCCGGTGGCGGGGGGAAGGTTCTCCGGGCCGCGAACCCTCTCATAGAAGGTCCGCTGGCCTGTTGCCATGTCATAGACCGCCACAGCACTGGGGGGGCGGCCGGGTTGGCCGTTGAAGCCGGTGGGGCCGAGGAAGAAGACCGCCAGGTATCGGCCGGACACCTTCGCGCTCCGGGCCCATGGTGTGACGCCAGCGCCGGGAACGATGTGCCCGAGTTGCCGGGGCGTGCCCTGCTTGAACGCGCAGACGTACCAGTTCCTAGCGATATGGAAGAACCGTCCCGCCTTGTCCTTGGCGATCGTGCGGGACCCCTTCGGGTAGCAGCCACGCGACGCGGACCGCTTCCCGGCCTGGCCACCGGCGGAAGCCGCCACTGCCCCAGCCGCACACACGGCCATCACAACTGCGACGGCGCCCCCTGCGACCCACCGCATACCCCGGAATCGTGTCATCGCTCACTCACCCGCCGCACGCGCCTAGTGAAACGGGGCCGACCGCGGCGACCCGGCGTCCGTCCAGTAGAGCCACGGCCCTCCGGCCGCAAGCGAGTTGGGGTCGATGCCAGTGCCCGAATCGACGATCGCGGTGCCAGTCGAGTCGTGACGATGGACATATGAGCCCGCGGCTGCGTTTACGTTGCGATCGATCCAGGCGACCCAGCCGTTGGGCTTGAGCACCAGCCGCCGGACCGCGAAGTCGAGACCCCCTTGGCGTTCGCCGGCATAGGTGCGACCAGCAAAGCTCCGGCGTCCGGCGACCATGTCCATGACGACCACGGAGTGGAAGGGGCAGGGGCAGAAGGTAGCGAACGCGAGGTAACGGCCGGCTACCGTCGCAGTCGACGTCGTGGGATTGGTCGCATCAGGGTTTCCGCCGTACGGCAGGCGGTGGGGTCGACGCTGGGTGAACACGCAGTAGTACCACTGCCGCCGAGCGTTGCGGCCCGGGGCGGAGTAGAAGCGCCCCACGTTGTTCTGGGCGATCGTGGTCGAGCCCCGTGGGTAGCAGGTGCGCTGAACCCGCGCCAGCTGGGTCGCCGCGTACGACGTGCCTCCGAGTGCGATGAAAAGCGCCAGGTACACGATTAGGTTCCTGCGAATGGACACTGCGTCACCTCCATCTCAAGCCCTATCCCGGCGACGGCCAGCCAACACCACCGCACATCCAATAGAACACGCCGGGCCGCACAATGTCTCGCCTCGACGCCCTCTCCTTTGGTCTACTTCCGCCACGCGCGCGCGGGAGCCCCGAGCGTCTGGCTCACTGCTCTATCTCCCTAGAGCAGCGCTCTTGACCGTCTCGACGGGACGAATGCTCCGGGCAGCTACAAGCAACAGCGAGCGGATTACCGCGGAAACACGAAGGCAGGACCGGAGCGCTGCGCCGTCTCGGCCCTGCGAATCGCCTCAGTGAGAACCTGACGTCCCGGCGGTCGGTGTCGTCCGGCTCGTCGGTTTGGCTCTCGGACGGCGGCGGGCTGACTCTCTATTCGCCTGTCGACCTTTGGGTCTGACCGGCTTTTGCCTTGTCGCCCGCCGCCGCCGAGGATCACCGGCGTGACTTGATAGGAGCGTGGCATCGCCCCAACTGAGGTGTGTCCGCCGGAGTTCCGCTCCGTCGACCATATCTCCAACGAAGGGACGTGCAGATGATCGTCATCGGTGTGGACACACACAAGCGCTCGCACACGCTTGTCGCGCTCGACGCGACAACGGGAGCGACGCGCGGGCAGCTGACCATCATCGCCAGCGACGAAGGCACGCTCGATGCCTTGCGGTTCGCGGGCGAGCTCGACACCGATCGGGTATGGGCTGTCGAGGACTGCCGGCACGTATCCGGCCGCCTGGAGCGAGGGCTGGTCGCCAGCGGGGATCGGGTGATCCGCGTCGCGCCCGGGCTGACCGAGACCTCGAGGCGGGCGGTGCGCGAGCCGGGGAAGTCTGACCCGATCGACGCGACCGCGATCGCTCGGGCGGCGCTCAGGGAAGGCATCGACACGCTGCCGGTCGCGTTCCTAGACGAGCAGGCACACGAGATCCGAGTCCTGACCGACTACCGCGACCAGCTCGTCAATGAACGTGTGCGGCTCGCGAGCCGGCTGCGATGGCACCTCGTGCAGGTCGCACCGGAGCTCGAAGCCCAGATCCGACCCCAGGGTCTGATCGGCCCGCGGATCCGCGCGAAGGTCGCGCGAGGGCTCGCGCGGCTACCCCGCAGCCCACAACTCCGGGTCGCCCGGGCGATCCTGAAGCGGATCAACGAGATCTACCGCGAAGAGGGCGAGCTCCACGCCGAGCTCAAGGCACTGATCGAGGCTCACTGCCCGCAACTACTCGCCGAGCACGGCTGCGGCACCGTCACCGCCGCGATCATCATCGGCCACACCGCCGGCGCCAAGCGGTTCCCCACCGACGCGTGCTTCGCCCGACACGCCGGCACCGCCCCGATCCCAGCCAGCTCCGGCAACACCCAACGCCACCGGCTGCACCGCGGCGGCGACCGCCAACTCAACCGCGCGATCCACATCATCGCGCTCTCCCGCGCCCGGACCGATCCCGCCACCCGCGCATATCTCGACCGCCGACACAGCGAAGGCAAGACCAAAGCGAAGCGATCCGCTGCCTCAAACGACACCTCGCGCGCCGCATCTGGCACGTGCTCTACGCAGCCACGCCCACGCCTCCAGCACTACCGCCCCGACCCACCAACACCGTGCCTGTCGGCGCCCCAGCAGTCATGCCATGCACCCGGTGAAACCCGCAAATAGCGACCCGCCCTTGACATAGGAGAGG
>CAVPKV010000006.1:0-11299 GCA_963705785.1 uncultured Solirubrobacterales bacterium | reverse complement strand
TTGATATTCACATGCTTCATTTCCTCCTCCTTTTCGCGCTTACGACGATCTTTCTGCTTTTTAGAGATCACCGGGGGGATCGAAACAATGCTTTGAGGTCGCCGTGTAATCGAACCCACGCTTTGAGATCGCCGTGACGGAGGAACAAAGGTCGAGACATCCTCTCTACCACTGAGCCTTGTACGATCTGGTTTCACAGTTGGTGTGAATTGAATCCTTTGGTCTCCACCACGGGCGGAATTCTGGGCCATCTCCACAACATTTTTCTCGGAAAGAGTCTTTTCACCGTCCATGTCCATGGGCCCCGGGGGGGGAAGATGGGCGAAATGCCCTTGGCGTTGAATTTCGGATTGCTGAATGCGAAATAAAAATGGAACCACAGTGACAGAAGGCAAGGCGTAGGCACCTCCTAGCTATCGCTAGCTAAGGTATCGTACGACTTCGTACAGCTCCTAAGATTTGATAGCTGATGCATCATACAGCTCCAGAAAATTAAATAGCGCATTGAGATATAAAATCACGTAATCAGAGCTCGATACCTAAGGTGACATGCAGATCCCGAAAATCGCGCATTCAGGTTCAGATCGATTACCCCGCATCCCTAAATCTCCCGAGATTTTGATTGGGCTAATCGCAACTGTCGGCGAGGGTACAGATTGCAATGGCCTGATGTTTATCTTGCTCGTCTCATAGGCTCTCTGGAAAGGACATGTCGCCCCCGATATTGCTACTAGAGGACGGACTGCCCTATAGCTAAGCATTTAATACAATCTTAGGGAAAGAGTGCATCTTGGCATGCACAGTTAATGTTAGCGTGCAGGATCTGCGTGGTGGATCTGGCCCTTTAAATAGGTGACATCTAGATAAGCTTTCGTGGTCTGGGGCTTTAGTGACGGGGAGTGCGAGGTGAAGTTCACACGTGCTCGCTCGTTACGCCGTTACACTACGCATGACATCAAGGCTGTCCAGACCAGGGGGGAGGCCCGAAGCCCGCGCCGCCCTTGAACCGGCTCATCGTCACAGAGAAGGCAACTTCACAGCGCTGGTGATGCACGAAATAGGCGAGCTATCGAAAAGTCGGTCGGTATGGAACTTTCGCGGAATCCGCGCAGGTTGAGGATACCTGATGGACCTCTACCACTACCTACGGCACTACAACACGGCCCGCCCACACCTTTTCTCGGCCAGCTCACACCAGCTCAAGCCGAAGGCCAGCGGTTCAGAATCTCAGCGACCCTCGCCCTGAGCTTCTGCTCGTGGAGTGATGTGCTCATTACCCTGTCCCCCCCTTCCCGGCAGGCCTCGTCACCGGCAGGTGGTGGAAGGTTGAGGGCGACGTTATCGGGCACCAGGCCGCCCTCGATGTAAGGCATGGGATTACCTGGCGGCGAGGCATCAGCGCGGCAAGCACCTTATCGCCAGAACCAGCACGATCTACTGCTTCGGCCCCCTCGAGGTCGCCTATGACTATGAGGCGCTGCGAGGCTCGGTCACCCGGGCTCAGATCGTGGCGGGGCCGCAGACCATCTGGCGCTACGCCCCCCTGCTCCTCGGCGTCGGACCCCGAGCCCATCGACCTCGGCACGGGATGCACGCCCCTGGTGCGGGCCGACCGCCTGGCGGCCGGTCGGCCTGTCGCCACGTTCGTCACCGGGGCAACGGAGTTGAAGGCGGGGAACACACCGAAATTGTCACTGCCGCCGCCGACTCATGCCGGAACAACGGAGGCAGCACCGTAGGGACCACCACCTGACGCGGCGGCCGCGGGCGTCGTATCCGCGGCGGCGCGACTGAGCGATACTGCGGGTGATGACCGCCGCGGCGACCCCGGAAGTTCTGTGGACGCCGTCGGCCGAGCGGATCGAGCGGGCCACGATCACTCGGTACGTGGCCTGGCTGGGGGAGACGCGACGGCTGTCGTTTGGCGACTACCAGGAGCTGTGGCGCTGGTCGGTTGACCATCTGGAGGACTTCTGGGGTTCGTTTGTCGAGTTCGCAGGCGTGCAGTTCGACGACCCGCCGCGGGCCGTGCTCGGCAACTCGGACATGCCCGGGGCCGAGTGGTTTCCCGGCTCCCGGCTCAACTACGCTCGGCACATCTTCCGCGACCGCTCCGATGACGCGGTGGCGATCCGTCATGCGTCCGAGTTGCGCCCGGCGGTGGGAGAGTGGACGTGGGCGCGGCTACGAGCCGAGACGGCTTCCGTTGCTGCCGGATTGCAGGCGATGGGCGTCGGACCCGGCGACCGCGTGGCGGCCTACATGCCCAATATCCCCGAGACGGTCGCTGCGCTACTGGCCTGCGCGTCTCTGGGGGCGGTCTGGTCCTCGGCCGCGCCCGAGTTCGGGGTCCGGAGCGTGGTTGATCGGTTCTCCCAGATCGAGCCCTCCGTCCTGCTGGCCGTGGACGGCTACCGGTACGGGGGACGAGACTTCGACCGCCGGGCCGCGGTGCAGGAGATCGCCGCGGCGGTGCGGGCGCCGGTCGTGGAGTTCGGCTACCTGAGCGGCGAGGGATGGCCGCAGCGGTTTGCCGCCGCCAGCGGGCTGGAGTTCGAGCCGGTTCCCTTCGATCACCCGCTGTGGATCCTCTACAGCTCGGGCACGACCGGCCTGCCCAAGCCGATCGTCCACGGCCAGGGTGGGATCCTGGTCGAGCAGCTCAAGAAGGGCTTGATCCACCTGGACGCCCAGGCCGATGACCGGCTGTTCTGGTTCACCACCACGGGCTGGATGATGTGGAACTTCGTCGTCGGCGTGCTGCTGACGGATGCGTCGATCGTCCTGTATGACGGCAACCCCGGCTACCCGGACTTCGGCCGGCTCTGGGACCTGGCCGAGGAGGCCGGCATGACGACGCTCGGCACGAGCGCGGCGTTCGTGTCGTCATGCATGAAGGCCGGTTTGACGCTGCGCGACGGCGGGCGGTCGCTGTCGGCGCTCCGGGCGGTCGGCTCGACCGGCTCGCCGCTGGCCCCCGAGTGCTTTCGCTGGCTGTACGAGCAGCTGGGCGACGAGTTCTGGCTGTTCTCGACCTCCGGCGGCACGGATATGTGCACCGCCTTCGTGGGCGGCGTGCCCACGCTGCCGGTGTATGAGGGCGAGCTCCAGGCCCGCTGCCTGGGCTGTGCCGTGGAATCCTGGGACCCCGAGGGCCGGCCACACGTGGATGAGGTGGGCGAGTTGGTCATCACCAAGCCCATGCCGTCGATGCCGCTGTTCTTCTGGGGCGACTCCGACGGTTCGCGGTATCGCGACTCGTACTTCTCGATGTACCCGGGGGTCTGGCGCCATGGCGACTGGATCAAGATCACCTCGCGGGGCACGGCGATCATCTATGGCCGCTCGGACTCGACGATCAACCGGGGCGGGGTGCGGATGGGCACGTCGGAGCTCTACAGCGCTGTTTTGGCCTTGGATGAGGTAGTCGATGCCTTAGCCATTGACGTGCCCAAGCCCGGCACGGATGGATGGCTGATGCTGTTCGTGGTGCTCCGTCCGGGGGAGTCGCTGGACGAGGCGCTCGTGGCGTCGATCCGCCAGCGGATTCGCGAGGACTGCTCCCCCCGCCACGTCCCGGACGAGGTCCTGGCCATCCCCGAGGTCCCCCGCACGCTGTCAGGCAAGGTCCTGGAGGTGCCGGTGAAGCGAGTCCTCACCGGGATGCCCGTGGAGCAGGCGGCCTCTCGAGAGTCGCTGGCCAACCCGGCGGCCCTGGATTATTTCGTGGCGCTGGGGGGGCAGGGGTCCAAGGGGGGGCAAAACAGCTAGCTCGCGCCTCTTAACAGGGGTGACAAGAAAACCGAGGCTGACGAAAAAAGCTGACTATCTCAGCAAAAGTCGACACGCTGACGCTCGGATCGCCGAGTTGGCGGGCCGTCAGCGCGGCTACGTGACGCGAAGCCAGCTGCTCGCTCTAGGTGAGAACCGAAACGCCATCGCGTACCGGATCAAGATTGGTCGCCTCATCCCCGACTTCAACGGCGTCTACGCCGTCGGTCACCTCTCCAAGGACCCCCTGGACCGGGCCTTCGGGGCCGTTCTGGCCTGCGGTGACCGAGCCGTCCTGAGCCACGCCAGCGCGGCGACCCTTTGGGGCATCTACCGCCATTGGCGCAAACCCTTCCACGCCACGGCGCCCACCGGCCACACTCGGCAGGGCATCGTCGTCCACCGAGCCAAGCTCCACCCCCGCGATCGCACTCGCCAGCTCGGCATCCCGGTGACCAGCCCGGCCCGGACGCTCATGGACAACGCCCCACGGATGACCGAGAAGGCGCTCACCCGCGCCGTCAACGATCTTCTCCAGAAGGGCTTCCTGAACCGATCTGACCTGGTGGAGCTCGTGATCCGCTGCCCCCGCCATCCGGGCGCCCGGCTGCTGCGGCCGTTCGCCCGCTCCACCAGGGGCCCGACCCGGTCGGAGTTCGAGGACGCCTTCCACGCCTTCACCGAGTGCTTCGGCCTCCCGGATGCGCTCGTCAACGCGACGCTCCACGGCTTCGAGGTCGATGCCTACTTCCCGGAGGAGGGCGTGGTTGTGGAGCTGGATGGCTGGGACTTCCACTCCAGCCAGTACAGCTTCAAGGCCGACCGAGAGCAGGATGCTGCCCTGCTGGAGCGTGGCATCGTGACGATCCGCATCACCTGGGACCGGCTGATCGACGGGCCCGAACGCGAGGCGCGGCGGTTGAGGACGATCCTCGAGCAGCGGCGATCTTCTTACCGGGCTCTCATCGAACTCTGATGCCGTTCTCATGGGATCGGGCTCTAATGGGTATCGCCGTCTACGATCGAGAAAGATGAAAAAGCTGAACAGACTCCTCCCCATCCTTGCCGGTGCCATAGCCGGCGGCCTGATCGCCTGGGCCGCGACGAGCGGCGGAAGCACCGACCGCACGACGACGATCATCCAGCAGGCCCACGGTGCCGTGCCCACGGCCCTGACGACGGGCAAGGGAATGACCGTGAACCAGATCTACCGCCTGGATGGCCCGGGCGTGGTGGACATCACGGTCAGCTCCGTCAGCAACTCCCTGTTTGGGGGCAGCCAGCAGACCCAAGGCGAGGGCGCTGGCGTGGTCTACAACAAGAACGGCTACATCCTGACCGACGAGCACGTCGTGGACAACGCCTCGCACGTGACGGTCACGTTTGAGAACGGGACCAAGGTTCCAGCCAAGGTGATCGGAACCGACCCGTCCACGGATGTCGGCGTGATCCGGGTCAATGTTCCGTCCTCGGCTCTCCATCCGATCCAGTTCGCGGACTCCTCCTCGGCCGAGGTGGGCGATCCGGTTGTGGCGATCGGAAGCCCGTTCAGCCTGCCTGAGACCGTGACCGCAGGAATCGTCAGCGCCACGGGACGGAGCATCACCGCCCCCAACAACTTCACGATCGCCGGCGCGATCCAGACCGACGCGGCCATCAACCCGGGTAACTCCGGCGGTCCCCTCCTGGACGGCAATGGAGAGGTCCTGGGCCTGAACGATCAGATCGAGACCAACAACAGCACCGCCGGCGGCCAGGGCTCGAGCTCCGGCGTCGGGTTCGCGATTCCATCGGACATGGTCGCCCACATCGCCGGGGAGATCATCGCGGGACACAAGATCAGGCACGCCTACGTGGGCGTGTTCCTGAACGGCGCGTCCACCGGCGGTGCGGAGATCAGCCCGCGCTCGTCGCTCGACCCGCAGGGGGGCGTGCAGCCCGGTGGCCCGGCTTCCAGAGCCGGTCTGCGGGCCGGTGACCTGATCACCGCGATCAACGGCAACAAGGTCACCTCGACCCAGCAGTTCATTGAGACTGTCGACACCTTCTCGCCGGGTCAGACGATCACGCTTACCGTCAAGCGCGGCGGGGCCACCAAGAGCATCAAACTCACCCTCGGCACGCGCCCCCAGAGCGGACCCAACGGAGGCTGACCCAGAGCCCCGTCAGGTGAGGGTTGGGTCGGCGTCGTGCCCCCTTCGGCGCCGGCCCAGCCCATCCGCGTCCAGGGGGCGCGGCAGCTCAGGTGGCGAGCGGGGGCACGCTCAGCCGGCGGCCGCAGCGGACCACTGAGCCAGGGCCTGCTCCATCAGCTCCCGGTGGACGGAGCGAGTGTGACCCGTCCGCCGGGTCCAGTGGCCCTCTGAGTCCAGCGTCCAGGCGAACGTATCGTCGGCCAGGCAGCGGTCGAGCGTGTCCTGGAGCTCGCGGCTGAGCTCCTCGTCCTCAACCGGTGCGAGCAGCTCCACGCGCGTGTCCAGGTTGCGGGGCATCAGGTCGGCCGACCCGATGTAGTAGACGTGCTCGTCGCCCCGGTGGAACGTGTAGATCCGGGAGTGCTCCAGGAAGCGGCCGACCACTGAGACGACATTGACCGTCTCACTGACACCCGGAATCCCCGGAATCAGGCAGCAGATTCCCCTGACGTTGAGGTCGATCGGGACGCCGGCCCGGGATGCCCGGTACAGCGCCTGGATGATGCGGCGGTCGACGAGCGAGTTCATCTTCATCACGATCCGGGTCGGCCGGCCCGCCTCGTGGGCGGCGATCGTCTGGTCGATCTCCTGGATCAGTCCCTGGCGCATTGAGCCCGGTGCGATCAGCACCTTGTGCTCACCCACCGGGTGGCCGTATCCCGTCAGGGTGTTGAACAGGTTGGCCACCTCCTGTCCGATCTCCTGGTCCACCGTGAATAGCCCAAAGTCCTCATAGAGGCGGGCGTTCTTGGCGTGGAAGTTGCCCGTGCCGATCATCACGTAGTTGCGCACAGAGTCGCCCTCGCGGCGCACGACGAGGATCGCCTTGGCGTGCGTCTTGAGCCCGGGGATCCCGTGCACCACGTGAGCGCCTGCCTTCTCCAGAGCCCGTGACCACTTGATGTTCAGACGCTCGTCGAACCGGGCCTTGAGCTCCACCAGGCACACGGCCTGCTTGCCCAGCTCGGCGGCGCGGATCAGGGACGGGACGAGGGCCGAGTCGTCGGACGTCCGGTACACGGTCATCTTGATGGCCAGCACGGCGGGGTCGTCCACGGCCTGCTCCACGAACCGCTCCACGCTGGAGGCGAACGACTCGTAGGGGTAGTGCACGAGCACGTCGCGGGCCCTCATCGCGGCGAAGATGTCCGGCTTGTCGTCGTGGTCGGTGGCGCTGGGGGCAAAGGCCGGATGGATCACGGGCGTCCACGTCGCCTGCCGCAGTTCGCTGTGGCCGTCCAGAGCGTCGATCTCAAATAGATCCGACAGGTCCAGCGGACCGTCCACGTCGTAGACCTGCATGTCCTTCACGTCCAGCCACTCGATCAGCTTGGTCCGGAGCTCCGGGTCCATGCTCGCTCCCACCTCCAGCCTGACCACCTCGCCAAAGCGCCGCCGGCGCAGCTCGTCCTCGACCGCGGCCAGCAGGTCGTCGGCCTCGTCGTTGACCTCGAAGTCGGCATCCCGGGTGACCCGGAAGAGGTCGTAGCTGATGATCTCCATCCCGGGAAACAGGACGTCCAGGTGAGAGGCGATGATGTCCTCCAGCGGCACAAAGGTGTTCTTGGAGATCTGGACGAACCGGGGCAGGACCTCCTTGGGAACCTTGACCCGCGCGTAGGCGTCGTGGTCCAACTCAGGGTCGTGTAGGCGCACGATCAGGCTGAGCGACAGGTTTGAGATGTAGGGGAACGGTCGCCCCGGGCCGATCGCCAGCGGGGTCAGGACGGGAAGATCTGCTCCCGGAAGTGTCGTTCGATGCTTCCTGCCTCGGCCTCGGCCTCGGCGCAGGTCACGATCCGGATTCCGTTCTCGGCCAGGGCTGGACGGATCACCTCGGTGTACTGGTGTGAGTGGCGCCGGTCCTGGGCGCTCACCCGTTCCGCGATGCCATCAAGAGCGTCGATCGGCGCCAGGCCATCTGGGCCGCGGGCGTCGATCCGGGCCTCGACCTGGTCGTGGACCCCCGCCACCCTGATCATGAAGAACTCATCCAGATTGTTGACGTAGATGGCCAGGAACTTGGCCCGCTCCAGCAGTGGCAGCGACTCGTCCTCGGCCAGCTGGAGCACCCGGTCGTTGAAGTCAAGCCACGACAGCTCCCGGTTGATGAACAGCGAGGGGTCGGAGAGGTCCCGTTCCGGGTCCGCCTCGCCGATCGCGCCGTCAGCGTCGGGGCGCAACGGCGCGGCGTGGGCTCGGGCCTGGATGGCCACCGCGGTGTCGAGGTCGGGGCCTGAGAACTCGGTGGCGTCGCTCATCCGGCGGCAACCGGGGCGCCGGCGGCCGCGATCGCGGCCAGCTCGCTGGGCCGCGCGAGCATCACAAGTTCACCCTTGTTGATCGCGGCCAGGCCGCCCTTCTTCATCCGGGCCTGCGCCCCCGTGAGCTCGTGAAGCAACAGCGAAAACGAGGGGTCGTGGCCCACCAGCAGGACGTCGCCCAGGCCGGCCGTCAGCCGGTGCAGGTCAACCGGCTCGCCGGACAGGGCGGGCTCGATGCGGACCGGTATACCCAGCGGCTCGCACGCGTGTTCTGCCGTCTGGACGGCTCGGAGCTTGGGGCTGGTCAGGCAGATGTCGACGTTCTCGCCGAGCTGTCGCAATGCCCGCCCGGCGGCGTCCGCCTGCGCGATGCCCTTCTCGGTCAGCGGCCGTTGGTCGTCGGGCGCTCCATCTGCCGCCTCAGCGTGTCGGAGCAACCAGAGCATGCTGCGTTAACTCTAGTGGTCATCCACCTGAGCGCCGGCTAAGACCTCTGCCGGCGCTTCCGGCGCCTGTGAGGCCCGAGGTAGTAGCTGGCCGGCCTGCTCCCGCCGCCCTGCCTGGGCATCCGCTGCTGCTTCGGAACCGCGGTGGCGGCCCCGCCAAGCTCTGTGTTCTGGTCGGTCGAGTCGCACGCCCCGCTGGTCGGGATGACGATCGGCGGGAGCTTGGGCACCCGAGCGTTGTCCCGGCTGCGGAACAGGGTCGAGGTCAGGTCGCCGACGGTACGTTCGCGCCAACTCGAGCCGTTGGGGACCTCGACGCCGAAGCGCTCTGCGATCAGCTTCAACTGCGAGGTGTGGTCGAACACGTCCGAGACGATGTGGCCGCCGCAGCTGAAGGGCGAGATCACGAGCATCGGTACCCGCACGCCGAGGCCGACCGGTCCCTTGATGCCCAGCGTGTCAGGCGTCGGATTGCCGCCCTTGGGCGGCGCGGTCAGGTATTCGCCACGGGTGCCGAGCGGAGGCGTCGGCGGCCGGACGTGGTCAAAGAAGCCACCGTTCTCGTCGTGGCAAACAAACAGGGCTGTCCTGGCCCAGACGGCCGGGTTGGCCATCAGGGCGCCGAGCACGAGAGAGGTGAAGTACATCCCGCGGGCTGGAGAGGCCGACGGATGCTCGTCGAAGCCCTGGGGCGGCGTGATCCATGAGACGCTCGGCAACCTGCCCGCTCTCACGTCGGAGACGAAGTCACCCGGGAACGTCTGCTGGAAGGCCTTCCGATAGAGCGGCGACATAGGGAGCTCGAACGCCTTGAAGTAGGGGAGCACCTGGTCGGAGGTGAACATCACCTCGGGGTTGGTCGTGGGGTTGTAGAGCTGGGGATTCCAGGTCGGGTCGGAGGCCAGCGGGGCGTACTTCCCGCTCACTGCGACGTTGCTCGGGTTGTAGACCTTCCAGCTCACGCCGCGCTCCTCGAGCACCTCCGGCATCGTCGTCCAGCTGCAGGTCCAGCGGAGATCGGGGTTGGCGTTGGTGTCGGTGATCGGGCCGCCGTGGCCTCCGTCAGGGTCGATCGTCCCGGACATCCACATCAGGCGGTTGGGATGGGTTGGTCCGAGCACGGAGCAGTGGTAGTGGTCGCACAGGGTGAAGTGGTCGGCCAGCGCGTGGTAGAAGGCCAGGTCGCGCCGGCGGTAGTAGCCCATCACCGTCGTCCCGTCGGCGCCCTCGTACCTGGACTCGGTGTGAGTCGTGACCCAGGCATCCATCTTCCCGTGGTTCCAGCACAGGTGCATTGGCCCCCAATCGTGGATGGGGTCGTTCTGGCACTGCTGATCGAGGTGGAAGGGGAGCAACTTGTGCCGCGGATACACGTCGGTGCCGCCGGGATAGTCCTGGGCGAAGATCCCCAGCGAACGGCGAGGATGATCGTCAAAACCCCGGCCGCGGGGGTAGGCCCCGAAGTAGCAATCGTAGGAGCGGTTCTCCATCATCAGCAGCACGACGTGATCGATGGCACCCAGGTCCGAGCCGGCCCGTCGGACGGCGGCGGCGCGTTCGATCAGCCGGGCCCATCCGGGCGGCGAGGAGGCCGCCCCGGCGATGATCGCTGTGGCCCCAAGGCCGCCCGCGCGAGCCAGCGCCTGTCGCCGGGTCACGCCGCCTGCAACCTTCCCGTTCACCGCCAGCACTCCGTCCTTCCAGAGGATTGGTGTCGGGCGGATCTTATGTGTCAGCCGATCAGCAGGCGCCGTCCGAAGACCCGCTCAAATGCCTCGCCGTCTCCATAGCGCTCGACGCTCCAGCGAGGGAGGACAAGATTCTCGCCCTGGGCGTCCAGGTGGAGGTTGACTCCCTTCCCGTTGGCTCGCAGCCGGGCCTGTTTGACCGACTGATCGCGGCCGCGTTCCAGGTGCTCGGCCAGCCGCAGGATGACGGCGCACCGGGACACGACGTCCTCGTCGCCGGGCCGGCCCAGCGGGGCCAGCTCGCCCAGCTTGGGCGCCCCCTTGCGGTGGTAGCGGCTGATCTGGGCGATCAGCGCCCGTTCCCGGGGGTCAAAGCCGGGCAGGTCGGCCGAGACGATCAGATACCGGGAATGCTTGTGATGGTCGTCGTAGGAGATCGTCATGCCCACGTCGTGCAGCATGGCCGCGGCCCACAGGAGCTGGCGCTCACCATCGATCGGCTCGATCAGGCCCTGCTCCACCAGCGAGTCGAACATCTCGCCCGACAGCAGAGCCACGTGTTCGGAGTGGACCAGGTCGGACTCATATTGGACGGCCAGGTTGCGTACGGCCGCCTCGCGGACGTCCACAAACAGCGGCTCGCCGTACGGGCCCAGCAGCTCTCGGTCGAAGAACACGCCCTCGCGCAGGCCGGCCTCGGTGGCCTCGATCCCGTCAAAGGGGCCGGCCTCCAGGACGGCTTCGATCGTCAGGGCGGCGGACAGGATGATGTCTCCCCGGCCCGGCTTGATCCCGGGAAGCTCGCCCCGCTCCTGGGCTGAGAGCCCGGCCAGGCTCTCAACCAGTTCGCCCACCGCCTCGCGCGTCAGTACAAACCCCTGGACGCCGAGGTCGTAGGCCTGGAGCACCGCCTGCTCGCTGGCCGAGGCCAGGTT
>CAVPKV010000005.1:0-20899 GCA_963705785.1 uncultured Solirubrobacterales bacterium | reverse complement strand
GTCAGCTTGTAGGGCGCAGGGCGATCGGGGCCGGGGAATCCGAACACCTGCCCCACAGCCTTTTCGTCGTTGGCTTCGAGTACGAAAATCCGGCGGACCGGGCAGGATTCCCGCGACCGCGGGCAGATACTCAGCCGCCGGAGCGCGACCTTCTCGTCGCCAGCGGGTTTAAGCCTTTGTTCGACGCTACGACCAGGAGGGGTAGGAGCAGTTCGTTGAAGAAGCTATTTGTGTTGCTTCTCTCCTCGGGCGCCCTGGCGGCGTTCGGGGTGCTCGGGGTCAAGGCGACCTCGGCGCGGGCCGCCGCATGTCATTGCCAGCGTGGTCCACGTGGTCCGCGTGGTCCGCGTGGTCCGCGTGGTCTGCCGCCTCGCCTGCATCCCGGTCCGCGTGCCTTTACCGGTCCGCGCGGGTTTACGGGTCCGCCCGGTCCGGACGGTCCCCCGGGGCTCCCTGGTCCTGCCGGCCCTCCGGGTCTGACCGGTCCCGCCGGTCCGCAGGCTCCCGAACTGAGCAACTGGGATGCGTTCCTCGGCGCACGGAGGTCCACTCGGTCACGGTCGGGACGTTCACGGTCTCCGACGCTGACAACGCCAGCGGCGCTGGCTGCACTGGCGTCAAGCTCACCGACACAAGTCCTGCGGGCACCGGCTCCGACTACAACCTCAACTCTGGAGGGGCGGCCGCGAACACGACTGGGGCAGCCGGCTCCCCGGGTCTGCCGCTCGACACAGTGCCAACGGCGAATACGCCCGACAGCGGTTACCTGGGGAACGTCTTCCAGGCCGAGCTTAAGGATGGCTCGAGCATGATCTCAGGCATCGTAGGCGAGATAAACGGGCCAACGCAGGGGTCGGGCAACACCACCTGCATCGACGTGGGTGGCGTCTCGGGTCAGTAGTCATGCACTCTCATTTGTTACTGAGGAGGATTAGGTTGAAGAGGCTATTTGTGTTGCTTCTTTCCTCGGGCGCCCTGACGGCGTTCGGGATGCTGGCGGTCGAGGCCACCTCGGCGCCGGCCGCCGCATGTCATTGCCAGCGCGGTCCGCGCGGTCCGCGGGGTCCGCGTGGTCGTCGGGGTCGGTTTTTGCGGGGTCCGCGTGGGTTTAGGGGTCCGCGTGGTCCGCAGGGTCCCACGGGTCGGCAGGGTCCGCAGGGTCCCGCCGCCCCTCAGCCTCCGGCCGGTCCCCCTGGTCCGCCGGGTCCCGGACTGAACAACTGGGATGCGTTCCTGACCACGCCGGGCCAGGTTAACTCGGTCACGATCGGGACGTTCACGGTCTCCGACGCTGACAACGTCGGCGGCGCTGGTTGCAATGGCGTCGAGCTCACCGACACAAGTGCTGCGGGCACGGGCTTCGACTACAACCTCAACTCTGGCGGGGCGGCCGCTAACACCACCGGTGCGGTCGGCTCTCCGGGCCTGCCGCTCGGCACGGTGCCAACGGCGAATACGCCCGACAGCGGGTACCTGGGTAACGTCTTCCAAGCCGTGCTGAAGGATGGATCGAGCATGATCTCAGGCGTCGTAGGCGACATAAACGGACCGACGCAGGGGTCGGGCAACACCACCTGCATCGACGTCGGCGGCGTCGCCGGTCACTAGTAATTCGTGCCGGACAGTGATCCCGACGGCGGCTCCGCCCGCTGACGCCTTCAGCAACAGTGCAATGCGAGCGCTTGCAGCTGCGAACCGTTGGTGAAGTACCCGACTGCCCAGACACTGGCCGGGGTTGCCGCAGCGACAGCCTCCAGCTGATTGTCGCCGGCCGAACCGCCAGGATTGGGGCTCGCCTGGATTGACCAGGACACGCCATCCCAATGCTCGATGAGCGTCTGCCGCGGCTGTGGAACGCCCATGATCGAGGCTGCGTGATACCCGACCGCCCAGACGCTCGAGGGTGACGCTGCGCTGATGCCCAGAAGCTGGTTGTAGTAGTCCGGAGTGCTCTTGCTCGGCTGAACCTTCCACGCGGTGCCGTTCCAGTGCAGCATCAATGCCCGGTATTGGCTGGCGCCGTAGTCAAAGAAGTTGCCAACCGCCCATGCATTCTTGGCCGAGGTCGCGGTCACCGAGGAGAGTCCGTTCGCCGTGTTCGCGGTGCTACCGCCGGGATTGGGGTCTTCTGGATCTTCCAAGCACGTCCGTTCCAATGGAGTATCAGCGTCTGCTCGGCCTGTCCGGCGCCGACCTGTTTGTAGTAGCTGCCGACCGCCCACGCGTTCGACGGGGATCTGGCGACGACGCCGGCGAGCCCGGCGCTCGTTGCGCCAGCCGGCGACGGAGCCTTCGACCGTCTCCAGGCGCTTCCGTTCCAGTGCTCAATGAACAGGCCGCCGCCAACGGCCCATACGTCGGTGGCAGACGAAGCCGCTACCGAGGTCAAGGTATGCGACGAACCCGGACTCGCGCTCGTCTGGATGCTCCACTTGGAGCCGTTCCAATGCTCGATCAGCGGCCTGAACGAGCTGCCCGTCACGTAGTACCCGACCGTCCACGCACTCGAGCCGGAGACCGCTGCCACACCTGTCAGACCTACCGCACTTGAGCCAGGTGGGGCCTGAGCGGGAACCATGTGCCAGCTGCTGCCCCGCCAGCGCTCAATCAGCGGCGCGTTGCTCTGACCCACGGCCCACGCTGTGCACCGATCTACGATTGCCACGGCATGAAACTCGCTGGATGTGCCAACTTGGGCCGGCTGGCTGCCGGACCAGTTCGCGCAGGTCGTTGCGAAGGCACCCGGAACGCCGACGATCATCACCCCGGCCAGGCCCACCAGAAGGCCGATGATTCGAAGCCGGCGGACAGCGAGCTTTCCGTACATGACGCTCCTCCTCCTAGATCGCCTGTACGGCTGATGATGTCCCCTGCGTGGTGCAGGGTCAAGACACGCGGTCCGGAGGCCGGCTTGGCGGCCGCGCGCCGCTCAGTCCGGGTACTCGTCCTTGCGCCAGGCCCGGAAGTCTTCAAGTCCCGGCTTGGGTGTCCGCTGGAGCAGGAACGAGTGGTACGGCGCGACGAACGGATCGGGTGCCATCACCGTGTACGTGTGGTACACGCGACCGTTCTCCCGCGCGAAGGCGATGTAGGCGGGCGCCTCGCGCAGGCCATCCTTGAGCGGGGCGCCGATCCGCCGACCCCAGTCCTGGAGCCAGTCGGGAGGGTTCTCAACCATGGTCCGGACCTCCGGGATCTCCTGCGCCTGCTCCGGGGTGAGGGCCAGGCCGAAGTCGAACGGGAACTCGGTGCCGTGGGTCGACACATAGGGGAACTGCCAGCCCATCCGCTTCTTGTAGGCGGTGAGCCGATCAATCGGGGCTCGGGAGAAGCAGATCATCGTCACGTCGCGGTGGTTCAGATGCACGAGCGTGCCATCCAGCTCATCGCCCAGGTTGGTGCAGCCCGGGCAGGCTCCGAGTTCATAGTCGGGGCCGAACATGATGTTGTAAGCCAGGAGCTGTGAGCGGCCGTCAAAGAGCTCGGCCAGCGTCTTCTTTCCCTGCTCGGTGTCGAACTCGTACTCCTTCTCGACGGGGACCCAGGGAAGCGCTCGTCGCTCCTCGGTCAGCCTGGATCCCAGGTCGGCGAACTCGGACTCGAGCTTGGCCAGCTCGGCTCGGGCGGCCTGCCATTCCTCGCGGGTCCCAACTGTGTGATCGGACATCGTCTACCTCCTCGGGCGGTTCGCCAGCTCATCGTAGGCGGGCCAGGCAAACGAGCCGTGCCAGCCAGCCATCGGCCGTGCGTTAAGACGGGCCAGCCGATCCGAACTCATCGGCGCTTCGGCCGAGCCCGGGCTCGGTCTACACGCGCTCCGTGTCGCGACGGTAGGCCACCCGGGCCAGGATCACCAGCACGACCGTCCACCCGCCGATCACCAACCACCCCTTGGTGCTCCACCCCTGGCCGTGGACGGCGATGTGGGCCGCCCTGACGATCCAGTACCCGGGGAGGTACTGGCCGATGTCGTACAGGAACCCACTGGTGAGTGGGAACCAGGTGCCGCTGAGGAAGGCCAGGATCGCCACCAGTCCGCCGGTCATGGGGCCGACCGAGTCGACATTCATCAGGTGTCCGACCGTGATCCCGAGCGCTGCGAAGGGCAGCAGGCCGACCAGGATCAACCCGGTCATGGCCAGCCACTGGTGGGCGGCCAGGCTCACACCCAGGGTGGTGCCCGCCAGATACAGCAACGCCAGGCTGCTGATGGCCATCGCGTAGGCGGAGATGACCTTCGCACGGAAGTAGGTTCGGGCGCTCAGCGGCGTGATTCGGAGCTGGCGCGTCCAGCCCGCCTGGCGCTCACCGGCGATCCGGCCACCGCTGGAGATCATGGAGGACATCGTGCCGAAGGACGCCAGTCCCGCCATGTAGTACAGGGGGGCGGAAATGCCCGTACCGGCAAGATTGTGGGTGTTCCTCTGCGGGCCCGCGATCAGGTAGTAGAGGACGAGCGGGAAGCCGAAGGAGAGGATGAAGAAACGGCGGTTGCGGAAGGCTCGCAACAGCTCAAAGCGGGTGTACAGCAGCCCGGTCACCGGAGGGCCTCCTGCCGGCTGGCGTCGGAGAGGCGGTCGGGATCCTCCGCCGTGAGCTCCAGAAACGCCTCCTCCAACCCGGCGCCGGTGATCTCGATGTCCCGGGCGGTGGGGAAGCGCTCCAGCAGCGCCCGGATCGTGGCATCGGAGTCCGAGCAGCGGAGGATCACGGCGTCGCCGTGGCGCTCGGCGCCGCTCACCCCGGGCAGGGCGCCCAGCTCCTGAAGGTCGGCAGCCGGCAGGGTGGCTCGAATCGTGCGTGTTCCCACGCGGGCCTTGATCTCAGTGGGGGGGCCGTCCGCGATCACGTTCCCGCGAGCCATCAGCACCGCCCGGTCCGCGTTGGCGTCTGCTTCCTCCAGGTAGTGGGTGGCGAATAGCACCGTCCGCCCCCGCGCCGCGTACTCGCGCATCGCGGCCCAGAAGTCCCTCCGGCCCTGCGCGTCCATCGCCACCGTCGGCTCGTCGAGCACGAGCAGCTCGGGATCCGGCACGAGCGCGATGGCAAAGCGTGTGCGCTGGGTCTGCCCTCCTGACAGCTTCTGGGTGCGCTGGTCGGCCACCTCGCCCAGGCCCGCCATCGTGACCACGTCGTCCACCGCCATCGGCCGGGGATACAGCGAAGCCGCCAGGCTGATCAGCTCCCGGACCGATAGATCCCGGATCAGATCACCGGTCTGGAGCATCGCGCCGACCGCGCCGGCATCGACCGCCTCACGCGGCGACTTGCCGAACACCGTGACCTGGCCGGCGTCCGGCCTCGTGAGCCCCAGCATCATGTCGATCGTCGTTGACTTGCCGGCCCCGTTCGGGCCGAGCAGCGCGACCGTCTGACCCCGCGGGATCGACAGATCGATCCCGCGTACTGCGTGCACGGGGCCCCGCGGCCCTCGCTGATAGGTCTTCACCAGCCCCTCTAACTCTACGGTGGAGTCCAGGGGATCCAGGCTATCGGACGCACGGGGTGGCCCAAGAGGCAAGGCCGCGAAACGCTTACTGCTACGTTGGACATGGCGGTCGGACACGTCCGCGCGGAGGCAGGCGCCTGGACCACGGGCACCGGGCGGGCGACGATTTGCTCGCTCGCCTCACACAGTGACGAACACCGACCAGACCGCCACGATCCAGCCCGGCCAGCGGCCGCGGAGGAGACTGCGGATTCTCGCCACCGCGCTGCTCGGTTCCCTGTCGGTCGGAGTTCTGTTCTGGGTGGCGCCGCCGGCCCAGGTGATCGATGCGATCGGCGACATGAACCCGTTGTGGCTGCTCGCCGCGGTCGCGCTTGAGCTCGGGTCATGCCTCAGCTACGTGGTCGTCTTCCGGCGCTTCTTCCCGGAGCCGCCGAGGCCGGTGAGCCGTCAGGTGGCCTGGATCGCGATGGGTGCCGGTGCCCTGCTGCCGGGCGGGAACTTCTCCTCGGCGGCGACCACCGGCTGGCTTCTGCGGCGTCACGGCATCGGCGCCCGTCGCCTGATCGAGCGCTGCGGCGCGCTGCTGTGCTTCCTGACGCTGTTCGGATTCCTCTGCAACGGCATCGCCGGCGCCCTCCTCCTGGCGGGGTTCGGGCGCGGTCCACACGACCTCGCGCACTCCGGGATCCCGATCCTCGTCTCCCTGTTCGTGATCGGCTGCGCCGTGGCGGCCATGACCATCGGGCGGCGGTACAGCGAGCGAGCCCGAGCCACGGCTCGTTCGATCACGGCGTCGCTCGAGGAGGCCTGGAAGTGCGTGTCCCACCCCCATTGGCGGATGCTCGGCGCCGCCGGCTTCCTGTGGCTGGACATGGCCGCGCTGTGGGCGGCCTGTCGCGCCACCGGCAACCCCCTCGGCGTGCTGGCGCTCGCGGTGGCGTACTTCATCGGTTACCTGGCCACCATGCTCCCGATGCCGGCCGGGCTCGGGGTCCTGGACACAGGACTCGCCGGCGCGCTCGTGCTGTACGGCTTCTCTCCGGCCGCGTCGGTCGGCGCCGTTCTCGTCTACCACGCGATATCGATCTGGATTCCGGGACTGGGCGGCCTCGTCGCCTGGCTACCCACCCGAGGCCGGCTCCTGCCCCGAGGCGCTGCGCTGCGCCCGAGTGCGCAGGCCGAGCCCGCGCTGGCCCCCAGCAGCTGACCGCCGCCGAGTGTTAACCTCCCCCGTCGAGGCACACGGGACCGGTTGCCCCGCGCGCAACCTGCCTGAGCCGAGCCGTCGGAACCAAGGAGGATGTTCGTGCTCGCTATTTCTCGTTTCGTACGCCTGACCGTGGCGCTGGCCGCCGGCGCACTGGCCCTCGTGCCCGCCGGCGCCTGGGCTGCGACCACCTATTTCGGCTCCAGCCTGGATCACACGCCCGCCAACGCCGGCTCGCAGTGCAATCAGGGGTCGAGCGGATCGTCGGTGAGCTGCACCCACGTGGGCTCGTTCTACCCGGGCTTCTCCGGGCATGCCAAGGCCAGCACCAGCGGGACGATCGTCACGATCAAGATTCGCCCCGAGGCCGCGATGACGTTCCGCTTCGAGCTGGTCCAGGTTCGCCATTTGTCCTCGGACAAGATGCACGGCAGGGCCAAGGCGATCTTCCAGAGCCACGTCTATCACGTGCCGGGCCCGACCCCAAGCCAGGCGAGCAACGGCGTCTACCCGATGCTGACGATCCCGGCGGACATCCCGGTAAGCCAGGGCGACGAACTGGCGATCACGACCAAGAACAATCAGGCCGAGTACTGCTCGGATGGGACGCCGGGGCAACTGACGTTCTTCAACCCGGTGCTCTCACTGGGCAACCCGTTCCGCTCCAACGATGGCGTCGACGGCTGCCTGCTCCTGGTACAGGCGGTGATCAAGCATTAGCTGAAGGCCGCCCGCCGGTCAGTCCGGTAGCAGCGGCACCCACGGGCCGTGATCGCGGCCCACCAGGACGCCTCGCGTGATGGCCGAGGAACCGAATTGGTCGCGGATCCGGTCAAGCGCGGCGTCCAACGCCTGATCGCGGGCGAATGGGAGCGCCAGCTGGACTCCCTGGCTGCTCTCCAGGTTGGTCAGCGCCACCCCGATCAGGGTGAGACCGCGGCGCTGGATGGCGGGCTCAGCCAGGGCGAGGAGGCCGTGGGCCGTGGCCAGGATCACGTGGGTCTCGGTCGTCGGCTCGGGGATCGTGTACGAGCGGGTCGCCCTTGAGTAGTCGGCGAACCGGAGCCTCAGGACGACCGTGCGGCACGTCCGCCCAGCCGCCCGGAGACGGCGCGTCACCCGGTCCACGAGCGCGGTCAGCGTGGCCGCGACCTCCTGCCGGGGGCGGGGCCGACGGCCCAGAGCTCGCTGGGCGCCGATCGAGCGCCGGCGCCGGCCCGTCTGAACGCGTCGCGCATCGCGGTTGTGGGCCAGCGCGTGCAGATGGCGGCCGCTGGCCACCCCCAGCAGGCCGGCGAGTTGAAGCTCGTCCAGCTGGGCCACCTGGCCGACGGTGGCGATACCCAGCGCGTGCAGCTTGGCCGAGGTGACCCGACCGACACCCCACAGACGCTCGACCGGCAACGGGTGCAGAAACGCCAGCTCGCGATCGGGCTCGACGACGAGCAGCCCATCCGGCTTGGCCACGGCGCTGGCCACCTTGGCCAGGAATTTGGTCCGGGCGACCCCCACGGTGATCGGGAGCCCCACCCGCTCGCGCACCTCGCGGCGAAGCTTCAGCCCGATCTGGACGGGGGTCCCGCTGATGTGGCCCAGGCCGCGCACGTCCAGGAAGGCCTCGTCAATGGACAGCGCCTCCACCACCGGCGCCGTCTGGTCAAAGACCTTGAACACGGCCCGGCTGGCCTCGGCGTAGGCCGAGAAGCGCGGCGGCACGACGATCGCGTCCGGGCAGAGGCGGAGCGCCTGTCTCCCACCCATGGCCGTCCGGACCCCACACGCCTTGGCCTCATAGGACGCCGCCAGCACCACCCCTCCACCCACGATCACGGGCCGACCGCGGAGCCGTGGATCGTCGCGCTGCTCCACCGAGGCGTAGAACGCGTCCAGATCAGCGTGAAGGATCGTGGCCTCGTCCGACACGAACGTATGTTCGCGTATCAGCCGGACGGAGGCTTAGCTGCGGCGAAAGCGCTCTTCCTCTTCGACGGTGCGTTCGGCCGTCGGGATCGCCTCAAGCCGGGCGTCGGGAATCGGCTCGCCGCTCTCCACGGACAGGCCGTACGTTCCGGTGCCCAGCCGCTCCTCAGCCCGCTCCAGCGCCGCCAGGTCGTCGTCAAGCTCCTGGCGCCGGCCAGCGTCGAGCTCGTCCTGGTAGAGGTCCTCAGAGTCCTCGTCCCCGGGCTCGATGTGCTCCGATCCTTCGAGCGGGCCCTGGCTGATGAGGCCGGCCCGTGCCTCCTCGATGCGGGTCCGCTCGGCGGCCAGCAGCTCACGAGCGCGGTCGGCGTCCATGGCGATAAGCCTATCTGTCAGGCGTCGCCCGGGACGCCCGCCCGCCGGGCATGACCGGAAGCGGCCGATGCGGGCCCTAGCTAGCATCGCCCGCCGATGACCGCGTCAACCCATCGTCTCCTGGCAGTTCTGGTCGCCGCGACGGTGGTCCTGGCCGGCTGTGGCGGCGGCGTGACCAGCCATGCCCCAGGCGGCCAGAGCGCCGCCGCCACCACCAGCGCGCCACCGCCCGTGACTCACGCCGACCCCGTGACCCTGCTGCCAACGGCCGCTGAGGTCTCGACGCTGATCAAGCCGGTCTCCACGCCCACGCGTTACGACGAGCGGCTCACCTCCTCCACGGTCAGCTCGGCCTTCTCCTCGCAGGTCCCCGCCTCACAGCGGCTGGCCTCGGGGGCGGCCGAGCTCGACGTCGCCGGCCGCAGGGGCGCGTTCCTCTACGCCCACGTGTTCGAGTTCAAGAGCCTGACCGGTGCCAGGTCGCTGACGACCACGTTTCTCAACGCGACCCGCCTGGGAACCACCGAGGGCCAGCCGTCTGGAGCGCCTGGGCAGAGCGGACAGGCCTCGAGTCAGCCCTATGGTCATCACCGGCAGGTGAGCTACCGGTACTCCTTCCGGGAGCAGAACGCCCTGGGCTACGTCGAACTCGACGGACCCCGGGGGAGGTTCTCGGTGGCTGACGCCATCCGCGTGGCCGCGATCCTGGATACGCACATCAAGGCGACCCTGCGCTGAGGGCGCTCAGCTCAGCCTGACGCGGATAGTGCTCGAGGTGCTGGCGTGGCCGATGGCGGCGCTGATGATCAGTCGGTAGCGCCCCTTGGCCGCGGGCCCGCCACGGAACTGCCGGTTCCACGTCAGCTCGCCGAAGCCGGCGGGGACATGGCGGGTGGCCACCATCGCCGAGTGGCCGCCGTGGTGGACCGTGAGCCCGATGTCGACCGCCTGGCCCACGATGAGGCGCACCACGACCGACTGCTTACCCACCTCGGGGCTGAAGGCGGCCACCGCCACGGACCCAGTGGATGTCGTGATGTGGCTGGCTCTGGCCCTCGACAGCCACCGGACCTCGTTGTCTCCGGCGTCGGCCAGATAAAGATTCCCGTTTTGGTCGGAGGCGACGGCCACGGGATAGTTGAGCGTCGCCGACGAGGACCCGTGGTCATCGCCACAGGCCGGGGGTTTGGCGCACGGGCTTCCGTCGCCGGCCAGGCGGGTTATCTTCCCGCCCGCCACCTCGCGCAGCTCGTGATCCGCGGCGTCGGCGATGAACAGCCCGCCGGCCGGACCAACGGCCACGCCGGCCGGGAAGTTGAGCCGGGCGCTCGTGGCCGGGCCGCCGTCGCCGCAGCTCGGCGGCTGGGAACAGGCCTTCCCGACCCCGGCCACGGTGCTGATCTTGCCCGCGGAGGTGACCTTGCGGACCTCCTGGTCTCCCCCGTCGGCGATGTACCACGTGCCCGACGGGCCGAGCGCCACGGCCTGAGGAAACCGGAGGCGCGCGCTCGTGGCCGTGGCACCGTCGCCACATGAGGGCGGATGGGCACACCACTTCCCGGTCCCGGCCACGCGGGTGATCGTGCCCGACGGGGACAGCTTGCGGATCTCCTGATCGCCCGCGTCCGCGATGTACAGGTTCCCCGACCGATCGATGGCCAGACCGGCAGGGGCGGTCAGGTTGGCCGTGTCGGCCAGCCCGCCATCACCGCAGGACGGCGGATGGGCACAGGGGGCTCCGGTCCCGGCCACCCGGGTGATCGTCCCCGAGGGCGTGATCTTCCGGATCTCGTTGTCCTGGGTATCGGACACGTAGACGTTGCCCGAACCGTCGACCGCAATCCCCGAGGGGAAGCTGAGCTCGGCGTCGGTGGCCTTCCCTCCGTCGCCGCAGTTGGGGGGGTTCTGGCAGAACGCGCCGTCGCCCGCCACGACGGACATCTGACCGTCGGGCTTGAGCTCGCGGATCTCGTTGTCGCCCATGTCGGCGACGAACACGTTCCCGGCCCGGCCAACGGCCACGGCCTCCGGGAAGCTGAGCCGAGCCCTGGTGGCCAGCCCGCCACCGCCGCATGACGGCGGCGTCGTGCACTGGGCGGAGCTGCCGGCGATCGTCCAGACGGTGTAGAACGCGCTCGTGCTCGCGGTGGCCGGGGCCGCAACGGCGGCGGCAGCCGCCACCACCACCGTGATGGCGACGATCCGTCTGAGGTTGGTGGAGGAGCCCCTCATATCCGCATTGTCCCCCCCGCGGCGGCGGACCGGCGCCTGGCTCAGGCCAGGCGGACGGTGGATTGCCGGCCCACCCGCAGGCGCAGCGCCGAAGGCATCCCGAAGTCGCGCGTGATCTCCGCGCCGGCCCCGATCAGGCTGGCCTCAATCCGCTGTCCGACGTGGTGGATGGATGCGCCTTCGAGCACGATCGAATGCTCGATCTCGGCCCCCTCCAGGCGCGCGTCAGCTCCGACTGAGGTGTACGGGCCGATGAACGTGTCCAGCACCTCGGCCCCGCCGCCGATCACGGCCGGCCCCCGGATCGTCGTGCGCTCCAGCTTGGCTGTGGGGTGAATCGCGACCCGGCCCTCGATCCGCACGCTGTCGGGCCCCGCCTCGGGCGGGATGTGGGGCAGCTCGTCCAGAATCATCCGGTTGGCCTCCAGCAGGTGGTCGCAGTCGGGGGCGTAGCACCAGCAGCCGTCCGTCGCCTGCCCAGTGACGTTGACGCCGGCCTCCGCCAGGGCGGCCATGGTCCCTCCCAGGGTGGCCGTGTCGGCGCTGAAGCGGTCGAGCTCCCGCAGCGCGCTGGGCGAGATGATGGCTGCGGGGACCACGTGGTCTAGCTGCTCGAGCTGCTGCTCGCGCTGGTCGGTGCCCCGCACGCCCGACCGGATCGCCTCGGGGTAGGAGTGCGAGCGCTCGGAGACGAGCAGCACGTCGGGTTGATGGCGCTCAAAGTCGGCCACCACGGTCCTGAGCCCTCCGGTGAGCAGGGCGTCCCCGGGGTGGACAATCAGGGGCTGCTCACCCAGCTCATCGCGAGCCGCAGCCAGCATCTGCAGGGCGCTGGCCGGCGGGTCCATCTCCAGGTAATGAAAATTGGCCCCGAAGCGGCTGCCGTCACCGATCAGGTCGGACACGTCTGAGTCGGTGGCGCCGGAGACGATCACGGCCACGTTCTTTACCCCGACGGCCACCAGGGCCTCGGCCGCGTACCTGACCAGGACGCGGTTGGCCAGGGGCAGGGCGTACCTTGTCCGGCCCTGGAGACGGTGAGCGAGGTCGTCCTCCTCGGAGGAGGAGCCGGCCAGGATGAGCCCGTTGAGGGTCGCCATATATAGAGAACGTACCTGACGGTTCCGTCCTTTTGCCATCGTCTCAGGTCCGCACCAAAATTTGCCCATGAAGCTCCTTCCCACCCGCCTACAGGGCCCCAAGCTGATCCAGCCCACCGTCCATGGGGACGAGCGCGGCTTCTTCAGCGAGACCTATCGACGCAGCGCGTTCAGCGACCTGGGGATCGCCGAGGAGCTGGTCCAGGACAACCACTCGCGCTCCCGCCGCGGGATCGTGCGCGGCATGCATTTCCAGGTCGGCCCCGGCATATCCAAGCTCGTGCGCTGTGCCCGCGGGTCGATCGTGGACGTGATGGTGGACCTCAGGCGGGGCTCTCCCACCTTCGGCCAATGGGAGGCCTTCGAGCTCGACGACCAGAACCTGCGCCTGGCCTACTGCCCGATCGGATTCGCCCACGGTTTCTGCGTCGTGTCCGAGCAGGCCGATGTGGTCTACAAGCAGAGCGGTTACTACGACGCCGAGCTGGAGCGGGGGATCCGCTACGACGATCCGGACGTCGGCATCGAGTGGCCGGCGGGCCTCGAGCTAGTCCCCTCCCAGCGCGACGCGCAGGCGCCGCTGCTCCGCGAGCTGGCGGCCGAGCTGCCGTTTCAGTACGTGGCCGGTCCGCGCTAGGCACCATGTTCGTCCGCCGCCCGGGCTAATCCTGGGGTGGGTCCCTAGTGCGGGGCCCAAAACACGCCGCTAGCCTCGTGCAGGACAAGGCGGGCAAGGGTGGCTCAGACGCGCAGAAATGTGCGGCTGGGCGTGAAACTAGGGAGCAAACATGTGGAATGAACTTGGTGGGGTGGTCATGCGCCGGTCTCGGGAGGGCGCCAACGTGCCTAGAGCGACCGATCGGCCGGGCGCTGGCTCGATTCAGCCGTCTTTCGTCTCAAGCCGGGTGCTTGGCGGACCGATATGTGACTCGATGGCAGGGGCCTCCGATACACGTTGGCGCGCTCGCCTGACGCGCGCCTTGGTGGCCCTCACGCTCGCGCTGGCCTGCCTTACCGCCGCCACGGCCGCCGCCCAGGCCGCATCGTCCCCGGTCATCTCGGCCGTGAACGGGGCCACGGCCTCTCAGCTGCCGCTGACTGAGTTGGGCCCCCAGCTGGCCGCCATGCAGGCCCATGGGGTCACGACGGTGCGCAGCGACGCGGCCTGGGGCCAGATCGAGCCCACTCCGCCGGGGCTGTTGGGCCACCTCTACCAGTGGGCCACGACGGACGCCTGGGTGGCCGCCCTGGCCGCTCACCATCTGACCTGGGAGCCCGTCGTTGACTACTCCGTGTGGTGGGCCAAGACCTGCCCCGGCTTCTGCGCTCCCTCGAGCAACAGCACTTACGCGACGTTCGCCCAGGCGGTGGCCGCCCGGTACGGCGCGGGTGGAAGCTTCTGGGCCCAGAACCCCCAGCTCCCGTACGAGCCCGCGCAGATCTTCGAGATCTGGAACGAGGAGAACGTCTCCACGTATTCGATCCCAGCCGCCCAGTACGGACCGCTGTACAGCGCCGCCCGCACGGCCATCCACGCAGTCGATCCAGGGGCCGCGGTGATCATCGGCGGCCTGGCCGACGATGGGCAGAGCTTCAACGCCAGCCAGGACTATCCGAAGTGGTTCATCAACCAGCTGTTCACGGCTGACCCCGGCCTGGTCGGGCAGGTGGACGGCTTCGGCCTGCACCCCTACGGGGCCTCGGCCAGCGACGTCGAGCAGTGGGTCGTCGACTTCCGCAAGGCTCTGTTGCCCTGGAACGAGGGCTCGGCTCCGATCTACGTCACCGAATTCGGATGGCAGACGGGCATCACGACCGCCGAGAACTGGCGGGCCCAGCAGATGACGAGCGTCGCTCTCACGCTGTCCAACTCCAACTGCGGGATCGCCCTGATCGCTCCGTACACCTGGATCGTCCCGCTGAGCCTGAACCAGGGCGATTTCGGACTCCTGGATCGCTCCGGACTGAGCACCACCCTGCGACCGGCCGGCACGGCCTGGTTCAGCGGTCTGGGCCAGGCGGCCCGGCAACCGGTGCAGACGCTGTGCCCGGCCCAGAGCTCGGGCACTCAGAGCGGGGCCACGCAGACGACGGCCACGGTGGCCAAGACGACCACCAAGACCAGGTCTGGCGCCACGGCCGCCCGGTCGGCGTCCCTGCGCTCGCGCCGCCGGAGCCACCGCCGCCGGCACCACCGGCGCCGGCAACACCGGCACGCCTGAGACGGGAGGCTAGGCCCGGGCCCAGCTGAGGCTGACCTGGCTGCCGATCTGGGCCCGCAGCGAGGGGTGTCCGCGCAGCTTGATCGTGGCCGAGAAGACGCCGTAGCGGTGGACCTGGATCCGGCGGATCGTGACCCACCGCGGCCCGCCCCGGCGCTCGATCCGGACGATGCCGGCCGCCGGCGAGCGGCCCCACACGCGGACCGGATGGTGCTTCTGGGCCACGACCACGAACGGGAACCGGAACGCCCGCGCCGCCGGCTTGGGCCGGCCGCCTGCGAAATACAGGCCGGCGGTCAGGGCGCCGGGCCCTGAGTCGTCGGCGATCTGGAGCCAGCACACCGTGCTCACCCCCTGCCGCGAGAGTACGTAGAGCGCCTGCTCCAGCCACCTGGCCTGCTCTGGGAGCGGCACGCCCTGGTTGTCGGGCGGCTTGCTGGCCCAGCCGAGCTCGGTGGCCCAGAGGTGCTTGGTCCGGTGGGGGAGCAGCGTGTGATCGCGGACGGCCGCCCTGAGCAGCCGCGCGAGCTTTCCCATGTCCGGGACCGACACGTCTCCCGCGTTGACCGCGTGCTGAAACGGCCCGCCAATGTCATATGGGTGATGGTCCAGGACGTCCATGTGGACGGCATGGGCGCAGCGCCCGCGCCGCAGCTGCTTGCCCTCCAGGCAGAGCAGGGCCTTGACGAACGGGACTGGCTGCATGCGGGCGTTGTTGCGCTGGCTGGGAGAGAGGTCGCCGAATGGCGCCGTCGCCCCGCCGACGACGACGTTTCGGGACGAAACTCGCTTGACCGCGGCATAGAACGAGTCGAGCAGCCCGCGGTAGATCGCCGGGCTGGTCATCACGTAACTCCTGTGCTTCTTCGTCCACTGGGGCGTCAGGAAGTTGGATAGGTTGGGCTCGTTCCAGGCCTCCCAGTACCGCACCTTGGGCAGCACGTGCCCCGGCCGGAGGGGATCTGCGAAACGCCCCGAGTAGCGGGTCGCGGCCGCGCGCGCGAAGCGGGCGAAATCCGGCGCGCTCGGTTTCCACGTCCCCGGCGGAGCGCGCCGGGGACGGTGCGCTCCCTCGGCCCAGCGCGGCGCGCTGGTGATCACGATCATCAGCCTGAACCGCTTGGCGGCCAGCTGCCGGACGACCGCGTCAGTCGCGGCCCACGAGTAATAGCGGCTCCCCGCGTCGCGCTGGTTGAACCCGTGCCGGGGCAGCCGCGCCGGGGCCACGGCCGACCACTGGATGCCCACCCGGACCAGCTGGGTGTGCTCGGCGAATGCCCGCTGGGCCCAGGGCCCGCCGACGCTTGAATCGGGCGAGCCGAGTGGCCCGTAGGCATCCAGCCCCACCGTGAGCGCAGTCGCGGCCGCCGGCACGGCCAGCGTGGTGGCGGCCACGACCGCCGCCACCCGTAAACGCCTCATGCTCTGCGATTGCTCAGCCGCACCCGCTGGTCGCCACCTTGGCCGGTGCCGGCCGCATTCGTGCAGAACAGCCGGAAGTGATACACGCTCCCGGGCGCGAGGCCCGTGACTCGGGCGGTGACGGACTTGGTGCTGGTCCCGGATCCGACGCGACTCACGGGGGTGCGGGACCCGTACCTCTCCGTTCGGCCGTACCTGAACGTGCACCGCGTGCGGAGGCCGTTCGGGTTGACCGTGCCCAGGAAGGTGACCGTCGTGCGCGTGTGGCGCTTGGCCGGCTCGGTCGTCACCGTGGGAGCGCCGTGAGTCTGGAACGCCCGGTCTCCTCCGCCTGCCCGGCCGCCCAGGTTCCTGCACACCAGCTGGTCGTGGTAAGTCGTCTTCGGCCTCAGCCCGGTGACCCTGGCGCTGAAGTGCACCGTCCTGCCCCCGGATCCCACGTTCTGGCGCGGGGTCGTGGCCCCGTAGCGCCTGGTCCTGCCGTATTCAAAGAAACACCTGGTGGCCGAGCCGTTGGGATTGACGGTGCCGGTCAGCGTGGCCGATCGGGTGGTCACGTGCTCGGCAGGCCCCGTCCTCACCCGGGGCGGCGGGCAGTACTGCGGGGTGGAGGGCGAGCACACGCCGCCCCGGGCGCCGCTCAGCGCCGGCAGGCCGACGGTCAGGGCGAAGCTCACCGATGCCAGGACAAGCACGCAGCGACGGAAACTCAAGGCAACCTCCCAAGCCAGGTCTGGATGTCAGGCAGGATATGCAAACCCCTCCACCACCGAGCCACTAGGACCTCCCTCGGCACACTTAGAACCTCCCTGCGCTCGGCCGGAGGTCAAACACCGCAGCAAGCCCCCCCCAGCCGCCTGGCGCGCTGGTAGTCGGCCAGGGCCACGGTGTAGCGACCGCGCTCGGCTTGGATCCGCGACAAGAGCAGCCAGTGCACGTAGTTGGTGGGCTCATCGCCCGCCGCCTGTCCCTCATCCGCCGCCGCCGAACCCAGCCGGCCATCGGACTCGAGCACCAGGGCACGCTGCTCGTACGCACTGGCCGCCCACGGCTCGGCTCCGACGGCATCGTTGGCCCAGGCCAGCGCCTGGGCGGGATGCCCTGAGCGCTCTGCGGTCTGGCTCCGTCCGATCTCAAGCGTGGAGATCAGGCCGGGGAGTTGGACCAAGCCGGCCACCAGGGCCAGCGCCGTCACGCCCGCCCGGATCGGCCAGCGCCAGGCCTGCCGCGGCCCGCTCAGCCGCGCCGCCACCACCGCCACGCCGGCCAGCGCCAGGACGGTGACGGCGGTGGATTGCCACATCCAGTCCACGCTGGCGGCCAGCAGGTAGACCACGAACACGGAGAGCAACGCGGTGGTGGCGCCGGCGGTCACGCGCCTGTTGGAGCGCCGGCGAGCCACGATGGCCACGGCCAGGGCGGACGCGCTCAGGACGAGGATCAGCACCAGGCCCGGAATCCCCAGCTCGGCCATGTTCTCCAGCCACAGGGAGTGGGCGTTGCGCACCGACTCCGGGTCAGCCTGCCGGCGGTCCCACAGGAACTGGTAGGAGCCGGCGCCGATCCCCGCGCTCGGGTGGGCCGTGAACCCGTCCAGGGCCACCCTCCAGAGGTTGTACCGCGTCCCGCTGAGGTTGGTCAACCGGGACGTGGTACTCGCTCCGGCGTTGGTCACACCTGTGTTTCGGAAGCTGTGCCAGGCGCGGCTGGCCAGGTGGGGCCCGTAGACCCCGGCGGCCAGGATCACCACCACGGCGGCGGCGACACCCATGGCCCGCCCGATCCGGGGTGCGAGTCGCCAGTCATCCGTGCGCCGCCATGCGGTCAGCACCGCCGCGGCCGCGCCCAGCGCCGCCGCGAATAGGAGTGCCCCGACAACCGCGCCGGCGCCGGCCGTCCCCGTGGCGTTGGCGATCTGGGGAGCACCCCGGATGGCCAGGATCGCCAGCCCGGTCCCCGCCGCGGCGACCGCGGCGTGAATCAGGGCCGTCCCCCGGTTGCGGGACAGGGCCAGCACCACGAGCACCGCCAGGACCACGGCGGCCACGGCGGTGCGGGAATAGGTCAGGTAGGCGACCACGCAGGCCACGGGGACCAGCCCGAGCGACAGGGCGCGGGTCACCCGAGAGGACTCGTGGGCGCTCCAGGCCAGGGCCAGGCCCGCCGACATCGCGGCCCACGCGCCGACGGCGTTCCAGTAGCCGAATGGATAGTCCAGGCGGTCGGCCTTGAATGTCCGGGCCGCCCAGTCGATCGGGAAGGCCGACGGGGCCAGCCGGCTGGCCAGGGCGAGCAGGCAGACGGTCAGCGCGCCCGCGCCCAGCCCCGCGGCCGCGCTGCGCCACGTCCGGCGTTCCAGCACCAGTCCGAGCAGCAGGACGACACCGAGGTAGTCGAGCGCCCGCGCCAGCTCGGTGAAGGTCCGCTCCGAGCTCTCGGTCCACGTCAGGCTGAGCGCTGTCCACAGCGCGTAGGCCAGCAGCGCTCCGAGCAGAACCCGAGCTGGGAGTGGCCAGGCGGGCCCGAGGCAGCAGGCCGATGCCCGCACCGACGGCGATCACCCACCAGATCACCAGGCCGTACTCCTGACGGACGACGAGGCCGTAGGACCCGTCGCCCCGCAGAGCGAACAGCAGAACCAGCGCCAGTCCCGCCGAGGAAGGCGAACCCTTGGCCACTCCGATCCGAGCTCGCGGGCTCGGGCCGGGGCCGATGGCCCGTCGGCCTGGCGCCGCGGCGGCCGAACGTCCCCGACCGACAGCGCGGGCGGAAATTCCGGGGCCAAGCGACGTTCTGTTATTGGATGTTCGACCAGCACGGACGGATCAGCTCACGGATGAAACGCACGACGACCGCCGGATTTGTCACGGCCGTCACGCTGTGGCTTGGAGCGTCGGGAGCGATCGCCGCCGGTCCCCACCACCGGGCGTCCGCCCTGGGCGGTAGCTGTCGGGCTCGGCCAGCGCGATCGCCCAGTACTGCGAGGAGATACCGCGACGCCAGGCGGCGGCCAGCACCCCGGACCCGGGACGCCCGACCCTGGTCGGCATCGCTTCCGCCCGCCGGCCGGTCAGCCAGCTCGGAACAAAGCCCCCGCTCCGCCCGCTCCTTCGTGATCCCGGCGCCCATCGGCCTGCACCGCCGGGGTGAGCGACCAGGGCCTGGCCGAAGACCGGATGAGCGCTTCCGTGACAGAGCGCCGACTCCAGCCTCGAGTCTGGACGCCGATCGTGCCCGACTGACCCTGCTCTGACCGCGGTGCTGCTCGGGGCGGTGGAGATCATCCGATGCCTGCGGCCCGTCGCCGCTCGGGCTGAGCCAGCCCCGCTGATCGCCGCTCCGGCTAGCCGGCCTGCCGCGCTTTAGCTGTAGCTGTACGAGTACGCGTACAGCTCGTAGTCCCCGCGTCCCGGGCCTGAACTGCCGGTGATCACCAGGCCCACCGGCAGGTCGGGGAATCGCTGGAGCGCCTGCTTGGCGGCCGCCCAAGCCTCCTCGCGCGTGGTTTTGGACTCACGGGCGCAGAGCACGACGGCCTGGGCGGACTGGAAGCATCTCCAGCGTGTCGGCCACCGGGAGCAGGGGGCTCGAGTCCATGACCACGATGTCGGAGGCGCCACGACCTGATCTGATCAGCTGTTTGAACCGGCGCGACCGGCCAGGAGCTCCGTGGCGTGACCGGTCGGCGAGCCCGCGGGTATCACGGTCAAAGAGAGCGACATCGGGTCCCCAGCCGAGGCCTCGTCGGCTCGGACCTGCACCGTTCCGGCTGGTGCTCGGCTGAGCTCGGCAACCTCCCTCGTGATCTCGGTCGACGCCTTCGTCCCCCACGAGGTAGTCGCTGAGCCCGGGCGAGCGCTCGACGCCCAGCCGCTTGGTCCACGTCCGGGCGACGCAGGTCACAGTCGATCAGCACGGTCGCTTTTCCCGCGGCGGCGGCCGTGGCGAAGGCCAGCGAGGCGCCCACCGTGGTCTTCCCTTCGCCACGCCGCTGGCGACCACGACTCGCCCGTGGCGGTGAGTCCAGATTGAGAAACTCGATGTTCCGACGCAGGATGCGGAACGCCTCCAGATCGAGCCGGAGATCGTCCTGCCCGGCGCCCGCCACCGGGCGGACCACCTTGCCCATCGCCCGCTTGCGCACGTGGCGTGGCGGACAGCCTGGAGCTGGCGCGAGCCTGGCGAGCTCGCCAATCTGCTGCTGCGTGCGCAACGCTTCGGCGATGCGCTGCCGCTCCTCGAGCAGGCGATCGCGATCGACCAGGACGCTCGGCGTGAACCACCCGCTGATCGCCGACGATTTCGCCGATCTCGGGCTGATCTATGCCGGGCTCGGCCGCGACGACGACGCCAGCGATGCGCTCTATTTCGCGATCGACCTGCTGGATCGCGGCTCGGGCGAGGAATTCGACCGCGCCTCGCCTATGCCGAGCTCGAAATCGCGCCGGTGCTGCGCCGGCTCGGCCAGACCGAGGACGCCGACAGCCGCCTTCAAGGATGCCAGCGCATCCTCGACCCGCGGCCGACGAGGAGCGCCAGCGCGAACGGGCAAATCATAGCGGCTGCATTTTCGTTTTCGTGTGCTTCCAGACTTCGCCCTACGCGAAGCATCCTCAGCATCAGGCGTTATTATCGGAGGGCATAAAGGAACAGTTCTCATCCTGGAGGGGCCGCGAAGCGGCGGCGTCTCTAAGGACGCTTCGGCAGCTTCTCCAGCCGTCAGCGGCGAACCGCGCGGGCTCAGCACCGCTGCGTCGAGACCCTTCGCGGCGATGTCCGCCGGCAATCCGCCGCCATCGATCAGCGACGCGGCGCAACGCGCCATGCCTTCGGCCGTCTGGATGCCATAGCCGCCCTGCCCGGCGAGCCAGAAGAACCCTTCGGCCAGCGGCTCGAAGCCGCACACGGTGGTCTTGTCGGCGACAAAGCTGCGCAGCCCCGCCCATTTGCGCTCGACGCGCGTGACCTC
>CAVPKV010000004.1:0-15214 GCA_963705785.1 uncultured Solirubrobacterales bacterium | reverse complement strand
GCGCGGCTTCCAAGCCCAACCGGGTGGCCGTCGACCACGCCGGAGATGCCTTGACCCGGGTCCTCGGTGACGGCCTCCGGGACGGTGAGCTTCAGCCCCGCGTCATTGGCGGCGCGTACCAGCGCCTCTCCGAGCACGTGGGCGCTGTACTGGTCAAGGACGCCGCGAGCTGAAGCAGGTCGACCGGCGCCAGGCCGTTGGCAGGCAGCACCTCCCGGACCTCAGGCGTGCCGACGGTGAGCGTGCCGGTCTTGTCGAACAGGACGGTTCGTGCCTGCCCCAACGCCTCGATTGTCGGCGCGCCCTTCACGATCACTCCTGAGCGGGCGGCTCGCGAGAGGCCGGAGACGAGCGCGATCGGCGCCGCCAGGATCAGCGGGCACGGGTCGCGACCACGACGACCGCCAGCGCCCGCACCGGGTCGCCGCTCAGCGCCCACGCACCGCCGGCGACCAGAAGTGTCGCCGGAAGGAAGATCCCGCATAGCGGTCGGCCATCCGGACGAACGGCGCGCGCTGCGCCTGGGCCTGCTCGACCAGGCGCACGAGGCCGGCGTAGGCGCTTTCGGCCGCGGCTCGGGTCGCTCGCAACTCGAATGGCGAGCCGGCGTTGGCCGCGCCGCTGAGCACCGGCATCCCGACGGCGATCGTCTGTGGCAGCGGCTCGCCGCTCAAGGTGCTGGTGTCAAGAACCGCCTCCGGGCTCAGCAGCATGCCGTCGACCGGCACCACCTCGCCGGCGCGCACCAGGACGACGTCGTCTCTCTGTACTTGATCGACCGGAACTGCCTCAATGTCACCGTCGCGGCGGAGCTGCGCGATCTTCGGGGCCCGCTGAACGAGTGTGATGAGCTCGCGTCGCGCCCGGCTGGAGGCCACATCCTCCAGCGCCGAGCCGCCGGTGAACATCAGGCCGACAATGAGCCCCGCCAACTCCTGACCTAACGCTAGGGAGCCGACCATCGCCACCAGAGCGATCGTGTCCACTCCCATGTGATGGTCGATGAGAACCGTGCGGGCGACCTCGACCACAAGCTCCAAGGCGAGAATCGCGACCGCCGCGGCCCACACATCGGTGCCCGCTGCACTGGCTCCCGCAAGCTTGGACAGCCCGCCCACCACAAGAGCAAGCAATGCGAAGGCTGCCAGGAGCCTGGAGCGATGCGAGACGATCCAGTGCAATGTGACTCTGACGATCGCGCCGCAGGCCGCGCCGCATATCCGTAGGTCTCCGCGGTCATGCCGGGCGAACTCCGGACGGCACCCCACGGTCGTTGCGGAAAGCTCTTCGCGCTCACACCGGCATTTGAGCTCTCGCTCCTTTCACGCGGGAGATCGCCGGTTCCAATCCGGCTGGGGGTACTGCTTAGAAGTCCTGCAGCCACGCTGTTTTGTGCGACGGCAGGAAGGCCAAAGTCGCGGAATGTTCCCCAGCGGTGTTCCCTGGATCACCTACGATGCCGGCCATGTCGAGGGTCACGGCCGAGGAGGTGTTCCGCCGGTGGCATCTGACCTGGAAGGAGCGGGTCTGTGCGGAGGTACGGCCTTTTTCGCACGGAACGGTGTTCCTGAGCCCGCGCCATCCAGATATCTGGGAGTACAACTGCATCCTGGTGGAGCGTCCGATGGAGGAGGGCGAGATGATCACGGCGGCTGATCGTGAGCTCGTGGGGTGCCCGCACCGGCTTGTTGAGTGGCTGATCCCCATGCCCGACCGTGTGGTAGGTGAGCTCCGCGAGCAGGGGTGGGTGGCCAACCCGCTCGTCTTCATGCTCCATGATCGTCGCGTGCCCACGGAGGGTCGCGGCGAGCTCGTTGAGGTGGACTACGACGCGGTGCGTGAGCTTCGCGACATTTGGCATAGGGAGGACTTCGGTGAGCACATCGAGACCGAGGCCTTCCACGCCCAAGCCCGCGAGGTGGCCGAGCTCGCCGACGTGTGCGTGATCGCGGCGGTGGAGGATGGCCGCCCGGCGGGGTTCGCTCAGGTGGAGACGCACGACGGCGGCAGCGAGGTCACCCAGGTGTTCGTGCGTCCCGAGCGCCGAGGCGCCGGGCTCGGCCGTGCGCTCACCGCGCGCGCGATCGGCGTCGGTGCCGATGCTGCCCCGGATGTCTGGATCTCCGCCAACCGTGATGGCCGCCCACGCCGGCTTTATGAGCGCCTCGGCTTCCGCGCGGTCATCGAGACCGGCGTCGCGATCCTGTTGCCGCCTTGAGCGTTCGGCGCTCCTGGTTCGGCCTCGCTCACTGGCACCTGGGTGGCGGTTGTGGCGGCGATGGCTTGTGCGCGGGTGTTGACGTGGAGGGTGGCGTAGATCGCTTCGAAGTGCTTCTCGACCGTCCTTCGGCTGAGAAACAAGCTGTCGGCGATCTGCTGAGCGCTGAGGCCCCGCATGGCGAGTGCTAACACCTCGCTTTGGCGCGTGGTCAGGCCATGGCGTCGGAGGGCTTGGGCGTCGGGCCGCGGGCGGCGGGCGAGGAGCAGCGCGTCGAGCTCGGGGTAGGCGTTCGGTACGCGCGTAACGGTGACGTGCGGGGCGAGCAGCAGCCGCTCGCCGATGCGGACACCGAGCTCCTCCTCGGTGCCGCCGCTGCTGCGGTCGGTCCGGTCGGCGGAACCGGCGGCAACGCGAGCTCGCTGGGACCGATGGACCCGATGTGCTCCGGGCCAGGTCGTGGACGCGACCTGGGCCTGTGGCTATGACAGCACGGGCGGTCTCGGGGTCTCAGGCTGCACCGGGACCGTCGCTGACGGCAGCGCAATCGACACGAGCCCCGGCAGGCACACCTTCACGGTGACCGGGGGCGTGTCGGCCAACGGCAATCACACAGTCACCGCGACGGTCACCTACACGGTCGGCGCCGCGCGCGTCTCGATCACCGCTGCCAAGATCGACAGCACCCACCGCACGGCCAAGTTCACCTTCAAGGCGACCGGCGCCGCAACCGGCTTCGAATGCGCTCTGATCAAGCGAAAGGCGAACCGCACCTATCCGAGCCCCTCGTTCTCATCCTGCCGTTCGCCAAAGACCTACAAGCAACTGAAAGCCGGCAAGTACAAATTCGAGGCCCGCTCCGTAAACGGGACCAGCCACGGCACGCCTGCCACCAGAAGCTTCACGATCACCTGACGCGCCACAGCAGCCACCAACAAAAGCGGCTCAAGCCGGCCATAAGCGCGGTCGGCTAGGTAGCGGCGGGAGGGCGTACATCGGGGAAACACCCCAACTTTGTGGCCAAGTTCCCCGTGACCGGGGCGGCGTTGTTGACCATTCGGGGCCCGGCCGGGAGACTTGTGGCGTGTGTGCAGCTGGGGTGTGGGTTGGCAGGGGGCTGGAGCTGGCGGCCCTGGATGGCGTCCTGGAACGTCTCGGGGGTGGCGAGGGGGCCGCGTTGTTGGTCTCCGGCGAGCCCGGGATCGGCAAGTCGCGGCTGCTGGTGGAGGCCGGCCGGCGGGCCGCCGCGAGCGGCGCGCGCGTGTTTGAGGGCCAGGCTGCCGAGCTGGAGCGTGACTTCCCGTTCGGCGTGTTCGTCGACGCGCTCGATCCGTATCTCGCGTCGCTCGACCGCCCGGCGTTGCGGGCGCTGAGCGAGGAGCAGCGTCGGCTGCTGGCGCTCGTCTTCCCGGCCCTCCTCCAAGGCGAGCCAAACGGGGCGATCGTCGCTCAGGAGCGCTTTCGCTGCTATCGCGCGGTCGGCGAGCTGCTCGGCGTGCTGGCTGCCCGCGGGCCGTTGGTCCTGATCCTCGACGACCTGCAGTGGGCTGATGCGGCATCGCTCGAGCTGCTCGACCACCTGCTGCGCCGGACGCCGGACGCCCCGGTGCTGTTGCTGCTCGCCCACCGCGCCGGGTTCTCGCCCGCCGCGCTGTCCCGGGTCGGCGATCGCCTCGAGCTCGGGCCGCTGGACCGCGAGGACGCCGACGCGCTGCTCGGAGACGAGCTGCGGCCGGAGGCCCGAGCGCGCCTGTACCAGGAAAGCGGCGGCAACCCGTTCTACCTCGAGCACCTCGCGCGGGCGGAGCGCCGCCGGGACCCCGGGCCGGGGCTGCGACTCGAGGGCGAGATCCTGGATCTCGAGGTGCCAGCGCCCGTGCGGGCCGCGCTCGCACGCGAGCTCGCCGAACTCCCCGAGCCGACGCGACGCGTGCTGCAGGGCGCGGCCGTGGCAGGTGATCCATTCACACCGGAGCTGGCCGGCGCGATCGCGGAGGAGGATCCCACGCACGCGCTGGCCGCGCTGGATCGAACGATCGCGGTAGGGCTGATCGCGCCCACCGAGACGCCCGTGCTGTTTCGATTTCGCCATCCAATCGTCCGACGGGCGGTGTACGCGTCGGCCGGGGCGGCATGGCGGGTAGGAGCGCACGCACGGGCGGCCGCGTTGCTGAGCCGCCGCGGCGCCGGGCCGCTCGCCCGAGCCCACCACGTCGAGCGCTCCGCGGTGCGCGGCGACGAAGACGCCATCGCCGACCTTCGAGCCGCGGGCGAGGCCGCCGGTGCGGTCGCTCCAGCGAGCGCCGCACGCTTCTTCGAGGCCTCCCTGAGGCTGCTGCCGCAGGACGCCGATGACGGCCGGCGCCTGGCGCTACTCGGCCCGCTCGCGGCGGCACTCGGAAGCGCTGGACGCTTGGACGAGAGTCGTGCGACGCTGGTCGAGATACTCGACATGCTGCCCGTCGGGCTCGTCGGGGCGCGGGTGCGGGTAATCGGGTTCATGGCCGTGATCGACAGGCTTCTCGGCCGCCAGGGCGACGCCCGCGAACTGCTCGAGCGGGCATTGCGGGTCGCGGCCGAGCACGACGCCGTCGGAACGGGGGCGCTCGAGCTCGAACTCGCCGCGGACCGCTTCTTCGCGGGCGACTGGACGGCGATGCGCGACCACGCCCAGCGAGGCTTCGAGATCGCAGCGGGCGAGGACGGCGAGGGATTGCGCGCCAGCGCCGCGTCACTGCTCGGCCTAGCCGAGTACAGCGTCGGTCGTATTAAGGCGGCCCGCGATCGCCGCGCCGACGCGCTCGCACTGATCGACGCGCCCGGCGCCGATACGCGCGGCCTTCGCCTAGATGCGCTGGACTGGCTCGGCTGGTTGGAGCTCAGCGTCGAGGAGTATGACGCTGCCCGCAAGCATTTCGCCCGCGGGCTCGAGATCGGGCGCTCGAGCGGCGGCGGCCACTTGCTGGCGACGATGAGTTTCGGGCTGGTGCTCACCTGCACCTGGAGCGGACAGCTGGGGGAGGCGATCGAACACTCTGACGCCACCCTCGGGCTCGGGCGGCTGTCGGGCTCGGTCCAGGTGCTCTCGTGGGCGCATGGCCTGCGGACGTTGATCGAGCTGCGCTCAGGAGCGTTGGCGAGCGCCTTGTATCACGGCGAGCAGGCGCTGCAGCTCGGCGAAGGCGTCGCCGACAACCCGTTCTCGGCGGTCAACCGCGGGTGGTTCGGCGAGGCTCTGATCGAGGCCGGGCAACCCGTCCGCGGGCGCGAGCAGATCTTGCGGACGCTCGGCGGACCCGAGCTGCCCGCGATCGAGTCCCCATACCGCCCCTATTTTTACGACGTGCTTGCGGGAGCCGAGGCGACGCTCGGCCGGCGCGATCACGCAGCCATGTGGGCCCGCGCGGCGACCGCGACCGCGACCGGGCTCGGACTGCCCGGGCGCACCGGCGCCGCGCTGCACGCGGCCGCCGTGGCCGAGCCCGATCCCGCCGCGGCTGCGGAGCTCGCGATCCGCGCGGCGGCCGAGCTCGCACACGCTCACCCGATCGAGGCGGCCCGGGCGCGAACCCAGGCCGGCCACCAGCTCGGGGCCGCGGGCCATGTGGAGACGGCGCTACGGGAACTTCAGCGGGCCACCGAGGAGCTGACCGCACTGGGCGCCACGCACTACGCGTCGCAAGCGATCCGCGAGCGTCGGCGCCTCGGCGAACACCTCGCGCGCGGAGGCCGTCGAACAAGCGCGACCACCGGTATCGCCTCGCTGAGCGAGCGCGAACGCGAGGTCGCCAAGCTCGTCCAGGACCGGCTCACCAACCGCGAAATAGCCGAACGCCTCGTGCTCAGCGAGAAAACGGTCGAACGCCACCTCTCCCGGATCTTCGTCAAGCTCGAGGCGCGCTCGCGCGTTGATGTCGCCCGGATGCTCGAATCAAACGGGCCGACGGTCTGAAGCGCCGGTCAGCCCGCCACGTCAGCCTCTGCCTACCGGCCGAGTGTTACCCGCCGGACCCGTGGGTCGCGGTCAGAATCTTGAGCAGCTCGCCGACGTTCTGTTCGCGCGCGACCGGGTCCGGAAGCGACAAGCTGGTGTTGATCGTGTACTGGTTTCGGCGGCCATTCCGTCGCCGCAGGATGTAGCCGGCGGCGGCCAGCTCGGCCACGATCCGATGAGCGGCCCGCTCGGTGATCCCGACCCGCTCGCCGATGTCGCGCAGCCGAACGCCTGAGTCGTGGGCGATGCAAACCAACACCTGCGCGTGGTTGGTCAAGAACGTCCAACCGGGTCTGATGCTCTCCGCCATCTTCAGTAGTCTAGCAATTCTAGATTACCTTTTCATGCTATAGTCATCAGGTATGACGAAAGGATCGAAGAATCCCTCGGTCCACCAGTGAGGAGGTCCTCAGCATGCTTACCAAGACACGTGACACGCCGGGCAACTCGCCCGCGCCCGGAGTGATCCCAGACACGATCGCCGCCCCCGTCAGGAACGGCGCATCAGTCGCCGGCGACGTGGGCGTGACACCCGGGCAGCCAACGGCTGAGCCGGCGAGCCGCGGGGAGACCAGGAGTGGGCGCTTTCGCCGCGAGGCCCGCCTGACCCGGCTGCATGCCTACGCGATCGCTGTGGTCGCCCTGGCCGCGTTCCTCATCGCCCTTGCGGCCTCGAACACCGCGCAGGTCAAGGTCAACTGGGTGTTCGGCACCTCGCGCGTGTCGCTTGTCTGGCTGGTGCTGTTCGCCGCAATCCTCGGCTGGCTGCTCGGGCTCGCCACCAGCGCAAGGCTTCAGTGGCGTAGCCGGGCGCCGCGCTGAGTGCCGACGAGGTCATGACCGATCGCCGCGACGGTGTGCAGTCGATCGCGACCTTCAGCCGTTACCGGCGCGTTCGGGTCAGTTCGCTGTCGGCGCGCGCGATGAGCGCGCTCGCGCTTTCGTGATCGCGCAGTTGGGCGAAGCCGGTCCGGATCGCGCCCGCGCCTGACCTCTTGAGCGCAGCGGCGATCGCGTCAAACCGCTCCCGCGCGGCCGCCAGAGTCAGGTTGGACATTACGCAGAGAAACTCATCGCCGCCGAGACGAATGATCAGGTCGTAGGGACGCACGTGTGCCCTGACGGCGGCGACGACGTGGCTGAGCACGGCGTCGCCGGCCGCGTGCCCCCGGGAATCGTTCACTGCTTTCAGGCCAACAACGTCGATGTAGGCGGCGGCCAGCGGGCTGGTGGTTCGTGTGGCGCGGACCAGCTCGTGATCGAGCTCGCGGAGTCCCACCCCTCGCGTGCGGGCGCCCGTCAGGGCGTCGACCGAGGCTCGGTCAAGTTCGACGGCGAGCGCCTCGCGGTCGTTCCGGGCTTGCTGGCGCTCCCGGGCGGCTGATTGGCGGTCCCGGGCGGCTGATTGGCGGTCCTCGGCGGCCAGCAGGCGGTGGCTGGCTGCTTGCGCTCGGTGATGTGCCGCGCGCTTGCGCTGCTCGGCGGCGCGGGCCACGAGGTCGATGCCGGTGAGTGCTCGTGTTTGCTCCTGCTGGTCAGCCGCGGCTTCGAGCTGGGCCATTGCCAGGTCCGCGGCATCGGCAGCCTGGTCACGCGCCAGAGCCACAAGATCTCGGAGGTGGGCGACCGCGTCGCGCTGCTCGGCGATCTGTAGGCGCTCCTGGGCTGTCTGTTCGCGCTGCCGGGTGGAGCGCTGCCGGATGCTCTGGCTGAAATCGTGAGCTGCTTGATTGACGCCGGAGGCGAGATCGTGATCGCTGGCGGCCTGGTCACTGTCGGACGCGGCCTGGTCGGCCTCCGCGCTCGTCTGATCGCTGTCTGCGGCGCTGTGATCGGCGTCGGAGAGCGTCTGGTCAGTCTCGCTGGCGGTTTGATCGCCCTCCAGCGACTGCTCGTCGCGGTTGTCAGGCAACGGGCGCTGCACGGGAGCCCGGCGTGATCCGTTTGTGCGGATATCAACGAGCGGGGCCTCGCCTGGTCCCGGAGAGCTGCTGTCGCGCTCGGGAGGTTCGACGGGCATGTCAGCGAACCTCGCCAGGTGCGTGTCTCGGCTCTGCCAGTTGCCCAGGTCCCAGCAGGTGTCCAACAGTCCGGCGCCGTGTCAGCGGGTCGTGCCTGGCACGCGAGTTGGCGCGGGCCTGGGCGAAGCTCACCATCCGACCGCGGCCCTGGTCATATAGCTTGAGTCGCACGGTCCGCAGGCCCTCCACAAGAGAGAGCTCGGGCACGTCGTGGAAGATCGGGTTCTCCTCGTGAGCTCGTTGGAGGTTGTAGTTCGGGATCCGAGCGCTGAGGTGGTGGATGTGGTGAAACCCGATGTTGCCTGAGAAGAACCGCAGTACCTTCGGGAGCTTCAGGTACGAGCTGCCACGCAGTGCGGCATCGGCGTAGCTCCAGTCCGGCGAGCCCTCCCAGTAGGCGTCCTCGAACTGGTGCTGTACATAGAACAGCCAGATCCCGGCCGCGCCCGCCAGCAGGATCGTGGGAATCTGCACGAGCAGGTACTCGCGCCAGCCCATCACCCAGCAGAGCCCGCCGACCACCGCGACAAGCACGAGATTCGTGGCCCTCACGCTGCGTTTGATGCGCGGTCGCGCCGAGCGCGGAACGATCCGGGGTTGCACGACCAGCGCAAAGATCGGTCCGAGCCCGAACATGACCAGTGGGTTGCGAAACAGCCGATAGCCCAGCCGCCCCGGCCATCCGCGCGCGTCGTACTCGGCTACGGTCAGAGTCGGAATGTCCCCGACGCCGCGCCGGTCCAGATCCCCTGCAGTCGCGTGATGTACCGCGTGGGCGTGCTTCCAGCAATCGAAGGTCGTGAACACGAGTAGACCCAGCGAGGTGCCGAGCCATCTGTTTGCCCGCTTGGAGGACAGGAACGATCCGTGCGTGCAGTCGTGAAAGACGATGTACGTGCGGACCAGGAAGCCGGCAGCTGGGATCGCGAGCGCCAACGTGAGCAGGTATGAGAGCCGGAGCGACAGGTCCATGAGCACGAACAGCGCGAGGTAGGGCACGACCGAAGTCAGCAGACAGCGCAGACTGCATCCCGGATCCGCCTTGGTATACGGCTCAAGCGCCTCCCGCCAGAAGGCCTGCCCAGCGCTGGCCGTTCCGGCCCTTTGGTTCGCGAGATGCGGTGTGACGGACATGGCTCGTGACGTGTGGGCTACTCGCGATGACCATCAGGTCTCGCGCACGCCGGCCAAGTCGCTGGAGCCGGAACTGCACTGGCCCGCCGAACGGTTGAGGCGGAGCTTCGCGTAATGGTAGCCCCTTCCGCAACGCTCAAATTTTTTTTTACAATCGGAGCATGCAACCGCTCACGGACGGACCGGAGCATCTCCGCGTCCTGATCGCCAACGAGCGAAAGGACAGGCTCGCGCTCGTCGCCCCCATCGTCGCCGCCCTCGGCCACGAGGTCATCGCCCGCGAGATCAACGTCGAGGACGTAGGAGCGGTGACCGCTCGCGAACGACCCGACGTCGCTCTCGTCGGCCTGGGAGCGAGCTCCGAGCATGCACTTGATCTGATCGACCGGATCGTGCGCGAGGCCGCCTGCCCGGTCATCGTCTTGCTGCACGCCCCCGATCCCGCCTTCCTCAAGGAAGCCTCGAAACGAGGCGTGTTCGCTCACATCTCAGACATCGACGTCGAGGACTGGCAGAGCTCGATCGACATCGTTCTGCGGCGATTCGCCGAATACCACGATCTCCAAGGTGCCTTCGGGCGCCGAGCGCTGATAGAACGGGCCAAGGGAATCCTGATGGAGCGCCACTTGGTCGATGAGAACACTGCGTTTGAGATGCTTCGCGAGCGCTCCCGCGCTGACAACCGCAAGCTGATAGACCTTGCCACCGCCGTCGTCGACGGTCACCGGCTGCTGCCCAAACGACCTGGAGTATCTCCCGCGCCCTGACGCGCAGTCGTCACTGAGTACTTTTTGAGATCGGCGCCCACAAGCGCCGTAATAGGAGTAGCGTCGTAGGCGGCTGGCCCCGTGGCCAGAATCCTCAGCCCGAGCCCGAATGCCACCAACGGCGCTTTGCGCGCCACGAGGCGGGAGGCTAGGGCAACTGGTTTTGACTGCGGGGCCGGTGGGGCATTCCTGCGGCCTTTAGCCCACTGGCCGGTGGTCGGGGTCAATGGTGGCCGGGTTATCTGGGGCGAGGACGCGCTGCTTCCGGCCGCGGCCGTGAGCCCGCCGGCCTGAAAGTTCTCTCGGCCTGATCGCGTTGGTTGGGTTGTAGACCCAGTTCCGCGGGGGTTCCGCGGCTCCGCCACTGAAGGGAGAAGGGGTGTTCTCACGCTCGACCCGCATCGCGTCGTTGATCGCTGTGGCCGGCGCTGCCCTGACGTTCGCCGGCGCGGCCTCGGCCAAGCCCATCATGCTGCTGCCGTTCAAGGCAGAGTTCGCCAAGCACCGGGCCCAGTACGAGCAGGCCAAGGCCAGCAAGTCGATCGTGCCGCCGCCCTCCCCATGCCCCCAGAACGGCCTGACGCCGCAGCCCACAGTGGACGGGATCGGCGTCCTGCCCAACTGCGGCATTCCCGAGCTTCCAATCGCCGCCGGCGAGCCCTACCCGGGCACGATGTCCTACTACGGCGGCCACGTCCAGCTCCATCCGCACGAGTACATCGTGTTCTGGGGCTGGGGTGAGAAGGGCGCCTTCAAGAAGGCGTGCAAGAGCGAGCGGATCGCCGAGGGCGGGGTCACGGCCACGCTGGGGTGCGACCCCGATGGCGCAGGGAAGTACATCGCCAACTTCGTCTACAACATCGGCGGCACGCAGTGGGCCAACGTCCAGAACCAGTACTACGAGACCACCCCTACCGGCAAGCGCTTCATCGACGAGCACGGCAATCTGCTCGCCGGGATCTGGGTCGACAACGCGTCCCCCGGCGCCGACCTCCAGAAGACGAGCTCACAGAATCCGCCCGGTCCCAAGCACACCTACACCCAGATGGCGCTCGAGGCCACCCGGGCCGCCAAGCACTTTCACGTCAGCGGCGCGGCACTGCGGAACGCGAACTTCATCATCGCCCAGCCGCAGAACTTCAGTGACCCGCAGTCGGCGTCCGGCGGTGCCGCGATCGGTTACTGCGCCTTCCACGACTACACGTTGTTCGGCGCCACCGGCAACAAGTACTACAACCCGAAGTTCGGCGTCGGCCAACACATCTCCTACACCAACCTGCCCTACATGTCCAACGCCGGCGCGGGTTGCGGGGCGGACGCCGTCAACCACCCAGGCACGCTCGACGGTAACTCGATTGGCCTCGGACACGAGATCGAGGAAACGGCCACGGACCCCGGAGCCGAGGACGTGGTCGGCAACATCATCAGCGGCGGGACGACCTACTACGGCGGTTGGTACGACACGCTGGACGCCAACGAGAACGGCGACAAGTGCGCTTACGTCGGCCTGTCTCCGACCGCAGGTCTGGTCGGGCCGGACATCCTCCCGATGCCCGGCGCCATGGGCAACATCAAGGGTAAGCACGGCGGTAAGTTCGCGGTGCAGGCGCTGTGGAGCGACGCGGCCGCCGCCGGCACCGGATGGTGCGCCGGCGTGGCGTCCACCGACCTACCCGCGCCCTTCTCAGGCGAACCTCCTTACTAGGCGAACCCCTCCATCCGGCCGCTCGCCCCGCGGGAGGGGCGGGCGGCCGGGTCGCCTTGGTGCTGAGAAGGCCTGCCGCACGGGCAGTGGAGCGCGTTTCACATAACCTCCTCTGGCCCCCGACGCCAATGGATTACGCCGAGTACCAGCATCTTCGCTTCGACCGCCGACCGGAAGGCGTACTTCTGGTCACGATCGATCGCCCCGATCGGATGAATGCCACCAACGCCCGGCTCCACACGGAGCTGGTCGACGTGTGGCGGGACGTCGCCGTTGACCCGGAGACCCGGGTCGCCGTCGTCACCGGTGCCGGTCGGGCCTTCTCGGCGGGCGGCGACCTGGAGATGATCGAGAAGATGGCGGGCGACTACAGCCGTGTGGCCGAGATGGCCAGCGAGGCCGCTCAGCTCCCTCTCAACATGCTCGATTGCGAGAAGCCGATCGTGTCTGCCATCAATGGCACCGCGGTGGGGGCCGGGCTGGCCGTGGCTCTGATGGCCGACATCAGTGTGATCGCGCAGGACGCCAAGCTGACCGACGGGCATCTGCGGTTGGGAGTCGTGGCCGGAGATCACGCGGCCATCCTGTGGCCGCTCCTATGCGGCATGGCGAAGGCCAAGTACTACCTGCTGACGGGGGACTTCATCGACGGCGTGGAGGCCGAGCGGATCGGGCTGGTCAGTCGGTGCGTGCCGCGCGACCAGGTCCTGGACACCGCACTGGAGATCGCCACCCGGATCGCCACCGGACCCCAGCAGGCCGCACGCTGGACCAAGCGCACCCTCAATCACTGGCTTCGACAGGCCATCCCGGCCTTCGACGCCAGCGTGGCCTACGAGATGTTGACCTTCATGGGCCAGGATGTGCAGGAGGGTGCGCAGGCCATCCAGGAACGACGCGCGCCGAGGTTCCCAGACCCCGGTTAGCGCACGACGACGCGCCGGCCCACGGTGCCGGCCGCCGAGCCGACGCGGAGGCGGTAGCGCCCGGCCGCCACATGCCGAAACACCGTCCAGGCAGAGCAGCTCTTCGAGCGTTCTGTACGCCAGCGGCGTCCGTTCCAGTGGCGCAGCGAGCAGGTGATGCTCATCCCTGGAGAGGTCGCCAGGTGCAGATGGATGCGGTGGCCGCGCACGCGCACCCGCGTCACAGTGACCGAGACGTATGAAGCGTGGGCACTCGGCTCGTGGCCGGATCCCGACCCTTGCGAGCCGGAGCCGGAGCCGGAGCCGCTGGAGCCCGTGTCGGACCCAGTCGTCGAGCCGGTGCCAGAACCTGATGTGCCGGCGGAGCCTGTGCCAGAGCCTGAAGACCCGGAGCTGGTGCTGCCCGTGCCCGACCCTTGCGTGCCGGAGCCGGATCCGCTGGAGCCAGTGCCCGAGCCGGTCGAGCCGGTGCCGGAGCCTGAGGACCCGGAGCTGGTGCTGCCCGTGCCCGACCCTTGCGTGCCGGAGCCGGATCCGCTGCTGCCCGTGCCCGAGCCGGTCGAGCCGGTGCCGGAGCCTGAGGACCCGGAGCCGGTACTGCCCGATCCCGACCCGGTCGATGAGCCGGTGCCAGAGCCGGACGTGCCGGAGCCGGTTGAGCTCGTGCCCGACCCGGTCGTCACGCCGGTCACCCCGCCGTTGGCCCCGTCCGCTGCGGCCTGGGTCCATGTGTAGGAGTACGCCGGCTGGTAGCTGGAATCGCTGCCCTGCACAAGCAGCATGGCGTAGCTTGGTGTCCCGGCTGAGTAGCTGCCGGCCGCCGCACCCATCGCGGTCGCGCCGCCACTGCCGTCGAACTCCCAAAGGACGTCGTGACGGTGGCCCCAACACCCGCTTGGGGTCGTGGTCGTGCAGTCGCTGTTACCGCTTCCTGGACCGTCGTCGTACATCCAGCCCTCGTACGCCAGCAAGGCGTTCACGTAGCCGCCCGCCCAGTTGGATGTGTAGGCCATCCAGAAGGATCCCGTGGGCCACGGATCGCTGTTGTCCTGCACGCCCGTGGAGGCGTTTTGGTTGAGCGCGTCTGTCAATCCCGGGATCGGGTCCAGCCCGTATGCGACACGGTCGGAGTTGGTCAGGATGAAGAGCTGCTGGGCGGGACTCAACGAGTCGAAGTCAGCGGGGACCACGTAGGCCGGAAGGCCCATGCTGGCCCGGGCCTGATCCAGCACGCCCATCGACCAGTCAAGGCACGCAGAGCCAGTGGGATCGCCGGTAGGCGGGCTCCAGCAGAGCTGCGGGATGTACGGCATCGGGAAGTTTGAGGCGGGATCCGGCCCCGCCGACGAGGCGAACGCGGGCGCGGCGGACGCGAGTAGCGCGATCGCCACCGAAGTCAGAATTCCTCCCACCCGTATACGCATGGAGGTCGAATCGACGCGGGCGTGAGAGCGGCTGAAGCCGCGCGGCCGCTCTAGACAGATGGACTACCCGAATGGCGCCAAGAAGCCCGTCACCAGGCCCCCCGGGTCGTCCCGCGTGCAACGGCGCTTCGCTCGTTGCAGCGCCTGTGATGCGTCGCACGTCACGCTTGCTTAGCGTGGACGGCCTTGAGCTCCTTGTGGGTCGGATGCGACGACGCTCAGCTCCGGGTCGCGGTCCAATTGAGGGTCCCGGTGTCGCACCTGGTGCCCTGGAAGCTCGTCTTGTCTCGGAACGTGCCCTGGGCCCGCTTGCCACTGTTCGTGAACCTGCCGGTGATCTTCGGATAGGGCAGGCCCTCGCTGGAGGCGATGATCCTGTTGTGCTTGACCTTGATCGGAAAGCTCTGGGAGTCGTCCTCCGTCGCGTCGCCGGTGTTGCAATGGGTGGTGAGTGACCAGGTGAAGTGCGAGAGGCCGATGATCTTGCCGTTCTTGACATCGGTCTTGAAGCGGACCGTGCCGTTGCCGCCGGTGGTGCCGCTGTAGGTCTGCCCGCCGGCGAAAGCGGCGATCGGGACCGCAAGTGCGACGACCAGGGCGCCGAGCACGATTGCGTTGCGCGCGTAACTAGGCACGGAGGAGCTCCTCTACGGCGCGGTCCCCGATCACGACCGGGCTTGCGATCCGCCCGTCCGATCCGACGATCACGGCGCTGGGGACGCCATGCGCTTGGTAGGCGTCGGCCACCTCGTGCTCGCGCTGAATCAGGACCGGACCGAACGAGTAGCCGTTGAGCCGCGCGCGGTTCTCGGCTGCGCTGCCGGAGGTGACGAGGGCGACCTCCAGCTCGCCGACTCGTTCAGCGCGAAGCTCGGCGAGGCGCGCGACCAAGGGCTCGCAGGCGCTGCACTTGGGATCGGAGAAGGCGAGCACGAGCGGCCGACCGCTCGTGAGGAGCTGGTCTAGCGAGCGGCGGCGGCCATCGAGGTCCGGGAGCTCGAAAGGCGGCGCGACCGATCGCTCGG
>CAVPKV010000003.1:0-56540 GCA_963705785.1 uncultured Solirubrobacterales bacterium | reverse complement strand
TCGCCCACCAGCCCGAGCTCAGCCAGCCGCCGGGCCAGTGGCCACGGGAAGTCGGCCGCCTCCCAGTACTCGTTGATGTTCGGGAGCACCTCCTGATCAACGAACCGCCGGGCCCGCATGAAGAAGTCCCACTGCTCATCGTCGAGCTGCTCCCGGATCAGGAAGTAGTCGGTGGCCAGGGCCTCGCCCAGGTGTTGATAGGGCATTGTCTCGGTCATGAGCTGGCCTCCTTGACCACTCGTTCTGTTGTCAGCTCGGGCTGGGCCAGCGCGCTGGCGATCACCCGGTACGCCTTGCGGTTGAAGACCAGGCCGACGTGCTGCCCGTCACCTCGATGCACTCGGCATAGGGGACGATCGCCCCCCGCCACATGACGACCCCGTCGCCCTTGGAGTAGATGCTCGTCATCCGGACGCGGTCGCTCGGGAACGGCCCGGAGAAATCGCGCCCGAACCCGCATCCGCAGTCCGCCGACAGGCAGCGCACATCTCGGGCTCGCCTCGCCGCCCGCATCCCCGCCCGGGCGACCGCGACCGCATAGCGCGTGGGCGTGCTGATGCCGAGCATCTGCTGGAGGTCGGCCCCCATTGAGATGGCGTGCGAGACCTGGTCGGGCCGGCGAGCGGCCAGCGCCCGGGCGAAGTGTCCTCCGCGGCTGTGGCCGATCACGGCCACTCGGCGCTCATGCCGCGCATACGCCGAAGCCACAGCACGCTCGACGCGCTCCAGCGCTCGGTCCGAGCAGTCGACGTTGGCCACCATGCCGCACGTCCGCGGCCGATACCCAAGCCGCCACAGCCAACCGGCGAGCACGGCGAGCGTCTGGTCGCCGGCCAGGAATCCCGGCACGAGCACGACCGGGCGTCCGTCGCCGCGGCGGAGTCCCGGGCCTCCGAGGAACACCGGGTCGACGCCGCCGCCCAGCTCCAGGACCCACCGGGTCTCGGCCAGGGGCCGGCCCCACCAGCTCCCGTCGGTTGGGGCCGCCTCAGGCCGCGGCGCAACCGCCGTCTCAGCCTGGGCGGCCGTGATCTGCACGACGTGCCGGGTCATGACGCGTGGACATAGCCGCCCGGAGCCTTGCCCAGGGGCTTGAACTGCCTGCTCCCGAGCCGGGTCGGCGCGGGCCGGAGCTGACCCGACCGCTCGCCGAGCCAGGCCACGTAGTCCGACCACCAGCTCCCCCGGAGCGTCGCCGCCTCTCCCACCCAGTCCTCCGACGTCGCCGGGTTCCCCGACTCGGCCACTCGGTATGACGAGCGGCTCTCGGGGCTCGGCGGGTTGATCAGGGCCTGGATGTGACCGCTGGTCGAGAGTACGAACCGCGACTCTCCTCCCAGCAGCTGGGTGCTCCGGTAGGCGTTCTCCCAGGGCACGATATGGTCGTTCGAACCGGCCACGATGTAGCTGTCCAGATCGACGGCGCTCAGGTCGACCGGCGACCCCAGGACTGACATCCCGCCGGCTCTGGTCAGCGAGTTGTCCAGGGCCATCTTGATGAAGTCACGGTGGAGCCCCGCCGCCAGCCGCACCGTGTCCTGGTTCCAGAACAGGATGTCGAACGCAGGTGGTTCCTTGCCCAGCAGGTAGTTGTTGATCACATAGGACCAGATCAGGTCGTTGGGGCGAAGCCAGGCGAACACGCCGGACAGTGACCGTCCATCCAGGTAGCCCCGGCGCGCCGACTCGGCGACGGCCGCCGCGGCCAGCTCGCGATTCATGAACGCCGCCGCGTCGCCGGCCCGCTGGTTGTCCAGCGCGCACACCATCAGGGTCAGGCTGGCCACGTCGCTGAGCCGCCCCACGGCGGCCAGATGGCCCAGGGCACCGGCGGTGATGATCCCTCCGGAGCAGGCCGCGTTGAGATGCACGGCGGCAGAGCCCGTGACCTCGGCCACGGCGGCGCGGGCGTCGAGCACCGCCTCGGCGTAGGCGTCCAGGTCGAAGTGCCCCTGCTCCTGATCGGGATTGCGCCAGGAGATCACGAACACCTGGTGACCCTGGGAGAGCAGGTGCTCGATCATGCTCCGCCCGGGAGCCAGGTCCAGGATGTAGTAGCGGTTGATCGTCGGAGGGACGAACAGCAGCGGGACCTCAAGGACCTGCTCGGTCTGGGGCTGGTAGTGGATGAGCTCGAACGCCTCCTGGCGGAGGATCACCGATCCCGGGCTGAGGGCGACGTTGCCGCCGACCTCGAACTGGGACGCATCGACTGTGGCCGGCAGGTGGGGCGCCCGCGAAACGTCCCGGGCGAACCGCCGCGCTCCCCGGATCAGGTTGGCCCCGCCGAGGTCGACCGTCTCCTTGATCACGGTTGGGTTGGACCACGGGAAGTTGCTCGGCGACAGCGCGTCGATCACGTTGCCCGCGGCGAAGCGGGCCTGGCGTTCGGTCCGCCAGTCCAGGCCGGCGTCGTCGATCAGGCCGTTCACCGTGTCGGCCACGGCCAGGTAGGACTGGAGCGTCCGCCTCCAGAGCCAGCTCTTCTGCCAGGCCGGGTCGGTGAAGCGACGATCGCCTCGGGCCGGGTCCGCTCGGACCGGCCGCGGGCGACCGTTCCGAGCTCCGAGCCCAGCGCCCCGACTCGCCGAGCCACGCGGTCGGGCCGGCGAGCCAGCGCGGCGGCCGCCCTGAGCGCTGCCGTCGGCTTGACGAACCGCCTGACCCCGCCAGGCTCCAGCGCGGCGTCGGTCAGCATCACGTCCAGGGCCGCCCGGGAGGCGGCCACCGGGCCGGTACTGGTGTGGCCGTTCTCGTGCCCGGCGGCCATCAGGACCGCCCCCCTTCAACCACTGTCGAAGGGGCGGGCGCCGAGATCTCTCGCTTGAGGATCTTGCCCGTCGGACCCTTGGGCAGCTCGTCCACCAGCCACACGTGCCGCGGGTACTTGTAGGCGGCCACGCGCTCGCGCACGAACTCCCGCAGCTCGGCCGGATCCACGGCCGCGCCCGGCTTCAGCGACACGGCCGCTCCGATCTCCTCGCCGAGCTCGGCGTGGGGCAGGCCGATGACCGCCGCCTCGCGGATGGCCGGATGCTCGTACAGAACCTCCTCGATCTCGCGCGGGTAGACGTTGTAGCCGCCGCGGATGATCAGCTCCTTCTTGCGGTCGACGATGTAGTAGCGGCCCTCCTCGTCCACCCGGGCCAGGTCGCCCGAGTAGAACCAGCCCTCGGAGTCGATCACCTCGGCGGTGGAGTCCGGACGGTTCCAGTAGCCCTTCATCAGGTTGTGGCCGCGGATCGCGATCTCGCCCACCTCGCCCTGGGGCAGGGGGCGGCGATCAGCGTCGACGATCCGGAGCTCGACACCCTCAACCGGCGTTCCGATCGAGCCGGGCTTGCGCTCGCGGTCCGGGTGGTTGAAGCAGGCCACGGGCGAGGTCTCGGATAGTCCGTAGCCCTCCAGGATGATGCAGCTGAAGGCCTCCTCGAAGGCGTGCAGGATCTCCACGGCCAGGGCGGCCCCGCCGGAGACGCAGGCCCGCAGCGTGCTCACGTCGAAGTGCTCGCGCTCGGGGTGGTGGAGCAGCGCGGCATACATCGTGGGGACGCCCTCAAAGATGCTCACGCCGCGGCGCTCGATCGTGGCCAGGGCCTCACCGGGATCGAAACGGGGCACGAGGGCCAGCGCGGCCCCGGCCAGGACCGCCGTGTTCAGGCAGCACGTCTGCCCGAAGGCGTGGAACAGGGGCAGCGCGCCCAGGATCACCTCGCCCGGTCCGGCGGCGAACAGCCCCACGCTCACCTCGGCGTTCCGGGCCAGGTTGGCGTGGGTCAGCTCGGCTCCCTTGGGCTTGCCGGTCGTGCCGGACGTGTAGAGGATCACGGCCGTGTCCTCACCGGCCCGTTCGGCCACTGTCGCCTCGGGCTCGGCCGCAGCGAGCAGTTGGTCGAACGTGTCATCGACGACGAAACACTGAGCTCCGGCCTCGGTGGCTCCGGTCTGGGCTGGACCGGCGCAGGCCTGGGCGGCGAACACGAGCTTGGCCCCCGAGTCGCTCAGGTAGAAGGCCACCTCGCGGTGCTTGAGCAGGATGTTCATCGGCACGACGGTGGCTCCGGCGCGAAGCACGCCGTAGTAGACCGTCGCGAATTCGGGGATGTTGGGCAGCATCACACCGACCCGGTCGCCCGGACCGATCCCCATACCGCGCAGCAGGCCGGCCAGCCGGGCGGTGGCCTCGTCGAGCTGGGCATATGTGGTCGTGTTGTGGCCCACGAACAGCGCCGGCCGCTCCGGATGTTGCTCGGCGGTCTGACTCAGGTTGCGGGCCAGGTTGTGGTTTGGCATCTCGAACTCCCTCGTTGACTGGTCTCAGCTTCCTCCTGGCCAGTCGCCAGATCATTGGACCGCGAAACGAACCTGGGGCCGGCGTTTTGTGTGCCGGTCACAATCCGCCGCTGTCCTGGCCATACAATTCGCTCCGAGGAGAGGACCTGTGGCTGCCACCCGCCCGCAGACGCACAGCCGTACCCGGCCCGCCCGGCGCAACGCCGTGCAGCAGGTCGTATCCCATCTGCGCGATCGGGTGGAGCAGCTCTCCGACGCCGCTGTGGCTGAGATCTTCGAGGAGATCCCCGCCTATGAGACGACCGTCGATCCGGCCTTCATCCAGGACGTGCGTGAGCACGTCCGCGAGCACTACGAGATGGTCCTCGACACGCTTGAGCGCAACCACGCGGTCACGCCAGAGGACCTGCTGTTCGTGCGCCGGCACGCCGCCCAACGGGTCGGGCAGGTATCGGTGGCCAATTTCATCCACGCCTTCCAGGTGGGCCAGCACGTGCTCCTGGACGCCAGCGTGTCCCTGGCCGTCGACGACGCCTCCCGCCAGGCCGTGCTCTCGCTGATCTCGCTGATCCCTCGCTACTTCGACGTCGTCATCGCCCACGCCGCCGATGTCTACCTGGAGGCCGAGCAGTTGCTGGCGTCGACCGGCGAACGGCTGCGGCGCGACCTGCTGGAGGATCTCCTGGCCGGGAGCCCGCCGCCACCCGGTCCGATGCTCGATGCGGTGCGTGCGGCCGGGCTCGATCGGCGAAGCCCGTGCCTGGTGATCGTGGCCGAACCCACAGGTGCCGTCGAGGATCCGCACGCGCTCCGGGGCGCGGCCACCGCGCTGGCTCGGGCCACCCGGCAGGCCGTGCAGCCTCTGACCGTGGTCCGCCACGAGGAGATCGTAATCGTCGCGCTGGCGCCGGCCGGGGACCCGGAGCGGCTTGCCGCCAGCGTCACAGCGGCTCAGCGGCGCCTGGCCCGCGACCTTCCGCTAACCGTGGGCATCAGCACGGTGTATGAGGGCCTGGCCGGCGTGGCCCCCGCCTACCGCGAGGCCGCGGCGGCCCGGGCTCATCTGCGCGCCGATCCGGGGGTGGTCGCGCTCCCCGCCATGTCGGTGTTCGAATACCTGACGATGCAGGGTGATAGCACGGCCCGGCGGATGGTCCCGCCGGCCGTCGGGCGGTTCCTGTCAGAGGACCAGGCCGACGGGGGAGTGCTGATCGAAACCCTCCAGGCCTACGCCAAGGCCGACTTCAACGCCAAGCGGGCGGCCGAAGAACTGCACACGCACGTCAACACGGTTCACTACCGCCTGGCCCGGATCTCCGAGCGGACCGGCTGCGACCTGCGCCGCGTCAGCGACGTGATCGAGCTGCTGATCGCCGCGCGGCTCGTGGACCGGCGGGCGCCCGCGAGCTGAAACCTACACCTCGCCCTCGTAGTACGGCACCTGCCCATCGCCCCGACGGAGCATCACCGAGTCGCGCTCCTCTCCGGGCCAAACGCCGATCTTGTCGCTGTCCGGGTAGACGGCCACGGCCGGCTCCCGCGAGCTTGACCACATCAGCACGCGGGCGGGCCGATCGCCTCGGTTGGTCAGCTTGTGAGCGCCCTCGGGCCCCGCCGGGAAGCGGACCAGCGAGCCCGCGTCGGCCGTCTCCTCGCCCTCGGGGACCCGGGCCACGACCTCCCCGTCTAACACGAGCAGCCATTCCTCGACGTACTCATAGTGGTACGGGCACAGGTTCTCTCCGGGCGGGATCTCGAACCACTTGATGGTCGTCTCCTGGGCGTCGAGCTCGCGGCCCACCTGGGCCATCCCGGCGCGATACCCCGTCGGATCGTCGTCGTCGTATTCGAACTCGGCCTGGTGAAGGTTGATTCGGTGCATGGTTCGATCTTCCCAGGTAGAGACGGGAGCGGCGGCCGCCGCTCCCGTCAGGCACGACCGCCGTCAGGCGGCCACGCGCTCGCCCGGTACGCCCACCAGCTGGCTCCGGATCCCGCCAATCACGGTCGTCAACCCGACGACTCCGGTGCTCACGCTCCGCAACATATGATCCTCCTCTGAGTCGGAGCAGGCTTCCCCAGCCAAGAAGCTCAGCTTTCTCTGGAACACTGGGCTTCCCCGGCCAAATTGCCCTGAAACACGAAACGGAGGCAGCGATGGCGACGGTGGAGACCGTAGGTGGCCAGATCGACGTGGAGGAGCTGGGGCTGACTCTGATCCACGAGCACTTCTTCTCCTCCGACGAGGCGATCACTGCGCAGTGGCCCCACGTCCGGGAGCAGGACAGGGAGTTTGAGCTGGCGATGGAGTCGGCGCAGGCCGTCAAGTCCCACGGCGTCAAGACGGTCGTCGAGCCGACGGCCATGCTCCTGGGTCGGGACGCGCGGACCTCCCAGCGCCTGGCCCAGGAGTCGGGGCTTCAGATCGTTCTCTGTACGGGCATCTACACCTACGACCACCTCCCCCAGTTCCTGCTCAACCGGTCCGAGGACTACATCGCCGACCTGTTCGTGCACGACATTGAGCGGGGCATCCAGGGGACCGACATCAAGGCCGCGTTTCTGAAGTGCGCCGCCGATGAGCCGGGCGTCAACGAGCGGGTCGAGAAGGTCCACCGGGCGGTGGCCCGCGCCTCGCTGCGCACCGGCGCCCCGATCATGGCCCATTCGCGGCCGGCCTCCAACACCGGCCCGCGCCAGGTGGAGATCTTCCTGGAGGAGGGGGTGGCGCCGGAGAAGATCCAGATCGCCCACACCGGCGACACCGACGACCTGGACTACATCCAGGGCCTGCTGGACAAGGGGGTGTGGATCGGGATGGACCGCTACGGGATCGACCTGTTCCTGCCCACGGCCAAGCGCAACGCCACCGTCCTCGAGCTGCTGAACCGCGGCTACGTCGAGCGGATGTTCCTGTCCCAGGACTTCGACATCCCGATCGCCAACGGCCTGGACTGGTACCCACCCGAGGTGATCGAGCAGCTCCAGGCCGCCGGCGCGGCCACCGACTGGTCAATGACCTTCCTATTCGAGACCGTAATTCCAACCCTGAAGGAGGGCGGGATGACAGACAACCAGCTCGACACGATGATGGTCGACAACCCCAAGCGCTGGCTGGGGGTGTGATCGTGCGCAAACTCACCCTGGCCACCGCGGCCGCGTTTGCCGTGGCCGCGCCGGCGGCCCTCGCCGGCGCGTCGGCTTCGCACTCCAGCTTCTGGCACAACAAGGCCAACTCGGCCACGTGCGGAAAGAGGACCACCCGGGAGCCGTTCCAGCTGCTCTGCGCCGCCAAGGGCATCCCCCGGCCCAAGGGCGGCGGCCAGGGCGGCGATCCGTTCGTCGTCCTGCGCAAGACCGGTAAGCCCGAGCTCGTGCTGCTCAGCCAGGACGAGTTCCCGGCCGGCATTGCTACAACGCTGGCCAATGGCTCCACTTGGAGCAAGGCCGGCATCACCTGTGCCTTGGGCAACAAGGTGACCTGTAAGAACACCTCCGGTCACGGCTTCACGATCGGCAACGGGAAGTACAAGTCGTTCTGAGCGTGGGGGCCGCGGCACATGTGCCGCGGCCCCCGGTGACTCGCCGTGGCGGCGAACGAAACTCTTCTTGACAATCCGGTCTACGCCGCCCTGTCCGGACCGCAGGCGCGATTTGCGCAGGTCCGAGGGCGCGTGCGGCGGTTCCTGCCCGACGTCTCCCCGTTCATGGGGATGCCCGACAACCCGTCGGCCGACGATTGGCAAGATGCTGCGAGCCTTGTGCCACCCGGAACGTATGCCGGCATGCTCCAAACGGGCGCCGACACGCCTGACGATTGGACAGTGCTCCGCACGTTCGGCGTAACCCAGATGGTGGCCGAGCCGACGAGCGGAGACGATTGGACTGAGGCTGTTCCGCTGGGCGCGGCGGACGTTCCCGAGATGATCGAGCTCGTGGCCCAGACCGAGCCTGGGCCGTTCCTCAAACGGACGGTGGAGATGGGCGACTATCTGGGCGTCCGCCAGGACGGGATGCTCGTGGCGATGGCTGGAGAGAGGTTGCGCGTGGAGGGCTGGACCGAGATCAGCGCCGTCTGCACCCTGCCCGCCTATCGCGGCCGGGGGCTGGCCTCTGCGCTGATGGCCGCGTTGATGGCCGGGATCGAACGCCGCGGGGAACGGGGCTTCCTCCACGTCATGACGACGAACGCAAATGCCATCAGGCTCTACGAGGAACTGGGCTTCCGCGTGCGGCGGACGGCCACGATCGCCGTCGCGGCGCCGCGTCACGGCGCGGTCATACCGGTCGCTCGATAACACCGCGTGGCCGGCGCGAAGGCACTCCTCTGCGGCTAACATCGGCGCGTGGCCGACGGGAGGCGGACCTCGCATTATTTGCTGGCCCTGGCGATCGCCCTGATCGGCGCACTGGCGGTTGGCCCTGGTGTCGCGGTCGGAAAAGCCAGCGCGCGGACGTGGTTCGTGAAGGCGGGTAGTCCCGGCGGTGGCGATGGTTCGAGGCGTCACCCGTTCGCGACGCTGGCCGGCGTGGAGCACGCCGCTGGACGCGGAGACAGGATCGTCGTGCTGGCCAGTCCGCCCCGGATCCCACCCCTGAATGGCGGGATTCGGCTGAAGCCAGGGCAGAAGCTCCTCGGTGCCGGCCCGCCCGTGACTGCGCTGAGCGCCTCTGCGGCGGCTCCGCGGATCACCAACACGACCACCGCAGCTCTCGGGGATGCCGTCACGCTCTCCAATGGCGATGTGGTCTCGAACATCGTTGTGTCGGGGGCGTACCGCGGCGGGATCTACGGTGACAACGTCAAGGACGTCACCGTCGCCGGCAGCGACGTCAGCGGTACCAACACATCGTGCACAACCGGATTCGTCGTCCAACCGTTCGTCCTTCCGCTGTTCGCACCCGGTGCGGGGGTGCCGTTCAGCTCGGGCCTGTCAAACGGATGGGCCGCGATCATGATCGACGAGTCGCACAACACCACCCACGTCTCGGTGGAGGGCAACCTCGTGCACGACGCGCGTTGTGCCGACGGGATCGACATCCGCGCTTCGGGCACCGCCCGCGTCACTGCGGAGGTCGGGCACAACACGCTGACCCGCCTGAGGCAGGATCCGAGCAAGCAATCCGAGTTGGCGATCGGGATGCAGACGACCGGCCATGCGCGACTGGGTGCGCACATCGACGGCAACAGCGAGACCTATATCGGGACCGCCACAGTCGGCGACTTCGGCGACTCGGACTCCGAGGGAGTGTTCGGCAACAGCGCCGGCCACTCTCACCTGATCGAGAACATCGACCGCAACACGTTCGCGCACGGGCTCGGGCACATCTCCGCCAACTGCGTGGAGACCGCCGCCAGCAACGGTGGCCCGACGATGAACATCAGCCTCACCAACAGCACCTGCCGCTACGTCGTCGGTGACATTCTCGAGGCCGCCAACCTGTCCCGCGACGCGACCCTCACCTTCAGGGTCGATCACGTGCTCGCGGAGCACTCGACCTTCGCCGGCAGCCAAGTATGGGCGCCGATCGAGCCCGGCGATGACGGCGACTGCATGCTCGAGGTCGCCTCGGGAGCCGCCAGCACGACCAGCGTGAGCATCAGCAATTCGCGCTTCACCCACTGCGTCGCCGACGGCCTGGGCGTGGTCAGCAACGTCGTGGACGGCAGCGGGCCTGTCAAGCAGCTCAGCTTCGACGTGCAGAACAGCCGGATCTTCGCCAATCAGCTCAGCAATCTCCGCGTCGCCAACGCAACCGCGGTGACCGAGCTCAACGGCAGGATCCAGAACAGCGACCTGAGCCGATCCGGGGGCACGAATGTGATCCTGGAGAACCTCGACACCAGCGGCACCACGCACGCCCACCTCGACCTCGGCGGCGGCAGCCTGGCAAGCCCGGGTCACAACTGCATCTTCGGCGGAGCAGAGGCCGACGTGAGCACGGTCAACGACAACCTTTACGCCAGACACGATTGGTGGGGAAGCCCACACGGCCCGAGCCGGGCGAACACGGTCGCCGCGAGCGGGACCATCAGGTCCCAGCCGCCGCTCTCCCGCGCTGCCTGCGGTCCTTAGCTCGCACCGGGGACCCTTCCCAGGACCTGTCACCGGCCCCAGCGACCCGAGCGGCCATACCGGGTCAGGAGCCAGGTCCCAAAGATGGCGAAGACGATGATAATCGCCGCCGGGATCCACAGGTGCAGCTTGATCCCCAGCACGATCCCGACCACGAAAAAAATTACGGGGACGCCTCCGCCGAATCCCACGCCCGAGAGCTTATTCGACGCGTCCCGGTAACGGGCTCGCGAGCCCGCTAACGGCAAGCCAGTCGGCGGGTCCCACGTCCAATCTGCCCTCGCAGCGGCAAGCTGGCCGATGAGTCTCCGACCATGATTCTGTAGCAGCCCGGGGCCAGGGTCCAGCGGCCGGTGGTCGTCGCCCAGTAGGAGAGGGATCGGCGGCGCACGGCGATCGTCACCGTCCGGCTCCTCCCAGGTCCGAGGGTCACACGCTGAAAACCGGCCAGCTGCTCCGGTGGCTCTCCGGCGGGTGGGGGGTCGCCGACGTCACCTGAGCCAGGTCGGCGCCCCGTCGTCGGCCGGTGTTGGTCATCACGAAGCGGACGGTCACGCCGGCGCCTGTGGAGGAGAGCGAGAGGCGGGAGAAGCGGAAGGTCGTGTAGGACAGACCGAACCCGAACGGGAACAGCGGCGCGATCCGCTTGGCGACTACGACCGGTAGCCCACCAGCAGCCGCTCGGAGTGGTCGACCTGGCCCTTGACTCCGGGGTACTGGAGCCGGGTCCGCAACGGGCCGTCTGACAGACGTCTGGGGATTGTCTCCGGCAGGTGCCCCGAAGGATCGAAGTCACCGAACAGGATCGGCGCGAGCGAGTCGCCATCGACCTGGCCCGGATACCAGTTCTCCAGCACGCCCCGGACCTTGGCCAGCCATGGCATCGACAGAGGGCCGCCGTTCTGAAGGACCACGATTGTCCTCGGGTTGGCCGCCGCGACCGCAGCGACGACCGCGTTCTGATCGCCCGAGCTGTAGGTGCAGCCGTTCTGGGTGACGAGGTCGCATGTCCCCGCCCGCGGGTTCATGTTCGGCCGGTCGAACCCCTCGCTGGAGACGTCGCTTACGAACACCACCGCCACGTCAGCCGCCCTGGCCGCCGCCGCGGCCGCCCTGGTGGAGCTGCCGTCCGTGTAGGTGACGACGTCTCCCGCCACGGCGGCACGAGCGCTGATCGCCTGGAGGGGCGAGACGACGTTCGGGGGATAGCCAGGCTCGGGTACGTGCGCGCTCCCATAGCCCTGTTCGGCCAGCGTCGCCCCCTCGGGGCTGGCCGGCGAGCCGACCACCGCGATCCGCTTCCCGGGACCCGTCAGGGGAAGGACGCGGCGCTTGTCTTTGAGCAGGACCGTTCCCTCTTCGGCGATCCGCTTCGCCATCGCGATGCTCGCGGGGTGGTGGCGTTGGCGTTGAACGCCTGGGCGCGTTCGTGGGGAACGTGGTCGAACAGACCGAGGCGAAACATCGTGAACAGGATTCGGTGAACCATCCTGTTGAGGGTGGCCATCGACACCTTGCCGTGCTCCACGGCCCTGAGAAGCGCCGGACCGTCAGTACTGGGCCGAGGGCATTTCCATGTCCATGCCGCCGTTGGCCGAGCCCGCGGTCGACGCCGCGGCCTGCCAGTCGGAGACCACCCACCCGCTGAAGTGGAACTGCCCCCGGAGAACGCCGGTCAGGTAATGCCGGTTCTGGCACCCGTAGACGTCGTTGAGCTGCTCGGAGGTGCACATCACCGACCCGACGCCGGCCCGCACGGCGTCCTGGAAAGCCGGCAGCTCGATCTCCTCCATAGTGCGCCGGTCGACGTTGTTGGAGACAACCCCGTAGTTGTCGTCCGGGGTCCCCTCCTGGTCATCGGCCGCGTAGTGCTTGGCCGTGGCCACGACCGGGTTCTCCTGTATCCCCTCGAGGATGGCGGCCCCGGCGTGGCCAGCCAGGTAGGGATCCTCACCGTAGTACTCCCAGCCGCGTCCGTTGAGGGGGTCACGGAGGATGTCGATGCCCGGCCCGAGCAGGACGTTGACGCCCTTCGTGAATGCTTCTCGCCCCAGCACTCTCCCGTATCGGTGGAGCAAAGGCAGATCCCATGTCGAGGCCTGCGTGACTCCGTCCGGAAACGCCGTGGTCTTGATCTGCATGTCGCCGATTCCGGCTCCGCCGTCGTTCAGCACCAGCGGCGGTATGCAGAGTCGAGGATTGGCGAAGACAACGCCGGCGGCCCCATAGTTGGGGTAGTTGGGCTCCGGCTTCGAGGTGTCGCCGGTGACCAGATTGATCTTGTCCTGGAGCGTCATTGCCCCCAGCAGCGCGTCGGCGCGTCGGGATGGACGCTCGTGCCGGTTCATCCAAGCCGCGCACGGGGAGCTCTTGGCGCGCACCGAACCAGAAGCGAGCCCGGCCAGACCGGCCAGCGCGACGAGCACCGCCAGCACCCCGAACCTGGATCGCATCGAGCGATCGTAAGCCGAGCGCGAGATGCTACGCGCCGGTTATCAGACGATTATCAGCTCAGCTCAGGGCCATCAGGGCTTCGACGGGTGGCTTCCCGGCGCGCGATGCGGCGTCCAGCTGATGCTGCGGGCTTCAACGATCTCTCTGATCGACCGATAATTGGCATATGGGACATAACAGCCCGCGTGCAGCGCTAGGACAGGCGCTCTTAGCGCGCGCCGACGACGTGGCGGCGATGGTTCGTAGTCGGTGGGACGAGAAGGTGCTCGCCTCGCCGGAGACCCTGGCCCTGATCGCCGACGCGGACCGGCTGGCCACGCACCTGATCGGCCGTTGGCTGGTGAGCGGGGAGTTGGCCAGCGAGGAGGAGCACACCCGGCTGGCGACCGCGGGCGCGTTGGTCGACACTGTCCCGCTGCCGCGGTTGGTGAAGGGCTACCTCGGTTGGCGGGACGCCACCCTGACGGTGCTCGCAGAGGAGGCCGTGCGGCTTGGTTCGCCACCCGACCTGGTCGCCGAGGCCCGCTTCGTCGTGCGGCGAAGCTGCGATGCCAGCATGGTGCGCATGTCGCGCCAGTTCGAGGCCGAGCGCGCGCGGCTCCAGCAGGAGCTGTCGATCGAGCGTGAGAGGCTCGCCCATCAGGCCCTCCACGATCCGCTCACCGGCCTGCCCAACCGGACGCTGCTCTATGACCGCATGGCCCAGGCGCTCCGCTCCACCGGCCGCTACGGCGGCTCGATCGCACTGCTATTCGTCGACCTCGACGACTTCAAGATGATCAACGATGCGTTTGGGCACGAGGCCGGTGACGCGATCCTGGTGGATGTCGCCCACCGACTGCGCGCGGAGGTCCGGCCGTCAGACACCGCGGCCCGGCTCGGCGGCGACGAGTTCATCGTGCTGTGCGAGCGCTTGGACGACCCCGAGTCCGACGCGGTAGCGGTCGCCAAGCGGCTGCTTGCCGCGCTGCGTCGGCCGTTCGAGCTGCACGGCAAGACGGTCTCGATCTCGGCCAGCATTGGGATCGCGGTCGCCACCGGGGGCGAGGCCCCTGACACCTTGGTGAGTCGTGCCGACGGCGCGATGTACCGGGCAAAGGGCCGCCGCGGCACGCTGCGTCTCGCCGTCTAACTGACGACGCGTATCGTGAGCCGGGTGGCTCGCTGGTCCCTGCTGCGCAACCGCGACTACATGCTCCTGTGGAGCGGGCAGACGCTGTCCGAGCTGGGGTCGCAGACCTCGACCGTTGCCTATCCGCTGCTGATCCTGGCGCTCACCGGCTCGGCTGCCAAAGCGGGAGTCGTGGGCCTGGCCAAGTGGCTCCCGCTGGCCGTGTTCGCGCTGCCCGCGGGAGCATTGGCCGACCGCGTGGATCGCAAACGGCTGATGATCGCCACCGACGCGATCCGTCTGGCCGGTGCCGCGAGCATCGTTGTGGTCCTCTGGCTGGGCCGCCCGCCGTATCTGCAGATCGTGCTGGTCGCGTTCCTGGATGGGGCCATGTTCGTCACCTCCCACATCACCGAGCGCGGCGCCCTGAGACAGGTGGTGACCGTCGACCAGGTGCAGGACGCCGTGGCCCAGAATGAGGCCCGCTACTTCGCCGCGGGCATCCTCGGCCCGCCGGTGGGAGGGCTGCTGTTCGCAGCCGCTCGCGCGCTCCCCTTCCTCACCGATGCGGTGTCGTTCCTGTGCTCGATGAGCGCGACTTCGCTCACCCGAACAAAATTCCAGACCGGATCAGAGAGGCCGGGCCTTCGCGCCGGACTCACCGATGGCTTCTCATGGCTCTGGCGGCGGCGATTCTTCCAGCGGCCTCGGTGCTCTTTGCCTTCGGCAATCCTGTCTATACCGGGCTGTACCTGCTCGCGATCCTGTTGGCCAAGCGCCATGGCGCATCCTCTGGCGATGTCGGCGCGATGTTCGCGGTTGTCGGGGCCGGGGGAGTGCTGGGGGCGATGCTCGCCGGACCGATCAGGCACCGTCTGGCGCCGCAGGCCGTGATCGCGGGGAATGAGTGGCTGCTCCTCACCTCGGTCCTCTTGCTCCTGCTCGCCCACAACGCCCTGCTCATTGGTCTGCTCGTGGCGGTCGCGGAGTTTGCGACGCCGGCCAGCAACTCGGTCGTGGCCGGCTCTCGCGTCGCGGTTACCCCGGACCCGCTTCAAGGCCGTGTGGCCGCCGTCTCGGCCATGATCGCGATGTCGCTGGCCTGGCTTGGACCACTGGGCGTCGGCTTTGCGTTCCAGCACGCCGGATCCACAACCACGATCCTGATCGTGGGCGCGTGGGCTCTGGCTCTGGCCGTCGTCGCGACCGTGGCGCCTGCATTGCGCTCGGGTCCCTCAGGCCACCCCACGGCCGAAGGGGTTGACATTCGTCCGGCCGTGGAGGAATGTCTGGCCATCGACCCATAGGAGGAGGTTGGCGATGGCCTGGAATCTCAGGGGGAGCTACGTGGAGACCTGCTCGTGCGAGCTCATGTGTCCGTGCAATCTGTCGTTCGACCACGGCGCGACGTACGACTTCTGCCGGGTGACGCTCGTGTTCAACATCCACGAGGGTGAGGTGGAGGGGACCGACATCGCCGGCTGCAAGGTGGCGGTGATCGCGGACACGCCGAAGGTCATGACGGAGGGCAACTGGCGTCTGGGCGTGTTCATCGACGACCAGGCCTCGGACGAGCAGGAGGAGAAGCTCGTCGGAGTGTTCACCGGCGGTCTGGGCGGGCCGATGGCGGCACTCGCTCCGCTGGTCGGAGAGGTGCTCGGGGTGGAGCGGGCCAAGATCGAGATAGAGGATGACGGCCTGCGGCACAGCGTCCGGGTGGGAGACGGGATCGACTTTGAGGTGGAGGACATCGTGCCCTTCGGCGTCGAGACGGGAGAGCCCGTGCGGTTCTCGGGCATGTTCCACCCCGTCGGGTCGGACCTCACGATGGCCGAGGCGAAGCGATCGCGGATCAACGCCTTCGGCATCCAGTACGACGGCAAGACCGGGCTGTCCAAGGCCGACTTCTCCTGGGCCGCCTGACCGGTGGCCGTCTCGGCGGCCCAGCGCGCCCCGTCCGGCGGACTGGCTCCGGCGTTCGCCGCCGTCCGCGCCCGGTCCGGGCTGATCCTGGCGCTGTTCGCCGTGGCAGGGGTGGGCTGGTGGTATGCCGTCGACCAGATGCGGGGGATGGACAACGGCCCGTGGAGCAGCCTGGGCACCCTGGGGTGGTTCCTGGGTGTCTGGGTCGTGATGATGGCCGCGATGATGTTCCCCTCGGTGGCGCCCACGATCGCGCTCTATTCGCGCATGGTCAGGAGGCGCTCCTGGTCGGCCCCGTGGCTGTTCGCGGGGGGCTACCTACTGACCTGGGCGGGTGCCGGGCTGATGGCCTTCGCGGTGGCGGTGGCCGGCCGCGGGCTCGCCGGCAACGCGCTGTCCTGGAACCACCTGGGGCGGTGGGCGGCCGGCGGGACGCTGCTGGTGGCCGCCGCGTACGAGCTGACCCCGCTCAAGGATGTCTGCCTCGGGAAGTGCCGCAGCCCTCTGGGCTCGCTGCTGGGCTCCTGGCGGGAGGGCTGGTCGGGGCCGATTCGGATGGGGGCTATGAACGGCGCCTGGTGCGTGGGCTGCTGCTGGGCTCTGATGCTCTCCCTGTTCGCCCTGGGGATCATGAGCGTGGCCTGGATGGCGTTCACGGCGGGGCTGATCGCGCTCGAGAAGACCTTGCCCTGGCGCCGGGTGGCCACGTATGGGGTAGCCGCGGTCCTGCTCGTGCTCGGACTATGGCTGCTGATCGATCCGGCGGCGATTCCCGGCCTGACGATCCCGCACACGGGCTCGATGCCCCATATGGGCATGATGATGGGGTCGTGACCGACTCGGGCGTCCGCTTCCCCGGCGAGTCCGCGGAGTACCGCGAGGCCCGCAACCACCTGCTCGAGGCCGAGATCGAGCTCCGGCGGACGATCGAGCGGGTGGCGGCGGAGCGGCGGAGTCTGCCCCCGGGCGGCGAGGTGCCCGAGGACTACGTGTTCGAGGAAGCCGCCGACGGACGCGAGGTGCGCTTCTCAGAGCTGTTCGCCCCAGGGAAGGACACGCTCGTCGTCTACAGCTTCATGTTCCCCCGATACTCCGGCGATACCCGGCCGGGGCTCGAGGAGGGGGAGACGGCGCGGCTGCCGCTGGCCGAGAGCCCCTGCGCCTCGTGCACCTCGATCCTGGACTCCCTGGATGGCGCGGCCCGGCACCTGCTCCACCGGGTCAATCTGGCCGTGGTGGCCAAGACCGACCCCGACCGCATCCGGAACTTTGCCCGGGAGCGGGGCTGGCGTCACCTCCGGCTCCTGTCCTCCCGGGGCAACACGTACAACCGGGATTACCGGGCCGAGCGCGACGGCGAGCAGGCCCCGGTCCTCAACGTGTTCGGGCGCGACGGCGATCGGTTCCGCCATACCTGGGCCAGTGAGCTCATGTTCGCCCCACGGGACGAGGGCCTCGAGGCCCGGCACGTGGACTCGATCTGGCCGCTCTGGAACATCCTTGATGTGACGCCCGAGGGGCGGGGGAGTGGATCGAACTTCCCGTCCCTCCACTACGAGTAGGGCCGGATCGGCGGGGTGCATGCACCCCCCCGAACACCTAGACCGTGAAGACGATCTTGCCGACGACGCTCCCGTCGAGCATCGCCGCAAAGCCCTCGCGGGCGTCGCTCAGTGGCAGCGTGCGGTCGATCAGCGGGCGCACGCCCTTATGGGCGCACAGCGCGACGAGGCGTTCGAGCTCGTCGCGGGTGCCCATCGTCGAGCCGATCACGCGCAGCTGGAGGAAGAAGATCCGGCTGAGCTCGGCCGGCGGCGCCTGGCCGGTCGTAGCTCCGGCCACGACCAGCGTGCCGCCGGGCTTCAGGGACCTGACCGAGTGGGCCCACGTGGCCTCGCCCACGGTCTCCATCACGTGGTCAACGCGCTCTGGGAGTCTCGCCCCGGCCTCGAAGGCCTGGTCGGCTCCGAGCTCCACCGCCTGAGCTCGCTTCTCCTCTGAGCGGGCCGTCACCCACACCCTGGCCCCCGCAGCCTCGGCCAGGACGATTGCTGCCGTGGCCACGCCGCCGCCCGCCCCCTGGATCAGAACGGTGCTCCCGGGGACGACGTGTCCGCGGGTGAACAGCATTCGGTAGGCCGTGAGCCAGGCGGTGGGCAGGCAGGCCGCCTCCTCAAAGCTGAGCTGGGGAGGCTTGGGCACGAGGTTGCGCCGCGGGACCGCCACCCGCTCGGCCAGCGTCCCCTGGTAGCGCTCGGATAGCAGCGAGCGGCGCGGATCGAGCGTCTCATCGCCTCGCCAGGAGTCCTCGCTGATCACGGCGTGGACGACAACCTCGTGGCCCTCCTCGTCGACCCCGGAGGCGTCGCAGCCCAGGATCATCGGGAGCCGGTCCTCGGCGAGGCCGACGCCGCGCAGTGACCACAGGTCGTGGTGGTTGAGCGCCGCTGCTCTGACCGTGACCGTCGTCCAGCCGTCGAGCGGTTCGGGGTCGGGCCGCTCGCCCACCGTCAGGCCCGACAGCGGGTCGTCAGGGTCGATCGCCGACGCGTAGACGGCAAGCATCGTCAGGGCCCGAGCTGGACGACCTGCTCGAACGTCCCGCGGTCAAAGAAAGGCATCGGCGGGGGCTGCTCTGCTCCCAGCGCGCTCTGCGGGAACATGGTTCGGGGCTGGCGCCACTTGGCGGGATTGGAGGAGTGAAAGCGCTTGGTCAGGATCCGGAACGTGGAGGCCGCGGCCTTCCTCCACGCCCTTGGCCCGAGCGTGCGCAGCGCGTAGGCCTGTCCGATGTTCACGTCGAAGTCGTGCTCGTCATTGGGCCCGCCGCCGCCGATCAGGCGGCCGGCGGCCCCCAGTGGGGCCAGCGCGATCCCTTGGAGCTGGTTCTTGAGTGTCTGCCAGGCCGCGACCCCAGGGTCGACCGTGCCGGCGGCGTTGGTGGCCGAGTAGGAGCCGTTCCAGCGCAGGATCGTCCGCAGCACCGCGGTCTCGTTGGCGGTGGCCCCGGGCCGGGCGGCCCGGAGCTCGGCCCCGGCAAACGGACGCTGTTGAGCGACCGTACCGGCCTTTTTGATCAGATGCTGCATGCCCTCGTAGGACGGGTTGGCGGCCACCCGGCGGGCCTGCAGATTCAGCCAGCGAGCCCGGAACCACGGCCCCGCCACCCGCTCCGAGGCCGGGTCGTTGCCGGTCGTCCAGCCCTGGGAGGGAAGCGTGTTCCAGTTCGTCAGCCAGTGCTGGGACGGATCGACGACATGCGGGCGCCGGTTAACGGGCAAGAAGCCCTTCCATTCGGCTTGGCCGGTGCCCGGGTAGGGGAGGCGCTCGTCCCAGTTCTTGGACCGGATCGGCAGCAGGCCCGGGTGCCAGTAGCCGATGTGGCCGTGGTCGTCGGCGGCCATGATGTTCTCGTTCCAGGTCAGCTCGGCCGTGTCCCGCCCCACCTGGGCCACGCTTGAGGCCGTGTCCACCGCGGCCAGCCCGTAGATCGTCCCGATCTCCCGCTTCCAGGTGGCGTACCGGCGGGCGTAGGCGATGTTGCCCACGCGCGCCTGGACCGGGCCGTGGACCGTCCGGCACAGCCGCAGGCGGACCGAGCCCGCCTCCGGCGGCGAGGCCAGGAACGAGCTGGCGCCGAGCAGCGAGGTCGGGGGTGGCCGGTAGCTGAAAGTCTCGTCGTGGCAGTCCATGTGCCGGACGTGGCCGCGGAAGTAGTACTCCTCGGGATGGCCCGGGACGAGGTGCTCGACGTAGAGGGCGTTGGTCTGCGACAGGCCGCTGGTCAGGCCGAACGCGATATCGGCGTTGTGGCCGATCGCGATCACCGGCGCGCCGGGGGCGGTGATGCCGCGCACCTCCAGGCCGGGGCCGTGGAGCTCCATCTCATACAGCTCCTCGGGGGCCGAGAAGCCCAGCTCGGGCCCGTTGAAGAACAGGGCCTGGTGGACCTTGGGCTCGCTCACCGCGACCATGTACGAGCCGCCCCGGTGGATGGGGGAGAGGGGGTTGACCAGCCCGGCCCCATCGTCCGCCGCGCGCGTGTAGTCAGCCGCCGCGAGCTGGGGCAGCGTCCCGCTGACCGGCTCGGTGCCGAGGTCGGTGGAGTTCGGGATCGGCAGGTGGCGCACGTAGCGATACGACCGCATGAGGGCGGCGCGCTCCTGCGCCCGGGTCCGACCGGGCACGGAGGGATACAGGCCGTAGCGGGCCGGGACGGTGGACAGCTGGCCCTTGATCCGGAGCGGCAGGATCCGGTTGAACTTGGCCGGCCCGCCGGCCTGGATGGCCTGCATGTTCTGGAGGTCGGAGCCGTCCGTGTTGGGCGTCGTTCGGGCCAGGTAGATCCCGATCGCCACCATGTCCTCAGGGGTGAAGTGCTTGACCGGCGTGTCGCCCACGGCCACGAACTCCGCCGGCATGTCTGAGGGATCGGAATTCACGTGGTCGACCCATGCGTTCACGCCATTCGTGTACGCGCTGTAGCGCGTCTTCATGCCGGGGGTCAGGTGGTCGTACAGGGCACCCAGCTCCCCCGGGGTATAGAAGTCCCGCCGGACCTCGATGTCCATCGGCAGGTAGCTGGCTCCCAGAATCTCGGCCAGGTGCCCCGTGGTGGCACGGCGGAAGACCTCGAGCTCAAACAGGCGGTCTTCGGCCGTGGCGTAGCCGGCGCCCCACCACAAATCCGAGCTGGTGGCCCCGGCGATCGACGGCACGCCATAGCTGTCGCGGGTGATGGTCACGCCGGTCATCGGCGACTCGGCCGCCCCCGGCTGGTTGAACATCGCGTTCTTGCGCTGGAAGAGGATGAACGGCCGCTGCTGGTCGTAGAGGTGGGGAGACCCCGTGCCGTTGGACACGCCGGACAGGGCCACGAAGCCGCTCTCGCCTGGGGGCAGGATCGACGTGGCCCGGAGGATTTTCCCCTGGGCGGTGCCCGCGGTGGCCAGAATCGCCAGGGCGGCTGCGCCTGCGGTCAGTCCCCTGCGACATCGCGACCATCCCATCAGTGGGCGCATTCAAGCAGCAGCCGGGCGGGCTCGCGTCGCTGTCAAGCCTCGATCGCCTGCTTCAGCTCTCCGGCTCGAGCGTTGACCAGCATGCCCCGCAGGGCGTCCACGATTGGGCCCCGTATCACCAGGCCGAGCATCCGCCCCAGGTCTACCTCCAGGTCGTAGGTGGCGCGGGTCCGGCCGTCGCCGAGGTCCTCAAGCGCCCAGCTCCCCACCACGGATTTGAGCTCACCCTTCTCCTGAGTCCAGCTCAGGCGGTGGGGTGGCTCGTAGGTGAAGCGGACGATCGACTTCACCGAGCGCACCTTGGCGTCGGTCTCGCTCTCCACGAGTGTCGTCCGGCCCTCGCCGTCGCGCTCCAGCGGCTCGATGTCCTTCAGGCCGCCCTGCCACTCGGGCGCCCGCTGGACGTCTTCAACCAGCGCCCAGACTTCCTGAAGCGGAGCATCAATGTCGGCTGTGGAGCTGCCCGTGATCGGTGCCATGAAACCTCCCGGGATCGTGGGTGGGGCGATGCACGTACCCTCGCACAGTGGTGCGCGTTGCCGTCGTGGGACACGTCGAGTGGGTGGACTTCGTGGAAATGGAGCGCCTGCCGCTCCGGGGGGAAATCGCCCACGCCCTGGAGGTCTTCACCCGGGCCGCCGGGGGTGGGGGCGTGGCCGCGGTCGTGCTGGCCGAGCTGGGCGCCGACGTCGACTTCTTCTGCGCCCTGGGGAATGACTTCGGTGGGCGGGCGGCGGCCGACCAGCTGGCCGGGCGAGGGGTCCGCGTGCACGCGGCCTGGCGCGGCGAGCCGACGCGCCGAGCGATCACGCTGCTGGAGGGGGGTGAGCGGACGATCGTGACGCTCGGGGACCGGCTCGAGCCGCTGGGCTCGGACGGGCTGGACTGGGACCGGCTGGACGTGGCCGACGGGGTCTACTTCACCGCCGGCGACGCCGAGGCGCTCCGGCAGGCCCGGCGAGCCGGGGTGCTCGTGGCCAGCCCCCGAGGCCGCGAGGCGCTGGGCGCCGGCGTGGACATGGAAGCGCTGGTGTACAGCGCCGCGGACGGAGATGAGGCTCGGTGGGCGGAGCGCCTGGCCGCCCACACGCGACTCCTCGTTGAGACGCGGGGAGCGGAGGGTGGCTCGTGGACCGGGGAGTCCGTCGGGTCGTGGCCTGCGGTACCGCCTCCCGGGCCGGTGCGGGATTCCTACGGTGCGGAGACTCGTTCGCCGCGGGGTTCACGTTCGGACTGGCCGAGGGGCGGTCGGTGGCGCAGGCCGCGGCGTTGGGGGCCGAGCTGGGCGCCCGGTGTCTGGCGCGGGTGGGGGCGCCGTAGGGGGTGGCCTGGTCTATGGACGATCGAGGCCCCTAACGTCACGCGCTCGTCAGGCTGGCGGTTTGCCGTTACGAAAAGGGTGCATAGCGCCCCTCAGGTCACGGGATTCGGCCGCGAGCGGCGGGGTGTGACGAAAAGTGCGTCCGGCTGGTAGGGCGCTGGACCCCCGTTCGCTCGGAGCGGCCTCCGCCGCCGCGCTCGTAGCGGCCCCTTCGCCTCGCTCGGAGCGCCCGCCCCCGGTCGGCCTCGTCCTCTACCCGCCCGGCAGCGAGTAGTGCGCGAAGAAGAAGAACCAGATCTCGAATGTGAGCAGGGCCACCACGACCGTGACTATGACGATCCGCTCCACCGCGGTCAGCGGCTGCTTGACCTGAACCGCGCGGCGCTCCCCGCTCATTGGTTTCAGCCATGCCGCCTGCTGTCGCGGCATCTGCCGCCCGATGGCATCGTCGTAGCGGGCGCTGAGGAAGCTCAGCGCCCGGTAGAGCAGGTAGGTCTCCACGATCAGTACGCCGATCGTGGCCGCGATCGCCCCCATGCTCAGCTGGCCGACGGCCGCCTGGACGCGGGAGCCCACCCAGACCGCAAACAACGGGCCGCCCGTCCACATGTTGACGCTGACCAGTGTGGTCAGGATGCCCAGAAAGATCCGCGTCGGAGTACGGCTCCGACGTGGCTGAGCGACGCTTTCAGCCATGGCCAAAGCGTAGCCACGCGCCGGGCGCCGGCAGCCCGTCGTGCCGAAAGCAGGGGGACGCGGATGGGCCGCGAAACACACCGCCCAGATGGCACCGAAGGCGATTATCTCCTACGACGGGACGAGCAACGACGAGGACGCTCTGATGCTGGGCCGGATGCTGGCCCTGGCCGGGGCCATGCTCCAGCTGGCGTACGTGCGCCACGCCGTCGAGCCCGAGCGCGAACGAGAGGCGCTACAGGGGCACGAGGCCCAGCTGCTGCTCGATGCCGGCGCGCGATCGCTGGGCGACCTGGACGTGGATCGGCGGGTGGTCCTCAGCGCGTCTACGGCGGAGGGCCTTCGCCAGCTGGCCCGAGCGGAGGCGGCCGACATCCTGGTCTTCGGATCGGACTACCGGACGGCCGCCTGGCACGTAAATCCGCAGCGGTCGGCCCGCACGCTGCTGGAGGGCGGACCGGCGGCGATCGCAATCGCCCCGGCCAGCTTCCGCGCCGGCCCGGTGGCGCCGTTCGGCCGGATCGGGATCCTGGCCGGCGACGATGATCTGGAGGCGATCGCCACGGCTCAGGTGCTGGCCGAGATCTTCGATGCCCGGCTGACCTGTTACGAACCGTATGTCGATCTGCTGGTCGTCGGATCGCGCCCGGAGGCGGCCTGTGGCCAGGTCATGATCAGCTCACGGGCCCAACACCAGATTGAGAACGCCACCAGCCCGGTGCTGGTTCTGCCGAAGGGCGTGTCGCTGGGTTTCTCAGTCCCCGTCGGAGCCTGACGGCGAACGCGCTAGCTTGGAGCCGTGCCCCGGCATTGGTTCTGGACGCAGGTGCTGATCGTGGTCGTCGTGCTGGCCGGGATGGTCATCGCGATCGTCCGCCTGGCCTGAGTCGTTTCAGGAGTGGCTGCTGGCGAGGGGTCCGGGGCGTCAGGGAGTGGTGCGTGCCGTCGCGGCCGCGGCATCCAGAAGGCCGTGCCCGTAGTCCGCGTTGGGAGCTGGGCTGCCCAGCGGTTGCGCCGTCGATTCGAGCCGACCCAGAACCTGGTCCGGACTCGGATGCTTGCCCACGACCCCGCTGGCGATGACGAGCGCGGCCGCTGCACTCACATGCGCGGCCGACATCGAGGTTCCGAACCAGTCGTTCGGAAAGCCGAACTTCTGGGGCTGGCTGGGGTTGGCGAAGGTGAGCTGGAAGATGTCAGGCAGGTTCCGGTCGGGGTGACAGTTGGACCCACTCAGGCCGGCAGCATCGGGGCCTCCGCCGGGTGCCACCAGGTCCAGCCGACGGTCGGTGTTTGAGTACTCGGCCAGGCAGCGGTCCTTGGTCGTCGCCCCGACGGAGATGACGTCTGTCGACCGGGCCGGGTAGGCCATGTGCGTGTCCGCCTCGTTGCCCGAGGACGCCACCACGACCACGCCGCGTCGGTGGGCGTACTGGAGGGCGGAGATGATGTCCGGGATCTCAGACCCGGTGACGCTGGGATCGAACTCGATGCTCAGATTGATCACCTGGGCGCCGTGGTTCACCGCGTAGCGGATCCCCCGGGAGATCGTCGCCGCATTGCCCCACCCGTTCTTGTTCAGCACCCGGACGGGCATGATCGTGCTCCGTAGGCCAGCCCGGTCAGGCCCTGGCCGTTGTTGGTCGACTCGGCCACTGTGCCGGCGATGAAGGTGCCGTGCCCGTTGCGGTCCAGCGGGAACCTGTTGTGGGCCAGGAAGTCGTAGGGGTCGGTGAAGCGGGCGCGTGTGAAATCAGGGGAGCGGCGGAACTCGTGCCAGTTGCGGTAGGCGACTCCCGTGTCGACGATCGCCACGACCACGCCCTGGCCGCCCGGATGTCCGTCGGCCCTGAGGTTGGCCCAAGCTCCGGGCGCGTCCACGCCCGATCCGGCCAGGAAGTTCCACTGCATGGTCTCCCAGCCCTCCGCGTGTCCGCTACGACCGGGGTCGTTGGGCACGAACTGGTCGCCCGCGGTGTGGGCCAGGTAGTTGGGCACCGCGTATGCCACGCCGGGTGTGTGAAGCAGCCGGGCGACGGCTCTCTGGACGCTCTGGTCCGCCGGAAGGCGCAGGACCTGTGCGCCAGACTCGACCGGGCCGGTCGACCTCAAGCCGTCGATCATCGACGCAGCTCTGGCCACCGCGCCACTCGCCGTCGGTGCGTAGCCGACCACAACCTCACCGGAAACGTATGGAGCGCTCAGCGCCCCGTGCCGCGAGTGGGCGGCCGCGGTGCCGGTCGAGGCCACGATCGCCACCGTGGCGATGGCCACGGCCAAGGGGACAGCCAGCTGGAAGATCGTGCGTTTGATTCTCAAGATGCCCGTGTGGGTTGCGGCTCTTCTCTGGTGGATCGTTCCGCCTGCCTCAGACGCAACCGCTTCAGAGTTAACACCGTCGGCGCGGCGGAAGTTGCCATGCTCAAAGGTAGTAGCGCGTAACCCATGAGCTGGCAATTCTTTCCTCGCGATGAGTACTTCATGCGTCTGGCCCTGCGGGAGGCCTCGCGCGCACTTGACCACGATGATGTGCCGATCGGCGCGGTGGTCGTCCACGACGGCGAGGTGATCGGGCAGGGGCACAACGAGCGCGAGCTTCGGTCCGATCCCACGGCCCATGCCGAGCTATCGCGCTCCGCGCCGCCGCCCGCATGCTGGGGAGCTGGCGGATCCTGGACTCGGTCCTATACGTGACGCTCGAGCCGTGCGCGATGTGCGCCGGGGCGATCGTTCTGGCCCGGGTGCCCCGGGTCGTCTTCGCCGCCCCGGACCCGAAGGCCGGCGCGGCGGGAAGCGTCCTGAACGTGCTGGCGGTGGAGCAGCTCAACCACCGCCCCCGGGTTGAGAAGGGGCTGTTGGCGCAGGAGAGCGCGGACATGCTGCGGGCGTTCTTCGCCGCGAAGCGGCAGTAGGGGCAAGGGGCCCGCCGTCGGGCGGCAATCGGCTCACCGGGGACGTCCGGACTGTAGGGTCGCTGCCGACCGTGAGCTGCTGGGAGGAGTGAGTGAGTCGGTGAGTCGTTCTGTGTCCAATGTCAGCCCCGGCCTCCGCAGGGCCGGGGTCGGTGCAATCGTTGTTGTTGTCGCGGTGGCCATCCTGTCGGTGACAACGGGCACCGCCGCGGTGGCGGCGCGGGCCGGCCGCCAGACTCGAGCCGTGTCCGTGCGCCGCGGCGATCACCTGGGCGCCCGAATCTTCCCGGACAACTTCTTCCTCGTTCGCGACCCCTCGCAGGTGACCGGACGGCGTGTGCAGTTCCGCCTGGGAATCGATTACCCGTCGTTCCGCGGGGCGATCAGACGTCGCTGCACGAGCGCCGACTACTCGATCTGCGACGGGTTCGCCGAGCTGAACAAGCTCGATGGCTTCGACACCAACCCCCAGGTGACGGTCCCGTTCACGGGCAGGATTCGGCTCTCGTCCGTCACGGCCAAGGACTTCTACATCTCCACCCTCCGCGGGCGGTTTGCCAGTGGGCTGAGGCAGCTCACGTTCGACCCCGCCACCAGAACCCTGGCTGGGATCGCCGACGCATTTCTGCGTGAGGACACGACGTACGAGATTCACGTCACCCGGGGGATCCGCGACGTGACCGGACACCCCGTCAACGCCTGCGGCCGGGCCTGCGTCGTGCGGTTCACGACTCGGACGGCCAGCGGTGAGCTGGTGAGGATCCGCCGGGCGATGGACCTGCCGCTCTCGGACCCCCACAACGCCTACGTCCTGGCCGGGTTTCCCGGGGCGAAGACGCCCACGGCCAGCCGTCGGCTGGGTTTCGTGCAGCGTGGCAAGGCGGACGTGTTCCGGGCCGCGAGCGTGGCTCCCTCCATCTCAGGGTCGCTCAACGGCATTGTCCGGACAGACCAGGTGAAGGCGAACCCGAAGGCCGCCGGGGCCTTCCAATCGAGCGCCGTGCCGAACCTGATCGCGCCGACCAACGCCGGCTACTACGCGTTCGGGAGCTTCCTCTCGCCTCGCTACCAGTACGCCTCGCCCAGCGCTCACGTCGACCATCGCTACGGGGTGGGCAACGGCTTCACCGACGGCGAGATCCCACCCGTACCCAGCAAGCAAACGCCGAAGCCATTCGGATCTGACCGGCTGGGGGCGATCGTCATTACCCCGGATCCCAGCAAGTTCCCACCCCCGTGGCCGGCCGCGGTCTACGGGCCGGGATTCACTCGCAGCGACTACGACATCTTTGTGACCGCCGACTACAACGCCTCCAACGGGATCCTGACCGTGGCCACCGATCCCGCTGGGCATGGATTCGGGCCCAAGAGCACGACCACCGTGACCGCCAACGGGGTGCCCACGACATTCCTGAGCTACGGTCGCGGTCGAGACCTGGACGGCGACGGGATCATCGGCGACGGCCTCAACGACGGCGTCGGGCCCACGGGCCATTTCATCGACGGCGGAAAGAAGGAACTTCCTTCCCACAAGCCGCTGGACGGCCTCCAGTCGGGGCTGGTCCAGACCGTCGTGGACAACATGGCCCTGGGTCGGGCGCTCAAGGCCGGCGTGAGCATCCCAGGGGTGGGCAAGAACCTGGTCGACCCCAAGCGGATCATGTACTACGGGCTGAGCTTTGGCGGGATCTACGGCGCGATGCTGATGGGCACCGACCCCCTGTTCACCCGGGGTCTCCTCAACGTCCCCGGGGGGCCGATCGCGGACATCGCCCGCCTGTCGTCGTTCCGCAGCGACCTGGAGGCGACGCTGAAGCGCAGCCGGCCCAGTTTCCTCAACGGCGGTCCCGGACTGAACGGGTTCACCGAGGATCTTCCCCTCCGCACCGATCCGCCCGAGGTGATCAAGGCCAAGGGCGCCGCCGCGCTCCAGCAACTCTTCGCCGAGACGAACTGGTATGACCGCACCGGCAGCCCGGAGACGTTCACCCCCAGGATCAGGCTCCGCCCCGACCCGGCCTGGGCCAAGAAACCGAAGCAGGTCTTGTTCGAGACCGCCTACGGCGACGGGACCGTGCCCAACCCCACCGCGGGGAACATCTACCGCGCGGGCCACCTGTTCGACCGCGTCCTGTACTACCGCAACGACAGGACGCCGACGTACCACAGCGACCCGCACGGATGGCTGGCCGATCCGACGCTGGCCGGACGGAGTGGAGGCGAGCTCGATCTGGCCCATTACCTGGCCACCGGTCAGGTCATGAACCCCAACCCCGCCTGGTACGAGTTCCCGATCGCCGACCCCAACAACCTCAACTGCCTGCATTACGCCGACCCACAGACCGGCCAGCCGGCCAACCGCCAGCCCTACCCGACCAGCGGCAACTGCCCGCCACTGTCCAAGGACGGGTGAGGCAGCAGCGCTCCCGCGTTGTCGGGATTCAGGGGCCCACGCTGTCCTCCCGACGGGGAGCGTGCCCAGGCAGCCGCTAGCCTCTCACTGCTCCCCGGAGAGGTGGCAGAGCGGTTGAATGCGCCGGTCTCGAAAACCGGTATGGGGGTTTCGTCCATCTAGGGTTCGAATCCCTCCCTCTCCGCTCGCGGCTCGTGCGAGCCGGTCGGCGACCCGTGTTAGGCTCGCCGGGCGGTGCTCGGCAGCCGACCAGTGTGGTCGCGGCGTCGTGCCAGGTTGGCGCGGCTCGTCGCGGGCGCACTGGGCTCGGTGGTTGTTCTGCTCGCGTTGTCGCTGCCGAGTTCGGCGCGCGCCGATAGTTCGCTTGTGTTCTCTGCGGCGGATTTCACGACGCTTGGTCTGCATCCCGCGTCGGCGAGCGTCGCGTCCGCGCGCCGGGAGCTCGGCGCGCGGCTTCCGGGTAGGGTGCGCGCGTTGCTCCACGGGGCAATGGTCGAAGCGTCCGCGGCGAGCGGCCGCGGGCAGCAGTGGCGCTCTGACGCGTTCGCGCTCGGCTCCAGCGCGGCCGCCGCGCGCGTCCTGACGGGATGGAGGAGGGTCCATCACGCTCAGCGGGTCGCGGTCGGGGTGGGCGGCGCGGTGTTCGTGCAGCGATCGCGTCGGCGCGCGGTGGTACAGGTGCTGTGGCGAGACGGAACGCGCCTCGGGCTGCTGGCGCTCACGGCCACCCGGAATCTGAGCAAGGCTCGCGAGGAGGCGCTCGCATATACCGCGCTAGCGGACTCCTACCTGAAGACGCCGCTGCCCACCACCTCGTGGGCTAGGGTGCTCGATCGGATCCGGCCGAACGGGACGGTCTCTGAGCAGACGGCGCTGCAAGCGTTCGTGCTCGCGTACGGTCCGGTGCCGGGTGTGCATCCGCCGCGCGGTCCGATTGGAAAGATCCCTGACGGAACGATGGCGGCGGAATGGGTGCTCCGCTATCGCTCGCGGCTCTCACGGCGCCAGCTGCGGGCCGTGGACCGGTTGCTGGGGATACCTCCCCCTGGTGCGCGTCGCGGTGCCGACGTCGCAGGACCTCCCAACTATGGCGACCCTGGTTGGGAGGAGGATCCCCATCTGGACGATCTCGCTCATGCGTGGGTGAGAGCGTTCGACGCCAAGTTCGCCATGCCTCTGCCGCTTTCCGTCGTCGCCGGCTACACGGATACGGTCCAGAAGAACCCGTATACCGGGGGGTTGTCCGCCGGTGACGCGCGGCCGTTCACGGCCGGCGGTGGCTATGGCAGCGGTGACCCTCAGATTTGCGTCGTGCGCATCTTCCCTGCGGGCACAGGCGGGTCCGTGTCATCCGAGATCGCCCACGAGGTCTTTCACTGCTTTGAGTTCTTCTTCCTCGGGGACAAAGCTTGGTATGACGCGCCCGCTGCGTGGATCATGGAGGGGCTTGCGGTGTGGGGGCAGCTCAGCGTCGACACCACCACGCCCAACGGCTATGTGTTCTTGATGAACGACTACGTCACCAGCCCACGCACGCCGCTATTCACCCGGGCCTATGACGCCGTCGGTTTCTGGGGCCATGCGCAGGACACCGTTGGAAGCCTGTGGACGCGGATTCCATACATCCTCAGGGCGGGCGGCGATCAGGCGTCGTTCCAGCTCGCGGGCGGAGATACGACGGACCTCCTGAGCTCCTGGGGGTCGAGCGTGTTCAACGGTTCGCCTGCAGACCTGCCGTGGACGATGGTCAGCCCGATCAGGCCGAGCGCCAAGCCCACTCCCGAGATCATCAGACCCGCCGTCGTGGGCGGCGGCCAGCACGCGGTCGCCGCACCGGCGTACACGACGGCTCAGTACATCGTCGGGGACTCCCCCGACGACCCGCTGCTGCACTTGACGATCTCCGGCTCGGCGCGCCTGAGCACCCTTCACAACTTCACCGACCTCGAAGACACCTGGTTCTGCACGAGCAGTGAACCGTGCGAGTGCCCGCCCGGGGCGTCCGGCACGATCCCGCCGACTCGGCCGCTGCTGCTGCCGAACCGGCTCGCGCTCACCGGCGACCCCGACAAGGGCACCGAAGGCGAAGTCGTGGCCTACCCGCTCTCGTTCTTCTGCCACAGCAAGACGCCGCCGCCGGGCCCCGGCGGCGGTGGAACGATGGGCTGTCGGAGCGGCGGGTGTGCCTCTTCGAGCGGCGACCCCCACCTGTTGACGTTCGCCGGCGACTATTACGACTTCCAGGCGGCCGGCGAGTTCACACTGCTGAAGTCGACCACCGACGACCTCGAGATCCAGGAGCGCCAGAGGCCCTTCCCCGGCTCGAGCGACGTGGCGGTCAACACCGCGGTGGCCATGCGTGTGGCTCACGCAACCGTTGAGGTCGACACTGGTCACTCGATCGGCAGCCTGGTCGTGTGGGTGAACAGGCGGCGGGTCAAGGCGCTGCGCTCGGAGCGGCTGCGTGGCGGAGGTGAGCTTTCGCCGAACGGCGCAGGGGTGACCGTCTCGTGGCCGGATGGGACGACCGCTCAGGTGTTTTCGGGGATCACTTTCACTGCGGGTGCGAGCGCCAACGCTCTGAACGTCGCGGTGAAGGTGGCGCGGGCGCGGGCTGGCCACCTGACCGGGCTCCTCGGCGACGCCGGAGCGGCGAGCGGAACTGAGTTCGTGGGGCGAAATGGGCGGCGGTATAGCTTGGACGTGGCCAGGGGCGACTCACCGGCCAATTTCAAGCTGCTCTACCACAGCTTCGGCCGGAGCTGGCGTATTCGCCAGCACGATTCGCTGTTTGTGTATCCGCACGGCAAGAGCACGAGCAGCTACACGATCGCTAGCTTCCCCAGCAAGCCGGAGAACGTGCTCTCACTTAGTCCCACCGCTTTTACGACGGGCGAGCGTGCGTGCCACAAGGCTGGAGTGGTCGATGCAGCCGTGCTAGATGGTTGCATTGTCGATGTGGGCGCGACGGGGGACACCGGGTTCGCCGCAGGTGCAGCGCACCTGCAGGGGCTCACGGGCGGGCTGCCTCCCGCCGCCGGAGGGGTGTCGCCGGTCGCGTGGACTGAGCTCTCCTCTGCCCGGGACACCGACACACTCCTGACGCCATCGCTCGCGTCGGCGGGAGCCCGCATGGTGGCCGCATACCGCGCCCGCAGCGACACCTCGATCGCCACGGCCACATTCACGCCTACCTCAACCGGAATCGGTGCGGTCGGCCGGAGCATCCCATTCACGGGCTGGAGCTCGATCTACGACCCGCTGCTGTTCCGGGCGCCCGGCGGCGGCCTTCAGATGATCTTCGAGGGCACCAACAGCTCCGCGGCGCTGAACGGGACGCTGATCTCCCAGCGCCAGCCCAACGGTGCGTTTGGGCCGGCGAACAACACCAACAGCGGCCCCGAGTCAAACCTCGCGCGGGGCGCCGCGCTCGCCAGTGACGGGATGACCCCGGTCTGGACCGCTACCTATGGTCCGTATCTGAAGCTGGAACGTGGCGCGCACACCCCGCACGAGACCGACCTCAGCTCGCTGGTGCCGGGCGCTGCCTACGTCCCAACGCTCGCCCACGACCAGGGCGGCCGGCTGTGGATGGCGTGGTATGAGATCGCGAACAACCCCGCGCGGTCCGGGCTCTACCTCCTCAAGCTCGATCCTTCCGGCGACGGCGTCGCTCCGGGCGCAAGCCCGGAGCTCGCGCCCGCCAGCCAGGCGAGCGACAACAACACGGCGCAGCCGGCGCTGGCCTGCGCGACAGTCTGCCGCCTCGTTTACGAGGACAGCCGCACGAACACCCAGCTCGACTCGTGGACCCCGGGCCAGACACGCCCGAGTGCGATCGCCAGCGACAGCCGCGGTCTTGGCGACCCGACCGCCACCTACACCACCGATGGGCAACTGTGGGTCACCTGGGTTGAACCGCACAGTGACCGCCTGCTTGCCAAGCTGGGCGACGCGACTGGCGCCGGCGGAAGCCCGATCCTCCTCCAGACCCCCCGCGGCTATAGCACCGCGCTGAACACCACCTCGACGGTCGACGGGACCCGACTGGTACTCGCCACCAACTGGCAAACGGACAGCAGCACTCCCACGACGGCGGTCTTCGCGACCGTGATCAACGCCGCCCGATAGCGCCAGCCGGGTCCCGTCCGAGCTCAACGCTCGTGTGAGCCGGTCCAACGCGAAGCGGACATCTTTCACACCGTTTTATCTTCGGGATCGGCGGTCGGGGGTAGTGTCACGACCGACCTACGGCTTAGGAGGCACGATGAACAACCACGTTCGCTTGGCTATCTATTCGATCAAGCAGGGGACCTATCAAGAGCTCATGGAAAGGGCCCGGGAGGGAATGGCGCCAATCCTGCGGGAGAGCCCAGGGTTCGTCTTCTACTCGACGACGGACGTCGGCGGCGGACGGTTCGTGTCGGTCAGCACGTGGGAGAGCCGTGAGCAGGCGGAGGCCGCCACCGAGAAGGCAGCTCAGTGGGTCGGCGAGAATCTCGCCGACTCGGTCTCGCTGGAGGAAAACCTGGTTGGCGAGATGACCACTCTCGCCGCGACGCAGCGCCCCGCCGTCTGAGGCCGGGACTCGCCCAAGACAGTCGGCGTCCCAGCGCTGGATCTCGTTCTTAGCTGATCAGGCAACGCTGAGACCCCGCCAATGCGGGGCCTCAGCGTTCGGGGGCGCGACGCCGCCGGGCCAGTGTCGGGCACGGTGGAAACAGTGGCGCAGAAATCCACCGACACGCTCGGAGAGCACCGCGAGGCCGGCGAAGTTATCTGGGAAGTACATGAAGGACCTCCTCCATGTGGTCGCGTCCGAGCTGTTCCATCGCGCCCGTGCGGCGCCCTGGTCGATGCCCTGGCCTCGACTGAGGCGTGTCAGTTCACAGGGCTGGAACGCCGAGCACCGCGAGCTGGGTCTCGAGGACACCGTCGTCGAGCGTGGCGAGCTCGGCGGTGCGCCCGGTGGCGATCCGCGCCAGGGCGAGGTCGTGAGTCGCCCCCAACGCGGCCTCGAAGGCCAGCGGAGCGGCAGCCGGCCAGTCGCTGTGGACCTGACGGGCGCGCTCGTGCCATACCCGCAAGCTGGTGGCGAACGCATCGCGGCACAGCCAGTAGCTGGCGATCGCCTCGGGCCCCGCGGCCAGGGTCTCGAGGAAGAACATTCGGGCATAGGGCTCCTCGTCCACCAGGAACTGGAGGTAGGCCCGGTTTGCGCATCGGAGCTGTTCGATCGCGTCAGCGCCCGCCTCGAGCGCTGCCACGGACGCGCTCGTGGAGGCGCCGAGCATGGCCTGGCAGCCGATCTCGTGGGCGGCCAGGAAGCAGGCGAGCTTGTCCGGGAAGTGCTGGTAGAAGGTCTTCTTGGAGACACCGGCTCGCGTGGCGATGTCAGCCACCGTCGCCGGGCCGTAGCCCTTCTCGGCCACGGTGACCGTGACGCCGTGGACGAGGCGCTGGCGTTGCGAGGCCTCGACGAGCTCCCGCGGCAGTCCGGTGTAGCCGCTCGGGAGCCCGGGAATCGATGGCGCGAACACCGACGGCCGCGCACTGACCTGGCTCGCAGACGCCTCCATGCGTCGCATGGTAGCGACAGAAACGGTATCGTTCCGCTCGGAAACGGCAGGGTTTCCAACACTGTGTCCAGGTACCACAGGCGGGAGAGTGGTTTAGATGAGCGGGACGAGCATCAGGGTGGTTGGGCGGCTGTGTGAAGCGACGGTCCTAGTCGCGGGTGTCCTCTGCCTGGCCGGCGCGAGCGCGCAGGCGGCCCACGCGGAGGTCTTCGTGGTCAACTCGACGGCAGACCTGCCGGTGGCCAAGCCCGGCGAGCACCTCTGCATCACGGCCGCGGACACGTGCACGCTGCGGGCTGCGGTGATGGAGTCAGACTTCGACGGCGGCGTGAACCGGATCGTGATCCCCGCCGGCCGCTACCGCATGACGATCCCGCCCTCAACAGAGGCCGGATTCGCCGGCCCAAGCGACGCCGGCAGCGGAGACCTGGCGATCGAGGACGGCACGCTGACCATCGTCGGCGCAGGCGCTCGCCGGACGATCGTCGACGGAAACCATCTGGACCGCGTGTTCTCGATCGCCAACGCCGCGACTGTCTCAATCAAGGACCTGACGATCACCGGAGGGGACTCGACCGGGGGTGGCACCTCCAAGGAGATTGATATGGGCGGAGGTATCTACAACACCGGCACCCTGACGCTGGACCGCGTGGCGGTGGTTCGTAATCACGCCGATGGAGGCGGCGGAATCTTCAGCGTCCCCGGGAGCTACATCACCATCGACCGCAGTCTGGTCGCCGACAACACCGCGTATGAGGCCGGCGGCATCCGCTTCGACGGTGGCGGAGAGTTGATCGACTCGACCGTCACCGGAAACAGGCTGGAGCCGCTCCCCAAGACGAGCTATGCGCAGGACCCGAAGCTGGCGGTCACGCTGGCCGACGAGCTCAGCGGCTACGGGGGTGGGATCGACTTCCGCGGCGGCAACAACCTCGACATCGTCAACTCGACGATCACCGACAACCACGCCCTCAAGGGCGGTGGCGGATTGAACAGCGCCCAGAGCTACGCGGCCGCCACCAGCCAGACCGCGCCCGGCATCACGATGCTGCTCAACACGATCGTCGCGAACAACAGCAGCAGGGCGGGCGGCGCGAACTGCAACGTGGAAGACAACATCATCCAGTCCGAGGGGCACAATCTGGCCAGCGACGGCACGTGCTTCCTCACCGGCTCAGGCGACCGGCCGGATAGCGATCCGTTGCTCGGACCGCTCGCCTTCAACGGGGGACCCACTGAGACCGAAGCGCTCCTCCCCGGTAGTCCGGCGATCGGCGCCGGCGCCACCGAGGGATGCCCGCAGCAGGATCAGCGCGGCGTGGCACGGCCGCGGGGCGCGTGCAGCATCGGCGCCTACCAGTACGTCGCACCGGGGCGGCAGGCGAAGGCCCGGCCGCTCTGACACGCTTCGCCGGTGCGTGTTCTGATCCCGCTTCCGGACCACGATTTCGATGTGACCGAGGTCTCCGTACCGGCGCGGCTTCTGGCGGACGCCGGTCATGAGATCGTGTTCGCCACTGAGCACGGCGGCGTTACTCCCGAGGCGGACAGGCGTCTGCTCGACGGGGTCATCTTCGGCCGACTTGGGGCCTACGCAGAGCCGAAGGACTTCTACCGGCAACTTGTCCGGACGACGGCATTTGCGCAGCCGCTGGCCTGGGCGGACCTGCGACCCGGCGACTACGACGGTCTGCTGCTCCCGGGCGGCCACGCGCCTGGGATGCGCCAGTACCTCTCCTCGACGGTGCTCGAAGGCAAGGTGGCCGAGTTCTGGGCGCTGGATCGGCCGGTCGGTGCGATTTGCCACGGCGTTCTCGTGTTGGCTCGCACCCGCGACCCGGGCACCGGGCGGAGCGTGATCGCAGATCGGAGGACCACCTGTCTGCCGAAGTACATGGAACGGGGCGCGTACTACCTGACGGCGTGGAAGCTGGGCCGCTACTACCGAACGTACCCGGCGTACGTCCAGGACGAGGTCACAGCTGCCCTGAACAACCCAAGCCAGTTCGTCCGTGGCCCGCGCACGCAGCGTCGCGGGACCTCGACCGACGACAGCGCCGCCTTCGTCATCCAGGACGGCAACTACCTGTCCGCCCGCTGGCCGGGCGACGCCTACCTGTTCGCCGAACGGTTCCGAAGGCTGCTCGAGGCGAAATCTTCTCCTGACCGCTGAACTCGCTGGTAGCTTTGCCCGTCATGCGCGCATTGCGAGCGATCCTGCGTCCTGTCGGCTATCTGATGTTCGCCGTGTCTCTGCTCGCGCTGTCATCGGCAGCGCATCTCCTCGGCGACGACCACGAGCTTGGCTTTTTCTCTGGTCGCCTGTCGGGGATGCTCTGGCGCTACCCCGAGGTGACCCGCCGCGGCGTACAGATGGCGTGGCTGGTCTGGGCCGCCCTGTTCGGCCTGGCCCTGAGCCCGCTGGATCCGATCACTACCCCGTGGGACGAGGTCGCGCTTGGCGCCGTGGCGCTGGCTTTCCTTTGGCACCGGCTCGTCGGCGGGCACCGAGCCGAGCATTGAGGTTGGCCAGAGCCTGATCCAAGCCGACCACGGCTGGGTCGAGCTCCCGCATGGCCATCGCCAACCGGTATTCCGCGAAGTAGTCCGGCGAGACCTCGCAGGCGCTGGAGATCAGCTCGATCGCCCGGATCGACGGCTTGTCGTGGCCGTTGGCCAGCATGTTGAGGTGGGCGTGCGTCATACCTCGATCATCCAGACGACCGATCGCATCGGCCAGGCCGCGGTAGCTGAGCCCACGGGCCTCCATCAATGCCCTCAGAGCCTTCCCAAACGGTTCGGTGCTGTTGACCATGTGTTTAGAATAACCCGTTAGGTTCCTTACCTTACACTTGAGCCGGGGGCGAAGCGAGCGCCCCAAGTCCGCGGGGGCCATCGCGCGCACCCGCCAGGCGAACGGATCCCCGCGCTCCGTGGCGTGGAGGACAAGTTCGCGGCGGGTGCGCGCGTGGCGGATTGCCCGGCCGGGCGCCGTCGACAGGTGAGGCCGGTGCGGAGGCCAGCGGGTGTCTCTACCCGCTCCCGGTGATCAGCCGCTCGCGGTCAAACAGCGCCGAGACGATCCGTCCGCCCAGGCGGTCGATGACCAGCAGCGCCGCGCCGAGTCCCAGGGCCAGCCCGAGCGTGGCGTGGATCACGTTGAGCGAGATCATCGTGGTCACCGCCACGAGCGGGAGACTGCCCAGGACGCTCAGCTGCTGGGCGGCGCGGACATCCGAGGTCCGGGTCGAGACGGCCAGCCCAACCCAGATCGACCACAGGGCCAGCGGCGGGGTGAACAGAAGCTGGGCCAGGATCACCGGTCCTTGGAGCAGCGCCGGCGCCACGCCCGGGGACGCGAGCAGCTCGAGCAGCACGACGAACAGCCCGTAGACCAGATACGACACGGCGATGGCGGGCACCAGCGGGGCCAGGGCCTTGGCCAGCACGAACTCGCTGCGGCGGATCGGCGTGGCCAGCATCGGTTCTAGCGTCCCCAGCTGCCGCTCGGTGACGATTGAGGAGGCGCTGATCAGGGCCGGGGCCAGCACCGGTATCCCGAGCATGTACAGCAGCTCACGCTGGTGGCGCAGCGGCACCGCAGCCTCGGCTGGGAGGTTGAGGACTGAGATCAGCGGCTGTAGGAGAAAGACCAGCGGGACGACGCCCATCGTCACGAGCATGTACCGGTTGTGGCGGTAGTCGCGCAGCTCCTTACGTACGATCGCCATCACTCGTCTGCGGCTCATGACCGGGCCTCCGTCGTGTCGATCAGCTCCAGATACACGTCCTCGAGCGAGTGCTGGGCCTCGCCGATCGACAGGACGTCGGCCCCCGCGGCCACCAGCGCCCGGGTCGCTTCCGGGGCGGCGACCCGGGCGTCGGATACGTCGAGCACGTATTCGCCGTCGGACCCGCGGCGCCAGCCCTCGACACCGGGGAGTGCGTCGAAGACCGCTCGTGGGTCCTTGAGCGGAGCCCGGGTCCTGACGATCAGGGACTTTGAGAACAGCCGGTCGCGGAGCTCGGCGGGCGGGCCGATTGTCTTCAGGGTCGTGCTGAGGATGGCCACCCGGTCGCAGAGTCGCTCGGCCTCCTCCAGACGGTGGGTGGTGAGGAAGATCGTCACGCCGCCACGGCCGAGCTCGGCGATCAGATCGTGGACCTCGCGGCTGGCCACTGGGTCGAGCCCGGCCGTCGGCTCGTCCAGAAACAGCACCTCGGGATCACTGAGCAGCGCCCGGGCCAGTGCCACTCGTTGACGCAACCCCTTGGAGAGCGTCCCGCACTGGTCATGGGCGCGGTCGGACATCTGGACGGCCCCGAGCGCCCGGTCGATCCGGTCCGCCGGGTCGTCCACCTCGTACAGGTCGGCGAAGCACTCCAGGTTCTCGGACACCGTCAGCCGCGGGTACAGCCCCGGAGACTCGGGCATGATCGCGATCCGCCGTCGGATCTCGACCCCATTCTCGGGCGTGAGCGGGACACCGGCGACCGTGGCGTCCCCGGCGCTCGGCGCGATCAGGGTGCCCAGCGTCCGTACCGTGGTCGTCTTGCCGGCGCCGTTCGGGCCCAGGAAGCCAAAGACCTCGCCGGCCTCAATCTCGAACGAGAGATCCTGGAACGCCACCCGGCTTCCGAAACGCTTGCTCAGTCCGTGCGCGGACAGGGCGAGGTCGCGTGCGGTCGTCATCGCCGGACGGGGACCGCGTCCGAGGGTGTTGGGGACGGGGCCGAGTCCTCGGTGTCCTCTTCGGGCTCGGCCGGGTTGGGGGACGCGGGAGGCCGGCGGTGGTGCGGGAGGCGTCCGGCCCGGCGGGCCTGCTCGGCCAGGAGGTACTCGATCTGGCCGTTGATGGAGCGCAGCTCGTCGTCGGCCCAGCGTCGAATGGCCTCGAACAGGCGTGGGTCGAGTCGGAGCAGGAAGCGTTTGCTCTCAGGCATGGCTCGCCCTTACGTATAGAGGGAGCCGGTGTTGATCACCGGCGCGGGCGAGTGGTCGCCGGACAGGACGATCATCAGATTGGCCACCATCGACGCCTTGCGCTCGGGGTCGAGCTCCACCAGATCGCTGTCCGCCAGCTGGCCCAAGGCCATGTGCACCAGGCCGACTGCGCCCTGGACCATCGTCCTGCGCGCGGCCACGATGGCCTCGGCCTGCTGGCGGCGGAGCATCACCTCCGCGATCTCCGCCGCGTAGGCCAGGTGGGTGAGCCGGGTCTCGAGCACGTCGATGCCGGCGGTTTGGAGACGGCTCTGGAGCTCGCTCTGGAGGCTCTGGCGAATCTCGTCGGTGTTCCCCCGCAGCGAGATCGCGTCCTGGGCGTAGTCGTCGTACGGGTAGCTGTTGGCCAGGTGGCGCAGCGCGGTCTCGCTCTGAACGACGATAAAGCGCTCGAAGTCCTCAACGTCGAACACGGCCTTGGCCGTGTCGACCACGCGCCACACGACAACGGCGGCGATGTCGATCGGGTTGCCGCTGGCGTCGTTGACCTTGACCCGGTCGCTCTGAAAGTTGCGCACCCGCAGCGAGATCGTCTCGCGCCAGAGGACCGTGAACGGATTGACCCACCACAGACGGGCCTCGGTCAGCGTGCCCACGTAGCGGCCGAAGAGGATCAGCACGCGGGACTCGTTGGGCTGGACGACCACGAACCCGGGCGCCAGGAGCACAGCGGCCAGGGTGACCACGCCGGCGGCGATCCTCGCCCCGGTCGAGAGCTGCCCCACACCGAGGGCGAGCAGGAAGGCCACCAGCCCGACCACGGCCAGCGCCACCGCCGTGGCCGGAGGGCTGGCGAATGCTGGGGCGGGGCGCTGCTCGTGCACCCGGGGCAGCGAGTGGTTGTCCGAAGCTAGGGCCATGTGATATCACAGAGATACTATTGCGATACTGGGGCGATGTCAACAGCGCGGGCGGCGGGCGGGGCGCGGCGGGGGCGCCGGGTGGCCTGGGGTCAGCGGCGACCATTGGGTCACAAAGCGCCCGCATCGGCCCGGGGGTCGTGACGCTGTCGTCGCTATAGCCGCCCAACGCCACTCGGCCTCGCGCGGAAGGGGCGCTGTGTGACGTTGTGGTCGCTCCCTGTGACTGGGTGCGGCGCCGCGTCAGAGCGACCGTGACAGCCCGCCGTCCACCGGGATCAGCACGCCGTTCACGTATGAGGCCCGGGCAGAGGCCAGGAAGCACACGACGGACCCGAGCTCGTCGGGCTGGCCCAGGCGGCCGACCGGGATGCCCTCCGCGGCGGCGGGCGGTGGGTCGCCGCCGAAGAGCTCGGCGAGCCGGGCGGTGGCGATCCGGCCCGGCGCCACCAGATTGACCGTGATCCCGGCGGGACCGAGCTCGCGCGACAGCGTCTTCAGATAGCCCCAGACCCCCGGTCTGACCGCGTTTGACAGGGCCAGTCCGTCGATCGGCTCCCGGACCGACACGGAGGAGATCGAGATGATCCGGCCCTGTCCGCTGGCCTGGAGGTGCGGCAGGGCGGCGCTGACGGCGGCCACCACCGGCTTTAGCAGCAGGCTGACCGCCTCCTGGATCGATTCCTCAGAGATGTCCTGAGCGGTGCCGGGGGGAGGACCGCCTCCATTGAGGACCAGGATGTCCAGGCCGCCGTACGTCTCGACCGCGGTCTCTACGGCCCGCTGCAGATCGGGGCTGCGGTGCACGTCACCGGCCACCGCGGTGGCACCGATCCGCTCGGCCTCCTCGCGAAGCAGCGCCTCTCGGCGGGCCAGCATGACCACGTTCGCGTCCTCCTCGCGCAGGGCTCGAGCGGAGGCGAGTCCGAGCCCCGAGGAGGCCCCCATGACCAGCGCGGTCCGCCCCTCGAGTCCCAGCTTCATCCGGCCGTCCCGGCGCCGATCCTGAAATGGCCGTGGGCGACGATCTGGGCGCCGCCGCCGACCTCTATCGATTCGATCCGCGCGGGCGAGCCCGTCACCCTGGCATAGAGCACCGACGGCCGGTCGATGGCCGCACCCTGGTGAATCTGAATCTCCGCTCCGAAGGCGATCCGGCCGTGCCGGGCCAGGTGGAGAGCCAGCGGACCCGCAGCCGACCCCGTCGCTGCGTCCTCAGGCACTCCGAATGCCGGGGCGAACATGCGCGTCGTCCACGACGTGCCCCGGCCCGCGAAGCAGTTGGCACCCACCGCGAGGTCGTTTAGCCGGGCCATGTCGGGACTGAGGTCGGCCACGGCCTCCTCGGTGGGCAGCGCCACGTAGACGTGCCCCGGGCCCAGCCGGTAAAGCTCAACGGGCAGGACCGAGGACTCGACCCCGAGCGCGGCCAGCAGCTCTGCCTCCCGGTCGTAGGGCTCAGGGGTGGGGATCGGTTGCTCCATGCGCCCGAATACGATCTGCCCGTCCCGCCGCTCCAGGGCCACGGGGACGTCCCCGGCGCCGGTCTGGAGCACGACCGAGTCGCTGCCCAGCGCGGTCCCGACGACGAAGGCCGTTCCCAGGATGGGATGCCCGGCGAAGGGCAGTTCGCCGCCGGGCGTGAAGATCCGGACGCTCACGTCGGCCTCCGACTCCGACTGTGGCGGGAGCAGGAACACGGTCTCGGCGAACTTCATCTCCCGAGCCAGCGCGAGCATCTGCTCCGAGCCGAAGGGGCGGCCGTCCAGGAACACCCCGAGCTGGTTTCCCTCCAGCGGCCGCGGGGTGAAGACGTCGACCACCAGGTACTCGTGGAGCTCGGATCGCTCCAGCCAGTCAACCGAGTCCGGGATCATCGTCGCCGCCATCAATCTCCTTCCCGCCGCACCACCAAGTTTGAGAGACCGGGCCAAAGCTACAACGCGCCGGATCGCCGCACCGCCTGGTCACAAATCGGGGCCGAGTTGGGTCAATTACTAAAGTGTCGCGTGGGGTGACGGCCCTGGACGAGCGAACCTCGTCGGCAGGGGCAGCCGCACGCCCCGATCGGTCATCTCCTCAACTCGGGAGCCAATTGTGCGAGGCCTTGCCCGCTGGTCCATCAGAAATCGCCGCTTCGTCGTCATTGGCTGGTTCGCGGTGGCCATCCTCACGACGGTTCTGGCCACCGTTGTGGGCCGCAACTACGCCACCAATTTCAGCCTGCCCGGAACCGAGTCCCAACGCGCCCAGAGCCTTCTGAGCCGCGAGTTCAGCCAGCAGAGCGGCGACCTGGACACGGTCGTATGGCACACCTCAAGCGGGACGGTCCAGTCGCCGGCCGTCCGGGAGCGGTTGACGTCGCTTCTGGCCAGGGCTCGACGGATGCCCCACGTCGTGGGGGTCGTCAGTCCATATGGGCCCCGCGGCGGGCTCCAGATCTCGCGTGACCAGCGAACGGCTTTCGCCGTGGTGAGCTATGACAAACGGGCCAACCTGCTCCCCGACGCGACGGGCAAGCCCCTGCTATCTGCGGTCGGCGCGGTCAAACTTCCGGGCCTCCAGGTCGCCGCCGGCGGGCAGGTGATCGAGCAGGCGGAGGGCTTCAGCGTCGGGCCGGCGACCGCGGTCGGCACATTGGCCGCGATGGTGATCCTGCTGATCACGTTTGGCTCGCTGCTCGCCGCTGGAATGCCGCTGATCACCGCCGGGTTCGGCCTGATTACGGCGGTCGGCCTGATCGGACTGGCCACCCACGTGACCAGCCTGTCCAACGTGGCGCCGGAACTGGCGTTGATGATCGGGCTCGGGGTGGGCATCGACTATGCCCTGTTCATCGTCACCCGGTTTCGGGAGAGCTACGGGCGGTTGGGGGACACCGAGGCGGCTGTGCTCGAGGCCATGGATACCTCCGGACGGGCCATCCTGCTTGCCGGCACGACCGTGGTGATCGCGCTGCTGGGGATGTTCGCCACCGGAGTGACGTTCCTGTACGGAATGTCGATCGCCTCAGTGTTCGCGGTGCTCCTGACCATGATCGCCTCGCTGACGCTCCTGCCCGCGATGCTGTCGCGATGGGGACCGCGGATCGCCCGGGCCAGCCGCCGAGCCCGGCGGCGGGAGGCCGCCGGGCGCGCGCCGCGGGAGTCTCTGTGGCTTCGCTGGAGCCTGCTCGTTCAGTCGCGGCCCTGGCCGTTGGCGGTTGCGGCCCTGCTGGTGACCGTCGTCTTCCTGGTCCCGATCGCCTCACTCCGGCTCGACAACGGCGATGCCGGAAACGACCCGAGCAACACCAGCACGTCTCGGGCGTTCAATCTCCTCTCGCAGGGATTTGGGCCCGGGTTCAACGGGCCCCTGTCCGTCGTCGTGGAGCTCCCGCATCCGGGTGACATCGCGGCGCTCCCGGCGTTCACAGCCGCGGTCTCGGGGGCGCCGGATGTGGTGGCGGTCACGCCGCCGAGGGTCAGTCCCTCAGGGCGGATCGCGCTGATCCGGGCCTACCCGGGGTCGGCCCCCCAGGACCAGGCGACGACCGACCTGGTCAACCATCTGCGCCACGACGTGCTGCCGCCGCTCGAGCGCCGCACCGGGGCCCCCGTCCTGGTGGGCGGATTCACGGCCGGCTCGATCGACTTCGCCTCGGTCCTGTCCAGCAAGCTCCCGGTGTTCATCGCGATCGTGGTCCTGCTGTCCGCGCTTCTTCTGTTCGTGATGTTCCGGTCGCTGGTGATCCCGATTCAGGCCGCGCTGATGAACCTGCTCAGCATCGGCGGCGCCCTCGGGGCGACCACGCTGGTGTTCCAGCAGGGGTGGGGGGCGAGCATTCTGGGCATCCAGAAGGGGCCGATCGATCCCTGGATACCGGTGCTCATGTTCGCCGTGGTCTTCGGCCTGTCGATGGACTACGAGGTGTTCCTCGTGTCTCGTGTCCGCGAGGAATGGGTGCGCCGGCGCGACGCGACGCGCGCCGTGGCGGAAGGGATCGCCCACACGGGCCGGGTCATCACGGCGGCCGCCGCGATCATGATCTGTGTCTTCCTGTCCTTCATGCTCGGCGACGAGCGAGCGATCAAGGAGTTCGGGTTCGGGCTCGCCGCCGCCGTGTTCCTGGACGCGGTCGTGGTCCGCTGTGTGCTGTTGCCGGCTGTCCTCGAACTGCTTGGGGCTTTGACCTGGAAGCTCCCGGCGTGGATCGATCGTCGGCTCCCGCAGGTGAACATCGAGGGCAGCTCGGTCCGCGAGCTGCCCGAGCCCGTGGGCGCCCAGGAGGAGCAGGCACCGGAGCCCGAGGCCACCCCGGTCGCTCGCTAACAGCCCGCCCGCCTCCCACCGGTTCCCGATTCTTAGCTGGATGGCACGGCTGTCTTACACGGCCGGTGGATCGTGCCCAGTGAACCCGGGCTCAGACCCGGACGCAGAGAAAGGACACGAGGCATGTTTCACTCCGTCAAGAAGATGGCGGCGTTCGGCGCGGCCCTCGCCGCGCTCGCCCTCGGCGGGTCGGCCCTGGCCAACGCGGCCTCATCATCGAGTTCGACCACCACGACGCCCACCTCGGGCAGAGCCATGGCCCCGGCCAACTTCCCCGCCCCCGGGACGGCCGCGCACGAGGACGCTGAGAAAGCGGTCACCGGGGCGTCGGCCACCACGGCTCAGCAGGCGGCGATCAAGAGCGTGGGCGGCGGGACTGCCGGCCAGGTGACCACCAACTTCACCGGTAACGGCTACGAGGTCACGGTGACCAAGTCCGACGGCACGAAGGTCGAGGTCCACCTGGATAGCGCGTTCAACGTCATCCAGGGGCCGCCCGGCCACGGCGGTTGGGGGCGGCCCGGCGGTCAGCCCCCCGGTCCGGGCGCTTGAGCTGACACCGGTCACGAGGGTCGGGCGTGTCGCCCGGCCCTCGTCCGGCCGGGCGTCCTACACCGTCACAAGCTCAAAACGGCTGTGGTCGATCTGCGGGCGGCCGCCCGGGCTCACGACCACCATCACCACCCCGCCGCAGTTCCGGCACCGGACCACGGCCCCGGGCGCCCGGAGGTAGACCACGAGCTCCCCAACCTGGGCCCTGGTTCCGCAATGGCCGCACGCGCCCCGGCGGGCGGTCATGTCGACGCCGAAGTAATCGACCAGCACCCCGGCGATTGCGTTTCCGTCCAGTGCGTCCATTTGGCTCCTCCTAGGTCCCCGTGGGTCCGAAGCGCTCAGTCCTGATGCGGGCGGGCTCGTGCCCCAGTTCAACCAGCGCCTCGGCGACGGCCTCAACAAAGCCCGTGGGTCCGCACACGTACACGCGAGGCGCATCATCCGGCGGCCAGACGGTCTGCTCCAGCAGTTTCCGGTCCACCCGCCCGCGATGGCCCTCCCAGCCCTCGGGCCACTGGCGCGTGAGGGCGATATGGGTCTCCGCGCCTTGATCGGCGAGCTGCTGGAGCTCATCCCGGTAGATCACTTCGTCCAGTGTCCGGGATGAGTACAGGAGTCGTGCCTCGATCCGGCGCGGGCCGCCCGCCCAGTGACGGAGCATCGCCCGCAGGGGCACGATCCCTGAGCCGCCGGCCACGAGCATCAGCGGGCCCCCCAGCGACTCCTCCCACACGAAGTAGCCGCCGATCGGCCCCCGCAGCTCAAGCTCGTCCCCGGGCCGGAGTTCTTGGCCAGATAGGGCGAGACCTCGCCGTCGGGGAGGCACTCGACGGTCAGAGCCAGCTGGGACCCTCGGGTCCCGAGGCGATCGAATAGCTGCGCTGGGCCTGGTAGCCGTCCTCAGCGGTCAGGCGAACGTCCACGTGCTGGCCGGCCCGATGGCCCGGCCAATCCGGCGGCTCCAGGACGAGGGTCTTGCACCGGGGCGTCTCGTCGACCAGCTCCACAACGGTGGCCTGCTGCCAGGTCAGTCTCCCTGGTACCGCTGCTCGAGCCATGGGTCGCCGTGATTGTGGTAGCCGTAGTTCTCCCAGAACCCCGGCTCGTCGTTCATGGTGAGGGTCAGTCCGCGGACCCACTTGGCGCTCTTCCAGAAGTACAGGTGGGGTACGAGCAGCCGGGCCGGGCCGCCGTGCTCAGGGTGCAGCGCCTGGCCGTCGTACTCGTACGCCACCCAGGCCTGCCCTCCGGTCACGTCGGCGAGCGCCAGGTTGGTCGTATAGCCACCGTCGGACCAGGCGGTCACGTAGCCGGCCTGCGTTTGCACCGTCCCAAGCAACGTGTCCACCGAAACGCCCTTCCAGCCCGTGTCGAGCTTGGACCACTTGGTCACGCAGTGGATGTCGACCGTGAACGTCTCCGCCGGCAGAGCCAGAAACTCCTCCCAGGACCAGCTGTGAGACTGATCGACGGCGCCATCGATGGTGAAGCTCCACTCAGCCAGTGGCGTGTGCGGTGTGGGGCCGGCTGAGAGCACGGGAAAGTCGTCGGTCAGGTACTGGCCCGGCGGAACCCGCGAGGGGTCGGCCACCGGGCGCCGGCGACCCAGGAATCCACGGCTGATGGGTGTCATCGGCCGAGCTTGACAGGTCCGTCAAGTGGTGGTCCGCTCGACGGCCGCCGCCAAAGCGGCCGCCACGGCCTCCAGGCCCTTGAGGTCGCGGTCGGAGACCTGGGCCCGGACATGGCTTTCGAGCTCGTCCAGCACCGCGGCCACCCCCCGGGCCGCGGATTTGCCGCCCCGGGTCAGGTGGATGACAAACGAACGCCGGTCGGCAGGGTTGATCTCCCGCCGGACCCACCCCCGCGTCTCCAGCCGGTCGATGACGCTGGTCAGGGTGGAGCGCTTGTGTCCAAACTCGCGCTGCAGGTCGCCGATCGAGGTGGGGCCGCGGCGGTGAAGCTGGGCCAGAACATGAGCCTCGGCCTGTGTGATGCGGGCCCCGGTCAGCGCGTGGTCCAGGTAGGCGGCGATCAGGTGCGCCGAGCGTTCGATCGTGGCCAGCATTAGTTCGATATCGTATAATACGAATCAGATGGAACGCAAAGCCCTGATCGAGGCCTTCCAGGCGGGCGAGATCGACGGGTCGGTATTCCGCCACGAGGACCACGTCCGTATGGCCCGGGGGCTGGCCGAGCGCTACGGGCACGACGAGGGCCTGCGCCGGATGATCGCGCCGAGAAGCCGGGCTTCGAAATCGCCCTGGAAAGGTCCTTTGATCGAGCCGCCGGCGAAGTAGACCTTTCCCCCAGGAGATTACGCGGGTACTGCTCAACCTGATTTCAAACGGCTTCTACGCAGCCACCAAACGCAAAGCCGAGGCTAATAAGGGCGACTACGCACCCACCGTCACTGCAGCGACGAAGAACCTTGGCGACAGCGTCGAAATCAGTATCCGCGATAACGGCACCGGCATATCCCCTGAGGTGAAGGAGAAGATGTTCAACCCGTTCTTCACGACAAAACCTGCCGGTGAAGGGACTGGGTTAGGACTTTCGATCAGTCACGACATCATTGTCGAGCAACATGGCGGGTCCGTAGCGGTCGATACGAAGCCCGGCGAGTTCACGGAAATTCGGATTGTTCTGCCGCGTATGGCGGCTTTCTCAGTCTGATTCACTCAAAGCGCATGTCCAAGCCGGGACAGGCCCAACACTTGATTGCGCCGTGGTAGGATCGATCATGCGTTTAATCGGAATAATCTTGGTCGCTGGAAATCCGCTGATCTGAGCATGCTTATGAATCATTTCTTTTGCCAGTGGCGAGGTAAACGCAGAAATAATAATTTATCGTCTGCAATGTAACTTTCTACCCACTGAATATCGGGACCAAGCTGACGCAGAACGTCATTTGATTTGATAGCGGCTTCTTTCAGTTGCCGCGGATAGAGGCCGCCGGCCTTTGACCAAGCTGGAGATCGACAGTCAGTCGATCGGACAGGATTGGCACTTGTCGACCCCACCATGCTCCAGCAGGCGGTGAGCGACCTTACCACGGCCTCGGCCGTGCCGGGAACCAGATTCCGACACCCACAGCCACCGCCACGACCACGACGACAACGCCGCTGGACGAGTTTGTCGCCCTCTTCCCGTCCGCGGATCAGACGAGTGGCGGGCGGCAGCCGTTTACAACGACCTGGTCAAGATCGTCACCGACTCACAGGTCACGACCAGCGACCTCGGCACGGTGGCCGCTGACCAGACGGCGATCCAGACTGACCTGTCGAACCTCTCTCCGTGGGGCCAATCCGGCTTTAGTTTCGGCGGCGGCGGTGGCCTCGGGGGGGGATTATTGGCACCGTCGTGAGCGACATCAGCAGCCTCGTGAGCGACCTCGGTGGCTACGGTGGCGGCGGCCTCGGATCGGTGATCAATGGCCCATCGTGGAAGGCCAGGGTACGGCGATGCCGTGACCTAGCTGAACAACCTCGGGGTCATCACCAGCCCGATCACTGCCGGTACCACGACTCCGCCGACGAGCTCGAACACGCTCGTCGCGGAGCTCAGAAGGATCAGCAGGCGCTGCAGTCCGATTGCAGGGCCTCTCGGCCGGTTCGGGAGTGACCCCCAGTTTACCAGCTTGGCGACTGACAGCCAGGCGTCGGCACGGCCTGGCCGGAATGGATCCGTCGATGCTCAACAAGGCCCTGAGCGACCTGGCGTCGGCCAACGCGATCGACGTCGCGGGCAGCACGACCCCGACCGCGGCACAGACGGCGGCTTAAAGCGAATTCCTCGGCCTGTTCTCGACGGCGAATCAGTCCGCGGCGACCCTTGTTCATAATGACCTCGTCACCATCATCGGCGCGTCGAAAGTCCAGACGAGCGACCTGATGACCGTCGCCAAGGAACAGGCGGCCAACCAGGCCGACCTGACGGCACTTCAGAATGGCAACAACAACGGTGGTGGCGGCGATAATGATGGCGGGCGCGGCGGCTCGACCGGCGGCGGCGAGCACGGCGGGTTGGTTTCGGGCAACGTGCTCACGTCGATCCTGAACCAGATTGGCGTGATCACCACGTCGCCCGCCACCAGCACGACAACTCCGCCGACCAGCTCCAACCCGCTCGTGACGCAGCTCCAGATGGATGAGCAGACGCTTCAAACGGAGCTTCAAACTCTCGCCCTGAAGTCGGCGGTCACGGTCTCCGATGTGACCAGGCTGATCACCGATAGCCAGGGCTTGGCCGCCCTGAGTGGGGTCGGCTCGTCGGCCCTCGTCAAGGCGTTGAGCGACCTGGCCGCGGCCAACGCCGCCGACGTCCCGATCACGACGACCCCGACCGCGGCCCAGACGGCGGGCAGACCGAATTCCAGGCGTCTTCCCAACCGCCGTCCCGTCGTCGGCGGTGGCGAACGTGTACTCCGACCTGGTGACGATCATCCAGCATTCCATGGTCACGACGACCGACCTCACGACCTTTGCCAGTGACGAGGCGGCCGTCCAGACTGACCTGAACAACTTGAACAGCGGCTCCGGATGCACGACGCCGACGCCTACACCAACTCCGACACCCACGCCGACACCGACGCCGACACCGACTCCTACGCCGACGCCAACACCCACGCCGACGCCAAGTGCCACAGCAACGCTGACTTCCACGGCGACTCCGACACCCACGCCGACGCCGACTCCCACGGGCCTCGCCGACATCATCTCAGAACGCCGCCGCCTCCGCCCCGACATCACCGGCACCGTTGATTGATCGAGAACGCTCGGCCGGCCCCGCGCATCCCGCCTCTCACCAGGCCGGGTCGCGGGGCCGGTCCGCGGGACCCATGTTCCCCAGACGCTAGGCAGCCGTGCACCCAAGGCGACCATGGGGTGGGCGGCGACACTAAGAATGGTCAATAACACCTTGAATTCCACCTCGCCTGGCAGGGGCGTTACCGATGAAAGAAACGTCGTCTTGCAACCTCTTGACGGGCACCTGGGATGCGATCGCCTCGCGTTGGAAGTGTCGAGGCTCGGGATCGATTTCTCGTTCGGAACGAGCCAAGCCACTCAATCAAGGACAAGGAGATCGCAATGAGCTTCCGGGGAAATGGCTGGCTTGCGTTGACCTTCGATTCCATCTTCGGGGAACAGCCGACGAGCAGGGGGAGGCGGGAGCTGCGTGCCCGTCTGAGGAGGTCGGCGCCGGATGTCATTTTGGCTTACGAGACGCTGGAAGCTCGCGTGGTGCTCTGGAGCGGTGGTGGTCCGTTCGGGGCTGGCGGCCTGATCCAGGACCTGAACAACCTCGGGGTCCTGACGAGCCCCGTCATTGCCGGCTCGACGAGCGGGGCGACCAGTACGAACACGACCTGGCGGAGCCCCAGACCGATCAGCAGGCGCTCCAGACCGACTCGAGGGCCTCTCGGTCAAGTCGAACCTCGGCGCGGCTACCCTGCCCGAGTTGCTCACGGACAGTGCAGCGCTCGGGCAAGATTGGTACGGGATCGATCCGTCGAAGCTCCAGCAGGCCGTGAGCGACCTGGCGGCGGCGGCCACCGGCAGCCCCACCATCACGACCGCGTCGGCCCAGAGTGAGTTCGTGGGTCTGTTCCCGAGCTCCGATCAGGCGCCCGCCACGACCGTGTTCACCGACGTGTCCACGATTGTCAACGCGTCGACCGTCTCGGCGAGCGACCTCAGCACCGTCACGTCGGACCAGGCGGCGGTTCAGAAAGACCTGACGAGCCTTCCTCCCTATGGTGGTGGAGGTGGCGGCTACGGTTTCAAGAGCTCGTGGGAATTGGTGAGGGACAGGCGGCGAGCGCCTTGACGTCGGCTCTCGAGGACCTCGGGGTCTTCACCAGCCCGCTCGCCACCAGTACGCCGCCACCGACGACGAGCAGCAACACGCTCGTCGCGCAGGTGCAGACCGATCAGGAAGCGCTCCAGACCGAGTTGCAGAGTCTTGCAAGCAAGACGGGTGTGACGGTGGGCGACCTGACCCAGTTGAGTCTCGACAGCCAGGCGCTGGACATTGCGATCCGCGGGGTCAGCTCATCGCGCTTCAACAGGCGGTGAGCGACCTGGCTTCGGCCGCCACGGGGAGCACCACCGTCACTTCGGCGTCGGCCTCGAGCGAATTCGCGGGCCTGTTCCCGACCTCGGATCAGGCGGCGGCGACCAGCGTCTATCACGACCTGGTCAAGATCGTCACCGATTCGGGCGTCTCGGGGACGGACCTCGGCACCGTTGCGGCGGACGAGGCGACGATCCAGGCCGACCTGACCAGCCTTCAAAATGGCGGCCCCGGTGCAGGTGGCGGGCACGGCGGTGGTGGTGGCGGGGGCGGCGGGTCAGGCCGGTTGCTGACCTCGATACTGAACACGATCGGGGTCATGTCCAGCCCGATCAACACCGCGCCGACGAACCCGCCGGCGAGCTCGAATACGCTGGTCGCGCAGCTTCAGACCGATGAAGAGGCGCTTCAAACCGAGCTGCAAGGCCTTGCAAGTAAATCCGGCGTGACGGCGTCTGACCTGACCCAGTTGAACACCGACAGCCAGGCTCTCGCCGCGGGCCTGAACGGGGTGAGCACGGTGTCACTTCAGAAGGCACTCAGCGACCTGGCCGCGGCCGCCAAGGGGAGCACCACCATCAGCCCGGCAGCGGCCTCGAGTGAATTCGCGGGCCTGTTCCCGGCCGCGGATCAGGCGGCGGCAACCACCGTGTACAACGACCTGGTCAAGATCGTCAACGATTCCGGGGTAACGTCGCCCGACCTGACTACCGTCGCGTCCGACCAGGCGGCCATTCAGACCGACCTGAACAACTTGCGTGGCGGTAGTTCCAACGGCACGACGATCAGCGCCGGCGCCAGCACCACCACCCTGAGTGCCGGCGGCAGTAGTGGCGGCGGCGGCAGTGGCAGCGGGACCGGTGGCGGTACCAGCGGCGGTGGCAGCACGGGTGGCACGCGGAAGGCGCTTCACCACAAGCCGCCCCCACCGCGGCGGCATCGCAGGCTTTGAGGACCAGACCGGAAGGGGCTTCCGGACCTGGAAGCACGCTCGGCGTGCCTGGAGTCGAGCCGGCCTCGGGCCGGCGAAGCCCCCGGACGTGATGCCACGGCACGCAAATCCGAAATCCGAAGTACGAAATCCGAAACAAATTCGAAACCCAAAGAAGCAAATTCAAAACAACAGTGGCTTGGCACTCTCGACGTGTAGCCGTTCACGAGTCGAGGGTGACAAGCGTGCAGAATGATCCGAGATCGAACATGAGCCCTCCATGGTCGGAAGCAACTGGATCGGGGCGACCACGGCTCCGGGGTGCAGGTGAGCGGTTCAGCCGTCTCCTTTCCTCGGGGAAAGTCGCCGAATACGGGGCAGCGAATCGCGGCACCCATTTCAGCCGCCCCCATCTCCAAGCTGCTGTCGGGAGGTAGATGAACTGCCAGGTGAGGGCACGTCTGATGCTTCGCTCCAAATTGCTTCGGTGTCGTCGGACCGAAGCGCAACGCTCCTGCTGCCGCCGCAGACACCGGTCGCCCACAGCACAGAGGTGGTGCCCGCCCCACGACGGCTGGTCGAGTTCCGGGCCATGACATGCGAAATGAGGGACGCGGGTGCAATTCCCGCCGCCTCCACTTCTTCTGTTGTAAGTTATGTTGCGGCAGAGATTTGCGTCTATGAGGGACGAGGGTTGGTTTCTCGCCGCCTCCAACTCTCCGTGCAATTCGCGGTCGACGGCGAACGGCGGAACGCCCTCTAAGTTTTTGGTTTGCAGATACTCATGCCGTTGGCTAGGACGTCGCAGTCTGTCAACTGCGGGACGAATGACGCCCGAACTCCAGCTCCTCCGCAGCGTGAGCATATGACTTCCGATTTGCGGTAGGGCATCGCAGCGCTGGGTCGAGGCACGTTTTGGGATGAAAAACTAGCCGCGTCCCCGTTTCCTCCCCACTGGGATCACTGAGGCCCCCTCTTTCGCACCGCGAACCGGAAGACGAAGACGCTGACCTCGAACGCCATCACCGGGATCGACATCTGCCGGATGATGAAGCGCCGTCTGAAGGCGGCGGGGCTTCCGACCCACTTCTCGCCACACTCGTTTCGCGTGACCACCGTAACCGACCTGCTTGAGCAGAACGTACCGCTCGACGTTGGCCAGCCATACTGCCTCCTTCAATAATCCTATCCGGACTTCTCTCTCACTCGTTTTGCCGACAACGCGTCGGCCCGTGCTTCATTTTTCAATAAACCCGATCTGGGTCAATGCCCCTCTCCGTCTCAGGGATGATCGCTCGGCCGCGAGTCAGATTTATCGCACGGGGCACTCAACGGAAAGGGTATAATCGTCGGCCAGGAACTCGCTCCTGAAAGAGTCGAATTCGGAAAGCCAACTGGGTAGTCCCTCACGGCCATCCGGGTCGGGTACATCACGCCGTAGAGGGTCAATGGCGCTGCGACGGAACGCAATCAGAAAACATTACTTGAATATCTAAATGATATTAACATGCGATTTTCTTCTCAAAGCCTGCCCGACGTAGAGAACGTCTCAGAGGACTTCATCGAGCGAGCCTTTGATGACGGATCAATCGGGAGATTCGCTCATCTTTGGCGTTCTGATGATGTTTTCATCCAGGCTGGCAGCAAGGGGGCACCCTCGAATTGTGCGCCTCCCGATGACCCTCTTGTCAAAGAACACTGGGCTTTCATTCAGAGGACCGGCTCGGAGCCCTGGACATTGGAATACGTAGACGGGGTTGCAAGGAAGGAGTACCGGGCTCAAGGCGACTTGACATTGACGCGAGTGAAAACAGCATTCATCGAATATCTCCGGAGTGACGGCGAGTGGCGTCAAAATCATGCCTGGGAAGAATTGGATACACGGAATAATCCCTTCCCCAACCCAATGCCTGATGAAACCTTTGAACTCATGGAGGCGATCCCTAACGACGCCCTCCGGCTCGACCACCTGCCGTCCCCGGACGCCGGTGGGACGGAGGTCTGGCGACTCGCCGACACGTTCAATGGGTTCAAACACTGGGGCTCGTTCGAGCGGTGCGCCGAGATTGCCGACCAGCACGCTTACGACCAGCAGCGGGCCTTGGACTTGACTGAGTTGCGAACCTGTCTGTTTTTCGAGTGCCGCCGTTGGCACCACTACGGCGAACAGACCGATATGCACGACTCGCCATATATCAGGGGGTTGGTTGAGAAGATCAGAGAGATGGTCACTGCCGGTCGGCTCGAATGACGTCGGACGAAGAAGTTTCTCAAGTATAAACAATTTTATGCGCAGGAATGTGCCTTTTCACATCAACAGGCGCATTCGAAGGATCTCTCACGGCAACTCCTTCGCCGTCGTATCTTCTCAGCAGTCTTGTCGATGAGGCTCTCTGATCTGAAGCTTCCCTGCAAAACCATCCCCTTCCTCCTTCCACAATCAACGTCCCGGAACTTGAGGGAGCCTCAAGTTCCGGGACGCTCGGGCCGGTGAGTCACTCACCTTGGCCACGCGATTCTGACGGACGGGGCCTCGGCGTGGTCAATTCCGACGGCAGCGGCGGGTCCCACCAACCTCGCGGCGTGTGGGCCAGACGCCCGAGCCTTTTGAGTTCGCCAGCATCAGCCCAGCACACACACCGGCCCCTGTAGCCGGGCAACCGCCGGTAGCGCACCCACCCCCGCTGGAGCCAGGCGTGGAGCGTGTTCTTCCCGATCCCCAGCTTGCCGGCCAGGTCGATCACGAACCATTCGTCCCGCCCCAATCCGGCTCGGATCGACTTTGGAGATTGGCTGTCGCTTGGGGCATAGCGCCGCACAAGGCGGCTCACGATGTTCTTATGGAACCGCCCCGGTCCTTTCGGTGGACGGAAGCCCTCCGCGTTCAGATGATCGGCGATCTCGCCGCAGGTTTGCCCCGCGGAGCGGAGTTCCAGGACACGAGCCATCAATCGATCGAAATCCGCGGTCTGATCGTACCGACTGACCGGACGGGTCAACTCGTGGCGGGTCTGCTGGCCGCCGGCCCAGGTGATGGTCACCCCGACGCGGTCCGTAACGCCCTCGATCGCCACCTCGACGCGCTCGACCAGGAACCGGATGATCTGTTGGCGGTCCGACGGTGTAGTCGTCTGCGCCTGCCACAACGCGGGCAAGTCGCGGGCGAGCCCGCGAATCTGAACAAGCTCCCGATGGGTGAGGGCAGTCGGCTGTGTCTGCCGGAAGCGGGCGTACTCTTCTTCCAACCCTCGAACCTCCTGCAACGCGTCCTCCCAGCGACGCTCCAGGGTCCGGGCGACGAGGCGGTTGTCGGGCTCCGCCGCCTGATACTGCCGCTCGATCCGAGTCGCCCCGACCCGGGCCCGCTCGACCCGCTGCCGCCAGTTCTCGTCCAGGGCAGCCCGCTCCCGGATCACGTCCTCGGCGGCGGCAAGGCTCAGTTCCAGCGCGCCGGGTTGCAACGCAGCCAGCACCTGGTCCGCGACGAGCTGATCGATGACGCGACCAGCCAGCGCATGGCGACACGTCCCGCGGGCATCCGCCACCCCGGTCATGCACGTGTAGCGCAGGGTTCCTTTCCGACCCGAATAGTGGACGCCCATCCGCTTATCGCACCGTCCGCAAGTGACGAGCCCGGCCAGCAACGATTGGCCATTCCTCGGTGCTCCCTTGGACTCGGTCCGAGCCCGGTTCTCGTCAAGTCGCCGCTGGTTGGCCTCGTATTGATCCCGCGAGATGTACGCCGGGCACTTCTCCGGAATCAGCGCCAGGTACTCCTCCCGGGCGACCACGACCCGTCCCGACCAGCGCCGGCCGGGCTTCTTCCGTCGCGGATCGGTCTGCTTGCGGCCGTAGCAGTAAAACCCGGCGTAGAGCGGATGCTGGAGGATCTTGGTGACCGTGTCGCGGGTCGGCAGACGCCATTCCAATTGTCCGCGATTCGGCCCGCTGTGCGGCCGGATGCCGAGGCGGATGCCCTGGGTGAGCAAGTGGCGGAGCACCTTGCGGACGGTGCCCAACCTGTCGAACTGATCGAGCACCATCCGAACGCTCAAGCGGGCCTGTTCATCGGGGTCGAGTTCGTACCCGCCCTCCTGCGAGCGGACATACCCGACCGGCGGTCCCTGGAAGACCTCCCCGCGTCGGACCTTGTTCAGCAGCCCCTGCCGCATCCGCCCGCGCAGGACGTGTAGCTCGGCCTCCGACATGATCCCGGTGAGCCCGAGCAGGAGCCGATCGTTGTGGTCGATCGGGTCGTACAGGCCGTCCTGATCACCCAGCAGGGTGCGAAACATCGCGCAAAGCTCAAGCAACTGGTGCCAGTCCTTGCACGACCGGGCGAGCCGGCTCATCTCCAGGCCGAGGATCAACCCGACGTGATCGAGTCCAACTTCGGCAAGGAGGCGTTGAAAGCCGAGTCGCCCTTCGGATGAGGCCCCACTCTGCCCCTGATCCTCGTCGATGACGAGGACCCGATCGGCCGCCCAGCCGAGCTCGGCGGCCCGCTGGGCGAGGGCGTACTGACGGTCAGCCGATTCCCGGTTCTCGGCCACCTGATGGGCGGTCGACTGGCGGACGTAAACGATGGCCAGGCGGTCAAGGTGCCAGGGCTGGATCTTGCTCGAGAGAGCGAATCCGACGCCTGGCGGTCCACCCTTGACGCCATGGGCGGGTGCGCTGTTACTGTGCCTCATGACGCACCTCCTGACGATTGATCGGTCGGAGATGCCGGGCGAGGAGTTGACCGACGAGACGAGCGAGGTGTTGGCGCTGTCCCGGACTGAGGCGATCCCAGAGGGGTGGGATCAGTTTGGCCGGGCTTGACCGGCTCGTGGGCGGGGGGGACTGTTCGGGATGTGCGTCCGCGCATGAGAGACCTCCTTGAGATTGGTCGTGACGACGGCACCACTGGACCAGTTCAAGCAGTGCCGCGACAGCGATTATCGCCGTCGGGCGTGAGGCGGGATAGCACCCTGTGTGGGGTGCAGTCTGACGGTGCTTTG
>CAVPKV010000002.1:0-6834 GCA_963705785.1 uncultured Solirubrobacterales bacterium | reverse complement strand
GTACTCGAGCCGCCTTGGTTCGGTCTTGGAACTAAGCGTGTCCTTCAGGACAATATTTTCTCACCGCGATGTTCGTCGCTGACGTTGCCTGCTCGATCTACCACCTGTTCGTCCCCAGAGACACACGAAGAGCACTATCTCGTGGTTGTTCAAATCGCCCGGCATGCGGAGCCAGCGGCTCAGGGAGCATAGAGAAGGGGGGGAGGAGGAGATTGCAAGGAGGCTGGCTGAAATGGATAAGATGGAACGTGAAGGAGAGGATGGGAGACCGGAGAGGAATAATTACGAAATTGGAGGATGGAATGGCTGCGGGAGGTTTTCTTTTCACCGCTGCATCGACGGTGGCGAATGTTCCCCTCTGCCTATGTATGGTTTTGCTACGACGTCATACAGAAGTCTCTCCGGGATACAGCCAAAGCGCCCTTACGGCTGGCGAGCCGGAGGGCGGCGACGCCGCGACGGAGTCCGGCGACGGCTCCTCGACTGACTGACCGGCGCCTGAGGCCAACCGCAGGGCTGATCGCGCTGGCGGTTGGGCTGCTGGCCACGCCGGCGTCGGCGCTGGCGGGCGGGTGGACGGCCGAGCAGCCCTCGGCCCAGCCGCATCCCTCGGGGATCAGCGCCGAGCTGCCCGACGGCACCGTGTTGGTGGCGGGGGGTGACGGCACCAACACCCCGGAGGGCGAAGCGCTGGCGGCCGACGGCAACGGGTTCACCGCGGCCGGGCAGATGACCCAGGAGCGGATCTTCGCCGCCGGGACACTGCTGGTGGGCGGCGACGTCCTGATCGCCGGCGGGGACGCGACGCAGAACCAGAGCACCCCGGTTCCGGCGACGGCGGAGACTTGGAGCCCCCAGAACGGCGGGATGTTCACGGCGACCGGGCCGATGGTCGTGCCGCGGCAGGTGTTCACGCTGACCACCCTGCCGGGCGGGGAGGCCCTGGCCGTCGGGGGCTCTCCGGATTTCCAGAGCGGCGCCGGGTCCCGCACGGCCGAGCTCTACAACCTGTCCACCAACCGCTGGACGTTGACCGGGTCGATGCCCTCGGGCCGGCTCGGCCACACGGCCACGCTGCTCCCCGACTGCCGCGTCCTGATCGTGGGCGACGCGCCTGAGGCTGTGACGTACAACTACGTCACCGGCAGGTTCTCCCCCGCCGGGAGCGAGGGGTCGTTCCAGCGCAGCTACCACACGGCGACGCTGCTGGCCAACGGCAAGGTGTTGATCGCCGGAGGCGAGAGGTTCGGTGGGGTGGCGCTGGACTCGGCGTCGGTCTGGGATCCCTCGACCGGGAAGTTCACGCCCACGGCCAACCACATGTCGACGCCCCACGTCCAGGGCTTCGCCGCCCGGCTGCCCGATGGGCGTGTGCTCGTGGGCGGCGGCTTCAGCAGCGTCCACCCGACGACAGCGACCGACAAGGTCGACATCTACGACCCGACCACCAACAAGTGGTCGACCGTGTCGTCGCTGCCCGCGATGGCCGAGGCGATCAGCCCCGAGGCCGAGACGCTCCAGGACGGCAACGTGGTCGTGACGGGCATCGGGGCGTTGGGGACCTCCACCGATCTGTACACGCCGAGCTTTCCGGGCCGCGCCGTCTCGCCCCCGGCCCAGAACTGCGCCGACCTGACGAACCCGTTCAAGGTCGAGTCGGTGAAGGCCGGCTCGGGCCATGTGCTTACGGTGACCGTCCGGGTCCCCGAGTCGGGTCAGCTCGCGGCGATCGCCACCGCCCAGACCTACAGGACGAGCACGCCGAAGAAATGGTTCGGCTACGGAAGCACCAAGCTGGCCCCGAGGCAGGCCGGGACGTTCTCGGTCACGATCTCCCCTGGCCCCCAAGCCCGGACGCTGCTTCGGTCTGGTCGCACGCTGCGGGTGAAGGTCACAACCGCGTACAAGCCGGCGCTCGGTCCGAGCGCGAGCAAGACGGTGATCGTGGGCGTTCGGCCGGGCTGAGTGTCGGGGGAGCGACGGCGGGGCGGGGCCGGGGGTGGGCGGGCGAGGCCGGCGGGGCGGGGTGGGCGAGGGCCGGGCGGCGACGGGCGGGGCGGGCGAGGGCGGGGCGGCGACGGGCGGGGACCGCCGCCTATCCGGCACGCACACGATCCGGCGCGAGCGATATCCGGATAAGCGTCGGTTTCCGACGTCTATCCGGCACGGACTCCAGTCTCGGCGACCGATATACGGATAAGCGTCGGTCGCCGTCCCCCGATGCCCGCGCCCGGGTGGCTTTCGCACGTATCTGCGTCTGCGCCACCGGGCGCTGCCCGATCTGCAACTGAAGCCGTCACGGGAGTGCCACGGCGGCTCACGCCGCGCTGACAAGACGCCGACCCCGAGCCGGTGCCGTCGGCGGCGATCCCTACGCTGGACCGGTGGCGAGAACCGGCCGAGCCAACTCGATCTTTGTCTGCTCGGCCTGCGGTCATCAGGCGCCCCGCTGGGAGGGCCGGTGCTCGGGCTGCGGCGAGTGGAACACGGTGGTCGAGGAGGCCCAGGCCTCCGCCCCCCCGGGCGCCCGCCCGGGGCGCCGGGGCGCGGCCCCGAAGCCCGTTGTCCTCAGCGATGTGCACGCCACCGGGCAGGCGCGTTTGAGCACCGGGATCGGCGAACTGGACGCGGTCCTGGGCGGTGGGCTCGTGCCCGGCTCGCTGGTCCTGATCGGAGGCTCGCCCGGAATCGGCAAGTCGACCCTGACCACGATGGCCCTGGCCAACCTGATCTCCGCGGGTCGGCGGACCCTGTACGTCTCGGCCGAGGAGTCGGCCGCTCAGGTTCGGCTCCGGGCCCAGCGCCTCCCGCAGCCGGACGCACTGTCGATTCCGGTCCTGGCCGAGACCGATCTGCAGGCGGTCCTGGCCACGATGGAACGCGAGCGGCCTGAGGTCTGCGTGATCGACTCCGTCCAGACGCTGCACAGCGGCGAGTTGTCCAGCGGGGCCGGCTCGGTGGCTCAGGTGCGCGAGGTCGCCGGGCAGATCATGCAGGTGGCCAAGGAGCGTGGCACGGCGGTGCTGCTGGTCGGACACGTGACCAAGGAGGGCAGCCTGGCCGGTCCGCGCGTGCTGGAGCACCTGGTCGACTGCGTGCTCCAGTTCGAGGGCGAGCGTGAGCGGACCTACCGCACCGTCCGGGCGGTCAAGAACCGCTTCGGCTCGACCAACGAGGTGGGGGTGTTCGAGATGCGGGAGGAGGGGTTGATCGAGGTCCTCGACGCGTCGGCCCGGTTTGTGGCCGAGGCGACCCGGGCCCCGGGGAGCGTCGTTCTCTGCGCGATGGAGGGCTCGCGGCCGCTGCTGGTGGAGGTGCAGGCGCTGGTGGCCGGCTCGGAGCTCGTGCCTCCTCGCCGGGTCGTCTCCGGCCTGGACCGCAACAGGGTGGCGCTGGTGCTGGCGGTGCTGGGACGCCACGGCGGCATCGGCCTGGGCGCGGCGGACGTGTTCGTCAACGTCGTGGGCGGAGTCAGGGTGGAGGAGCCGGGCGCCGACCTGGCCGTGGCCCTGGCTGTGGCCAGCGCGGCCAAGCGCGTGGCGCTGGCTCCGGGCAGCGTCCCGCTGGCCTGCTTCGGGGAGATCGGATTGACCGGCGAGCTGCGCAGCGTCGCCCATGGCGAGCGCCGACTGGCCGAGGCGGCCAAGTTCCGGCTCGGGCCCGTGGTGGCGCCGGGGGCGTATCCGACGCTCCGGGCCGCACTGGACGCGGCCTTCGGCTCGGCGCGCGACGAGCCGATCGCGGCCTGACCGGCCCCGTTTCGCAGGGCATTTCCGAGTAAAATCGGACGATGCCGCCGCGTTCTGGGGAAGAGCTCAAGGAGGAGCTCGAGTCGCGACAGGACTCTCGGATCGTCAGGGCGCTGGAGATGGTCGCGCCGGGCACCGGGCTCCGGCAGGGAATCGACAACATCCTGCACGCCCACAGTGGCGGCCTGATCGTGATCGGAGAGATAGAGGATCTCTCCTTTCTGTTCTCGGGCGGGATCAAACTCGACGTCGACTACTCGCCCGAGGTTCTGTACGAGCTGGCCAAGATGGACGGCGCGATCGTCCTCAGCACCAACGCCACCAAGATCGCCCAGGTCAACGTCCAGCTCACCCCGGACCCGAACTACGGATGGTGCTGTTGCCAGGTCCCGAATATGGATCATCGGGTCCCCAGACGCGGACCGGTGGCGACCAATTCGCTCCCTCATTCGTCGACGGCTGGACGAATCCTGATGTGCTGGATCGGCTGTGGAACTCCACGGTATTCGGTAAGCACTAGAGAGTCCCATCGTCAAGACGAATGATGCTGGCCGGCATCACGTTGAGATCCCCGGGATTGTTTTCGACCAACACGTGCTGGTTCTGCCAGGTCCGTCCCTGTCGTGACTAACCGCCGCCACCAAGTGGCTTGGACTGAGGTCCTCACCTTGTCCTGGGCTAGAAAACCATTCACACCATACCTGGAGCCATGAGCCATCGCGCAACTCGACAATGCCGCCTTCGGAAATTCTGGGGTGCGTAGGAGAGCCTTTCACCACGACAGAGATATATGGGCTCAGAGCTTGCGCTCTGCCAGCCACCCAAAAGACGGCATGATCATCAAAATCAAGCTGGCTGCAACGGACGCGCTCATTGATTTCATAGGATATTTTTCGCTTGTGATCTAACTTCGACCTGCAAGAAATCAGCCTTCTACTTCTCCGTTAGCCCCTATTTTGGTTACAGAATCCCTGCCGGAGTAGGCGACCGAAACGACGTCGATATCTAGTATTTGTCCTCCTGCGAGTCGTCCTGCCGCTCCACCGAGTGGCCTCGCTCAAATCGCGGGGGAAAGAATTGCAAGGCTCCAGGATGACGTGGTGAAGTCCTCGCCAGCCGCCATAAAGCATTATGTCCGCAACCTGACTTATCTTTTGGAGCGAAGACCAAAACCCACTTTGAGCTTTGTATCAGTCAGCGCACACCAGCCATCTGTGAGTTCAACCCCGAAATGCATTTCCGCGACATTCAACTCCTGCGGCAGCGTGAAGCGCATGTCATAGCGCTTGCCCTTGGAATCCACTGCTGTGGGCCAGGTGTACTCCGGACGTTCTCGTTGAAACGGTTCGGAAACGACGCGCCGAGATCCGCGATGATTGCTTTCTTGACCGGAACATCAATCCGATGATCAGGGCCAATGGCCAATGAGGGATGCAGCTTCCACAGAAAGAGTAATTCCTGGCTGCTCAGGTTGGTCAACTTGTGATGAAAACGCAGCATCGACTCGTCACGCCGCAGCGTTATGGTCTTCTCCATGAAAGTCTGCTTCACGCTGCCATACCGGCTGAGCCTGACAGAAATCTCTTCCGAAGTTCGCTTAAGAATTTCGTAGTCCCATGTCTGACACCACAACTCTCCGTGATCGGGGAGTGAGTCGTCCTGAAAAATCCCAGCCGCATCATTGGAAAAAGTTCATCCCAGCCACCCGCATAGTTGTCGTTGTAGTTGCCACCGAAGGGTACTTTCCGAAGTTCAATGCGAGGGATTATGCCAGAGGAAATTTCGGTCAAAGGGCTTATAATACAAAGTTGTAAATCTTGCCCCCCAGCTCTGGAATGATATCTACGCGTAGAAATGAGTTCTCCAAGGTTAAGACTTGAAACCCACGGAAACACCAATTCGTATCCAGGCTCGCTCCTCTTGTTATCATTTTTCCCCTTCCATGCAAAATAGACGGTTCGCGATTGGTGGATTATGGAAACTTCCCCACGCCTCTGGATCGGTCACAGCCTTAATTTAAAGCCGCGAACCGTAGGCTCCGCTGAAGCTGATTTCGCGTCATACCCGCAAGGCCGCAAAAATCACGTTGACGCTTTCATTGTCATGACGCGATGACACTCAAGAAAAACAGAGAATCTTTTCTTTGTCAAGGACCAGCATTGCAGCCTCTTCATTCTCCAACCGCAAGCCGCAAAACCCATGAGGACAAGGGGAAGGTAGAAACGACTGTACGGAAGCCCTTGGCCGGAATAACGACCGCGAAAAAGAAAAAGTGAGACGACAACGGTGCCCTGATTCACGCCTTCCTACTGCTCACTAATGGGGAAGGTCACACAAGACACGACGTCCAGTCGACACTGGCCGTGAAGGACTTTTTTGGGAGGCTGTTTGCTATGTTCAGCCCTCGACTCACGACTCCTTGTCCACTCCCGCGCCACCGTCCCCAGCGACGCCACCCGCCGTGGCGGCAACGACGCCGTCACCGGGCCGCCTCAGGGCGAGCAGCGATGAGATCAAGCAGGAACCCAACCGTCTCGCTGAGCTCTACCAGCATCCCCTTTCCCGCTCCGGTCGGCCGGCCCAGCACGAGGATCTCCACAGGCGCTGACCCTACTGGCCCCACAAGATGCAGCGTCCGTGGGATCGGGGTCCGGGGCCTACGCTGTGCATGCGGTTGGCACCGAGGCCACCACAGGTGCCGCGGACAGCGGACCCTCACTACGTCCGCGGCGGCCGCTCAGACTCCTAGGTCAGAACGATCGCGCGAGCGACGGCATGTCGAGCCATTACCCGACAGCGACAAAGTGGAACCTGCCCCGCGCGCAGGGTCGCGTTCCGGCAAATTGCCAAACTCTAGGCGCGCACGGTTACTGCTTTCACGAAACGGAGAAGTCTCCCGCCACCTGCCGAGAGGAGATCAGGCTGCTGCATTCCGCCGGATCCAGCATCGCCGCGATAGTCCCGCTTTCCCTCGATGACGAGCAGTTCTGCCGGCGTGAGCAGCGCCCTGCTTTGCGCGGACTGGAGGGGAGCCGGCGCCTTCCGATCGGACTGGCGCCGAGCGTTGTCGGGACGTGTTGTGCTC
>CAVPKV010000001.1:0-51173 GCA_963705785.1 uncultured Solirubrobacterales bacterium | reverse complement strand
GCCAGCTGGCGCCCGAGCCCGGCGGCGACACCGGCCCCCAGCACCGCCAGGCCAACCGCGCCCAGCGCCACCGGCGCCGAGAGCACGAGCGCCGCCGCGGCCAGCGCCAGGCAGTAGGCGCAACCCACCGCGGCTCGGGCCACGTGGAGCGGGGATGCACGGCGCCGGTACGTCATCGCAGGCCATCCAACGGGACCGGCAGCCGGGTCGAGCCCTGGACGGCGAGGGCGAAATGGTCGTGCAGGGCGGCTGGGTTCAGCGCGCCCGCCGCCGCGTCGACCCCGCTCGTGTTGGTCCCGGTAACCAGCCACGTCGGGGGCGATGAGCTGTCGGCCGTGGCCGCCACCAGGCCGGCCGCACCCGCCAGCCTGCGGACGACCTGCCCGCGTGGGTTCAACAGCACCAGCGACGAGCCGCGATTGGTGAATCGGGCATACACCCCACTGGCCTTCGGGCCGCCGTCCACGAGCTGAGCCACGAGCGCCGGGGCCAGGTCGTGCCACGTTCCGACGATCACGGCCAGCGAATCCGTGCCCGACCCACCGCCGATGATCTGCGAGGCAAACGGAATCTTCAGATTCTGGAACTCCCTGGTCACCTGGGCGCAGGCCGCCGGGACGTCGGGCGCGCATTCCAGCGTCAGTGGCAGACGCCGGCCACCCGTCCCGTGGACGAACGGCTCGGGGAACGAGCCCACCACGGCCGGGATCGAGTTGGTCACGCTCCAGTCATGCAGGTCCCACCAGATCCGGTCGCCCCCGTGGACGGCCGTCGTGGCGGCGCCCATCGGGGCTTCCACACCGTTGACGTAGTAGAACCAGTCCAGCCGCGAGGACGCCCCCGACCTCCCGTCGATCGACTCGACGAACCCGCCGCCGTACCGAGTGCCCACGCGGAAGTGCCGCTCGAGCATCCGCATCACGGTCTCCGATCCGGGGACACGGGGCTCACTCGCGCGGGCCACCGGGACCGCTCCGAATCCCCTGCTCACGCTCAGTGTGGCGTCAGAGGTTCCGCGGCCGGCGCCCAGGCCGCAGCCGGCGACGACGACCGCACAGGCGGCCGCGGTCAGTCCGGCTGCCAGCCGCGATTCCATGGCCCTCTAGCGCTTCACGTGGACGACGGACTCCGCGCGGATGTAGCCCGTCGGCGCGGCCTTCAGTACGGCCTTTCCCGCGCCCTGGGCGGTGACCTTGGCCACGCCGTGCGAGTTCGTCTTGGTGCTGCTGATGCCGTTGCCCGTGATCCGAACGCCGGACAGGGGGCTGGCCTCGCCCTTGGACGTATAGCCCACGAGCTTGACCGTGAACGCGCTGCGAGCGATGGCGCTGCTCGGAGCCGTCAGGGCTGACGGCTGGTCCTTGCCGCTGGTGTCGGCGAACAGCAGCTTCTCGCCGCCGCGGAGCGGGAGGTCACACGCCCCCTTGGTGGCGGCCGTATGGCCCACGAATATCTCCCAGAAGTTGTGTCCCGAGGGCTTCTCTCCCAGGATCGACGTGATCAGGTACTCGTTGTACTGGCTGTACCACGTGCCCTTCCAGCGGCCGCCGGTGGCCGCGTCGAGGGCGCCCTGGGCGCTCCGGCCCGGGCACTTCCCGTTCGGCGCGCCGTACTTGGTGATCGAGCCAGTATCGCTCTTGATCACGCTGGCCAGCTTCAGCGTCTTGTTGGCTCCTTCGATCCGGATCGTGACGACGGTGCCATGTGATGCGGTGCGTGCTGCGCCGCCAACCTGTGATGCGGTGCGCGCTGCGCCGCCAGCCTGTGCGGCGCCGGAGACGACAGCCGCAGCGACGGCCGTTCCCGTGAGGACGAGGACGATGGTTCTTCTCATTAGGGCCACCCCTTTCCACGAGGGCGTATTGGCTTGTGGTCGGGCCTGGTCTCCTGGCTTACGGGCCTACCGGCCGCCGCCTTCCCGGTGACGCGTTGCTCACCAGTGGCTTTCCATGCGGCCGGCGTCCCCGATCACAGTGGCGGGTCCGCGTCGGATTCGCACCGGCTTCCCATCACCTCGACCTTGAACGGAGGATCGTACCGCGGCTTCCCGCTGCCCGATGGCCCGGGCCACCAGGGCCAGGGCCTCATGCGGCCGCTGCTCGATCATCGCCCGGGTGATCCGGATGACGATGATCCCCATCTCGGTGAGCAGCCGGGCATCCCGTCGGCGATCGGCCTCGAAGCGAGCCGGCGACCCGTGCGTTCCGTAGGCGTCGACCTCGACGGCCAGATTGAGCTCGCGGCCAGTAGAAGTCCAGGCGGTAGTCCAGCATGGGGACTTCGGTCTGCGGCTCGGGCAGGGCCGCGCCTCGGATCAGCGCGCAGAGCCTCTCGGCGGCCGGCGAGTCGTCGTCCGTGGGCTGGAGGTCCGCACACGCCACACGAGCCAGCCGGCGGCGGCCCGGATGGCCGCCGGCACGCTTCAGGACGGCGTTTATCTCCTGGAGCGTGGCCAGGTGTCGCGGGAACAGCGCCTCGTAGAGCAGGCGCTCCACGTCCCGGTCCGGCAGTGTGGCCGCAACATCCAGCAGGGTGCGAGCCGGCGAGGTGATCGGGAGGCCATTGCGGATGCGGATGTCGGCCGGGGTGAGCGTGCGACTGCGGTGGAGCTTGACGCCTGAGGGCGTCGGTCCGCTGCGACCAACTCGAATGGTCACGTGGACCGGTCGTGCCTGCCCGGGCCTCAAACCCCACAGGGTTATCGCGCTGTGGTGGCTGAGGACCGCTCCGTTGCCGCAGGCCAAAAGGGCGGCGGTCTCCACCCCGAGAGGCAGGTCGGCGCTATGCGGGACGGCGTACACGCCGACATGAGCCCGATCAAGCCTGCCGTTGCGCAAGCGCCGATCGACTGAGCTGGAGCTGACTCCCGCTGCGAGCAGCTGGGTGCGAGCAACGCGGCCGCGCTGGCGCCTGGCGATTGCAGCAATGGCGACGTCGGCCGGAGCGCCGATGGCGACGCTTAAGCGGCAACCATCAACCAGGAGGACAGTGCGTGCCGCGGAGCCCCCGGAATCCGACGCCTGAGCGGCACGCGCCGCCCGGTTCCCCGGTGCGTGCCGCGACGGCGTCGCTCCTCGATGATTGCCCACGCGTCCGCGGGAGGTGCCCATGTCTTAAGAGGCCCCAGCGCCCAAAATTGCCCCCTCCCCTCCCTAGACTGACCTTCAGTGACCATCAATCTGACTCGCATCTACACCAAGCTCGGGGATGCCGGAGAGACGCACCTGGGCGATATGAGCCGGGTGCCCAAGACGCATCCTCGGATCGAGGCCTACGGGACCGTGGACGAGCTCAACGCTCAGATCGGCCTCGCACTGGCCCTGACGGAGAACGAGCTCCCGGACGGCTACGCCGACTGGCTCAGGCGGATCCAGAACGACCTGTTCGACGTCGGGGCCGATATCGCGGCCCCCGCCGAGTCGGAGGCCAAGCGCGAACGACTGCGGGTCGTCCCAGCGCAGACTCAGTGGCTGGAGGAACGCTGCGACGAGGTCAACGACACGTTGCCCGCGCTGAAGTCATTCGTCCTTCCGGGGGAACACGGGCCGCGGCGCTGCTCCATGTCTGCCGGACGGTCTGTCGGCGGGCCGAGCGCCTGGCCGTGGCCGGCGGGGACGAGCTCAACCCAGAGGTGGTCCGCTACCTCAACCGGCTCTCGGACCTGCTGTTCATCCTCAGCCGGGGGGCGAACCGGGGCCAGGAGCCACTGTGGGAGCCTGGTCGTTACGGCGCGGGCGGGCCGGAGCCCGGCGACTGACGGTCATCCGCGGCGGCCGGCCGGTCTTGTGCAGGTGCGCGTAGTGGTGGATGTCCTCGGGAGAGGCCACCTGGATACTCAGCTCGGGGCCCAGCTCAAAGCCGCTGGCCTCGTACAAAAGCTCCTGATAGGCCGAGGCCCCCGACGCTCCACTGCTGGCCGGCGCCGACGTGCCCACCACGTCAATCGGATGCGGGCCGCACCACAGGGTCCAGACGTCCTCGCGCGTCAGCTGACGCGCGGTGATCCGGCCGGTCGAGGACGGGTGCGGATCCAGGGCCTCACGCTCATCGCGCACCCTGGCCTCGGCGGCGTTCAGCGCCCGGGCCAGGCGTTCCAGGTTGCGCGCGAACGGCGCTGGAACGATGGCCACGGGGAGCGCGGTGCCGGTGCGGCTGTGCGCGGCGTCAGCGACCGGGCCGACGAGTACGAACTCGACCCGGTGCTCCTTCAGCCAGCGCAGCACGGCCAGCGTGTTCCTGTTGAGGTGCTCGAAGCCGGGGCTGACCTCGATCGGCCGCGTGGTATCGATGTGCGGGAGGCGACGTTTGAGCAGCATGCTCTGCCGTTTCGCCCCGGCGCGCCAGACTCCTTCCTAGGCGGCCTGCTCGATCTCGGCCACGAACTCCCTGATCCACTGGGCCACCTCGTCGGGGTGCGTCAGCTGCGCCCAGTGCGTGGCCTCGGTCGAGCGCCGTCGCAGGAGCGGCACGTGCCGCTCAGCCCGCTCGTAGTAGTCCAGGGGGATAAAGCGATCGCGCTCCGGGATGATCAGCTGGACGGGAACGTGGGCGATCGCGTCTCGTCTGGGGCGCATGGTCCGCCGGGGAATGTTCCGGCGGTAGAGGTTCGCGCCGTTGATCGCATCCGAGGTGACCGTCGCTCGCGGGTGACCAGCCAGGTCAATCCCCTCTCGCCTGCGCAGTGCGCGCCGCCACCGCTGCCCGCCCAGGACGAGCCGCCAGGCCAGCTGGGGACCGCCGGGCATTAGCAGAACCAGGATGTACCAGGAGCGACGGGCCCGGAGCAGCGCCTTGAGCAGGCGGCCGCGTCTGAGCAGTTCTTTACCGGACAGCGAAACCTGATCCAGGGACGGGGCGGCGAGGGCTGTGAACGAGGCCAGCCGGCCCGCGAACCGCGGTGAGGTGGCGAACTCCCAGCCCTGGATCCCGCCCCAGTCGTGGCCGATCAGGTGGACCCGCCGGCCCGGCGCGACCGCGTCGATGACCGCGTCAAGGTCGTCGCCCAGCAGGCGAAGGTCGTACGCCGCCGAGCCTTTGGGGGCGCTCGACTCCCCCGCCCCGCGGACGTCGTAGGCCACGGTGTGAAAGTCGCCCCCGAGCCGCCGGCGCACCGAATCCCACACCTCCTTGGTGTCGGGATAGCCGTGGAGGAAGACGAGCGCGGGCTTGTCGGGGTCCCCGTCGGAGGACACCGCGAGCTGGACATCGCCGCTGGAAACGCGCTGAACGTTCGACACGGCGGGGTACTGTGGCACGAACGCGATGAATTCCGCCGTAGAACGTGTCGGCGGTCAGCTCAACCGCCAACAGAGGCTGGTGGTGCTGGCCATCTGCTGTATGAGCTTGCTGATCGTGGGCCTCGACGCGACGATTGTCAACGTGGCGCTGCCGTCGATCCAGCGCTCGTTTCATGCCTCCGTGGCCGGGCTCCAGTGGACCCTCGACGCCTACACCTTGGTTCTGGCCAGCCTGCTGATGCTGGGCGGCTCCACGGCGGATCGGATCGGGCGCCGGCGCGTGTTCCAAATCGGCCTGACTGTGTTCTCGCTGGCGTCGCTGCTGTGCGCTCTCGCTCCAACGCTTCCACTGCTGGTGACCGCTCGTGCGCTCCAGGGCGTCGGCGGGGCGATGCTCAACCCCGTGGCCATGTCGATCATCCGCAACGTGTTCGAGGATCCGCGCGAACGGGCCGAGGCGATCGGCGTCTGGGGCGGGGTGTTCGGACTCAGCATGGCGCTCGGCCCGGTTCTGGGCGGCGCGCTGGTCGACAGCGTGGGCTGGCCGGCCGTCTTTTACGTCAACGTCCCCGTGGGGTTGGCGGCAATTATCCTGACCGCACGCTACGTCCCGGAGTCCCGGGCTCCCAAGGCCCGCCGCCTGGATCCGGGGGGCCAGATCCTGGTCATCGCCGCCCTGGCGAGCTTGACCTACGCGATCATCGAGGGGCCGCGCCACGGCTGGACCTCGCCTGAGATCGTGGGCCTGTTCACCGCCTCGGCCTGTGCCTTCGTGGCGCTGGTCCTGTACGAGCTGCGCCAGAAGGAACCCCTGCTGGAGGTGCGCTTCTTCCGAAGCATCCCGTTCGCCGGGGCCTCGGCCATCGCCGTGCTCGCCTTTGCCGGCTTCAACGGCTTCCTGTTCCTGAACACGCTCTATCTCCAGAGCGTGCGCGGCCTTTCGCCACTCGACGCCGGGCTGTACATGCTGCCCACGGCGGCCATGCTGCTGATTTTCTCGCCGCTGTCGGGGCGGCTGGTGGGGAGACGCGGCGCACGCCGGCCAACAGTCGTCGGAGCGCTGGGGATGATCGCCGGAGCGGCCATGCTGCTCGGTCTGACGAAGCACACCCCCTCGGCCTACCTGCTCGCCTCGTACATCGCGTTCGGGTTCGGCGTCGGGCTGATCAACCCGCCGATCACGAACACGGCGGTGTCCGGCATGCCGGGCGAGCAGGCGGGCGTGGCCGCCGCCGTCGCTTCCACCAGCCGGGTCGTGGGCGTGACCCTGGGCGTGGCGGTGATCGGCGCGATCACCGGGGGCGGCCTCGGGGCACGGATCGGGCCGGGCTTCGCGGCGGCCACGCATCCGGGCTGGGCGATCATCGTCGGCCTGGGTGCGGGGATCTTCGTGCTCGGCTTCCTGAGCACCGGCCGGTGGGCCACCGACACGGCCCGCCGAACCGCCGAGCGGTTCCGCGAAGGACGTCAGCCCGCCGTGCTGGCTCCGTCCCCGGGCGGAGGCTGACAAGCCCGTCCGATGCCGGATATGCGTCCCGACTCAAACGGCCGCATGATTCGTCCGGCCATGGTCGAGGACATCCGGCTCCGCCAGGCCGTCGGTAGCGTTGGGCGCGATGGACATTGAGGAGGCGATCCGCAGCCGGCGCACCCACAAGGCGTTCCGGCCACAGGCCGTACCGCGGGAGCTGCTGGACGAGCTCCTGGAGCTGGCCCGGTGGGCACCCAACCATCACCTGACCAACCCATGGCACTTCCGCGTCGTCGGTCCGGCGGCGCTCGTCAGATTGAAGGAGGCGGCGGGCCCCGAGGCGGCGGCCAAGCTTGATCGGGCACCCACACTCGTGGCGGTGACAGTGCGCCGGTCCGACGATCCCGTCCAGGACCAGGAGGACCTATGTGCCACCGCCTGCGCCGTCTATGCGATCCTGCTGGCGGCTCACGGACGGGGACTGGCCGGGTACTGGCGGACCCCAGCTGTTCTGAGGAGCCCACAGGGGCTCGAGGCGCTGGACATCCCAGTCGAGGAGCGCTTCGTCGCCCTGATCCATCTCGGGTGGTCGCCTCAGGCGAAGGAGCCGCCCGATCGGCTTCCGCCGGCCGACTACGCCACTTACCTCGCCTGAGCTGCCGAGGAGCACGTATGGATCAGCCGACCGCCCCGGACGCTGCGTGAGCCGGGAGCGTGACTATCCGCTCGGGGCGCAGCTGACGTTGGGCGAGTTGCGCGGCGATCCGCACCCTGCTCTGGCCCGGCTGCGCGCCGCTGAGCCCGTGTCGTGGGTGCCGTGCCTGGATGGCTGGCTGGTCACCCGCCATGACCTGTCGATCGCGGTCATGAGCGACGCCACCCGGTTCACGGTCGATCATCCGGGCTTTTCCACCGCGCAGGTCATCGGGCCGAGCATGCTGAGCCTGGACGGTCCTGAGCACGCGCGCCACCGGGGCCCGTTCGTCGCTCCGTTCCGGCCGGCGGCGGTCTCCCGAGACCTCGCTGCCACCGTCCAAAACCGGGTAGCCCGGCTGATCAGTGAGCTCGAGCCGCTCGGGCGGATGGAGCTGCGGCGTGAGTTCGCCGGCCCGCTCTCCGCGTCCGTGATTGCCCACGCCCTGGGGCTGGGCGAAGACGAGGTCGGCGACCTGCTGGATCGCTACGACGCGATCGTCGCCTCGGTCACGTCGATCAGTGCCGGTGAGGGCCCGACGCGGGAGGGTGCCGAGGCCTTCGCGGCACTCCGGGACCGGCTGGACCGAGTGATGCCCCCCAGCCCTCTGAACCGCGACCAGGTGGCGGCCAACGCCGCGGTGCTGCTGTTCGGAGGAATAGAGACGACCGAGGGCATGATCAGCAACGCCGCCCTGGAGCTCCTCCGCCGACCCGAATGGCTCGTCCACGTCCGCCAGGACACATCCGCCCTGGACGCGGCGGTGGACGAGTCGCTGCGGCTTGAACCAGCGGCGGCGGTGATCGATCGCTACGCCACCACCGCCACCAGGCTGGGCCAGGCCGAGATCAGGCAGGGTGACCTGGTCCGGGTGTCCATCACCGCGGCCAACCGCGACCCCGCGGTGTTCGCCGATCCCGATCGGTTCGATCCGCAGCGGCCGAACCTGCGGCGCCATCTGGCCTTCGCCCAGGGGCCACATGTGTGCGTCGGCGTCCACCTGGCCCGCCTGGAGGCCCGGCTGGCCCTTCACGGGATCCTGGAGCAATTGCCGGGCCTCCGCCTCGACCCAGACACCCAACCCGAGGTCCAGGGCCTCGTGTTCCGCAAGCCGCCAAGGCTCGACGTCCTGTGGACCTCATGAGTGGGCCCGGCTGAGCGCGAACAGCACCACCGGATCGGGGATGCCCTTCAGCTCCTGCGGCCCCCGCGGCACCAGGTCGATCTCCGAACCGAGCACCAGATCGCTCACCGTCCGCGTGACGAGGACCTCGGACGGGCCGGCGGCGCCCATCACTCGAGCCGCGACGTGCACCCCCATCCCAGCCACGTCCCCGCCACGTATCTCGACCATCCCGGCATGGATCCCGCACCGGATCTCGACGCCGATCTCGGCCACCGAGTCGACCAGCGCGGCACCGCACTCGATCGCGCCCACCGGATCGTCGAACAGGGCCAGAAGGCCGTCGCCCATCAAGTCGACCTCCTGCCCGCCATGTCGCAACAGCTCCGAGCGCACCGTGCGCTCGTAGCTGCTCAGGACGTCACGCCACCGTAAGTCGCCGAGCTCGCTGAGATGCCCGGTGGACCCCACGATGTCGGCGAACAGCACGGTGGCCAGACGGCGGGCCCCTCCCGTCCCGCCCCGGCTTCCCGTGAGTAGCTCCTGCGTCTCCGCGGCCACCCGACCGGCATTGGTGAAGAAGTGAAAGTGGTCGGCTCCCGGAAGCTCCACGAAACGGGCCCCCGCAATGCCCTCAGCCATCGCGCGAGCCTGGGCGACCGGGATCATCCGATCTCCGGCGGCGTGCATGACCAGCGTGGGAGCGCGCACGCTGGACAGCGCCTGACGGGCATCAGCCTGAGCGAAGGTCTGCCAGTAGGTGTAGGCGGCCCGCGGGGTTCCGGAGCGGCGCTGAAGTCGCCCCAACGTCCGGCGCCAGCGCGGATCGGAGGCCATGCTCGGGGCCAGGAGCTCGACTGATTGAGGATCCATCTCGTTTCCCCAGCGCTCGGTCCAGACCGCCACCGGCGGGATGAGCTCAAGCGGGAGTCCCGCTGGATAATCCGGCGCGGCGCCCCAGCGGGCCGTGCCCTGGAGGATCACCAGAGCAGTCACTCGCTCGGGATGCTGGGCGGCGAAGAGGATCGCCGGGATGGCTCCGTCGGCGGTAGCGAATAGGGCCGCCGAGGACATCTCAGCGGCATCCATGACCGAGGTGAGGTCGGCCAGGCGGCTCCCAACGTCCGCCATTTCCTCAGCCGAGACGCGATCCGACAGCCCGGTCCCCCGCTTGTCAAACAGGGCCACCCGAGCGAACGTGGCCATCCGTTCGAAGTGGCGCTCGATGGCCGGTTCCTCGGCCGTGGCCTCGATCAGGTTCAGCGACCCAGGCACGTACACCAGGTCAACACCAACGCCAAACACCTGGTAGGCCACGTTGACGTCCCCCGCGCTCACGTAGCGGACCGGCGCATCCCGAACCGAGCTCACCGAGGGCACTCTAACCGCGCTGACGAGTAAGGCCCAGACGCCCGAAATCGGCTCCATTCTGCCGATGTGGATGGGCTGTTCTTAGCCCAGGATCGAGTGTGCAGCAAGCCTCGAAAGCCTCGATCAAGGAGCTGACAGCAATGACCTCCACACTGAGCCAACCGGCCGCCAGGGCGCACACGGAGGAACTGATCCGCGCCGCCAACGACCATCGACTGGCCCTGGGCGCACCGCTTGAGCCGCTCTGGTCCCCGCTGGTAATACGCCTGGCCACGGCCGGTGACCAGCGCGCCCTGGAGCGCCTGGCCGAGCTCGACTCCCGGCCCACTCCGGCCGGCACGACCCTGATTGCCGAGCTGCGCGGAAGCGCCGTGGCCGCCGTCTCGCTGGGCGACGGAGAGCAGATCGCCGATCCCTTCGTCCCGACGAGCGACATCACCGAGCTGCTCCGGCTGCGGGCCCGACAGCTCCAGGCGTCAAGCCGCGGCTGGAGATGGCGGCTGCGCGTCAGCCACGACGCCTAAGTGACCGACGGAGCCAAGTAAGGCCTTCAACCACGAAATAAGCACCTTCCTCCCGATGTGCACAGCCCGTTCTCAGCTCATCGTGATGGCAGGTGAAGGCAAACAGCTACAGGAGCACACCATGTATCCCAACATCAACGCCGCGATCGCGGCCGCCAGAACAGATGAGATCGCTCGACGGACGGCCAGGCCCCGACCCGAGCAGAGCGCCGGCGGGCGCCACCGCTACTCCGGCTCGCAGTCCGCGGCCGGGGCAATCCGGCGATACTTCCGCCGTGGGCCGCAGGCTGAGCAGCGACCAGTTCGTGGGCCGCACGAGCGAGCTGCAGGAGCTCGAATCGGCCGCCCAGGCGTCCGCCGTGGAGCGCCCTGCCCTGATCCTGCTCGGCGGTGACTCGGGGGTCGGAAAGACCCGCCTGATCCGGGAGCTCGAGCGGGAACTCGCCGCCGACGGCGTGCTCGTCCTCCGCGGCGAGGCCGTCGAGCAGGAGGAGGGAGAGCTCCCCTTCGCCCCTCTGACCAGCGCGCTGCGACCCCTGGCCCGGGCAGCCGATCCGGCCTTCGCCGAGCTCAGCCGGGGGAGCCGGGCCCAGCTGGGGGCGTTGCTACCGGGCCTGGATGACGCGGAGAGTCCGGCTGAGTCAGTTGAGTCCTCAGCCCAGGTGCGGCTGTTCGAAGCCCTGCTCGACCTCCTGGGAATCCTGAGCGAACGACAGCCGGTGGCGCTATTTCTGGAGGACCTGCATTGGGCCGATCGCTCGACCCGCACGTTCGTTTCCTTCCTGGCCCGCGGTGTGCGCCAGGAGCGGCTGCTGGTCGTTCTGACCTACCGCTCCGACGAGCTCCACCGGCGCCACCCCCTCCGTCCCCTGCTCAGCGAGCTGGCCCGGCTCGAGCTGGTACGAAGAATCGATCTGGACCCGCTCAGCCGGGCCGAGGTGGCCGAGATCCTTACCGACATCCTCGGGGCCGATCCGGGCGAGACGCTGATCGACAGGCTCTACGAGCGCAGCGAGGGCAACGCGCTCTACACCGAGGAGCTGCTGGCCGCGGGCATGGATGGCCGCGGCGCTCTCCCGGCGAGCCTGCGGGACGCGTTCATGCTCCGAATCGAGCGCCTGTCGCCTGATGCCCAGCGCGCCGCCCGGGCGATCGCCGTGGGCCGGCGCCTGGAGGAGGAGGTGATCGCGGAGGCGACCGAGATCGATCCGGTACAGCTTCAAGCCGCCCTCCACGAGGCGGTATCCGAGCATGTCCTGGTTCCCGGTGATGACGGCCGGCTGCGCTTCCGCCACGCCCTCCTGCGCGAGGTCCTGTACGACGACCTGCTGCCCGGCGAGCGAGGAGAGCTGCACCTGACGCTGGCCCGCGCGCTGGAGCCCCGAATGGGTCATGGCAACGAGCGCGAGGCCGAGCGGGCCGCGGCGGTGGCCGGCCACTACGCGTCCGCCGGTGACCAGCCGGCCGCGCTCCGAGCCTCGGTACACGCCGCGCTGGCCGCCCGCGACGTCCATGCCTACGGCGAGGCGGCGATGCTGGCCGAGCGCGCCCTGGAGCTGTGGCCGCGGGTGGCCGGTGCCGAGAACCAGATCCCCCTGACCCGTATCGACCTGCTCAGGCTGGCCTCGTCGGCCCACCGTCTGGCCGGCGACCGCGACCGGGCCGAGGTGCTGCTCGGCCGGGCTCTGGAGGAGTGCGACGTGGACACGGACGTGCTGCTGCGCGTGGGACTGCTGGCCCAGCTGTCCAGGATCCAGTGGTCACTGAACCGGGGGGTTGAGGCGGTCGAGACCTCCGAGCGTGCGCTGTCGATGCTGCCCGAGGGTGAGCCGAGCCAGGAGCGAGCCATGCTGATGGCCTGGCTGGCCCGGACCCGGTTCCTCCGGGGCCGCTTCCGGGACGCGATCGCCGACGCCGAGCCCGCACTGGCGATCGCCATCCAGACCGGGGATCAGCACACGGAGGCGGAGGTGCTGAACACCCTCGGTATGGCTCATATCGTGCTCGGAGACGTGCACGAGGGGGTCGCCGAGCTCAAGCGAGCGATCGAGATCGCCCGGGCCATGGACGACCCCGACAACCTCGGCTCGGCGTATTCGAACCTGGCCGACTCGCTCAGCCTGGCCGGCCGCACCCAGGAAGCCCTCGACACGGCCAGGGAGGGCCTGGCCGCCATCCCCCGCCGGGTGACGCGGCTGCACGAATGGCTCGAGCTGACCATCGCCCAGCTCGCCTTTGAGGCGGGCGACTGGGACCTCGTGCGGGCCAATCTGGTCGGCTCCTCCGTGACCGGAGACCGGTGGTCGATCTTCCGTTTCATGGTGGAGGCGGAGGTGGCGCTGGGCCAGGGCGACTACGAGCTGGCCGACCAGCGGCTCCGGCAGGCCGAGCCGGTGGTGGCCAGCTCAACCGAGCCTCAGTGGATCGGCTGGTTCGGGGCTCTGGAGGGCGAGCTGCGCCGCCGGCGCTACGACCTCGTGGGCGCCCGAGCCGCCGTCGAGAATGCGCTCGGACGCCTGGAGGTGTGCACCGACGATGTGCAGAGAATCGCCCGGGCCAGCGCCGTTGGCGCCCGGGTCGAGACCGACATCGCGCGCCGAGCCCATGACCTTCGCGAGCGCGCCGCGGAGCGCGACGCCCTGGCCCGGCTGCGGATCCATCTCAGCCGTCTGGACGCCGCGGCCCAGGAGGGCGGACCGGTCGAGGCAGCCTGGCAGGCTGTCGGCAAGGCCGAGATGGCCGTCGCCCGGCGCCGTAATGGCGCGGCGCTGTGGCGGCGGGCGGCCGAGCACTGGGACGGCATCGGCCGCCCCTACCACGCCGCGATCACGCGCTGGCGGGAAGCCGAGGCGGCGGTCGAGGCGGGTGAGCGGGGCGAGGCGCAGCGTCCAGCGGCGGAGGCGCTCCAGACGGCCCGCCGTCTGGGTTCGCGCTGGCTCGTGGAGGAGGTCGAAAGCCTCATCGCCCGGGCCCGTCTTCAGAAGGCAGAGCCTTCCTCGGACACGGGGTCCCCACCCACCGAGCAGGACGAGGCGCCGTTTGGCCTGACGCCCCGCGAGCTTCAGGTGCTCGCGCTGATCGCCGAGGGAGCGACCAACCGCCAGATAGGGGCGTCCCTGTTCATGGCCGAGAAGACGGCCAGCGTCCACGTCTCGCGCATCCTGAGCAAGCTCGGCGTGAGCCGCCGCACACCGGCGGCGAAACGTGGCCCACCGGCTGCACCTGGGCTCAGGACCGCGTCCCGAAGCGCCGAATCAGCCCGCGGTAGGCGCCGAAGGCCACCTTGCGCCGGTAGTTGGCCAGCAGCAGGCCGTCCGTGGAGAAGGTCAGCGGCTCCTGCGTCGCCGGACCCGTGTCGGTGGAGTCGCGCAGGTTGAACCAGCGGTAGTCGGTGACGTTATACGTGGCCGAATAGGCGTGGGCGGCCTGGACGAGCTGGCTGAGCGCCGCCGCCTGCGCAGACTCGGTCATGCTCCCGCTGGGAACGCCGTTCTCAGTGATCCAAATTGGGACCCGGCGGCCAATCTGCGCCTTGGGCAAAAAACAATTCCGGACCGCGCCGGCGGCCTGGGCGAACTCGGCCCTATAGGTGTCGCCCGGCCGCATCACCGGGGGATAGAAGGTGCCCGGATAGAAGTCCAGCCCCACGAACCCGAGAGCCCGCTGGAAGACTCGGCCACCATGGGCACCCAGGTAGGTGAAGAACGCCGCGTCGGACTGGGGCGAGAACCGGTACGCGTAGGTGAAGCCGAAGCGGAGCTGGCGGTAGCCGCGGCGCACCGCCTCGGCGTGCCCTGCCTCGATTCCTCGGATCAGCGCCTGCTTGGCCCCCTTGTATGAGCCATCGGACGTGTTGGGGGAAACGTCCAGGTTGACCTCGTTGGTGATCGTCAGATCGATGACCCGCGGGTTCGGCCCGAACGTGTCCACGACATGCCGGACATAGGCCACCCACGCGGAGATGTCGCCCTCCTCCGCGGAGGTCGGGTGGTAGCGCACCTGGAGCTCGACCGGAAACCCGGCCCGCGTGTAGCTCCCGACCTCCCGCTCAAAGCGCCTGATCCCGCTCCGTCCGTCAGACCAGAACAGGCGGTTCAGGCGGACGACGAGCTGGCGCCCGGGGACGGCGAGCGCCCTGACCGCGGCCAGGTCCCGCGATGGGTTGTCCGGGACCGTGGGCAGCTGCTGGCCCCCGGCGCTGCCAGCCAGACCGGGGTCGATTCCCATCCGCAAACCGGTCCGGCGCGCTCGAGCGGCGCCCCGGCGTAGGACCCGGTGCAGTAAGGGTCAGACGCCCGAGCGGCGCTCCCCGCGCCGGCCGGCCATCCCAGCAGCCCGATGAGAGCCACGATGCAACCCGCTCGCCGCACGATGCGATGCTACATCCATGACCTCCAGGGCCCAGAGGCGCGATTTCGCCTCGCTGTACAGCCATGGCTTCGCCCGCGTGGCGGCCGCCGTGCCGCACGTCCGGATCGCCGACCCGAGCTTCAACGCCGAGCGGACGATCGCCCTTGGCCGCGGGGGCCTCGGACGAGACCGCGGCCCTGATCATCTTCCCGGAGCTTGGGCTGTCGGGGTATTCGATCGAAGACCTGTTCCACCAGCAGCCCGTGCTGGACGGAGTCCTGGACGGCCTGGAAGCGATCCGGACGGCCAGCGCCGACCTGGTCCCCGTGATCGTGGTCGGCGCGCCTCTGCGGGGCGACAGCGGGCTCTTCAACACGGCGGTCGTCATCCATCGCGGACGGGTGCTCGGCGTCGTACCCAAGAGCTACCTGCCCGAGTACCACGAGTTCTATGAGAAGCGGCATTTCCGAGCGGCCCGGGACACGGCCCGGGAGGAGCTCGACGTCCTCGGCGAGCGCGTGCCGTTCGGAGCCCGGCTGGTGTTTCAGAGCACGGACCTGCCGGAGTTCTGCCTCCACGTGGAAATCTGCGAGGACCTGTGGGCGCCGATACCGCCCAGCACGTTCGGAGCCCTGGCCGGGGCCACCGTCCTGGCCAATCTGTCGGGTAGCGACATCACCGTGGGCAAGGCGGACTACCGGCGGCTCCTGTGCGCCTCGCAGTCCGGCCGGACGATCGCTGGGTATCTGTACACCTCGGCCGGACTCGGCGAATCGACCACCGACCTGGCCTGGGACGGGCAGGGGCTGATCTATGAGAACGGCGACTGCCTGGCCGAATCCGAGCGCTTTAGCGCGGAGGAGCAGCTGATCTTTTCCGACCTGAACCTCGACCGGCTGGTCGTCGACCGGGCGGCCACCAGCAGCTTCGGCGACGCGGTCCACGACGCCCGCCGGCCGCTCTCCAGGGTCCGGCGGATCGAGTTCGAGCTGGGGCTGGCCGCCACGAAGATCCCAGCCGTTTCTCTGCGCCGTCCGATCGAGCGCTTCCCCTACGTGCCCTCCGACCCGGCCCGTCGCAGCGAGCGGTGCGAGGAGGTCTACAAGATCCAGGTCCAGGGACTGGAGACGCGGATGCGGGCGACCGGGATCCAGCAGGCCGTGATCGGGGTGTCGGGAGGGCTCGATTCGGCCCATGCCCTGATCGTGACCGCCCGGGTCATGGATCGTCTCGGCCTGCCTCGGACCAACGTCCTGGCCTACACGATGCCCGGCTTTGCCACCAGCGCTCTGACGCTGGCCAATGCCCAGCGGCTGATGGAGTCGCTGGGCGTCACGGCCCACGAGCTCGACATCCGCCCCGCGGCCATGCAGATGCTCCACGACATCGGCCACCCGGCGGCCGGCGGCGAGCCCCAGTACGACGTTACGTATGAGAACGTCCAGGCCGGCCAGCGGACCTCGGCCCTGTTCCGTCTGGCCAACCACCACCGGGGGCTGGTCGTCGGCACCGGCGACCTGTCCGAGCTGGCCCTGGGCTGGAGCACTTACGGGGTGGGCGACCAGATGTCCCACTACAACGTCAACGCGTCCGTCCCGAAGACGCTGATCCAGTTCCTGCTCCGGTGGGCAATCGACACCGAGCAGTACAGCGCCGACGCCAGCCAGGTTCTGCAAGCGGTGTTGGAGACGGAGATCTCCCCCGAGCTGATCCCACGCGAGGATCCAACGTCCGACCCCGGCGCCGACAGCGAGAGCGTCGTGGGTCCGTACGAGCTCCAGGACTTCTTCCTGTACTACGTCCTGCGCTTTGGCTTCCGCCCCGCCAAGGTGGCCTATCTGGCCCACCACGCCTGGGGCGACCGGGAACGGGGGGCGTGGCCCGACCTGATCCCGGTGACGCGGCGCAGCCAGTACTCGCTCTCCGAGATCAAGCACTGGCTGGGGGTGTTCCTGGAGCGGTTCTTCCACACCAGCCAGTTCAAGCGCTCCGCGCTGCCCAACGGGCCGAAGGTCGGCTCCGGTGGCTCGCTGTCGCCCCGCGGAGACTGGCGGGCCCCGAGCGACAGCACGGCCACGGTGTGGCTGGCCGAGCTGGAGGCCGACGTCCCCGATCAGGCGTGACCGCCGGGCGGCCAGTGGCAGCCCGAAGCTCAGCCTGACAGCAGCTCGGCCACGCGCTCGTCGCTGACGGGCGAGAAGTCGCGATACCAGAACCCCACGGCGGTGAATGGCTCGGGGGTATTCAGGCACACGAGCTCGTCCACCTCCTCACGTAGCGTGGCGCACGTCTGAACCGGCGCCACGGGCACGGCCACCACGATCTGGCGCGCGCCGAGGTCACGCAGAGCCCGGACCGCGGCCCTCATCGTCGCGCCGGTGGCCAGCCCGTCGTCCACCACAATCGCCGTGATCCCGTCAAGCGCGTGGGGCGGCCGGTCGCCCCGGTACTTTCGCTCCTGCTCGGCCAACGTCCGGAGCTCCCGCTCGGCGACCTCATCCACCTGCCGGTCGGAGAGATGTCCGCCGACCAACACCTCGTGGTTGAGCACCCGCGCCCCTCCTGATGCGATCGCCCCCATCGCCAGTTCCTCGCGCCCGGGCACGCCCAGCTTGCGAACCAGGAACGCCTCCAGCGGAAGCCCCAGCCCGTGAGCCACCTCGTAGGCCACGGGCACACCGCCGCGGGGAAGGGCCAGCACAACAGCGTCGGGTCGTCCGGCGTACTCCCTCAGACCCTCGAGTAGCCGTCGGCCGGCATCGGTCCGATCGGCGAAACGCTCGCTCATGGGACAGACGAGTATGGCCCTCAGCGGGCCACGGAGCTCTTTGCTACGTGGTGCTCAACGAGCGAAACCGGGCCGGCGCGCCGTCGTCACACTCGTCGAAGAAGCCGCCCACCACTTCCACCAGCTGGTCAATCGACTCGGCCGCGTACAGGATCGGCTGGTACCGGGTGATGTCGTACTCGTGGACTCCCATGTCCGCGATGTCAAGCGGCCGAATCTCGGCCGAGACAAACTCCTCGATCTCACCGTATGACGAGAGCAAGCCGGCGCCGTAGGCCCGGAGCTCGCCATCCTCGTAGAGGACGCCGAACTCGACCGTGAACCAGAACACGTGGGCAAAGAAGTCGCGTCCCTCCTGGGTCTCCAGGCGGCGCGCGGCCCGACCGGCCCGCCGGTTCAGGTCGGCCAGCCTGGGGCTGGCCAGCATCCCTCCGTGGCCGATCACCTCGTGGATCAGGTCGGGCTCGGGGGTGTACAGCGGCCGCGAGGGGTGGCGCAGGTACTGGGTGGAGTGAAAGACCCCATCGGCCAGCGAGCCGTAGAACTCCTCGAAGGGGACGAGGCCGGGCGCGGGGTGGTACTCGAAGCCGGTGAGCGGTCGCAGGCGGTCGCCGACCTCCGTGAGCTGCGGGACATGGTCGGCGGGCAGGTTGAAGCGGACCATCGCGTCCTGGTACTCGGCGCAGGCCAGTCGCTCGTGCTTGGCCCGAAGCTCGCGACAGACCGTGGCCCAGACCTCGTTCTCAACCTCGGAGTACCGTGCCCGGGGGATCGGCTGGTCGGGAGTCCACTCGGTGGACAGCGAGGCGATGTGGTTGCGCCGGGCCCGATACTCGGGGTCGGCGAACCCGGGGTGGTCGTCTGACAGGTGAACGGTGACACTGCCGTCCGCGGCGGTGGTCACAGGGGCGTAGAGCTGAGCTTCTTCAAACATGACTAGATGTGGCTTGTGGCGCCGGCCTGACTGAGATGGCCGTCGGCCGGCGCTCCGGAGTCAGCCGCCCACGACAGGGCGTACTTGCCATCATCCAGCTCGCGGGCCAGCGGGGTTAGACGCAGCGGCCTGAACGTGTCACACATCACCGCCAGCTCATTGGTGGACCGTGTCCCGATCGACTTCTCGGCCAGCCCGGGCTGTGGCCCGTGCGGGAGACCAGACGGATGCAGGGTGACCGAACCCACGTCGATCCCTCGCCGCGACCCGAACGACCCGCTGACGTAGTAGATCATCTCCTCGGACTGGAGATTTGAGTGGTTGTACGGAATCGGGATCGCGTCCTCGTGCCAGTCGAGCATCCGGGGACAGAACGAGCAGATCACGAAGTTCGGCCCCTGGAAGGTCTGGTGGACGGGCGGGGGCATGTGGATTCGCCCGGTGATCGGCTCGAAATCGTCGATGTTGAACGTGTATGGGTACACGTAGCCGTCCCACCCCACGACGTCCAGCGGGTGGTAGTCGAGCTTGTAGTGCTGGTAGCCGGCCCGGACCCGGACGACGAGCTCGTGGTCGCCCCGCTCGCGGTGCGTTTCCAGCTCCGCCGGCGGGTGAAAGTCCCGGTGGGAGTAGGGCGCGTGCTCCAACAGCTGGCCGTAGCGGTTGCGGTAACGGTTGGGGGTCTCTATCTCTCCCGGCGTTTGGAAGGTGAGGTGGAGCTGATCGTCGGCCGGCCGGAACCGATATGTGGTTCCCCGTGGAATCACGATGTAGTCATGCGCTCGGTAGGCCAGCGTTCCGAACGTGGTCTGCACCTCACCGCTTCCCTCGTGGACGAAGATGACCTCGTCACCCTCACCATTTCGATAGAAGTAGTCCTGCTCGGCATCCGGGCGGCACAGGCCGATCTCCACGTCGTCGTTGAACATCAACAGACGGCGCCCGCGCACCGGATCGCCCTCGGCGGGGACATCGCGGGTCGAGAACAGGTGGTGGCAGTGGGCCTCGGGGACCCATTCCTCCCGCTGGAGCGGTTCAAACGCCCCAACCTCAGTCACCCGGCACGGCGTCTGGAGGTGGTACAGGATCGATTCGTTGCCCGAAAAGCCCTCGAACCCCATCACCTCCTCCGTGAGCAGCGTGCCGTTGTCCCGGAAGGCCACGTGGCGCTTGCTGGGAAGCCCACCACGGGCTTCGTAGCGCATCAGGACCTCCTCTCTCCGTCGGGCTCGCGCGCCTGCGCCAGCAACATGATCACAGGTTGCCCCGGCGGTCCTGCTCGCGCTCCAGGGCCTCGAACAGGGCCTTGAAGTTGCCGTCGCCGAAGCCCCGGGCCCCGTGACGCTCGATCACCTCGAAGAACAGCGTGGGCCGGTCACCGACCGGCCTGGAGAAGATCTGGAGCAGGTAGCCCTCGTCGTCGCGGTCGACCAGGATGCCCAGCTTCCGCAGGTCGGCCAGATCCTCGTCGATCTGGCCCACACGCTCCGTGACCTCCGCGTAGTAAGACTCCGGAATCGGCAGAAACTGGACCCCTCGGGCGGCCAGCTCCGTGACGGCGCTCACGATGTCGGTCGAAGACACCGCGATGTGCTGCACGCCCGGGCCGTCGTAGAAGTCCAGGAACTCCTCGATCTGTGACTTCCTCTTGCCCTGGGCCGGCTCGTTGATCGGGAATTTGACCCGGCCCGACCCGTCGGTCACGACCTTCGACATCAGGGCCGAGTACTCGGTCGAGATCTCCTCGTCGGAGAAATGGATCATCTCGGTCATCCCGAAGACCCGTTCGTAATAGCCCACCCACTCGTCCATCTTTCCGAGCTCGACGTTGCCGACCACGTGGTCGATGCCCACCAGCAGCCCATCGGGTCCGGCGGCGGGCGTGGCGCCGGTGGCCTCAAATCCGGGCAGGAAAGCGCCCGAGTAGCCGGCCCGCTCGACGAACACGTGTCGGGTCTCGCCGTACGTGGCCACGGAGGCCAGCCTGACGATTCCATGCTCGTCCTCGAGCGCGTGGGGCTCCTGGACTGCGGTGGCGCCATGGCTCACCGCGTGCTCGTACGCCGCCGCCGCGTCCGGGACGCTCAGGGCGATCACGCCCACACCGTCCCCGTGCCTGCGGTGGTGCTCGGCCACGTCGTCCCGGCCGGTCAGGCTTCCGGTCAGGACGAGTCGGATGCGGCCCTGCTCCAGGACGTGGGAGACCCGATCCCGGCAGCCCGTCTCCAGGCCCCTGTAGGCGGTCTCGGTGAACCCGAAGCTGTGCGAGTAGTAGTAGGCCGCCTGGGCGGCGTTGCCCACGAACAATTCCAGGTGGTCGATGCCGTGGAGCGGCATCACGTCTGTGGCGGTCGGCGCGGTCCCGGAGGTCGTATGTAGTTCGGTCGTCATAGCTTGTGCAATGATCCGCGCCTGGACCCGGCATCTCAATGCCGATTCGTTGCGTCTGACCAAGATTACACCCCGATATGGACGAGACCGACAGGACGATCGTTGCGCTGCTGCGACAGGACGCCCGGCGCTCCTACCAGGACATCGGCCGCCACGTCCATCTGTCGGCGCCCGCGGTCAAGCGGCGCGTCGACCGCCTGGAGCAGGACGGCGTGATCCTGGGCTACACGGCGATCGTCAGCCCGCCCGTCTTCGGCTGGCACGCGGAGGCCTTCGTGGACCTGTACTGCGACGGGAAGATGCCGGCCGAGGCGATCAAGCGGTCGGTCGTCGACGAGCCCCGGGTGGTCGCCGCGCACACCGTCGCCGGCGAGGCCAGCGCGCTGCTGCACGTGATGGCGCAGGACACCAAGGACCTGGAGCAGGTGCTGGAGCGCATCCGCAGCACCGAGGGCGTAACCCGGACGGTGACCGAGGTCGTCCTGTCGACCTTGTTTCAGCGATGAGGCGGCCTGACCAACGAGGCGCGCCAGCCCGATGACGCGCCCTTACCCAGACGACGGGCGGGTCCCCTCAATCAGGGACTTCATGGCCTTTGAGGAGCACGTCCGCAACGCCCGGGCCAATCGGGGCCTGGAGGTGCCGGAGGCGTGGTATCAGATCCCGGTCTTCTACTTCTCGAATCCCGCCGCCGTGTACCGCGATGGAGACGACGTGCCCAAGCCGGCCGACACCGCCGCGCTCGACTACGAGCTCGAGCTGGCCTGCGTGATCGGGGTCGACGGCCGGCCCGAGGGCTTCACGGTCATGAACGACTGGTCCGCTCGTGACCTGCAGGTCCGGGAGATGGAGGTCGGGCTTGGGCCATCCAAGGGCAAGGACTTCGCCACCTCGCTCGGACCGGTCCTCGTGTCGGTCGACGAGCTGCCGGCGGATCTGGACATGCGCGCGGTGGCCCGGGTCAACGGAGAGGTCCGGACGGACTCCCGCACCGGTGGGATGCAGTTCTCCTGGGACGAGCTCCTGGCCGCGGCGGCTCGCAACACCCCGGGCCTGCGACCGGGCGACGTGATCGGGTCCGGCACGGTCGGTCGGGGCTGCATAGCCGAGCACGGGGATGGCCCCTGGCTCCAGGCGGGCGATGTCGTGGAGCTGGAGATCAACGGCATCGGGGTCCTGCGCAACCGCGTGGTGTAGCGGGGTAACCTGCCGACCGTGCTCCGGCGGGCGGCCCTGATCGCTGGGACGGCCCTGCTGGCTGTGCCGGCCAGCGCTCTGGCCAGGCCGGTCAGGGCTCTGGTGATCCTCCCCCCGGGCGAGGGGTCCACGATCACGCTGGCGGCGTACGTCCACAATCAGGCCACGGGCAGCTGCTCCGACCTCGGAGCCCACGTGTGCGACCAGCTCAGGATGTATGAGAACTGGCGCTTTCGTGACGGGGCACTCGACCCCTCCCCCACCTCCGTCCCCGCCCCCTCGAGCACTGAGGCGCCCGAGGCCGGGGTGGAGGTCGTCCGGGACTCGTTCGGCGTGCCGCACGTGTTCGCCACGGGCCCCAGCGAGTCGGTGATCCAGCAGCGGATCGCCTACGGGATCGGATACGCCCAGGCGCAGGAGCGTCTCTTCCAGATGGAGATCCTGCGCCGGGCCGCCGAGGGCCAGCTCTCGGCGCTGCTCGGGCGGTCGTACCTGGAGATGGACCTGATCACGACCCGGGACTCGGAGACGGCTGCCGAGCGCGAGCGCCAGCTCGCGGCCCTGCGCCCATCGGACCGCGTGGCCCTGGACAGCTACGTGGCCGGGATCAACGCCGTGATCAAGAAGGACACCTCCGACCCATCGTCGATGCCGGCCGGCTTCGAGCTCCTACAGGACCTCCCGATCCGGCCCTGGACGGCGGACGACACGGTGGCGATCATCTCGCTGGAGGTGTCGAACATCGCCCAGTCGTCCGGCAATGGCCTGGGCTACGGCGCCCTGGCCCGGCTGCTGAGCAGACGCTACGGAGCGAGCCGGGCCGTGTCGATCCTGGACGACGTTCAGTTCACCCACGATCCCCACGCGCCCGTCACCGTGCCCTCGGGGCAGGCCGCCCGCTTCACCTCCGCCGGACACCGGTACGACTTCATCAACTACACCCGGGCCGACACGGTGGCCCTGCTGGGGCACGTCCTGCCCGATGTCCTGGCCGCCCACAGCGCGATGCTCACCGGGCAGCGGGCGGTCAAGCAGGCCATCGACACGCTGGGGCTGCCGACGTTCGGGTCCAATGCCTGGGCGCTGTCCCCCCGTCGCACCACGACCGGTGGGTCGCTTCTGTGGGGCGCCCCGCAGGTGGGGTACTACACGCCCGAGATCCTGGATGAGCTGGAGGTCGAGGGCGGCCGGTTCCACGTCCACGGCGTCAGCGTTCCCGGCGGAGGGCCCGGCGTCGTGATCGGATACACGCCTCACACGGCCTGGTCGATCACGACCAGCCAGGATGACCAGGTGGCCACGTACGTCGACCAAATACGCCACGACGGTCAGGGCTATCAGTACCGCTGGCGCGGCTCGTGGCGTCGGGTCGGCCAACGGACCGTGACCTTCCGGATCCGGAAGGAGAGCGCCAGCCTGCCGCTCACGGGGCAGCTCCCCACCCCCTCGTACACCACCTACACAACGACCTTCTATCGGACCTACCACGGCCCCGGCAAACACCCGATTCCGTGCACGGTGGTCTACCTGGACGCCGCCGCGGGCCGGGCCTACTGCAGGGTGCGCGACTTCTGGAACACCGAGCTTCGGACGGGCAAGGCGCTGGTGGCGATCAATCAGGCCACCGGGCTGGCCCAGTTCAGGGCCGCCGTGCACCAGAACGTGGCCGGGTTCAACTTCGTCTACGCGGATGATCGCGGCAACATCGCCTACTGGCATACGGGTCGGATTCCACTGTGGCCGCGCGGGGCAGATCCGCGGCTGCCGCTGCCGGGGAGCGGCCGGTACGACTGGCGGGGCTACCTCCCACCGCGCCTGTGGCCCTCGGTCGTGGATCCGGCCCAGGGATTCATCGCCTCGTGGAACAACAAGCCCCAGGCCTCATGGGACGACTCGGGCGACGGAACGCTCTGGGGGAGGTTCCAGCGCTCACGACAGCTGATGAACATGCTCAGGGGCCACCGGCGGTTCAGTCAGAGGGCGCTTTGGCAGATGGCTCGCCGGGTCGGCGAGCTCGACCTCCAGCTCACGCTCGGCTTCAAACGGTTCATCACCCAGCTGCCCTCGCACTTCCGGTTGTCGTCGATCGAGCGGGCAGCCGTCCGGCAGATCGCCCGTTGGGACGGCACCGCCTTCTATCCGGCCGGCGCGCAGCGCGGCGCCGGAGGGCGCCCCACCGGGCTGGTCAAGAGTCCGGGCTTCGCGATCCTGAACGCCTGGTTCTCCCATCTGGAGAATCTGGTGGCCGCTCACATCTTCGGCCCCGTCCTGGGACGGCGTCAGCCGGCGGCCGAGGTTCAGTTCTACACGCGCGACCCGCTGACCACGAGCCCCCAGTTCGAGTTCTTCGACGACTACGACGAATTCGTCTACAACGTGATGACAGGGTATGCACACGGCGCGCGCTACCTCGGGCGACTCAGCCCCCTGGCGATTTCGCGCGAAGCCCTCGACCAGGCCGTCGCTGAGCTCCGCTCGGCCCAGGGACCGCACCCTGCCTCCTGGCACGCCCCGATGCCGATGATCAGCTTTCAGGCGCTCGACGTGGCCGGCGTCCCGTCCATCCCGTGGGAGAACCGCGGAACCTGGGGCCAGGCGATAGCGCTCCCGCCGGCGCGTTAGGAGTTGCTACGAGACGACGGGCTCGGCCGACGGACCGCCGAGTTCCGCGCGCTCGCCCCGGCACGCGCGGTGGAGGAAGAACAGCAGCCCGACGAAGATGATGCAGTCCCCGACGCTCAGCACGTTGGGCAGCGGCCAGGGCACCGGAATGATGTCGCCCAACCACAGCAGGTGCGGATGGGCGACGACGGCCGAGTTGTGAAAGCCGCTCCCTTCCGTTAGCCCGGCCAGCCTCCGGGCCGTGACCGCCGCCGGCATCACGCCGCCGTTGATCGTGATGGCCAGCCCGTTCAGGGACGCCCCGGCCGCGATCACCGGCACTCCGGGCAAGCGCCGGTTGGCCCACAGGAATGCAGCCAGCAGCGCGTAGGTGCCGATGTGGATAACCGCGTGCACGGTCTCGCTCCCGCCGGGGGCGATCGTCACCAGGACCGTTTGAACCAGTACGGCCACAGGGCCGAGCCACAGCCACCGCACCCGAAGCGTGGCCAGCCGGCGCAGGCTACCTCCGGTCAGCGGAACGCTCACCACGCACAGCACCGCCAGCACGAGCAGGATCATGCCGCCGGCACCAATCGCTTGACGGCCGTGGGGGTGCGGCGCGCCTCAAGCCACCGAGTGGCATCGTCGGAGGCCATCGGGCGGCTGATCCCGAAGCCCTGAGCCGAGTCACAGCGCAGCTCCTCCAGGCGGGGCAGCAGCATCAGGTCCTCAACGCCCTCGGCGACGGCGCGCAGCCCGAGGTGGTGGGCCAGGTTGATCGTCGAGCTGACGATGATCGCCTCCCGTGAGTCGCCCGCCATCCGCCCGACGAATGAGCGGTCGATCTTGACCTCTGACACGGGCAGGTCGGCCAGATAGGCCAACGACGAGTACCCGGTCCCGAAGTCGTCGATGGAAATCTCCACGCCGAGTCGGTCCAGCTCCCGGAGCACGGAGCGGGCCGTGAACGGGTCGGCCATCAGGGCGCTCTCGGTGACCTCGAGCTTGAGCTGCGTGGGCGGCACGCCGGCCCTCTCCAGCGCGGACATGACCTTCCCGCTGAAGTCGTTCTCCACCAGCACCCGCGCTGATGCGTTGACGGCCACCTTCAGTGGCATCCCCCGCTCGTTCCACCGCGCCACCTGAGTCAGGGCCATCTCAAGGACGCGCTGGGTCAGCGGTTTGATCAGGTTGGTGTGCTCGGCCATTTCAATGAACGAGCCGGGCAGCAGGAGGCCCAGGTCGGGGTGCTGCCAGCGCACCAGCGCCTCGCAGGCCGAGACCTGCTGGGTGCGCAGGTCGAGGATCGGCTGGTAGAAGAGAACGAGTTCGTTGTTGTTGACGGCCGCCCTGAGGTCGGCCGTCAGCGCCAGCTTGGCCGGGCTGTGGTGATCGTATGTCTCCTCATACAGGGCGACGTCGAGGTGCGTTTCCTTGGCCCGGTACATCGCCACATCGGCCTTCTGGAGCAGGGGCTCCACGTCGGTGCCGTCGGTGGGCGTGATCGCGATCCCGACGCTGGCCTGGACATCGACCACGATCTGCTCGAGCTCGAAGGGCGTGCGCAGCGAGTTGGCGACCCGCGTGGCCACGGCGGCGGCTGACTCGCGCTCGGGGTCCGGGTGAAGATCGCGAACTCGTCGCCGCCCAGCCGGGCAATGTGATCGTCAGACCTGACCTCGGCCCGCAGGCGCGCCGCCACCTGCTGGAGCAGCAGGTCGCCGTACCGGTGTCCGAGGGTGTCGTTGACCTCCTTGAACCGGTCCAGGTCCATCAGCATCACGCAGGCGCCCGTCGGGTCCTCCGCCATGGCTGCCGTGACCGCCTCGTGGAAGGCCGTCCGGTTCGGGAGTCCGGTGAGCGAGTCGTGATGGGCCTCGTACTCAGTGCGTACGGCCTGGCGGCCCGCGTTGTAGATGGCCAGGATGGGAGCCGCGAACAGCGGCAGGATGGCCGGCGAGTAGTGCGTGGCCGCGACCACGATCGGCGCGAGGAACAGCAGCACCATTCCGGTCACGAAGACGAACATCGCGTCGTTGCGGAAGTGCCGCCCGATCGGGGCGCCCTGGTGGAGGGCCACCGCGATTCCGACCACGCCCGTGTTGATGACGAAGAACGTCCCGGCTCCCAGCAGGACGGCGGGGAGGGTGTCACTCTCAAACGGGCGGCTCGTTCCGATGCCGGTGTCCCCGTGCAGGAGATGGATGACCAGCAGGGCTCCAGCCATCGACAGCGTGTATTGGGCCACGTTGAACAGGATCCGCTGGAGACCCTTGCGCGCCACCGCGTCCTGGACCGCGGAGGCGAACCCCTGGGCGATCAGCGCCGGGCCCAGTCCTCCGGCCAGCAGAAGCGCAAACGCGAACGAGGTGGAAAGCGTCACGGCCTCATCGCCACCTCGCCTGGGGATTGTCACCGGAAGGAGCTCGCCCAGCACCAGCGCGGCGAACAGAAGCGCGAACGTGAGCGGCTCGTTGCCGATGAACTTGAGGCTGATCGTTCCCGAGAGGGCGGCGACGGTGCCGGTCGCCGCCAGGATCACGAGCAGGCAGTAGCGGTTGATGGTCAGGTGGCGACGCATGGGAGAGGAGCTCCGCTGAGCGACAGGGGGTACGGCAGCGCGCCGGCACGCGCCGGCGCGCGGCCGTTCAAATTCCTACCACCACTTCTGGCCGGCGCCCGACGCCACCACGACGGTGACAATCGCTGCGAGAGCCGACGCGGCACGGTACGCGTAGAACTTCTTCACGGGGTACCTCCCTGTAAGTCCCGTCCGCCGTTCGGACGCGAGTGGCACCCGCATCGTCAAATATTGAGCCGAAGCTTAGACGGCTGGACAGACGTTCGAAGGCGGGCGCCCGGATTTCCGGACGGATGATTTAGAAGGCTCTTCGCGTCAACTCGGCTCGGGCTCGAGCTCGGCCGCTCGCATCCGAACTCCGGCGGCCGAGTAGGCCGCGGCGGCATCCAGGGTCTCGGCGTCGAGCAGAGCGTGCGTCAGGCTGTCCAGCTGGTCGCGATGCTCCAACAGGAGCTGGGTCACCTCGGCGTGGGCATCCTCGACCAGATGACGCACCTCCTCGTCCACCAGCCATTGGGTCTGGGGCGAGACCTCGCTGGCGCCGGGCAGGAATGGCGACTGTCCCTCGGTCGGGACCAGCGCGATCGGGCCGAGCTTCTCGCTCATCCCCCAGCGGCCGACCATCTGCCGGGCGATCTGGGTCAGTTGCTGGATGTCGGACTCGGCTCCGGTGGTGATCTTCCCGTACACGATCTCCTCGGCCACCCGACCAGCCAGGGCGACCTTGATCTTGGCCTCCAGCTCCTCGCGCGAGTAGGAGACCCGGTCAGCGTCGGGGGTGGACAGAGTGACCCCAAGCGCCATCCCTCGCGGGATTATCGACACCTTCCTCACGGGGTCGGCCTCCCGGGTCAGCATGCCGACGAGCGCGTGTCCGGACTCGTGATAGGCCGTGCGCTCGCGGTCCTCGGGACCGAGCACGATTCCGCGCGGAGCCCCGAGCATGATCTTCTCCAGCGAGTCGGTGAAGTCCGACATCGTCACCTTGTCGTGCTCATGCCGGGCCGCCAGCAGCGCCGCCTCATTGGCCAGGTTGGCCAGGTCCGCCCCGACCATCCCGGGCGTGGAGGCGGCCAGCGCGTCCAGGTCGACGTCGTCGGCCAGTGGGATCGAGCGCGTGTGGACCTGGAGGATCTTCACCCGGCCTGCCCTGTCCGGAGGCTGGACGGCCACCCGCCGGTCGAACCGCCCCGGGCGAAGCAGCGCCGGGTCCAGGATCTCCGGGCGGTTCGTGGCTCCGAGCACGACCACGGCCTGGGTCGACTCGAAGCCATCCATCTCGGTCAGGATCTGGTCGAGCGTCTGCTCGCGCTCGTCGTTGGCTCCGGTGATGCCCGCCGAGCCCTGACGGGAGCGACCGACGGCATCCAGCTCGTCGATGAAGATGATCGCCGGGGCCGCCTCCTTGGCCTTGGCGAACAGGTCCCGGACGCGGGCCGCGCCCACACCGACGATCGCCTCAATGAACTCCGAGGCGGCGATCGAGAAGAAGGCGGCCTGGGCCTCACCGGCGACCGCTCGGGCCAGCAGCGTCTTGCCCGTCCCGGGCGCTCCATACAGCAGCACCCCGTGGGGCATCCGGCCGCCCAGCCGCACGTACCGGTCAGGGGTCTTCAGGAAGCCCACGATCTCGGTCAACTCGCGTTTGGCCTCGTCGATTCCAGCCACATCGTCGAACGTGATCCGGATCTTCTCGGGATCGACCCTCCTGGCCTGTGAGCGCCCGAAGGCGCCCAGCGCGCCCATCCCCCCGGCGCCACCGGCGGATCGGCGCAGCAGGAAGTAGAACAGTCCCACGAACAGCAGCGTCGGACCGAACCCGAGCAAGATATCCGCCAGCACGGAGGAGCCCGTGTTGGGCTGTTGGGCGTTGACCTGAACGTCGTTGTTGCGCAGCAGTGCGGTCAGCTGACCGCTGCTCCAGAACGTAGGAACCTGCGTCTGGAAGAGCGTCGTCGGCGTGGCGGTCCGGCTGCTAGCCGGATAGCGAAGCTTGCGGGTGAAGGTGCCCTGGATCGTGTCGACGGTCGAGTTGATCGACTTGACCTGATGGTCCTGGACCTGCTGGATGAAGTACGGGCTGAACGGCACCGTGACCCGTGGCTGTCCGCCGGGCTGGGCGAGCAGGACCGAGATCCAGTTGACGGCCAGCAGGACGATGAAGAAGATCCAGAACCCGCGCCAGCGGTGGGGCGGGCGCGGCTTGTGCTTCTCGGGCATGCCCCGGCCATCGGGGGCCGGGGCGACCCGCCAGCCGCCCTCGTCCTGAGGCATCGGGGCGGACGGGCCGCTCTTAACGGTGTTGGCGTTTTCGGGCATGCGGGCCTTCTGTGGAGCGTACGACAACGCGCTCGGCTGCTCGCGTCGACCCGCGTATGCTCTCAGGCGATGTCCGCGTACGTGATCGTCGAGGTCGACGTCACCGATCCCGAGCAGTACGCCCGCTACCGCGCGGCGGTGCCCGCCAGCCTGGAGGCGCACGGAGGCCGGTTCCTGGCTCGCGGCGGGGAGACGGACACGCTCGAGGGGGACTGGGAGCCCAAGCGGATCGTCGTGATGGAGTTCGACGACCTCGAGGCGGCCAAACGGTGGTACGACTCACCGGAGTACCTCGAGGCGCGGGAGATCCGCGCGGGCGCGGCCACCATGCGCATGATCGGCGTGGCCGGCGTATAGCTTGACCGCGGCCCGCTGAGTGAGCTCTGAGCGCGCGCAGCTCGAGGCGGGGGTCCGCCGCGGGCTGGTCTTTGGGGCCGCCGTGTTCGCGATCGCGATCTCCTTCGGAGTGCTGGCCCGACCCGTGATGGGATCGGTTGCCGCGATCGTGATGTCAATCATCGTGTTCTCCGGAGCGGCCCAGTTCGGCGCCCTGGCCGTCCTGGCCGCGGGCGGGAGCACGAGCGCGGCGATCGCCGCCGGGGTGCTGCTCAACGCCCGGTACCTCGCCATGGGGCTCGCGCTCGCGCCCTCGCTGCGCGGACGGATCACGTCCCGGATCGTGCTGGCGATGAGCACGGTCGACGCGTCGTGGGCGGCCGCCAGCCGCGGCGACGGCACGTTTGACCCGTGGTACATGGCCGGCGCGAGCATCCCCCAGTACGTCGGCTGGGTCCTCGGCACGGTCATCGGGGTGGTGATCGGCAGCGCGCTGGGCGATCCCAAGACCTACGGCCTGGACGCGCTATTCCCGGCCTTCTTCGTGGCTCTTCTATACGAGGAGGTTCGCGGACGGCGCAAGCTGGCGGCGGCCTGCGGCGGCGCTGCGATCGCGCTGGCGCTCACTCCCCTGCTCCCGCCGGGGCTCCCGATCCTGATCGCGGCTGCTGCCGCCGTCGCGGCCTCGAGGCTCAGGTGATGACCGGCATATGGATCACGATCGCCGCCCTCGCCGTCGCCACGGCAGCGTTGAAGCTGGCCGGGCCGCTGATTCTCCGCGGCCGCCCGCTGCCGCCCCGTGCGATGGGGATCGTCGGGCTACTGGCCTCAGCCCTGCTGGCCGCGCTGGTCGTGGTGGAGACGTTCGGCAAGGGTCGCTCACTGACGCTCGACGCCCGGGCACTCGGCGTGGCCTTCGCGGCGCTCGTCCTGGCCCGCCGGGGATCGCTGACGGTGGCCGTGCTGGGCGCGGCCGTCGTGGCCGCGGCGGCGCGAGCGATAGCTTGAACCCGATTCAAGCTCCACGCGGGCGGCCTGTCGAGTTTTGACTTTGGCCTTCGTCTTAACCCAACAAGCCGGAGCAGACCCACGATCTGAGGAGTGACCATGACCGCCTCTTCCACCGAGGGCATCAAAATCGTTCTCCATCCCGTGACCGACCTGGCCAAGGCCAAGGAGGTGTACGCCGCCCTGCTCGGCGCGTCGCCGACGGCCGACTCGGATTACTACGTCGGCTTCGACGTCGAGGGCCAGCACATCGGGCTCGTCCCGGGGGGCGGACCGCAGGGCATGACCTCGCCCGTGGCCTACTGGCGCGTGCCGGACATCGAGGCCAAGCTGGCCGAGCTGACCGCCGCCGGAGCGGCGCTGAAGGACGCCCCGCGCGACGTCGGTGGCGGTCGCCTGGTGGCCACCGTCACCGACCTCGACGGCAACGTCCTCGGGGTGCTCCAGGATCCATGAGTGGGGACGTGAGGACGAGGAGGCCGTTGGGGGCCTACTCAGGCTCTCTACGGCCTGGCGGCTGCGGACGCCTGCAGAACGATCACCGCGGAGGTGATGCGGTACGGGCCAAGCCGCAGCACCAGCGATGAGTAGTGATAGGGGGGCACATCGATGATCTTGTCCAGAACACCGTGGCGGGCGCCGACGACGAACGGCTCAAATGAATGCCCTCCGTCCGCGACCAGCTGCAACAGGGCATGGACGTCGCGGCGCCGAAACGCCACCGTGGGCCCGGAGGACACCGTGCTCTGGTCACTGTCCAGATTGAACTCCGTGGTGTGCACGGCAATTCCGCCCGGGGCCAGGCAGTCCATCGCCCGCGCCACGAAGCGTGCCCCGGCGTCGATTGATCCGAGATGCTCCAGAGCGCAGGAGGACCAGAGGAAGTCGAACCCGATCAGATCGTTTGGGACTGCGTTCATGTCGACGCTTCGATAACTGACGCGCTCGCGGAACTCTTCCGCGGAAGAGTCGGGCCGCCTCAGAGCCTCCAGGCGCGCGAGCCCCTCGTCGGCCTCACCCCAGCGAGTGGCTCGCGGATCCTCAGAAGGGAGGTCGGTGGCCACGACGTTGACTCCCTGAGCCGCGAATGCTGCCACCAATGGCTCCCGGCCCACGCCGAAGCCAAGTGCCTTCGCTCCGGATCGAATCACGCCCGCGTCCTCGAGCGCCCGGCAGATAGCCGTGTACTCCCACGCTTTGCGGGAGAGCACGTGCGATTCGCCGAGCTTTTGGCACCACCGCAGGTGCTCCAGACCCAGGTCCTCCTGTCGGCAGACTCGCGACGAGCGAGGAGGATCCGCGCATGGCTCGTTCATCCCGCCCAACTGGACTCGCGCGACCGCTTGGGCGAGCACACCTTGATTCTTGATGACGTCTCTCAGCCTGGCCGGCAGTCCAACCGCTGAGGAAGCACGCGCAGGCAGGCTTCCCAACCTCCCCCGCGGCCAGCGAATTCGGGGACGGCTATCCATGGGGCGTGGACGACTTCCTTATCGGAGCAGAGCTGGAGGCGCGCGGTGCGTGTCGATGATCGTGATCCTGGCCCTCGGCCATGGTGCGGGAATCATCGACTTGATAGTCCCACCGACGCGGGCACGTGGAGTGGTAACGGTAAGGCTACGCCCGACGGGCCGCGCAGGCGACACTGACCGACGTCAAGGTCCGCCTGAGTCGCGTCGCTAGCCTCAGTTCATGGCGAACCTGCCCGCTGAGGATCCGCCGCCCGAGGCGGGCAAGTTGCCGACGGGCCGAGTCGCGCGAACCGCGCGAGTCGGCGGACTGGTGACCGGACAGGGCGTCCGGTGGGCCGGGATGCGCGCCGCCAACAGGGTCCGTACGCCAGAGCGGGCCGCGGCGGCCGGGCGTGACCGCACCGCAGCGCTTGTGCGCCAGCTGGTCGAGCAGCTCGGGCAGATGCGGGGCGCGGCGATGAAGGTCGGCCAGATGATCTCGATGGTCGAGTTCGACGAGCTGCCCGACGATCAGCGCGACGAGCTGCAGCAACGGCTTGCGTCGCTCCGCGACGACGTCCCGCCCGTGCCGTTCGCACGGCTCGAGAAGTTGATGCGCCAAGAACTTGGTGCGCCGCTGGCGCGCGTATTCGCCGACTTCGACGAGCGCGCGTTCGCGGCCGCGTCAATCGGCCAGGTCCACCGCGCGACCACGCTGGCGGGCAACGACGTCGTCGTCAAGGTCCAGTACCCAGGGGTCGCGGAGGCCGTCGAGACCGACCTGCGCAACGCGATGATGCTGCTGCCGCTCGTCAAGCGGCTGGCTCCAGGATTGGATGCGAAGGCGCTCGCCACGGAGATGCGCGAGCGAATCGGCGAGGAGCTCGACTACGAGCTGGAGGCCCAGAACCAGCGCCGCATCGAGCGCCTGATGCGCGGACACCCGTTCATTCGCATACCCCGCGTGTACACGGAGCTCTCGAGCCGGCGGGTGCTCGTGTCCGAGTATGTCGAGGGTGAGCGCTTCGAGTCGGTGCGCCGGGCTGACGAGGAGCAGCGCGACCGCTACGGCGAGATCGTCTTCCGGTTCTTCTTTGGCCTGCTGTACCGGGACGGGATTGCGCTCGGTGACCCCCACCCCGGCAACTACCTGCAGGCGCCCGACGGGCGGGTCTGCTTTCTGGACTTCGGATTGGTCCGTGAGGTCGACGCCACCCGCATCGCCGCTGAGCGGGCGATCGCACTCGCGGTCCGTGGCCGCGACGCGGCCGCGCTCAAGTCAGCCCTGGTCGCTGGCCGCTACCTGCCGTCCGACCGGGCGGACGCGGTCGATGCCGACTTCGCGCTGAGGCTGATGCGACGGGCGACCAGGTGGTACGCGGTGCCCGGGGTTCGGCGCTTCTCACGCGACCGCGTCCGTCACCGTTCGGAGCACGAACGTCCCGAGGGCGAGGAACGGGCAGCAGTCAGAGCCCAGGTCAACCAGTTCACCGTACCGCCCGACTCGATCCTGATCCGGCGGATGCACGGCGTCGTCGCGGTCGTCCTGACGCAACTCCGAGCCGGTGCGGACTGGGGAGCGATCGCGGGCGAATACCTGCACGGCGAGCCACCCGCGACGGCGCTGGGTCAGGCGGAGGCCGACTTCCTGGCTCCTCGCAGGCGAACGACTGCCTGATCGATAGCTGCGGTTGATCGGGCGAGCGCGTCGCAGGATCAGGTTTCGATAATTGCGGGTGAGGCGACGATCACGGCCGCGCGTGGCTCGAACGTGCCGTAGCCGTGCTCGCGGGAGAGCTCGAGTGCCCGGGCGGCATGCTCTCGCGCGAGCACGGTCTCGCCGCGCTCGGCGAGCGCCTCGGCCCAGCCGAGTTCAGACCGAGCCTCCCAGAGGCGTAGGCCGTGCTCGTTGTGAAAGTTGCAGGCGAACGCGAAGTGCGCGTCGGCCTGCTCGGGGCGATCCAGCGTCGCGGCAAGAAGCGCGAGGTACATGCGCGCGTGTCCGAAGCTCGAGCCGCCGTTCCAGACGAATTGGTCCGCATATGGATCCAGCAGCTCGTACAGCATCGCTGCGGCCTGGACCGAGCCCGTTTGCGCGGCCGTGTCCGCGTACAGCGCCAGCCCGCACATCTGGGTTTGGTCGTAGCCGAGGTGTCCGAAGCGCTGCGCGGCGGCGCGCTCGAGTATTTCCGCGCCGTCCTCACGGCGGTCGATGAGGCAGTAGGTGAGGCCGAGTGCGGCCTCCCACGCGGGTATCCCCGGCACGTTGGCCACCGTCTGCTCGAGCAGTGCGATCACCTCGGCGCCCCGGCCTTGGTATATGCGGTTCATGATGAGCGTGGCTCCGTAGGTCATCGGGGCGTCGGGTTCGCCGGCCTCCTGCCCGATCTGGAAAGCCTGTTCGGCCAGCCGCTCCCCGGCTTCCAGCTCGCCGCGCGCACAGCGAACTGCGGCCGCGGTGAAACCTGCGTTCCATCTCTGCGTCGGTTGCCGTGTCTGCTCGGCGATCTCGAGGACGCGCGCGAGCGCCGCGTCGGCGCGCACGAAGTCGCTGAGCTCCATCGCTATGTGCGTCTGCCGGAGTGCGGCAAAGTACTCGACGTGCAGATCTTTCACGTGCACGACGAGCGCCATCAGCTCGCGAACGTACTCAGCGCGCTTGGCGAGCGTATCGGGCGCCCAGTACGCGTAGCAGGAATTCTCGAGCACCACCGCGAGCGTTCGCGAGTCCTCGGCCTGGCGGGCGAGCCCGATCGCCTCGTCGGCCAATGCCCAGCGACGCGCGTGCTCCGGCGCGAACGTCAACTCCACAGCCAATAGCGACAGCAGCCGCGCCCGACGATAAGGCTGCGGCGGATCGTCAAGCTCAAGCGCCCGTTCGATCGCCGCCACCCGCTCCACGTCGACCTTCCCGAATCCACTCGTCCAACCGCGGTTGTTCGCCAGTGCCGCGCGGGCGGCAAGCTCGGCGTCGTCCAGCTCCGACGCGATCCCGGACGCCTCGAGCAGCGTCTCACGATGGGCTGGAACACCAGCGTGGCGTTGTGCCTCGCCGAGCCCGATCAGCGCCTCGCACCGCTCCACTGTGAGGTCGGTCCCCAGCAGGTCCAGCGCGTCGCCGAACAGCTTCGCGGCCTCGCTCGGCGCAAGGCTGTCAAGCGCCCACTGCCCGGCACGCAGCGAGTACCGGGCCGCCTTGGCCCTGTCGACCGAGACGGCCGCCAGCCGCCAGTGCAGCGCGAGCTCCGCGAGCTGCTCCTCCGCGTCGGTGCCGTACAGGTCCTCGAGCGCTTGCGCGACCTGCTCGTGCATCCGCGCGCGGCGCGTGGCCCCAAGACCGTCGTAGAGCGTGTGGCTGATCAGCGCATGCGCGAACGAGAACCGCCCCACCTTCTCGGTCGACTCGGCCAAAAGCGAAGCCGCGACCGCCTGCTCGAGCTCGGCCAACAATTCTGTCTCATCGATCTCCACGAGCTTCGCCAGCAGCCCCAGATCGAAGTGCCGGCCGATCACCGCCGCCGCCGTCAACGTTTCCCTCGTACGGTCCCCGAGCACAGCTACCCGGCGCTCAACGACCTCGCGAACGCTCTCAGGCAGGGCCACAGTTGAGCTGCGGTCGATGCTCCAGCGCCCACTCGCTTCGTCGAACACGATCATCCCGGACTCCGACAGGTTGCGCAGGATCTCGCCCGCGAAGAACGGGTTCCCATCCGTCTCGGCCGCGATCTCGCCCGCCAAGGCGATCCCATCCGCATCCAGGTCATGCCCCGCGGCCGCGGCCGTCAACGCCTCAACATCCTCGACCGCCAGACCGTGCAACGCGATCCGCTTCGCACCCGCCAACGGACGCAGATCCGCCAGCACTCCGGTCAGCGGGTCATCCTTGCCCAGATCCGTATCACGATAGGTCACGAGCACCACGAGCGCACAGTGCTCGACCGACCTGGCGACGTGCTTGAGCAACGCCACCGACTGCGCGTCAGCCCAATGGAAATCGTCCAGCACCACCAGGAGCGGGAACGTCTCCGCGACGTCCCGCAGCAGCCCAGCCACCGCCTGGAACAGCAGGAACCGCTCCGTCTCCGGATCGGAAGACTGCGGCGCCGACGCCTGGGCAACGCGTCGCCCGAGATTGCGCGCCAGTCGGGCGACCTCTCCACCGTACCGCTCGGCGTAATCGTTCAGCACCGCCTCCGGCGCATGCTCGACCAGCTGCGAGCAGACCGTGATCCACGGCTCATACGGCGCCGCCAGATCCTCCGAACAGGAACCCCAGCACACGGCGAACCCCTCGGCGTTCGCACCCAACGCCGCATACGACGCCAGCCTCGTCTTCCCGATCCCCGGCTCGCCCGACAACAAAACAAGCTGACGAGCACCCGACCGCGCCGACGCTCGCGCCTGCTCCAGCCAGGCGCGCTCCGCCGCGCGACCGACGTACGCGATCCGAGGCACCCCCCGCAGCGCCTCTGGCAGCGGCCACCGGCCGACCCCTGCGTCTGCTTGCTCAGGCTCCAGCGGCTGCCACACCACACTGAACGCCTCCACCGGTTCCGGGATCCCCTTCAACTCCAACTCCCCAACCGACTCAAACCGGGCACCATCTACCCGCCCCGCCGCCATCTTCGTCATCGGCGACACGAGGATCCCATCCGCCGGCGCCTGATCGCACAACCGCGCCGCCTCGATCGACGGCATCCCAAAATAGTCCCCGTCCCTGACCGTCGACTCACCCGTCCCCAACCCGATCCGCACGTGCAACTGCTGATCCGCGCCGCGATAGCGCCGCTCGAACAGCTGCTGGGTCAAGACCGCACACTGCACCGCGCCCGACGCCGACGAAAACACCACGAACAGACCGTCGCCCGTGTTCTTGAACTCCCGGCCCCCAGACGCACCGATCGCATCGCGCAATAACGCGAAGAACTCCGCCCGCAACTCGTCCGCCCGCGCCGGACCTACAGACGTCGCCAGCCGCGTCGACCCAACCAGATCGACCAGGTAGATCGTCGCCAGCTCAACCGTCTCGCCCATACACGCCCTCGGCCAGATCTCAGGTCCAGCGATCCTAACGCGCCAGTCAGATCGACCGCGATCCGTAGGCGAAACGGCCACGTGCTCCGTGCTGCCGTGCGCGACGCTGGTCCTCGGCTCCGTAGTCAGTCCTCACCGAGAGCTGCGGTGCACCCCTACAAGTTGCTGTGCGGCCACACTACGTTCCAGCAGGCGAATCCTGCTCCCTTCTGTCGAACGATGACCCGTTTACCGCGTCCAACCGCCAGCGCGTACACCGCTCAATTGGTTCCCGTCGGACCGTTTTCGCTCCACGCGGCCGCGACCTTTGGCTTTGGGCCGACTGAAGGCCAGCCGCTTCGCTTCGACGGGGCTATGCGGCTTGCGTTCCCGGTTGATGGGGGCAGCGGATACGCCGGTGCGGTCCTCCGCCAATCCGCCGCCGATCAGGAGATCACCGTCGAGCTGCAAAGCACCAAAACGGCAGATCCCGAGCTCGCACTCAAACAGATCGCGCGGATCATCTCCGTCGACTATGACGGCAACGAGTTCTTGGGCGTCGGCGAGCGCGATCGCGTAATCGCCGAGCTGCAAACGCGGTTTCCCGGGCATCGACCGGTGCTCTTTCACTCCCCCTATGAAGCTGCGGCGTGGTCGATCATCTCTGCCCGGAAGCCGTCGGCGGCGGCCGCCCGGACACGCACCGCGATCAGCGAACATCTCGGCCACAGCTTCACGCTCGCCGGTGAAACCGTCCATGCCTTCCCGCAACCCGACGCACTCAGTGACCTCACCGACTTTCCGGGGCTGGACCAGACCAAGGCACGACGCCTACACAAGATCGCCAACGCCGGCGCTGAGTTACAGGCCGACGCGCTGAAGTCCCGCGGACCAGACGACGCATTCATCTATGTGCAGACCCTCGAGGGCATCGGACCGTTCTATGCGAGCCTCATCGTCCTGCGCGGAACCGGTTTCGCGGACGCGCCGCTCAGAATCCCTGAACCCAGAACGCTCAACTACGCCGCCGAGCTCTATGACGCCCAACAACTCTCGCTCGAACGCCTAACCCAACTCGCTGAGAACTGGCGACCGTTTCGCACCTGGTCCACCGTGCTCATCCGCATCGCCGCCGCTCACCACAAAGCCCACGAGGAACAGGGCTGACCTGAATCGACTTTGAGTTGCCCGAATCGCTCGTCTGGTTCACGCGAACGCCCGCGATCGGAGTACAGTCGAATGTGAGCTGGCCCTGCGGCCAGGATTCTCGGCCGGAGCCCGGATGCCACCGACGGCGCCACCTGCGCCACGAGGCGTGAGGCTCGGGTCACTGGTTCTGACTGCGGGGTCGGTGCCGTACTCCTACGGGCGTTACCCCACCGGCCCGGTGGTCGCGTCCCAATCTGATTGACCGCGCGCGGGTTCTGGCCCTCGTCCTTCGGCGCGGACCCAACAGAGGGACGGAAGGCTTGAACAATGACCACGAGGCGACAGGACTTGGCGGCGCGCAGACGAGACGAGCTCGATCGTGATCGCGAGTCGCGGCGGCTCTCGTCGGCGATCGATGCCCAACGACATCTAAACGCCCGGCGAACGGACAGTACCCGGGCCGAGGCACGCCCGGTCGGTCCGAGCGACCCCCGCTACGCGTACCTGACGCGGTCCCACGACTGACCAGATGCCAGCGGCGGAACTTCAGGAGCTTGAAGAGGTCAAGGGTCTGATCAGACGCGGCCAGCGGGCCGGCGTGCTCACCTACGCCGAGATCGCGACCGCCGCGGCCGAGGTCGGCCTCGACGAGACTGACGTCGAGGAGTTGCACGGCCTGTTCGACGCCTGTGACATCGAGCTGGTCGAGGAAGTCGACCCAGCCACTGCGGCGAGCGCGACCATCGACCGCGCGCCCGAGCAACGCATTCGGCGTAATCCTCCGGTGGATCTCAAGCCGGATATCACGACCGACTCGCTCCAGCTGCTTCTCAAGGGGGTCGGCAAGGCGCGGCTGCTGAGCGCCCATGAGGAGGTCGATCTCGCGAAGCGGATCGAGCGAGGGTCTTTCGGCGCCAAGGAGAAGATGGTCGAGTCGAACCTGCGCCTCGTCGTCTCGATCGCCAAGAACTACCGCAACCAGGGCCTGCCGTTCCCGGATCTGATCCAGGAAGGCACGATCGGCCTCATCCGCGCCGCCGAGAAGTTCGATTACCGCAAGGGCTTCAAGTTCTCCACCTACGCGACCTGGTGGATCCGCCAGGCGATCGCCCGCTCGCTCGCCGACAAGTCGCGGACGATCCGGATCCCCGTCCACGTCGTCGAGAGGCTGAACAAGATTGGCCGCGCCGAGCGCAAGCTCGTGACCGGGCTCGGGCGCGAGCCGACCATCGAGGAGATCGCCGAGGTCACCGGGATCGAGCCCGACGAGGTGGAGTCGATCAAGCGCTCCGCCCAGGCTCCGGTATCCCTGCAGAAGCCCGTCGGCGACGAGGAGCAGTCCGAGTTCGGCCACTTGATCGCCGACCCCCAAGCCGAGTCTCCATACGAGCGCGCCGTGGAGATCCTGGCAAAGGAAGCCCTACGGAACGCGCTCAACAGCCTCAGCTACCGCGAGCGACGGGTGCTCGAACTGCGCTACGGCCTCGGCGGCGAGCACCCCCGGACGCTCGACGAGATCGGGCGCACGTTCAACGTCTCCCGCGAACGCATCCGCCAAATCGAAAACCACTCGCTCACGAAGCTCCAGACCCTCCCCGAAGCCGCGAAGCTGCGCGACGATATCGTGACCAGTTCAGGCCTTGCGCCACGCATGCCCATCACGCCTTCGTCGTCACCGTGGGCGACGACGCCCGAGCGTGGCCTCGATCTCTAAGGTCATCAGAATCGCCCCGGCGGCCAGGCTCCAGCAACGCCTTGTCAGCCGGATCGACCTGGATCTGAAGCCTGTCCGCCTTCAACCGGTCGACGAGGTCCTCGGCTGCCAGACGCTCGAGTAGGCGGTCGAGTTCCTCCAATGCGAGCGGGCCGCTGGACTACCGTGTGTACGCCCGCTGGTGAACGCTGGGCCCGGCGTGGCCGTTTTCCTGGCGCCGGGTTCCCGAATAGGTTCCCTCGCGGGCCTCTCACCCACTGGAACCCCCGTCCCCCTAGGGCTTTGTGGAGTACCGCTACCGGGATTCGAACCCGGGTTTCCGCCGTGAGAGGCTACTCGAGGGTCCGCCAGCGTTCTGCAATGTCATTGATTTGCAGCGCAGACGCGGATTGGCCCCGAGGCGCAAAGTGGCTGAGCTGAACTGAATGTTCGGCGAGAGTTCGGCAGACGAGCGGGCTACGAGGCGATCTGGTGGCTCGGCTCTGGGTGCGGCACCAGCGCATCGTGTGGCAGCGAAATGAAGTCAAGTGCATGCCCGCGATCATCGCTGATCTCGATCAGAGCCTTGTCCGGGTCGACTTCCACAATCGTTCCGACAGTCCCAGCCGGCCAACGTCCCGATTCGACCCGTAGCTCCACGACGTCGAGCATCTTGTGGGGTTCAGCTGCCAGAGCTCCTAGATTCTCGCAGGCGCCTAAGGGATGTCTACCCAGGTCGACGTTCGCCGGGGCGGAGCGTCACGCTGGACCATCCAGGTCGTGGCGACCGGTGCCGCCCTTCCGTTGAGCCCATCAACGATGACGACGACCTCATAGGCCACGCCGAACGGAGTGATCCGCGTTCCACGGACCGCCGCGCGCGGCAGCGCCGCAAGGATCTGGTCATGGAGGTAGCGCCAGTCCTTTGCTGTGATCCCGAGGGCTGATGCGAAGACACGCGCCGCGTTCGTGCGAAGGGTCAAGCGCGTACGCGACCAGCTTGTCCGTCGCGATCCGTGCTTCGCCCGCTCTCGGAAGCCGTGGCTGTTGCGGCATCGCCCGAGAACGTAGCGACAGCGCAAAGTGGCAGTCCGCAGAGCGCGATGCTCCCTCTTGGAATGCGGGTCGGCCGCGGTCGACGTGCGCTTCGGCGGCGTCAGGATCGTTGGTCTGGGCGCGTGGGCCGAACGGCGTTCACGATGCGATGTGGGTGGTGTAGGTGGACTGCGTGGCCGGCGTTGGCGATTGGGATCAGTTCGGCGTGCGTGACGCGGTTGTTGGTTCGTCTGGCGCTGGCGATGAAGGTTGGCTGGCTGCGGTCGCCGTGGAGGATGCGGGTCGGTGTGGTGATTGCTGAGAGCCGCGCTGCGGTGAGGTGTTCTCCGGTGCCTAGGGCGAGTTCGTTGATGACGGCGCGGGCGTCACCCGCGGCGAGTCGGTCATGCCAGTCGCGTGGCATCGCATCGAGATCGGTGGTGCCGTCCTGGTTTCCCAGCGCCCACTGCAGAAATCGGCGGGCTCCGGCATTGGATTGGCCGAGCTTGCCCAGGATGATGGCTGTGAGGATCGCGGCGATCATCCGTGGGCGTGGATGGCGTTTGGCGCGCAGTGGTGGCTCGATGAGGATGAGCTGGTCGACGAGGTCCGGCACTTATGCGAGCTACGACGACTGTCCGATTTCCTTGGCGGCTGAATGACTCCCGCATCATCCCCGACGTCCCGTCATCCTCTCACCCGCGCGAGCTGCTCGCGAAAGAGATTGACCGCGCGAACCCAGAGCCCGGCGCTACCCGCGACAAGCACACCGTCACCGCTGGCGAGGCGAACGGGCAGAACCGGGCGGGCTGGCGCCCGCCCGTATCGACGGTGTCGGGCTTCGCGGCGCTGCGCGGCGCTCAGCATTTCGGGTCGGTAGGTGGTCGAGGTCCGCGCGGGCACCGTTAGACCACGCCGAACAGCCCCCGGCGATGTGTGGCCGACGCTGCCGCCCCGGCCACACATCGCGATTGTCAGGTCCCAGCGAGGTACCGGCGCACTTCTGGCACTGCTCGTTCCCGTGGGATCACCTCGTCTGGAACCATCTACTCAGGCCGCGCGAGGTGCCCATCCTGTTCTGGGCAATCAGGCGGTAGTAATAACGTGTGTGAGCCTTCAGGTGCCTCGCAAGGAAGGTGACGCGATGGTAATCATGTCCGCCCGTTATACGCCGGTGTGGTGAGGTCCGACCGCCCCGTGCGTGTCTTCCGTACACGAAGTAGTAGGTCGTCGGCAGACCGCCCCTTCTCACCCGGCCGTTCAGACGGGCTGACTGGTGGCGTCGGTGAAGTGCCGAGTACGTACGTGCGTACGGCTTCGAGCACACTCCGTCGGGGGTAGTCCAACATCTCTGCTGCTGGACCGTCGCTGCGGCGGGACTCACGGCGACAGCGACACCTACTGGGACCGCCAAAGCGGCTACGACGGCGACAGCTCTGCGTCTCGACATTCAGCTTCCTCCTCGTCTTGGCCAAACGGCCGATCGTTTATTGCACTAGACCTCGTCTACCCCCCGCTGTCGGCGATGGAAAACGGCGCTGTCAGCGCACGAACGTCGGGGGGATGCAGCCATCGGGCCGCCAAACCCACGCGCGCCGACCGACCGGCCCGATTCCCAATCTTCTGGGACGGTCCCCAGCAGCCGTGGGGGATCGTTTACCGGTCCACCGACTGGCCATGGCGTGGAAGTGCCTCCATCACGGGCATCGGTGGCTGTGGCTTGGATCGACCAGCAGCGCTGTCGCATGCGTGCTGAACCGCGACCTCTTGCCTTTGCCCTAGTAGCTGGGCGGTGGAACGGGCCTTCCGGTCGTGCTGATGACAAACCAGGCACCATTTCCCTGCGGCTTAGCCTCCCCGTTTGCCTGTTGGCGCTTGTGATCGCCCTTGTAGAGATAGAGCGGCTGGCCGTAATAGGTGACCTGACGCTTCCCGTCCCTGAGTTTCCTTGTCCTGAGCTTGCGAGCCGTGATCTCCGAATGCCTCGCGGCCACCACGCGGCCAGGGGCGATCAGGGGAAGCCATGCCGGCGAGCGGTGACCGGCGCAGTGCGTCTGGGTGCCGGCGCAGAAGACGTAAACGGTGAACCCGTTGGGGGCTTTGAGAATCCGGCCATAGCTCGGGTCATTCGCACTGCGCATGACGCTGTTCGTAGCCGCGCTAGCGCTCGCGCTCACCACTAGCGTGGCGGTCATCACCGCCACGATTCGGCCAGCCCCTCCCGGGAGCCAGGTTTTCGTCCGGTCGCTACCACGTTCACGCCGAGTCATTGGATCCTTTCTGTTCGCCCTGTCGATGTGCTGGTCCCAGCCTGGCGTTGCCCTTTCTCCAACACCCGTCGCGGTAGGGGGTTTTGGCCTCGTTGGCGAGGTGTCAGTCCGATGGCAAAGAGGGAACGGGCGCCGTCCACGCCAGATCTCACCCGGCCCGACCTGCGAGCGGGCCGGGGGTTGGGCGCCCGTGGCGTACGCGGCCTCCGGTGTCATCCTGATGTGCGCTCCAGTTCGCCCCGGGGGGACTGTTCAGCGGTGCGCCTGGCTGATGCCGGGCTCCGTTGTACCCAAGTGACGCCGCATCGTGTTGGGCTTGCCCCGATCCCTCTGTTTCGACCTCGTGGTGTCAGCGGTCGGACCGGCGCTCTGTTGTTGCACGGTCACATCCAGGGATAGTGGCTCCCGCGGACAACGAAGGAGAGGAATGCCGGTCGTACAGCAGAGAGTTGGAGGTCTCGCCAGGATTCGGCCCTCGGGACAGCGCGCCAGGCGACCTCGGGCGAATTCGAGACGGTATGACGAGGCGGTGATCCAGACCGAGGTCAGACGTCTGGCGGGAGCGCTGCGGCCGTGCCCTGTGCCACGCCCGGGTGCGCTGGCGCAGACAGCGGAGAGAGGGAGATCGCCCGAAGGAACCTCCGACGGGATACGGCCAGCGCCAAACGCTCTCGAACACGTCGGACTCTGACAACCGAGTCTTGAGCATGAGACTAGGTGACCATGCGGTGAAATCGCTCGCCGCAACACCCGCGGTACTGACCGGCAAGCTAAAGCTGAAGCTAGCCATTGACTCGGCCGCGCCATACCCAGTCTTTGAGCTCTACTCCGATGGCTGAGTTAGTCGCGCGGCTGGGCAGGCTCGGCATCCGCGTAGGAGTCTTGCCGCACTTGCCGCGAATCGGCTGTCGAGCCCCACGACACCCGAGCGCTGCCAGTGGGACCGAAAGAACTCTCTCCCGGTCCTGGTGGCGACGCCGACGGATCGCTTAGAGCGACGGGTTCACGGTGGCGCTGCGACCGATGAGGGCGGCGCCTGCCCGCTGGGCGCTAGCGCGTTCGCGTGGCCTCAGCGGACCGCGACATCTCTCGGGGTGAGCGCGACGCTGTGCGGCCAGTCGGGTGGCTGGCCAAGGAGCACCAGCTGCCCGCGGTCGTCTGGGATCACGCGTCCTTCCTTCGAGAGGGCCGAGAGCGCAGTGCTGATCGTGGGTCTCCTGACCCCGACGACCTGCGCGAGCATCTCGTGGGTCAACCGCACGGGTAGGCGCACTCCCTGGGTTGTCACGTGTCCCCACTTTGATCCGATGTGCCACAGCGTCAAGAGCAGTCGGTCCTCGACCCGGCGGAGGTGCTGTGCGGCCATGAGGTAGGTGAGGCACCTCGACCGACGCAGGAATCGGGCGGCCAGGATCGTGATGACCGAAGGCCAGATGGCCAGGCCCGCGGTCGCACGTTCGTCAAGGAGAGCTATGGCCGCCCTATCCAGCGCTCGCCATGCGCTTGGATGTGGCTCCATGCCCGGGAGCTCCGACTCCTCCCAGGGGCGGAGCATGTCGCCTGGGCCGACGAGCTCGGCCGACGTCGCGCGAGGGAGGTGGAGGGTCCTCAGCAGCAGGCCGTCGAGGACCATGACCCCGATCGCGGCGCCGGAGAGCTGGGGTGGATTCCAAGCGCCTCGCTCGAGCGTGATCACGGGTACCCGCAACGCGCGTTGCGCCCTGAGGCGGGACTCCGCGGGCAGGCCTTGGGCCAGGTCCGGATCAGCCTCGAGAAGGCCCACCCACCGCGTCGATCCTGCACCATCGCCGTTTGCCGTCGGATCACCGCTGGGCCGCACAGCGGACCGGCTGAGTGTTCGCTGCTGCGGTTCGTGAAAAGCTGGCATTATGCAACTAATGACCATAGCAAGTAATCGCCGCGGGACGTCTTCCATGACGACCGGCAGCATCAGCGTCAACGACGAGGCGTTAGTGGACGCGGTGATCAGCGCCAGTCGGGCGCTGGTGGCAGTGGCGGCACGCTCGCTTCAGGGCCTGCCCGAGGATGTGACGCTGACGCAATACCGAGTGCTCGTGGAACTGGCCGCCAGGGGGCCGCAGCGCGTCGCCGACCTGGCCCTGGTCCTCGGAGTGGAGAGCTCGACCGCCACCAGGATGTGCGATCGGCTGGTCCGCAAGCACCTCGTGCGCCGGCGTCGGGCCAGTCGTGATCGCCGCGCGGTCCGCATCGCGTTGACCGCGGAAGGCCTGGAGTTGATTGGCGAGGTCAGCCGGCGTCGGCGCAAGGAGATCGGCGCGATCCTGAAGCGGATGCCCTCGCGCGACCGGGCGGCCGTCGCGCGAGCCCTGCTCGCCTTTGCTGACGCGGGCGGCACGGTCCCGGAGCAGGACTGGTCGCTGGGCTGGCGCATCGAGCCTTCGGCGGCACGATCGCGGGCGCGGGGCGGACCCGAGGAATGACTCCCACCGCCCCATCACCGGGTCCCCAATCGGGACCGCCGGCCGCGCCATGGGCTCACCGGCTGACTCAGGCCCTGGACGCGAGAGATGGCAGAACAAGGGCTCGCCGAGTCTCCGACTGGCTGGCAGCGGCAAAGCTCGGACTCGTCGTAATGGCCCTGGTGGTCGGTGTGGCGGCCGGTTTGGGGGCTGCCCTGTTCCGCGAGCTGATCTTCGGCATTACGTGGCTGTTCAGCGGCCAGCAGACGTTCGGGCAGCAGGGCCACGTCCCCAGTCCTCACCTCCCCTTTCTGGGCATCTGGTTTGTGGTTGTCGTGCCCGTGATTGCGGCTCTGGTCTATGGGCCGCTGATTCAGCGCTATGCCCGGGAGGCTCGGGGACACGGCGTGCCCGAGGTGATGCTGGCCGTGGCCGAGAACGGGGGGCGGATTCGGCCTCAGGTGACGGTCGTCAAGGCCTTGGCCTCGGCGCTGTGTATCGGCGGGGGTGGCTCGGTTGGCCGGGAGGGCCCGATTGTGCAGATCGGTTCGGCGCTGGCCTCGACGTTGGGCCAACTGGTGCGGATGAGCGAGGGTCGGCTGCGGGTGATTGTGGCCTGCGGCGCCGCGGGGGGTATCTCGGCCACTTTCAACGCGCCGCTCACGGGGCTCTTCTTTGGGTTTGAGATCGTCCTGAAGGAGTTTTCACTGGATGCTCTGGCCGCCACGATTCTCTCGGCGGTCACGGCCGATGTCGTGAGCCGGGCCTTTTTCGGTGGCGCTCCGTTTTTTGCCGGGCTTCCCCACGACCTGAGCATTGGCAACGACTTCAGCTACCTCCTTATCGCATTGCTTGGAGTCACCGCCGCGCTGATCGGCGTCGGTTTCCAAAAGCTCATCTACCGAGGCCAGGATGTGGCCGATCGGTTATGGAAGGGTCGAACAGAGTGGCTGCGTCCGGTGGCAGGCGGTGTGCCTCTGGGGCTTGTGCTGCTGATCTTGCCTCAGATGTACGGGGTGGGGTACCCCGTGATGGGTCGGGTGCTGGCCGGGCATTACGTGCTCTGGTTCGTGGTCGTGCTCATGGTGGGGAAGATGTTCGCTGCCAGCCTGACGCTGTGGATCGGCGGGTCCGGCGGGGTGTTCGCGCCCTCGCTGTTCGTCGGCGCCGCGGCCGGCACCGCTTTTGGAGTGATCGTCGATCACGCGTTCGGCCCGACCATCGGCCCGCCCGCCCTATACGGGGTCGTGGCCATGGGGGGCGTGTTCGCAGCCGCGGCTCAGGCGCCGCTAACTGCAATCGCCAGCGTCGCGGAGATGACGGGCAACTTCACCCTGACCCTGCCGATCATGCTGGTCTGCGGCATCTCCTCGCAGCTGGCCAAGCGCCTCACCTACGGCAGCATCTACACGACCAAGCTGCTGCGGCGCGGGATCGATATCGAGCGGCCAAAGGCCACCGCCGCGCTGCAGGCCTTGACCGTCCAAGAGGCGATGCAGCCCGTCAGCGGTCTCGACGGCGCCTCAGATTTGAGTGGCAAGAAGTCTCACGTGACCGTCGAGGAGTCGCAATGGGAGAAGCTCGTCGGGCCGGTCACGCTGGTCCGCCAGCCCCAGGCACTGTTCGTGGAGGAGGACCTGGAGCATGCACGCCGCCAGCTCGTGCTCTACGGGCGCGACGGTCTGCCGGTGCTTTCCCGGGACGGCCAGCTGCGCGGCTGGCTTACTCGCGCGGACGTGCTTAGAGCATTGACGGCATGGGTCGGCTCCTCCGATCAACAGGTCGAAGCGGGAGCAGCTGCGGCCGACTTCGCCAGCGACGATCCAGTGACCAGCATCCGCCTGCCGAGCACCCCTCTCCGTGGCTACCGGACCCTTGAGCTGCGAATCCACTCAGACTCCCCAGCCCTCGGGCAGCGCCTCGGCGACATCGACTGGCCACCCGGATCTCTGCCCGTCGCGATCACTCGCCGCCGCGAAATCATCGCCGCCCGCCCTGACCTCCCACTCCAAGCAGGCGAGCGAGTCATCGTCCTAGCCCCAGCCGCCGAGGCCCCGCACCAGAGGCAGCGCAGGTTGGGCACAGACGACCGTCAGCCGACACGTCAGCCCGCTGGTCATGAGCGCCGGTAACGATCTGCGGGACGGCCTTCTCCGCCGCGCCATGGCGTTGGAGAGGGAGTGGTAGGGTCGGCGAGAGGCGCCTGGGCCGCACGGCGTTGCCGACTGGCCTGGTTTCCTCCCGCCGCCACCTCGAACCGTGCATGCGGTTTTCTCGCACACGGCTCTCCGACGTTCTTCACCGTCGGCATTCAGCGTCCCTGGCGCCACGGCCGGTTGGGTCGTGGCGCGACGATGGTTCCGTTGAGGTTGATCAGTCCCATCCGGTCGGGTGATTGGTTGATTACCCACCACCCGTATCCGCCGCGTTGTTTGTGGCGCTTGGTGACGAAGCCAGCCGACGCGCACGAGCGCGTGGAACGTGATCTTGTCGAAGAACTGGGCGGAGTTTCCGTAGCGGAAGTACCCGCCCAGCCGCGCAGGAAGTGGTTAACGTCCTGCACGACCATCCTCGACCGGTAGCGCGCAGCCTGCGCCGGTCCGTGAGTTCACGGATCCGCTCGCGGGCGTGCGCCATCGCCTGAGGTGAGGGCCAGCGGGCCAGGAAGCAGAGATGCCGTGAGGCGAGAGTGTCGCCACGCACCCAGCGGTGATGGAAGCCGAGAAAGTCCAGCCCCTCCCCGCCTTCGCGCAGTTCCACGATCCGCGTCTTGGCGTCCTTGAGCGTGAGTCCGAGCTCGGAGAGGATCGCCCGCAACGCCCCAAGGGCATGCTCGGCTTCCCCCCGCGTCCGGCACATCACAACCACGTCGTCTGCGCAACGCACCAGACTCCCGCTCCCGCTCGGTCCACTGCCGGTCAAGCCGGTGCAGATAGACGTTGCACAGGCACGGCGAGATCACCCCGCCCTGCGGAGTTCCAGCATCGTTGCGCTTGACCGCCCCGTCCTGCATCACTCCCGCGCGCAACATCGCGCGCAACAGCTTCAGCACGTGACGGTCGACGATCCGCTCCTCGATCGCCGACATCAACTGCGAGTGCGGGATCGCCTCAAAACAGTTGGCGATGTCCGACTCCAGGACCCACCGCCTGCCCCTCCAGGTCTCATCAACGAGCACCTGGAGCGCGTCGTGCGCCGAGCGCCTGGGCCGAAACCCGAACGAGCACTCCAGCATGTCGGCCTCGAAGATCGGCTCAATGACGATCCTCACGGCCGCCTGCACGACCCGGTCGCGAACCGCGGGGATCGAGAGCGGACGAAGCTCCTGGCGCCCGGGTTTCGGGATGAACACCCGGCGCGCGGGGAGCGGCCGCCACCTCCCCTCCTTCAGATCCGCGGCCAGCACGTCGAGCAGTCGGTCAACCCCAGTACCGCTCAACATCGGCGATGGTCTGCTTGTCGATCCCGGCCGCGCCGCGATTGGCGCGCACCAGCTCCCACGCCCGCTCCAAGACGTCTCTGCGGTAGACCTTGTCATAGAGCGCGTGGAACCTTCGTTTGGGGTCGGCCTTGGCCGCCCGGTAGAGCGTTCGCTGCAGTTCTCGAACTTTGTCCTGCCTGGTGGCCCTAGCCATTGCTGGCACTCACCGGCCCTTCCCTGTGCGTGACGCATGAACGAAGCAGCGGCCCTTCCCTCACCGGCGGTTCTGTTGTCCGCTCGGCTCAAGCGGTAATACGGCCGCCTCCGACGCCCACCCGGCTCGTCTCCCACTTCCCGGCTCAACACCGGTTATAGGACACGACGCTTCCGGCAGCACAAGCCGCAGACCGCCGGGCCGGGGAGGACCTCCCCAGTTCCCGCCGCCACCATCTGAACGTTCCACGCCCTCTACGCCGGGGAGTTCTTCGGGGCTGCACATCCAGGCTCTTCACCCCTTCCGTGGCCTTCGCCGTGAAAGACTCGGCTCGGCACTCCCCATCCCCCGCCCGCAGGCGGGCACACTAACGGCGCGGCAGGCTTCGCTTGACGCTGCGGACCGCTCAGTCGCTCCCCCTTGGAGGGCTCTTGACGCTGGGCTTCGACCCGACCCGTTTCCAGACCGAGCCGCCAGCCTGCTACCGGGCCTCCTGGCAGCTACCCGGACCGGACTCACACCGGCAGGCGACGACGAGCTTATGTCAGATCAGGTCAACTCAAACGACCACCTCCAACACTGGGCGCGTCTCAGAACTGCTGTAAATACGGAGTTGGTGCTGTCGTAGTGACGGCGTAGGTTCCCTCAAGTCCTGGCAGACGATGAAGGAGGCCTACGCCGTGAGACGCACCGTACCGCCGGCGGCGGAGATACAAGCTGAGATCGACAGGGTCCTCGGTCGGGGACTCGCTCCGCCGGTGGCGATTGTCTCGCTAAACGCGGGAAGCAAGTTCCCGCCAGCAGCGAGGAAGAGCCGGCGGCGGGACCGCACGAGAGCCTACGGCCGCTGACCGCGCCAGTCCCATCGGGCGTGACTTCGGCCAGCTCGGAGTAGCGAGGCGACGACATTCCCAACTGCTCTGCCCAACTGATCTGATCACACCTCTACCAAGTCACCGGCCAAACCGGTCTCCAACTCCGGTTCAGCTCCCGGAAGAAGGCCTGCAATCCGCCGCCGAGGGACGCCAGCCGCTGTACGTGGCACGCCAGCTGGGGCACTCACTGGGCGTCCTGCTGGAGACCTACGCGCACCTGATTGAGGAGTACGCCGAGGCCCAGCGAATCGACGCTGAGCACGAGATCGTCAGCGCCCGCCAGCAGCAAATGTTCGGTGAGAGTTCGGCAACCACCACGACGGGCAGCGAGACCGCCTGACCCCGAGAGAAGCAAAAGCCCGCCGGAGCGGGCCTTTCGTGTAAGTACCGCTACCGGGATTCGAACCCGGGTTTCCGCCGTGAGAGGGCGGCGTCCTAGTCCCCTAGACGATAGCGGCGAGGTGGGGATGCTCCGGCGGCCGTCGGTCGTCAGATCTTGGACCTCCAGCGACTGTCGTAGGCCGAACGGCAAGGGTAGCGAGGTGTTGCCGCCGCGTGAACCGGTGGTCATCCGCTGTGCCCCGACCGCCGGAAGCACCACCCGGGTCGCCGGACAAGAAGGTGCCCGGTGCGCGACATCGAAACCTCGTCTTAACAGACGCGGTGCGACTAATCACTGCGCA